>DASVAJ010000081.1:0-104325 GCA_036376415.1 Terriglobales bacterium
CCCCCCCCCCCCCCCCCCCCCCCCCCGCCGGTGACGCGCGAAGGCTTGCCCCGAGCAGCGGGCATTGCGGGCACCATTAAGATCGAGGGTGAAGCCACTTTGCCAAACTGAATAGGCAAGCAGCTGCCTCCCGGGGCCGCATTTCTCATGAAAATGCGCCGCGCGCGTTCGGCCGTCCAGCCTTAGGTGAGGGCTGAGGACAGCCTGCTGGACGTACAATGACTGGTCACAACCTCCTATGATCACGCATTTGAAACGTTCCTGGTTTCTGCTGGCACTGGCCGCATGCTCGTACGCTCAGACCGCGGCGAATTCCAACGAAGTCAATGCTGTCTACCCCGAAGCGCGCTCGCTTTATGTTGACATTCACCAGAATCCGGAACTTTCTTCGCATGAAGTGCACACCGCGGCCAAACTCGCCAGCCGCCTGCGCGACCTCGGCTACGAAGTAACCGAGCATGTCGGCGGAACTGGATTCGTCGCACTCATGAAAAACGGCTCAGGCCCAACCATCATGTTGCGGACCGAACTCGACGCGCTTCCGGTCGAAGAAAATACCGGCCTGCCCTACGCGAGCAAGGTGCGCACGAAAGATGACGCGGGCCACGATGTCCCAGTCATGCACGCCTGCGGACACGATCTGCACATGGCAGCGCTCGCGGCGACAGCCGAGATCATGGCCAAAAGCAAGAACACCTGGCACGGCACGCTGATGCTGATCGGCCAGCCGGCTGAAGAAACCATCGGCGGCGCTTCCGGGATGATCAAAGCTGGCTTGTTGACCCGTTTTCCGCGCCCCGATGCGGCGATTGCCCTGCATGTGGTGAATCTGGAACCTGCCGGCAAAGTCGGCGTATTCAGCGGCCTCCAGAACACCAACGCCGATTCCCTGCGCATCACCATCTATGGCAAAGGCGGGCACGGCTCAGCGCCGCACACCGCCATTGATCCCATCGTGATTGCGGCCCGAACCATCGGGGACCTCCAAACCATTGTTTCGCGCGAGGTAAAGCCGGGGGAGATGGCGGTCGTGACCGTTGGATATATTCACGCCGGAACCAAGAACAACATCATTCCCGACGAAGCCGAAATGGGTTTAACGGTTCGCACTTTCAAGCCCGCTGTGCGCAAGCAGATCCTTGCAGCGATCGCGCGCATCGCAAAAGCCGAGGCCCAGGCCGGGCGCTCGCCGCGCGAGCCGCGGATCGAGCTTTACGAAGCGACCGATGCCGTCTATAACGATCCAGCTCTGGCCGCGCGATTGCGGGGAGTGCTGGAATCGGCGCTGGGGAAACAGAATGTCTGGCTCCAGGAACCACGCACCTGGTCCGAGGATTTTTCAGAGTACGTTCGGCAGGGTGTGCCCGGGTTTTACTTCGAGCTGGGCGGCGCCAATCCGGAAAAATTCGAGCAGGCCAAGGCTGCTGGCATAGAGCTTCCATCCAATCACTCGTCGTTGTTTGCGCCGGAGGTCGATCCCGCGCTGCACACCGGGATTGCGGCGGAAGTGGCGATCCTGCGTAATCTGTTGAATGCCTCACCGGAGGAACTGCACAAACTCACCGCAGATTCAGCGCACTGACGACCGCCGGCAATCGCAGCCCCGGCTTCCTCCTGTGCTACGATCAAGAGTTCTTCATGCCTTCAGGAAAGTTGCACATTGTGCCGCTCGGCGGCCTCGGCGAGTTCGGCATGAACTGTATGGCCGTGCGCTGGGGCGATGACATCATCGTCGTTGATGCCGGCATGATGTTCCCCGAAGCCGAACTGCTCGGCGTCGACATCGTCGTTCCCGATATTTCTTACCTGATGGAAAACCGCCATCGGGTTCGCGCCATTGTGCTGACCCATGGCCACGAAGATCACATTGGCGCTCTGCCCTGGATTTTGTCCGAACTCAAAGTTCCGGTTTGGGGCACGGAATTCACTCTGGCCTACGTCGAAGACAAGCTGGATGAGCACGGATTGCTCGACGAAAGCGACCTGCGCGAGATTCGCCCGGGCGACCGCTTCAAAATCGGCCCCTTCACGATTCATCCCATCCAGGTCACGCACAGCCTGGTGGATTGCGTCTCGCTGGCCATCCACACGCCGCTGGGGGTTGTGATTCACACGGGGGATTTCAAGGTTGATCCCACTCCCACGGATAATCGCCTTTTCGATCTGCACGCATTCGCGGAGTACGGAAAAGAAGGTGTGCTGGCCCTGCTGCAGGATTCCACCAATGTGGAGCGCCGAGGTTATACGCCCAGCGAGCGCGCCGTGCGCCGCAAGTTTGACGAAGTCTTTGCCCGCACCGAACGCAGGCTGTTTATCTCCTGCTTTTCCTCTTCCATTCATCGCATCAAGCTGGCGGTGGAACTCGCCTACGAGCACGGACGAAAGGTCGCGTTCGTCGGCCGGTCGATGATGAGTTCGTCGGAAATTGCCGAAGACCTCGGTTACATCGAGATTCCTGATGGCCTGCTCATCCATCCTGGCGAGGTCAAGAACTTCGCGCCGGAAAAAGTGTGCGTGATGATCAGCGGCACGCAGGGCGAGCCGATGTCGGCGCTTTCCCGCGCCGCGGTGGACAATCACAAGCACGCCAGGATCGAAAAAGGCGATACCGTCGTGCTGTCTTCGCGGATCATTCCGGGAAACGAGAAGGCGATCTACCGCATGATCGACCATCTCTTCCGCCGCGAAGCGCACGTCATCTACGAAGATGGTTCATCTCCGCCGGTCCACGTCAGCGGCCACGCCAGCCAGGAAGAGCTGAAGCTGATCATCAACCTGGTGAAGCCCAAATATTTCATCCCCATTCACGGCGAATACCGCCAACTGAAGCTGCACGCGGAACTGGCCGGGTCCATGCACGGATCGGTCGGCAGCGTCATTCTGATCGAAAGCGGCGACGTGCTCGAGTTTGACGAACTGGGCGCGCGCAAAGCCGGGCGCGTGAACGTGGGCCGCATCTGCATCGATTCCGGATCGCGCACCGACGTGGTCGAAGACCTGGTCATCAAAGACCGCCGCCACCTGAGCGAAGACGGCTTCGTGCTGCCGATTATCGCCATCAATAAGCTGACCGGGAAAGTCGAAGTCTCGCCGGAGATCGTGACCCGCGGATTCTCCGGCGGAGAGAACGGTTTCATGGATGAGGTCCGCCAGATTGTTGTCCAGACGCTCGGGCAATCCAGCGAAGAAGAGCGGGCGGACTATGGCGTGATCAAAGAAAAAATTCGCGCCGATCTGAAGCGCTTCATCTCCAAGCAGACGCAGAAGCGGCCGCTGATCATGCCGGTGATTTTGGAGATTTAACAGGACCGTTTCACCACAGAGTCCCAGGAACACAGACTTCCATAGAAAAATAGTTGTTGGCTCTCTGGGATGGGCTCTGGCTTTCGGACGCTCCCCGCCGCATGCGCTCTGGTGGGGCCCGCTACCCAGGCTCGCAGACGCGGCCCTGATTAGCCCCCGGGCGTAAGCCCTGGGTCGCTGCGCTGGAAAAAATGAGTCCGTGGGGCGGCGCTACAGCACAACATGATCAGTCTGCAGGATATTCGAGAAGCCCGCGCCCGCCTGGACGGCATTGCCGTCCGCACCCCGCTCATCCCTTTTCAGCGCGATAGCCAAACCCTCTATCTGAAGCCCGAAAACCTGCAACCCGTGGGCGCGTTCAAAATTCGTGGAGCTTACAACAAAATCGCATCGCTCACGGAAAAAGAGCGCGCCCGAGGCGTCATCACGTATTCCAGCGGAAATCATGCGCAAGGCGTCGCCTACGCGGCGCGAGCTTTAAACACCCGCGCGGTCATTGTTATGCCGGAAACCGTTCCGCCGGTGAAGCGTGACGCAACCGCCGCGCTGGGAGCCGAGATCGTCTACGCGGGCACAACCGGCGTGGAACGGCAAATCCAGGCCGAGGCACTCGCCGCCGAGCACGGCTATGTCATGATCCCGCCCTATGAAGACGAGAAGATCATCGCGGGACAGGGTACCGCCGGGCTGGAGATTGTCGAAGACCTGCCCCACGTCGATCTGGTTCTCGTCCCGGTCGGTGGAGGCGGGCTGATCAGCGGCATCTCGGTGGCCATTAAGTCGATGAACCCGCAAGCCAAGATCGTCGGGGTTGAGCCCGAACTGGCCGCCGATGCCCAGGCCAGCCTGCGCACGGGAAGGATCGTGGAGATTCCAGCCAAGCAGGCGGTTTCGACGATCGCGGATGGCCTGCGCGCCGTCTACGTCGGCACGCTCACCTTCGAGCACATGCGCCGCTACGTGGACGACATCGTTACCGTCACCGAGGATGAAATCCGGCGCGCGGTGCGGATTCTGGCGCAGAATCCCAAAACCGTCGCCGAGCCGAGCGGAGCGGTTACAACCGCGGCGTGGCTTTTCCACGCCGATGGCCTGCCGGAATCAAGTGCAACCGTCGCCGTCATCAGCGGCGGCAATATCGAACCCTCACTGCTCAACCAGATTTGCTCGGGAGCGTAGTCGTCCCTTGCCGGGAGCAGAGCCGGACCCCACGCCTGCGCCCTGTGCTGTCGCAGTTTGATGCCCGCGTATCGGGGTGTGGCGGCCCCGCCACACTAACTCGCCGGTCATACCTTCCGGCAAAGTAATGTCGGAAAAAACCGTTGTTCCCGACTGTTTGTAATCGACCGTAATCGCGCCCAAGGGAGTCGGGAGGGATGCACTCACATGCTGGAGGTCGCCGAGATGCGGCTCAATCAAGACAGTTTTGAATCCCGGCGATTGGGGATGGATTCCGGCAACAATAGTCAGGAGGTCGTAGTTGGGATGGGCGCTCCAGGCGTGAGAGTCGGAGCGAGTGGGTTCCGGCGATTCGGCCCAGGTAGAGAGGCCCAGAGAGAGCATGGTCTTCCAAGGTCCCAGGAGTTGCAGATAGTCATCGCCCATGCCCGCGTGCTCAAGGGCGCGCGCCAGATAAAAACGGAAATAGTAGGTGGCGGCCGTCATTGCCGGCACCGGGCCGTTGGCCGTGAATCCCGGATCGCTGGTCGAAAGAATCTGGTTCAATACGTCTTTCTGCCGCTCGCGCGGGATCACGTCCAGCCAGACACCGAGAATGTTCGCATGCTGGCTGAAATGGGTTTGTGAGGGCGCGTCGGCCAGCAATCCGTACTGCTGATTCCAGCATAGCTTGAGTACAGCGGCCGTTGCGCGCGCGCCGGCTGCGTGGTCCTGTTCCGCAAAATGCGGGTCGCCCAGCGCGCTTTCCAATTCGCCGGCGTCGCGGAGAGCCTCAAGATATTGCAGCGTGATCGCTGTAGAACCGCCGTCCGCATCCTGAGGTGGAATGCCGAACTCAAAGTCTTTGCCCCAGTCGAGGAAAGGCCACCACGGCAGCTTTTGCAGGAGCCCGTCCGGCCGCGTCTCGCGAGAATACCAACCAAGGACGGCCCGAATGCCGGGCAGTTGAGCGCGCGCGAACTCGGCGTCTCCGCGGTAGACCCAGAAATCGTGCACCATGCCGATCCAGAGCAACGAAAATGTGGGAATGATCTGGCGCAACGAAGACGGGTAGCGGCTTTGGGTGAGGCCATCCGGGAATCGCGAGGCATTAAACGCCTCCATGGCTTGGCGGGCCAGGCGGTCATCGCCTGCGACCGTGTAGGAAATCAGCGCCTGGATGCGCGTGTCGCCAAGGTATTGCAACCGTTCCCAATAGGGCGTGTCCATGTAGGTGTCGTGGGCATCGAGGCGCGCAGTGCGCCATCCCACCTGCCAGATGTTCGCCAGGGTGGGATCATTCGCATCGAAGCGCGCGGCCTGGGAGAAGGGATACGCCGTGAACCAGGTCTGGAATTTATCGATTTGCAGCGACTGGCCGGCCGTCGTGATCTCGAGTTGCAGGTACCGCCAGGTTCGCCAGGTGAGCGGCATGAATTCGCAATTCGTCTTGCCGCTGGGCAGAAACTCGTCAAAGATCCCCTCGATGTGCTTGCCGGCAATCTGGTTGCGATTGCCCTTTTGCCCATTGGAATCCACGAGAGCCTCAGCGTAAGTGACTCGAATCGTCGCTGCGGCGCCGCCTGAGACGGTCAGATCCGGGTAGCCTGTGGTCAGATGAGAGTTGTCGATGAGAATGGTCGCGGCGGTGTGAGCGGGAACGGTGAAGGGCCGGTCAGGAAAATTGGGAGGCGTTCCGATGCCAGTCGCTCTGACAATTCGCCCGGATGGAACTAACTTCATTTCCATTGCAGGCAGCGGGTCGGCCATCAACTCCCAGTTGTTATGCGAGTCCGTGTCTCCCCGCAGCGAAACCCGGGAGAGCGGAACGGCATGGCTCCAGTGACCGGCTTCGTCCTGGCGCATGAAAGATGAATCCAGTAACTGTGCGTCCAGTCGTTCGCCCGGTTCCGCCGCGTAGTAGCCGCGCACTTGCGGGACAATGGCGCGAATTCCTCTTTCAATTTCAACCTGCCAGGTTTCGTTGGTGTCGGCTGCACGTTCCGCGTCAGCATCGCCTTGGACCAGGAAGGCGGTGCGATCGCTCATCTGCGCCAAGGCGGCGTTTGTGCCGAAATTCCACACGCTGGCGGCCAGGATGTTCTTGCCGGGGCGAAGATAGCGAGCAATGTCGTAGGTTTCGTATCGCCAGTGGGGCAGGTCGGAGTGGCTTGGGCCTGAGCCGGCGCGTTCCCCGTTCACATAAAAGATGAACTGATTGTCCGCGCTTACATGAATGATGAAATTCGCCGGCTTAGCCGGGAGTTCGATGGTCTTGCGAAAATGCAGAATGACTTGATCGCGCTGCGGGGCATGTGAAGCGGTAATCCAGAACGCAGTCCACGGATTCGAGCGCGCAGACTGGGCAAAGACACAAGTCGCGATGACACAGATGAAAATACAAGTGCTGACCGGCAGGCTTAGCGGCTTCATGGACTGGAACATCTTAAGCCAGAAAACGGCGACTTACATCAGCAGGGTAGGGCGGAACAGACGCGGTGGGGTGGCAGGCAGCCTCAAAATAGTGTTTGGAATGCCGTGCGATGGTTAGTTCGCGCCGGCGGGAACTTCGATCACCGATCCAGCGCGCGCCGTAGCTCGCTCAGCGCAAATCTGGCTCGCGCGGCCCTGGTATCCAGGCGGACCAGGCGTCCAGTGGTGCCGCATTCCTTCGCCGTCACGCGGCCAAGAACCTGCCCGCGGTGTATGCGTCCGTCGATCTGCTTGCCGGTATCGCCGCGAGTGACAAAGAATTCCCCGTCTTTTCGCATCACCCGGTGCGCCTTGAATTGCCCGTTGTGCCTGAAGAGCAAAATGTCGCCCATCTTGATGCCCCCCAATTCCACGGGCGCGACATGCACAATTTCGTCGTCGCGGATTGCGGGCAGCATGCTCAGGCCGCGCGCCCGGAAACGGAAGCCGCTTCCGGCAACGATGAGTTCTTCCGCCAGTATGCCGAAAGTGGACGAATGTTGCCGGTCGACTATGGGACCGGTCACCGCGCGCCCCTGAACTGGAGAACGGTTTCCACCGCCGAGCGGTCAGGGACAAACTGAAAGTCGAAGCAGGGCACGGCATCGACTACGCGGTTGAGAAACTCGATCGTGTGCTCCAGTCCAAGGGCGCTGTGGAAGGGCGGGAAGCAGCGGGCGAACAGTTCTCCGGCAGCCCGCGCCTTCACCGTGGGAGCGAAGCAATTTTTCGTTCCATGCTGCAAAATGAAAATTTCGTGAAGCTTGGCTTTGCCGGGACAGGCGAAAGCCGCTTCTCCATGCCAGGGAGTGCCGTACATCCACAGCTCGCCTTCGTGCAGGCGGAGGATGATGCGGTCATCGCTGAGAATTGTGGGCTTGTGAAACGATTCCCACAGCCGCGCGGTTGTGCTCTTGCCCGCGCCAGAATGGCCCAGGAAGAGATGCCCGCGATGGTCAGCATCAATCAACCCGCAGCCGTGAACCTCCACACCCAGGCCGTGAAAGGCGAGGTAGTTGGTGAATAAAAGCTCGTCCGCAGGATATTCGAGCGCGGACACCGAGGGGAGCTTTTCCAGCAGTTCGCGATTGAGATATAGCTGCGCGAACCGAAACGTAGGATCCGCCAGCAGACGTTTGTAGGGATTGAGGCTCAGCGTGGAGTTACGGAAATCGAAGACCAATTCACGGCCGCGGTGGAACAAACTCCACACCGCGCCGGAGTCAAAGACTGGCACACCTCGGGCAGGCTGCAGATGGTCAATCCACTCGACCGAGACCTCGATATCAAACTCCGGCTGGTGAGGCGGACTCAGAAAAGGCTTTAATTCACGCTCGAGGTGCACCGCACCCGCAGAATCTCCGGTTAATGCGAGGGAAACTTCAGCGATGCGGAGAAAACTGCGGTGTAGCTGCGCGATTCGCTCATCTTCAACTTGCGGGATGACTTGGGCTCCCATAGGCGAAAAGCTGTCAGGAGCCGATCACCGGACAAGCGGTCGGCAGTGCACAACCCGTTCCGGAGTTGCTTGGCCCGGACAGCCCGCTTGTACTTTTACAATTGCCCAATACCGCCTCCTGGGGTCGCAAGCTGATGATCGTAATTTTCGGCGGCTCGTATTTTCGCTTTTCCTGTTGTTCGTTTCCCTCGGCCATAAGTGCTCAACCTCCTCGTGTCCAAACACGATCAGTGCAATACGCCGCACCCACCACAACCAGAACTGGTGCCGGTGTCGCTCAGGATAGGCAAAAGCGGTTCTGGCGCTCTCCACGCCGCGACGTCAATCTCGCTCGACGAAATTCGCTGGGCGGACCTCAACACTCGTTCGCGATCATCACCTTCCGTGCAGAATTCGCAATCGCCATGGGCGGGAACCTTAATCCCTAGAGACAATGCGCGAAGATGCGCCACTTCACACAGAAATTTAACCGGGGACTCGGGATCACCGTTTTCGAGTTCTCCGTTCGCGGGGCACATAGCACAAGCGATTCGAATCCGGCACGCATTGCATTTTGTCGACTTGGTCCGCTTCCGCTTGCGCACATGCGAGAGGAATTGCTCCCAGCCTTCGCGAACACTTCCCGACCGAACGTTGTACCCGTCGGCATGAGAAATCACGCAAATGCTCATGAACCCATAGGGATCGATAGCGAAGCTCTTCAGGCCCCCACCGCAGACATAGACTGTGCCAGAACTCCGCGCTGGACCAGCAAGCTCGTGTTCCAACACCTGAGCAAATTGTGATGCAAGTTTGGGCCAGCTCATCTCCAATGCCACGACTTCCTCCGGCGCAAGCCGTACGTTGAGCGGGGCATGAGAACAGTCGATTCGCGGATTGATCAGTGAGTCGAACTTGAACTCGACTCCCAAGTCGTGCTCCGCGAATTCTTTCATCGCCAAGACCTCGTGGCGATTGATTTTCGTTCCCACCGTTTTCAGCTTCAGTGGCAATCCGCGATCCAGCAGTAGACGGATTCCTCTGATGCAACGCTCGTACGAACCTGGAAGGCCGGTAAGAGCCTCGTAGGTTGCTTTAGTGCGCCCATAGAGGGTGATTTCAATGGCGAACGGCGGATATTCGCGAAGATAATCGGCGATCTTTTCATTGATGAGGATTCCATTTGTGAACAGGGTTATCAGGAACCCTTTTCCTTTTGCATACGTGTAGATTTCGAGAAAATCTTTGCGCGCGAAAATCTCGCCACCGGTGAACAACAGCCAGAAGACGCCCATGTCAGCGAGTTCGTCGAGAATGGAAAAATATTCTTCTTTCGACAATTCCCGCTTGCGAGCATCGAGATCACCCATTGGAAGATTGTTGTAGCAATGCTTACAGTCCAGGGGACAGCGCCGGCTCACCTCTAATGTGACCTCCAAAGGTACCCGTTCGGGAGCGAAATGTTTGTGAAGAGCCTCACTCAGCTGACCATAGGACGAGTAGGAGACGCTCATGCCGTGGCTCCGACAGTCTTAACCAGGCCGGCGGAGTTCATCTCGGCGAGAAACAATTCGACGTCTTGTTGAATCTTCGCGCGATCGCCTTCAAACTCCTGGTCAATAGCGTCAACGATTTCATCGGTTGTGCGCGGCTGCGCAATCGCTTGCCAAATAGCGCTGCCTACCGGATTTAAGCCATAAATCGATGCCAGATCACCGACTCCTCCGCGGACAGGAATGATCAGCAGCTCTCCGGCAATCATGCGAGAAACAACCGAATTCGAACGAACATAACAGAACATTCGCGTGGGATCCTCCGCAAAGCATGTCTCAATCTGACTTTGAGACACATTGGCTCCAACCTTAGCAGAGTAAATTTGTGGATTTGTTAGCTAGAAAGGTTCTTGAGAACGGTCGTGGCTCCCGGTTTCCGTGGTCGGCTGACTCGAACCCACCCGGCGGGCGGGTAGCCACAAGCAGCAAGCAACACGAAATGGCACCCTGAGCTTCCCACGCCGACGAACAAACGACTTAACACCTGGTGTTCAGAAGCCGGGCGCTGCCTCCACGCTGTGATCGCATTTGGCGTTGGTGGGCTGCGGCGGCAGCGACGGCACGACCGCCTGATGGGTGGGAGAAAAATCAAAGAATTCCATCATGTTGTCCGCGTTGGCATCGCGCAGAGTGAGCGGCGCCACGTGGAAACGATCTTCGATCAGGCGAAGGATCGAGGTGTAATCGCGCGTGGTGTGAGAAACGAAATTCGGCTTGACCCAGGGCGAGATCACAATCAGCGGAACCCGGAATCCGCTCTCGTTGAAGGCCCCGGGTTGGTCGCCGGATTTCAACTTGGCAGCGATGTTATCCGGCGGGATTTCACGGGCGGGGGGAACGTGGTCGTAGAGATTGCCCGCTTCGTCGTAAGTCAGAATAAAAACCGAATCATGCCAGGAGGCGCTCTTGATCAACGTGTTGACGATGTTGGCGACGTCCGCCGCCCCGACTTGGATGTTGGTGGTGGGATGTTCGTCGAGTCCATTAGGACCATTGCGCTCGATGAAAATCACCGAGGGCAACGCGGCATCATTCTTCACATCATTCGCAAAATTGTTAATCGACACTACTTTCGAAGCATCGGTTTTGTAGATCGAGAATTGCTGGATCAGCGCCGAGGATACGCCGCCTTGGTAGTAATAGCGCCAAGTGACTCCGGCCTGGTCCAGGTGGGCAAAGATGGTCGGCTGCGTGAAACCTCCCGACGGCGGATTCACGGGATAGACGTTGCCCCAGGAAGTGCCTGTAAACAGGTAGAAGCGATTCGGAATGGTGTCCGTGAGAACCGGCGAGAAGAAGCGGTCGCTGGTGGCGAATTGAGAGGCGGCTGCGTAGTAATACGGAAGTTCGTTCTCCGTGTAGTAGCCCATGGTGCGCGTGCCTTGGGGATCGTAATTCGAAGCTACCGTGCTGGTGGTGACGATGAACTTGTCCATCTTGCCGCCATCGATGTCGATGTGCTCGTTATCCCAGTTGACGCCCACATTGTCCGTGCACACCGTCGCGTAATGATAGGGATGGACCGCCTGTCCATTAGTCGTGTATAGCGTTGCGTTGGGATTTACGCCGTCAATGTTATTGGGCAACTTGAGCGACGCTCGATAAGCGCCCAACATGCCGAAGTAATCGTCAAACGAACGGTTCTCCTGCACCATGAAGATGATGTGTTTTATGTTCGATAGACCCTGGGAAGCGGCGGTCACGGCGATTTGGACGGATTGACTGAAGCTTGAGCCCGCACTGTCCTTCGCTTGTACGGCAATGGTGTGCGAACCCAGGCTGAGCGAACTCACGTACAGGTCGAGAATTGCGGAGTTCGACACTGTGCTCTTGCTCGTGCCGTCAATCAGCAGGGACATGGATGTAACCGGAGTGGAGTCGTTCGCGGCAGCCACCACATGAAACGGCTGACTGACCACCGAGCCGTTAACCATCGAGCAGATGGTTACGGTCTTGTTCGTGGAATTCAAAACGCAAGGCGGCTGCATGATCACCGGCACATTGCTCTTGAACGTCGCGCCCGTGCTGTCCCAGCCTTGTACGGTGATGAGGTGATTTCCACTTGAGAGATTGACAAAGGAGTTGATCGTCGACGCCTTCACCGAAGTGACCAGCTTGTTGTCCACGTAGATTTGCATTGCTACCACGGTGTTGGAATCGGTGCTGCCGGCCACCACACTTACGGGACTCTGCACCAGGGCGTTGATTGTAGGTGTGCAGACCGTCACCGAGGGATTCGTGGTGCCTAAAGGGCACGGCGCAGACGCATGGGCGGGAATGGAAGCAAGTAGAAGCGCGAAGAGAACCGTGGCAACAACTGTTTGATATCGAACATAACTGCTGCGAATCATGAGCCTCCCGGACCGAACCTTTCAAAAGAGGAGGAATTCAGTTCCAAGGTTGTCCACGCCTAAGTTGCGCCTCGGTAAATTCTCGGAGAACTTACAGGAACTTACCAGCGCACACCAAACGTCACCGGGGCAAAGCTTAAGTCCTGACCCCGAGCCGTGAACATCTGGTTGTAACGTGCTTCGCTGAAAATTTTCCAGTTATGATCGCCAACGCGGTATTCAAGCCCGCCGCCGGCATTGAACCCTCCCTTGTAGGTGCTGAACGAGGCCGCCACTCGGTCCGCGGTGATAACTGTCGGATAGCAGAAACCGAAGAAGGGATCGCAGTACACGGTTGTGAAATTCGCCGGATGGCTTACGTGAGCGACCACACGTCAGCGTGTCCATTGGGCTGTCCAAAGCTGGCCAGTGTGGAGTTTGTGAGTCCCCATTGGTTATATGAAAAATCAAGATCGGCGAGAAAGTTGGAGCTGACCGTCAATCCGCCGCGGAAATCCAGGTTCCAGCCGGTGTTAAAGCTGGAGCTGGCGTGGGATGTAGGTACGGACACTCCGCCGCCCGCGCTGAAATTGTAATGATGAAACTCCTGGGCAGAAGCGGGAATGATGGCTAAGGCCGCAACTGTGCAGGCGACACAAAGGGAGTGCACAATCGGCTTTCGGCGCATTTGTCTTACCTCGAAGTGGCTTCTTTAATCGGTTAGATGGGAGGAAGTAACCGGCGTTTATAGCTGCACCAGTTTGGCGTTCGGGTATCTCGAGGTTGGCCGTATACTGCGGTTGTGCAATTCACTCGTTATTTCCTCGCCATAGTAGCGCTGAGCGCCTGCGCTTTCGGCGGAGATAAGCGCATGGTGCCGGCATTGCGCTGGACAGCGGGAGCGCCCAACTGCTCCGTGCGAGCGGCCAACGACGGGCACACTTACTATGACCTTGCGGGCAGCGACTTCGACATTACTCTCGCGGTTGATCGGCAGGAGCTTGAGAAAATCCCGCATCGTGCCAAGCCGATGATCGGGGTTGCACTAACTTTCCATTTCCGCGGCACCGGTCAGTTCGAAGTTCAGCAGAAGCGCTTCACCCTGGAGTTTGTAAAGCATTTTCAAGTGGTGCAGAGCTCGCTCGACCCCGACGACATGATCAAAGGCCTGCAGGAAAACATCGACGATCTCACCGACGAGGTCGAGCGCCACCAGATCAAAAAACACCCGGAGCAGAAACAGGCCAAAGAAACGGAACTGCAGGCGCGGCTGAAGGACTACACAGAACTTATGGACTTCATCAGCACGCGAGCCCTGCGGCCCGGGACCATGCTGGATGCGGCGAACTCGTCCGCCAGGGGCTGGGTCTTTTTCAGTATCAAGAATAAGTGGATCGGCCCTTGGCGAAAGCCGGAGCAGTTCATGCTGCGCATGCCTGTGGAGAGCCTGGTGGTGGAGTTCCCATTCGAGTTGCCCCCGAAGTACGGCAACATTGAGCTGCTGCACCGGCCAGGGGAGTAACCTCCACCCGGCACCATAGCCTGGTTACCGGAGTAATCCCCGCCTGACGCGTTCCCTACAGACTGCCAGCAGGATACAAACTACCATTATCAGTGTTGAAGCACGGCACTCCAGAGTCCCTCGGGCGTTATCTCATTGAAGCCGAAATAGGTCGCGGCGGTATGGGAGTGGTGTATCGCGCGCGCGATCCCAAAATCGATCGTCTGGTCGCGATTAAAACGATTTCGTTGACCGAACAGGAACCCGAAGACGAGCGGGAATATCGCGAGCGTTTTCTCGAAGAGGCCCGCGCGGCCGGGCGGCTGTCGCATCCTGGCATCGTGACCGTGTTTGACGCCGGAGAAGACGCTGAGGACCGCGAGCCCTTCCTGGTCATGGAGTACGTCGCCGGCAAACCCTTAAACAAGGTCATGGCCGAGAATGGCGGCAAACTGCCGCTGGCAACGGCTCTGCCGTATGCCTACGAAGTGGCGGAGGCCCTGGACTATGCCCATGCCCAAGGCGTGATCCATCGCGACATTAAGCCGGCCAATATCTTGATCGGCGAGGATGGCCATGCCAAGATCGCCGACTTCGGGGTGGCGCGCATTAATCGCGCGACCAGCACCTCTGCTGCCGGCATCTTTGGCAGCCCGGCTTACATGGCGCCGGAGCAACTGAGTGGCGGTCCCGTGGATGCGCGGTCCGACTTGTTTTCACTGGGCGTCGTTCTCTACGGCATGATCACCGGCTTCCGGCCGTTCCAGGGAAACAGCGCACGAACGGTGTGCTACAAAGTTGCGAACGTCGAGCCAGTTCCGGTAACCAGTTTCCAGGCAGAACTTCCGCCCGAGTTGGACCGCATTCTCTCGCGCGCTCTGGCCAAAGATCCGCAGCAGCGATACCAGAGCGGAGCCGAGTTCGCCAATGACATTCAGAACCTGGTCCGTACCGACTTATCGCTGAGTGACGCGGCTCCGTTCTTAACACCTCCGCGGCCAAACCGAAGCGTCCAGGATCCCTGGAAAAACGCTGGCAGACGTGTGCTTTGGCAGGGAGGGCTTGTCGCCGTGCTCACCTTGTGGGCCATGCTGGGATGGCAGATCAAGAGAGAGTACGCAAATACCGCGGAGATCCAGCTGCCATCCTTTCCCGCGCCAAAAGCTCCGCCCGTGGAAAAAGCGGCGCCCCGCCGCTCAACGATTCGCGCGGTCTTTTACCGAAAACCCAGCCCTCCGGTTCCCCAAGAAACCGCCAAAATGCGGATCGAGATTCTGCACCACTTCGCCGAAGGCCATGCCTCGGTGTGGGTGGATGACAAACTGGTGTTGGACGAACCCCTGCACGGTGATGCTGAGAGGCATCCGATCTTTCGCACCATCGAGATGAACCAGACGGCTAGCCTGCAGTTTTCCGTTGGCAAACACAACCTGCAAGTCCACGTAGAGACTCCGGACAACAGCTACGATCAAAGCGAAAAGATCGAGGCCAACCTGACCGCCAGCCGCCAGCATGTGCTGTTGGTGAATTGTGACAAGCGCAAGATGCAGGTGAGCTTGCGCTGAAATATCCAAAAGAAAAGCGGCCCGTGAGGGCCGCTTACAACCACGCTGGTTCGTTTCAGAATCGCAGCTGCGGTCCGAAGGTTACGCGCAGGTTGTTGTGGGCGCCATTGCTCAGATAGACTTCGTCTCCGGCTTCGAGACGCAGGCCGAACGGTCCCCAGAATCCTTCAACGCCCGCGCCCGGATACAGTGCAAAATGCGTTCCAGGTCCGCCTACGCCTGAGATCGCATTACCCACCGTTCCTGGCGTAACTGCGGCACCTGTCCGGGTAAAGTTGATGAACCCAAGTTTTCCGGTTACGAAAAACTTGAACGGACCCGGGGTGCTGAACTTCGGGCCGAACAACCCGGTAAGCGGACGCATCCGGGTGGTCACGAAAGTGGTTGTCACGCCCGTGCAGTTAGTGCACGTGCTGGTGAAGTTGCGCGAGAAGTCGTAGTTCATCTCGCCTTCGAGCGCCACGTGGTGGCTGGTGTTAAACGCAGCCCGGGCGCCGAATCCGATAAAATTCGTGGCGCGGTTGAAATTGTCCGGGGAAAAGCGGAAGTAATCCGCGAAGATGCCCACACTGCCGTGGTCATAGTCCCCATGCGCCTCCTGCGCCAGCAGCCACGAAGGCGCGGCCATCAAGGCGCTCAAAATCGCTAATCCAATTAGGCGTTTCATTACGGTACCCCTTCCTCCTCAGGAATCGCTTCCACCTGCGTCCGCCGGCGAACCGGTGTGCGACAGGGCAGCAGGTGACAAATTGGATGCAACGCTTTCTGCGGCGGTTGGGTTTTGCCGCGGGTGGGTCAGACCCTAGACAATTCAGTAGATTCCAGTAGTGCGGGGCAAAGACAAGGTGAACAACAGGAAGGAACCATCAGCAAACGAAAACCCCATCCTGAGTTGCGCAAAATGGCGCGAACTTAGGATGGGGCCCACTCCTGCTACTTAGAAGCGATTTCCTGGCCGGGGCGCGTTGGCGTTGCTGGTTGCGCTCTCCTGCGTCGAATCCACCGGTGACATGGAGACAACTTCGTAATCCCGCTCTTTGTCGTCGTAGTCTTCGACGCGCAGGATCATCTTGTCTTTGTCGAGGCGGAACTGCGCCTGGTTGCCAATTGGCAGCAGCGCCGGATGTTTCTCATCTTTCGGCCGGATGTGATACAGAACGCTGTCGGTCTGGAGCGTGTACTCCTGGCAGAGCAGTTCGCGAGTCTTCATGTGAGAAGAGTCGGTGCCGATGAGCTCACCCGCGAAGCTCTTGCCGTCTTTTGCGTCGGTGCCGCACTTTACCGAATCCATCTTCACCAGCTTGCCGCTCTGGTAGTGCCTGGGTTCTCTGGCCTGAGCCACGGATGCGAGCAGCACAGCCGCAAGAACGTATTGCAGTCTCATAGTCGTTCAACCCCCTCGGACGCATGGGCGTCCTGTGCAGACATTTTGCTGGGCTCGGCTCGGACGATGAAGATTCCTTTGGTGCTGTGCCGGGGGTAATCGGGGCGGCCTATATTTTTCCGCCAAGGAATAACGTCGAAAGGGCCGCAAATAGTGCGGTAGGGTGAGGCGCCCTTTTCCGGAGAATGCGAGATGGACAAGCTGCCTTACTGCACGGGCACTGTTCCGCTCACGGGGATGCCCCCGATCGTGCCTGTGACCGTCAGGGACGTAATTCCCGTTGGGACATTAATGGCCAAGGAAGCGGCCGAGGAACCCATGGCGATGGTCGTCGTCGATGGCACTACGTTCGAAGAACTGCTCGACAGTGACACTGTGACGTTCTCAAACGCCGCTTTCGCCAGGCTCAAGGTCACCGTGGCCTGCCCGCCGGCGGGCGCCGGATTGGGAGAGAATGTCACCGCAGCCAGCGTTTCCAGGACGCAGGGCATGCTCTTCGACTGGGCCGGGACATTCGATGGCGGCGTCGACCAGGGCACATTGGAAAAATCAAAGAATTCCGTCATGTCGGGCTGAGCGGCATCGCGAGCGGTGAGGTTGGGCAGCTTGAACCTCGTCTCGATCAGTTTCAAAATCGCCGTGTAATCCATCACCGTGTGCGAGACGTAGTTCTTTTTGGTAAACGGAGAAATGACGATCAACGGCACGCGGAACCCGCTGTAATAGAAGCCGCAAATCTGATCGGTGCTGTCACCCAGACAAATGTCTTTCGGGAAGAGATCGCTGGGAAACTGCATGGCATCGGGGGGCGGCTCCGGCTGCGGCGGCACGTGATCGTAGAATCCGCCGGCTTCATCGTAGCTCAGGATGAAAACGCTGTCCTTCCAGGAGGGGCTGGACATCAAGGTGTTCACAATGCCGGCCACGTAGTTCGCGCCATTCTGCACGTCGGGCGCTCCAGGCACGTCCGAATCGGTGGGATGTTCGTCCAGGCCCACGTATCCGGCCGGCTCAACGAACGCAACCTGCGGCAAGGTGCCATTCTGCATGTCAGCCTGGAGCTGCGCGATCGGCTGAAACGCGTTGGGATTATTCTGAAGGACCTGTTTGTAGTAAGTCCACTGGCTCAAGTAACTGTAGCCCGACAGGCAGGAAGGCTTGGTGCAGCCGCTCGCGTCGGGGTGCACGTAAATCTTCCAGCTGATCTTGTTGTTGTCCATTAATTCGAAAATGGTTTTACCGGTCAACTGTGGACTATTCGTGTCACTGAGGGGATACGCATGCCCTTCTGAGGTCCCCCCGTACAGGTACATCCGGTTCAAGTGCGTTCGTGACATCACCGGGGCGAACCAGCGGTCCGAGGTGGCGAAATTCGAGGCCATGAAATAGTAGTAATTCAGCTGGTTGTCACCCACGAAGTAGCCGATGGAGCGGTGTCCCAGAATGTCGTAGAGCCCGGCCCCTTTTCCGTCGCCTGCGCCCGTGTGAACAAATCCGTCCATCGGGGCGTTGTTGGAATCTGTCGGGCTGTTGAGATTCCGGTCAACATGGCTTTCGTTCCATGACGGGCTGGGGTTCTCCGTGCACGCCGATTGCAGATTATAGGCATTGACGGTAGCTCCCGTGGGGTCAACGTTGGACGCATTGGACGGCATGCCATCGAACGTGGTGCCGTTGCTGGCCTGCGGGTAGTTGTGCGCCTGCCAGTAGTCGGGCAGGTGGCCGAAGTAGTGATCGAAGGAACGGTTCTCCTGCAGCATCACGATGATGTGATTGATCGAGGTAACGTCAGGCGCGGGTGGTGGCGGCGGGGGATTCTGCGAGGGCGGAGGAGGAGATTGCGAAGGATCCGACGACTTATTCCCTCCGCAGCCGGTCAAAACTAAGGCGAACCAAAGAACACCCAGTACTACAAGGATACGTGGCGGCAACTTGAGCTCCGGCTGTTAGGTGCAGGCCCAAGTTGCAGGGTTGCACTACCTTGGACTACCTACGATTCGCTAAGAACGCGCATCTCTGTTATCTTCCTGCGAGGCAGGTGACTTCGCGTATGGCGCAGGCTGCGGCCACAACCCCCAACAATCTGGATACACGATTCTTCGGGCATCCCCGCGGGCTGGCAACCCTCTTCTTCACCGAGATGTGGGAGCGCTACAGCTTCTACGGTACCCGCGCATTACTGATGCTCTACATGACGCACCCCATCGGCGAGGGCGCTCTGGGCATGTCGGACATGAAAGCGGGCGCCATCTATGGGTTTTACACCGCCACCGTTTACCTGTTGAGCCTGCCCGGAGGCTGGTTTGCGGACCGCATTGTGGGCCAGCGCAAAGCCGTTCTATTCGGCGGAATCCTGATCGCCATCGGCGACTTCTCCCTGGCTTTGCCGGGCATTGCCATGTACTACGCCGGACTAGGGCTGTTGATGCTGGGCACCGGCCTGCTTAAACCCAACGTGAGCACTATGGTGGGGCAGCTCTATACGCCCGGCGACAGGCGGCGCGATTCCGGCTTTTCCATCTTTTACATGGGCATTAACATCGGCGCATTTTCGCCTCTGCTGGTGAGCTGGGTCGGCGAAAAAATCAATTGGCGGCTTGCCTTTGCCACCTCAGGCATTGGGATGATCGCCGGAATCGTGCAGTATTTGTGGACGGGCAAGTACCTGGGCGAAGCGGGGCTGCGCATCTGCCACCTGGAAGATGCGGAAAAGGAAAAACGGCAGAAGCGCATCGCCGGCTGGATTGCGCTGGTGGCGATTGCAGCCCTTGCGGCGCTGATCTTTTCCAGTTCGAAAGGCTGGATTCAGCTGACGGCGGAGTCGATCTCGAACGGATTGGGAGTCGCACTGGGGGTGATTTTCGTCGCCGTGTTTGGGTGGATGATTTTCGGCAAGGGCTCGTCGGCGGTTGAACGGAAACGGGCCGGGGCAATGTTAGTGCTGGCCATTGGCTCGGCGATTTTTTGGGGAGCGTACGAGCAGGCCGGTTCTTCGCTCAATCTTTTCGCCGACATCAACACCAACCGCCATATTTTCGGCTACGAATTTCCGGCTGGCTGGTTTCAATGGGTGCAGCCGCTGTTTGTGCTGATTCTGGCCCCCCTCTTTGCCTGGCTGTGGATCAAACTCGGCGACCGCGAACCGTCGAGTCCGGCCAAGTTCTCGATTGCGCTCGTGTTCATAGGGCTGAGCTTTCTGGTCCTGGTGCCTCCGGCGCACCGCACCGGGGTTTCGCCCAATTGGCTCAACACCTGCTACTTCCTGGGAGTAATGGGGGAAATGTGCCTGAGCCCGGTAGGATTGAGCGCGTTTACCAAGCTGGCGCCCGCCCGCGCTGCCGGATTTGCCATGGGGATCTGGTTCCTTTCTACCAGCATTGGCGAATGGCTGGCAGGCAAAGCGGGATCCCTGTTTGCCTCGGTCCCTCTGCCCAAACTGTTTGGCGTAAGCGCGGCCGTTCCGTTTGCTGCGGCGGTTCTGCTGGCCCTCCTGATCAAGCCGACGAAAAAGCTGATGTCGGGAGTGACCTAGCTCAACAGCCTGCGCCGTCTGATTTTCTTGAGCGGGCGACGGACGCGACCTCTCACGGGCGTTCCGTCACCGGGTTTTTCCCCGCGCCGGGCAGGGCGGCCTTCGCCGCTCCCGCCGCTTCGTCCTCGAGTAGAGTATCGAGATCCGGATAGGCATAAACCGTCGGCGCATGATTCTGCATTAATCCGCCCGTGTCGGCGGTCGGACCGTAGTTGCTGTGCAGCGACCGCCCCAGCATGCGGAGCAACGCCATCTGCTGGCCTCGATGATGCGAGGTATGGCACAACCGTCGGGTCACGATCCAGGCCCGCGAGCGCCGCACCTCGAAGAAGCTACTTTCTTCTTCCCACCAGGCCTCGTCTTTCTGCGCCAGTGCAGCGAGACGCTTACCGCTGTCTTCGGCATAGCGTCGCATGAACTCCAGCCGCGTTTCGCGCGTGGGCAGCGGCGGCGCCTGCACGTCAATGCCGAGCATGTTCCGGAACCACAGGTCCTCGCTCACGCACTGATGCACCATGTGCTCGTGGACGCTGCGTCCCCGAGTGTCCGTCGCATGCGGCCGCACCGGCAGGTCTTCGTCACGGAACTCGCTCCAGACGCTGAGCACCTTGATGCGCTCGGTAGCGTAGGTTTCAACCAGAAAGGAGTAGGGCATAACTCAGCTGCCAGCCTTCCACCGTTAGCTTCTCCCCGCCGCCCCTGGCGAATCAAGTCGAACAGCCGGTGCATGGCAGATGCTTAGCATATCCTCAAGGAGAAGCTGGGTCCGAAGAGAAAATTTCCGGTGATTGCCACCCCTTTTCGCGAGCGACAAATTCAAGTACGCTGGATTTGAGCATTATGAGACTCATTCGCCGCTCGGCACTGATCATTGCTGCTCACATGGTGGTTTGTTCCCTGGCTTTCGCCCAGGAGGGCCCGTTGGTCACGGACCCCCCGAAGGGGACCACGCCGCAGGAAATCATTCAGAAATTTGCCGCCAAGGAAAAGGAATTCAAAGAAGCGCGCGACCAGTACACCTATCGCGAAGACGTCCGCATGCAGACGCTCGAGGATGACGGCAAGACCGTCACCGGGGAATATCGCGAAGTCTTCGACGTGACCTTCGATCCTCAGGGCAGGCACCTGGAAAACGTAGTGCTTGCGCCCCAGAGCACATTAACCGCGGTCAGCATGAGCCCGGAGGATTTGCAGGACATCCGCCACGGCTACCCGTTTATCCTCACCACCGACGAACTGGGCGACTACAACGTACTCTATGTGGGCCAGCAGCAAGAGGACGAGTTGCACTGTTACGTCTTCGATATTGCGCCCAAGCACATTGATCCCAAGAGCAAACAGCGTTTTTTCCAGGGGCGGGCGTGGGTTGATGATCAGGACTTCCAGATTGTGAAGGTTTACGGCAAGCGGGTTCCGGACATCCGCACCAAGCATAACGAAAACGTGTTCCCCAAGTTCACCACCTGGCGCGAGCAGGTCGACGGCAAGTATTGGTTCCCCGCTTACACCTTCACCGATGACACGCTGCATTTCCGGCTGGGTCCGGACGTGCGCATCCGGCAGATCATCAAGTACACCGACTACAAACGGTTTGGCTCCAAGTCGACCATTACCTACGGTAGCGACCAGCAGCCGCCAGAAGGTGAGCAGAAACCAAAGTAGGTTTGCGGGCCCCGTGGCTCGTGTTCTTGCCAGGCACGCCGATCTGACTGCTCCCCCGTGGTGCAACTCGGCTAAATTCGCCGCATCCAACTCTGTAGAGACCGAACCTGCGCCGCTTTGTGCGACCCATATGAAATTAACCCGCTTTGCCCTGCCCTTGGCCGTGGCTGCATCAATTTTCGTTTGTAATGCCCGCGCGCAAGAGGGGCCGCTGACCTCCGATCAGCCCAAGGGAATCACCCCCCAGCAGATCATCGAGAAATTCGCGGCCAAAGAAAAAGAGTTCAAGGAAGCTCGCGACAATTACACCTTCCGCCAGGATGTCCGCTTAGACACTCTCGACGGCGACACCGTCACCGGCGAATATCGCGAAGTATTCGACGTGACTTACGATAATCAGGGCCATCATCTGGAGAACGTGGTATTCGCGCCCGAGAGCACACTCAAGGACTTGCTGCTCACCCCGGAAGACCTGCAGGACATGCGCCACACCATGCCCTTTGTGCTCACCAGCGAGGAAATCCCCGACTACAACATTATTTATGTCGGACAGCAGCAGGAAGATGAGCTTCACTGCTACGTTTTCGACATCGCGCCCAAGAAAATCGAGCCCAAGCGACGCTACTTCCAGGGCCGCATCTGGGTGGATGACCGCGATCTCCAGATCGTGAAAACCTTCGGCCAGGCGGTTCCGGAAACCCATAAAAAAGGCAACGAAAATCTCTTCCCGAAATTCACTACCTGGCGCGAGCAGGTGGATGGCCGCTACTGGTTCCCCGCTTACACCCTGGCCGACGACACCCTGCACTTCCGCAAGGACACGTATTCCGACATCCACATTCGCGAAATCATCAAGTACACCGACTATCAGCGCTTCGGTTCGAAGACCAAGGTTACCTTCGGCGGCGAACAGGCGTCGGACGACCAGCAGAAACCTAATCCGCAGAAGATGCAGTGATGAGCTGCTTTGGCTGAGCTGATGGCGGGAAAGCTGGCGAATCAATAAAACAAATACTTCCGCCACTTATCGTCGGAGCGGCCCATCAGCCGCATGATGTGGCGGCTGGTGTGAAGGTTGAAAGCGTGCGGCTCGCGCATCAGCTTCATGCCGGCCTCGACCGGCAGTTGATTACCCTTCCGCCGGTTGCAGGGATGGCAGCAGGCGACCAGATTCTCCCAGGTAGACAGGCCTCCGCGAGAGCGCGGCACCACGTGATCCAGCGTCAACTCGCCGGCGGAAAGCGGCTCGTTGCAGTATTGGCAGGTGTTGCGGTCGCGCAGCAGAATGTTTTTCCGCGACAAGGCCCGCGTCTGATGCGGAATCCGCCGGTACTCCAGCAGCCGAATCACCGATGGCACCCGCAGCGCCAGGCGGGCGGCGTGCAGGAAATGGCCATTCTCTTCCTCGGTCATGGCGACGCCCTTCAGCACCAGCACGATCGCACGGCGGGCCGCGCAGATGTTGATGGGCTCGTACGACGCGTTCAGCACCAGCACCGGAGCGTGCAACGCCTGCGGATCGCTGTCCTGGTGGAAGCCGAAGACGGCGGTCACCGAGTGCCGATTGTCGTCTGCCGAATTGTGCCTGTGTCCAGACATGTTCACTGCGCCTGAACTGCGAGTTCTTCGTCCAGTCCAGTTTCAAAATCCGCCGCGTGGCTCTTGAACGTGCGCGCGACCGTTGCCACCCATACGTCCTTGGCGCCGGCTTTGCGCAACACCCGCGCACATTCGGCAGCCGTGGTTGCCGTCGTCAGAACGTCGTCGACCAGCAGGATCGAGCTTCCCGCTACTTGGTTTAGATGCGCAACCTCGAAGGCCCCGTGAATGTTCTCCGCCCGCTGGGACCGGGTCAAACCGACTTGTGAAACCGTAGCGCGGCGGCGCACCAGCAAGCCCGCTGACAATCTTGCATGCAACTCAGGCAGCTGTTTCAGGGCTGCCCGGGCAATCAACTCGCATTGATTGAATCCCCGCTGCCGCCGTTTAGAACGATGCAAGGGCACGGGGACAACCAGGAGCGAGCCAGCCGGCAGGGTCAGCTTGCGTATGGCTTCCGCCAGCATGCGCCCCAGGACGGCCGCCGCCGGCAGAACGCGTTCGTACTTAAGCAGGTGGATCAGTTCGCGCAATTCGGCGTCGTACGCGCCGTACGCCGTAGCTTGCGTGAACAACGGCCGGTCAGCTTCGCATTCGCCGCAGACTTTCGGCTCCACAGAGACTTCGCGGGCAAGCCATTCGCCGCAAACCGCGCACGTCTGGCCGGAAACAGGAGCCATGGCGCGCACGCAGCGCGAACACACCGGTAAGCGCGAGATGCTTGCGAGCGGGACGCCGCACACGCGGCAATCAGAAGGGAATAGCGCCGCGAAGGCGCCTTGGAGGGCAACAGTTGCGGTCGAAACTGCCGTATGCAGCAGCGTTCTCCGAACCCGAAGCCCTGAGCGCATGGAAGCTGCGTTCTGGCTCGCAGAATCCTTCGAGCGAGTTATGTCTCCGGTACTGCTGAAGACCTTCCTCCCTCGCCCGGCGCCGGTTTGGGCTCCAGCCGGACGAATTACGTCCAGTATAGCTGGGAGACAAGGCGCAAGCAATTGCAGTCAAGGCGCATGGACGTTAAGAAAGGTAGCGGCCTATGACTCGAGTGCGTGGCTTAGGCTGCGCGGGTTTTCATCGCCGGCTTGGGCTCGCGCTCACGAACTGACGCGAACATGGAAGCGTTGCTTCTCCGGAAGCAGTTGGCGCAACGGACGGGTTGGAGGAGAAACAACGGCAGGAAATACTTTTCCACAAAACTTCGGCGATGCGAACGGTAACCTTCAGAGCCGCCGCAATCCCGGCAGCGGTATTGGCTTGAAAACATGACTTGCATCCTCGCTCGATCTAAGGCGTCTCAAACCAAAGTGGCTGATTCCATTATACAGAGGCTTACAACTACACCCTGGGTCGACGGCTCCGACTTGTAAACCGCCCTCTGCACGTGCTAAGTTGCAGCGCGGCTAAATTCAGCTTCTATCGATAGTTATAGGGTTTTTGATGAGCGATTCCAATACCGTGAACACAGTAGAGAGCACCACAACCAAGCACCGGCCCTTTGTTCCTGAAAACATGGAGATGAAGGAGTTCACGCTGCGCGCGGTGCTTCTTGGGCTGGTTATGACGGTGATTCTCGGCGCTGCCAACGCCTATCTCGGTTTGCGCGCCGGCATCACCATCGCCGCTACTTATCCCGCTGCCGTCGTGGGGATGGCCATCCTGCGGGGGTGGAAGGGAAGCGTGCTCGAAGAAAACATTGCCCGAACCTCGGGCACCATCGGCGAAGGCATCGCGGCGGGCGCGATCTTCACCATCCCGGCATTCCTCATGGCCGGCGTTTGGACTTCGTTTGGCTTTCACGAGGCGTACTGGAAAACCACCGCGCTCATCATCGTCGGCAGCGTCCTCGGCGTGTTGTTCATTTCGCTGGTCCGGAAGGGAATGGTCGAGGATCCTGAGTTGCCGTTTCCGGAGTCGGTGGCCGCATCCGAAATCCACAAAGCCGGACGTCGTGGCGCGCAAGCGGCCAAATACCTGTTCTGGAACATCGGCGTCGGGGGACTCGTTTACATTCTCGGCGCGCTGGGACTGTATTCGATTGACAAGACTTTTCCGTACCGCATTGGCGAACTCGGTCGAACACAAGTGCGCCTCGGTACCCTCGGAAGCACCAATGTAGTCGCCACCGGCGGGATCAGCACCGTTTCAGCGCCCGAGGTTAGTCCGGCGCTCCTGGGCGTGGGTTACATCATCGGATTTCGTCTTGCGGCGCTGCAATTCGCGGGAAGTGTGGTTGCGTGGGGATTGCTGGTTCCCATGCTCATCTATTTCCTGGGACCTTCCCTGAAACAATACTTGCCGGCGAATGCGCCCACGGACTGGATCGGCATGGCGGACTCCGTATGGAGATACATCGTGCGCCCGATCGCGGTGGGCGGCATGTTGGTCGGTTCGGCCTACACGCTGTATCGCATGAAGGATAGCCTGGTCGCAGGCATGGGGAAGGCGTTCGCAGATCTGCGGCGCAAATCCGGCCCCGAGCCCCAACTCGCCCGTACCGAGCGGTACATGAGCTTCAAGACAGTGTTCGTGTTGATCGCGATCACGTTCGTGCTCATGTGCCTGCTCTATATTCATGTTTCCGGGCTCTTCCTTCCCGCGCTTCTTGCCGCAGTCGTCATGCTCCTGGTTGGATTTTTCTTCGCCACTGTTTCCGGCAGCCTCTGCGGCGTGATTGGATCCTCCAACAATCCTGTTTCCGGACTTACGCTTTCGACGCTTTTAATTGCGGGCCTGTTGATGGTCGCTCTCGGCGCTTCCGGGCAGCACGGCGTGGCGGTCGTGTTGGGGGTGGCGGCGGTTGTGTGCGTTTCCTCTTCAGTCGCTGGCGAACTGCTCCAGGACTTCAAGGTTGGATACATTCTCGGCGGAACACCGAGCCGCATTCAGACGGCTGAGTTGATCGCGGTGGTCGTCGCCAGCCTGGTGATGTACTTCCCGCTGGCGTGGCTACAGAAAGGATTTGGCTTCGGCAGCAAAGCCCTTCCCGCGCCGCAGGCAGGACTTATGGCAACCCTGGCCCAGGGCATCGTCGGCCACGACGTGGCGTGGCCTTTAGTCTGGGTGGGCGTGTTCCTCGGGATCGCCATGATCATGATGGGCGTGCGCAACCCCATGCTCGCGGCCCTTGGAATGTATTTACCTTTCGAAACCACCTTTGCGATTTTCGTGGGCGGCATCTTTCGTTTGCTCGGCGACACGATGTCGAAGCAGCGCGGCTTTAACGTCGGCCAGAGGGCCCGGGTGGACAATGCAGGAGTACTGACTGCCTCCGGCTTGATTGCCGGCGAGTCGCTGATGGGGCTCTTGTACGCAGGCCTAAAGGCATCGGTGTGGGCGCCCCCCAAACAACCTCCGCAAATTTTCCAGAACCCGACTTACCTCGTCGCTGCCGGGGTGCTGGCAGGGCTGGCGGCCTTGCTGATCTTTTTACCCCTGACCAGCGCGGGCGATCCTAACGAGCCGCCGCCGCCGACCGCAATCATGTAATCACGAATGAGGATCGCTGATCACAATCATTGCTGTGAAATTCTAAGCAAGTTTTATTTCACTTCCCGCCGGAGACTTCATGCCCGACCCACAAGTGACCCACGCTGATCTGCAGGAGATGGCTCGGCAGATCATGATCGAGCACGGTTTTGAGCCGGAGTTTCCTGCCGCGGTTCGACAGCAAGTGGCTAATATCCAGTCGCAGTCGGCGAGCGCCGCGGGCTCGACCAACGGGGTTCGTGACCTGCGCGGGCTCCTGTGGTCGTCGATTGATAACGACACCTCGCGCGATCTGGATCAGATCGAAGTGGTCGAGCCGGGTGCCAATGGCAATGTAAAAGTGATGGTGGGGATCGCGGACGTCGACGCGTTCGTGCCCAGGTCGTGTCCCATTGACGATCACGCCGCCAGGGAAACCACCACGGTTTACACCGGAGTGCGCAACTTTCCCATGCTGCCGGAGGAACTCTCGACCGGAGCTTCGTCGTTGCTCGAAGACCAGGACCGGCGCGCCATGGTAATCGAGTTTGTCGCCGCGGCGGACGGCACCGTGAGTTCGGGAACGGTCTACCCGGCATTGGTGCGCAACAAGGCGCAGCTTACCTACAACGCTGTCGGTAGCTGGCTTGGAGGAGCATCCCCAGCTCCGCCCAAGGTGGCTGCCTCGCCGGATCTGCAGCAGCAGTTGCGGCTGCAGAGCCAAGTCGCGCAAGCGCTCAAGAAGCAGCGCTTCCAGCATGGCGCGCTGAACATCGAAACCAACGAAGTCCACCCTGTGTTGCTGAACCAGCAGGTAATTGACATTGCCAAGCAGGAGAAGAACCCGGCGACGGATTTGATTGAAGACTTCATGGTCGCCGCCAATGGTGTGGTGGCGCGTCTTCTGGAGAAGGTTTCCTCGATTCGCCGCATTGTGCGGACGCCGGAGAAGTGGGATCGCATCGTGCAGCTCGCGGCCCAGAAGGGCGGCCGCTTGCCGGCGCAGCCCGATTCGAAAGCTCTGAATGACTTTCTCCTGCAGCAGAAGCAGGCGGACCCCGATCATTTTGCCGACCTGTCGCTGGCTGTCATTAAGCTGATCGGGCCCGGCGAATATGTGCTGGAGCGTCCCGGCGATCCCGTGCAGGGGCACTTTGGGCTGGCGGTGCAGGACTACACCCACTCGACCGCCCCCAACCGGCGCTTTGCCGATGTGGTCACGCAACGGCTGCTGAAGGCGCTAATCGGCGGTAGCCCTCCGCCCTACTCGGATGACGAACTGGCGGGCATCGCCCGGAACTGCACCGACAAAGAAGATGCCGCGCGCAAAGTCGAGCGCGAGATGACCAAGCGCGTGGCCGCGGTGATGATGAGCAGCCGCATCGGCGAAGTTTTTGATGGATTCGTCACCGGAGTGACGCCGCATGGCACGTTTGTTCGCGTGATGAACCCGCATGTCGAGGGCTTGCTGGCGCAAGGCGCGCAGGGGGTGAACGTAGGCGATCACTTCCGCATCCGGCTAACGCGCACCGATGTGCAGCGCGGCTACATCGATTTCGCCCGCGCATGACCATGTGGCGCGCACACTCTTGTGCGCGCTTGTGCGCGCCCAGCGAGGCAAGGGTGCCCATGCCACACGGTGTTTTACTGCTTCATTCATAGCCATCTATACTCTTCAGGTTTCTGTATCAGTCCCGCACGTACGGGATTCATGCGGATATGCTCAATCTTCTCTTCTAAACTCTCCTCCAACCGCAACACATGATCAAAAGATTCATCTTGCCAGACCGGCCCTTCCCTCCCGATGAGCCTATTCATCTCGTGCGCTGAAATTCCTTTGATCATCTTTAGGATTTTCTGTATCGGATAAGGCCAACCTTCTCCATCCCTTGACGGCGTAAATAGCATGTGCACATGGTCGGGCATAACCACTGTCGCGTACAGATCAATTCTCTTACCGTGCTCGTAGGTGCAGTGTTTCAGAACTAGATCTCGTGCTTGCTCACAAAATGGGTCGCGCGACAGTTGCAGAATGTAACGAAAAGCGGGCGATCAAATTTCTGGAAATGCGGCAGTCTTCGCCGATATTGGTATGTACGAAGCATGAACCGTGTATGGCGCGGAGGCTCCTGTTCGCGAGCAGTGGTGCAATTGCACCAGAATCGCCCCCCAGTCTGTGACCAGTGAACATGCTTGCCCTTAGTCCTGTGGATCTGGCCAGCGGCGTTCGCGGGGAGTGGCTCAGTTTGAGTCAAACTGAGGCACTACCCGTTCGCGGGCAAGAGTGCCCGCGCCACATGGCCGTGTTAAATTAATGGATTGCCTGCGACTAACGCCAGGCACTTAGAAAGCAATCATGGCAAATACAAGCACACTGAGTAAAGAAGACCGCAAGAAGGCGAAGCGCGCTGCGCGCAAGAAGCGCAAACTGGAACATCCGGCGAAGCCGCGCGAGTATGCTCGCGGCTCGAAGAAGCGCAAAGTGAAGAAGATGGTGCGCGGACAAGCGAAGCGATAAGAACGTGTGGAGCGGGCGGCGTCGCCCGCCTAAGGTCCGAGCTGCCGACGGGCTTTGGCGGGCGAGGGCTGCCCGCTCCATACTAAACATCCACTCGAGGACCCTTTGGGACCTACACCTACCACGGACCAGGCCGCCGAGCCTGCCACGCAGGCCGGCGGCAGCCAACTTCTTCGCTGCAAGTCCATCGATAAGCTGATTGCCGAAGCAGAGCAGCCCGAACATCGGCTCCGGAAGACGCTCGGTCCGTGGTCGCTTACCGCGCTGGGTATTGGCGCGATCATCGGCTCTGGTATTTTCGTCCTGACCGGTACTGCGGCCGCGGGCGAACACTTTGAAGCCCCCTCCATCCTGCACGCCCAGGTAATGGACCTGGTCATCAACTTCCTGCGCACCGGCACCACCGCGGGTGCGCTGATGCATGGCCGTCCGGCGGCCGGGCCGTCCATCGCCATCTCGTTCATCCTGGTGGCGATTGCGTGCAGTTTCGCCGGGCTTTGCTATGCGGAACTGGCGTCGATGATCCCCATTGCCGGCAGCGCCTACACCTACTCCTATGCCACGCTGGGCGAAATCTTTGCCTGGATCATCGGCTGGGACCTGATTCTCGAGTATGTGGTCAGCAACGTCGCCGTGGCCATTGGGTTCAGCGGCTACTCCACTGCCCAGCTCGCCGCGTTTGGCGTTCACCTCTCGCCCAAGTGGTCCACCCCTGTGCTCACCGGAGCGGGGTGGACGGGCGCCTACTTCAATGTGCCCGGCTTCCTCATCGTCTTTGTATTGACTCTGTTGCTGGTGCGCGGCGTGCGGGAATCGGCTGAAGCCAACAATGTGATGGTCGCCATCAAGATCGGAGCGATCCTCACCTTTCTGGTCGTTGGCGGCATGCTGGTGAGCAAAGCCAATTGGGTGCCGTTTGCGCCGTCAGGGTTCGCCGGCGTCGTGACCGGCGGAGCGATTGTCTTTTTCACCTACATCGGTTTCGATTCCGTCTCCACCGCCGCCGAGGAATGCAAACGGCCGCAGCGCGACCTGCCGTTCGGGATTATCGCGTCCTTAGTCGTTTGCACCCTGCTCTACGTGGGAGTCGCCATCGTACTGCTCGGCATGATGAAGTACACGACCTTTGCTTCGGGAGCCGCGGCCGAGGCGCCTGTCGCCTACGCCTTGAAAACTCTGGGCGCGAAACCGGTGTTCCAGGCGATCATTGTGCTGGGCGCGCTGATGGGGATGATTTCCTCCATCCTCGTCTTTCAATACGGCCAGGCGCGCATCTGGTATGCCATGTCGCGTGACGGGTTGTTGCCGAAATTGTTTTCGGCTGTGCATCCCAAATACAAGACGCCCCACTGGTCCACCTGGATTGCCTGTTTTGCGGTGGGGATTCCGGCGGGATTCGTGGACATTGGCACCGCCGCCGACCTGGCGAATATCGGCACCCTGTTCGCTTTTGTGCTGGTCTCGATGGGAGTGATCATCCTTCGTCGCCGGCAGCCCGAACGGCCTCGCGGCTTCCGCGTGCCTTTGGTTCCATGGTTCCCGCTGATCTCGATTGTCTTATGCGGCGGTCTGATGACCGGCCTCACCGTAATCACATGGCTGCGTTTCTTCGGATGGCTGCTGATCGGCCTTTTCATCTACTTCTTCTTCAGCCGCAAGCACAGCGAATTCGCAAAGACCCGCTGAGAAGACGTGGGATGTAGTCCTCTGTGGCGTTCTGTGCCCTTTGTGGTTGCGCTTCTCGACAGTCAAAACCCTGAATCGTTTGCATCTCACTTTTCTTTTTTGGGCGGCCGCTTCCCCGTTTTGTTCAGGTGCAAAATGAGCGCGGCGGTGCGATAGCGCACAGCCAGCTTGGGTTCCGAAAGATTCTTTACCAGCCGCTCGATGCAGCGCCGGTCATCCCGCTCGGCGAGAGCATCCAGCGCAGCCAGCCGCACCGGCTCGCTCTTATCCGTCAGGGCGATTTGAATGAGTGCATCCTCCGAGATCTGATCGGGGTCGCGGGCCAACGACCGCGCTGCCACCGCCCGCACTGGGGAAGCGTCCTGGCCATGAATCTGCCGGTACGCCTCATAGCCCATGCCGCCGAAAGGAACGAATCCGATGCCCTCTTCGAAACCGAGCTGCATGAGCTGCTTGGGATCGCGCAAGCGATCCAATTGCGATTGCACTAATCCCTCGCTGCTCTTTCGGTCCCCCATCAGGATGGCGTAGTAGACGTCGTAAGCGCTTGGGTCTTTGAGCAGGTACAGCGAATGGGCGGCCGCCAGCACCACGGGAACTTCCTTGTCGTTGAGCGCACCCCGCAGTTTAGGAATGGAACTGTAGGACTCCAGCTGGCCCAGAGTGGTTGCGGCTGCGGCGCGGACATGGCGATCGCGGTCATCGAGAGCCTGCTCGGAAAATTCCACCGCTTTTGGATCATGTTGCATAAGGGAGAGCGAACGGACGCACAGTACGCGCCGTTCAAACTTGTCGCTGGTCAACCCCTCGTGCAAAACCGCCCAGGCCTGTGCGGTTGCCCCGGCTTGCAGAGATCGATTTTGAGAAATCGAGGCGGTTCCCAGAAAAAGAGTAGTTAATAGGAGCGCAACGGCGCGAAACCAGAATCCCACAGGGACCCCCAGAGAGACGAATGCTGCGTTCCAATCGTCAGCAATGCGATGCAGCAGGATTGTGCCGCGTTGGTTTCAGCTTGCCCGGGACTCGCCGAAAACGCGGCGGAAGATGGCGTCGATATGGCGAAGCTGGCGGTTCAGGTCAAAAGCGCGGTCGAGAGCTTGCCTCGACACCCGGCCGGCAATGTTCGGATCATTCATCACCAGCTCTCGAAAATTCAGTCCTTCGCTCCAGGCACGCATGGCATGGGATTGCACGAGGCGATAGGCATCTTCCCGCGAGACACCCTGCTCCACCAGTTCCAGCAGCAACTGCCCGCTGAAGACCAACCCGCCCGTGCTGTCGAGGTTCGCTTTCATGCGCTCGGGGTAAACGAACATGGTTTCCATCAGGTTGGCGGTTTTGTCGAGCATGTAATCCACCAGCGTGGTCGAGTCCGGCAGGATGACCCGCTCAACCGAAGAATGCGAGATGTCGCGTTCGTGCCACAGGGCCACGTCCTCAAATCCGGCTTGCGCATTGGAACGGACCACGCGAGCCAAGCCGCAGATCTGCTCGCAAGTCACGGGATTGCGCTTGTGCGGCATGGCGGACGATCCCTTTTGCTTCTCGCTGAAGAATTCTTCCGCCTCGCGCACCTCGGTGCGTTGCAGGTGACGGATTTCGGTGGCGATCTTGTCGAGAGTGCAGGCAATCACCGCCAGGGTTGCCAGGTACTGCGCATGGCGGTCGCGCTGGATCACCTGGGAAGATATGGCGGCCGCCTTTAAGCCCAGGCGGGCGCACATCTTTTCTTCCAAATCCGGGCTGAGATGCGCGAAGGTGCCAACCGCGCCGGAAAACTTACCCACCCGCATGTCTTCGGCGGCATCTTCGAAGCGCCTGATGTCGCGCTGCACTTCGGAATACCAGTTGGCGAGCTTGAAGCCGAAGGTGATCGGCTCGGCATGGATGCCGTGGGTGCGCCCGATCATGGGAGTATCTTTAAACTCCCAGGCGCGGCGCTTGAGGACGTCGGACAGCCGCTGCAAATCCGCGCGAATGATGTCGGAGGCCTGCTTCAGCAGGAGAGATTGCGCGGTATCGACGACATCGTTGGAGGTCAGCCCGTAGTGAAACCAGCGCGATTCCGGGCCGACGAATTCGGCTACAGCGGTGGTGAAGGCAATCACGTCGTGGCGCACTTCGGCCTCGATTTCGTGGATGCGCTCCAGTTTGAAATTGGCGCGCTCGCGGATGGCCTGGGCGGCTTCCCTGGGGACGATGCCGGCTTCGGCCAGGGTTTCTGTGGCCGCGGTTTCCACTCCCAGCCAGGCGCGAAAGCGGTTTTCCTCCGCCCATATGCGGCCCATCTCCCGCCGCGTGTACCGTGCAATCACTCGGGCTCCTCCCGCCGCGAAACGGCGAACCACGGATTCTAACCGGACGTAACCAGGTTCGCAACGATCCACAGACTTTGGACTATATGTCGTGGTACGATACAGAAAAGGGTATGCAACGAATACATTCCGGTATGGACAGAAACGGAAACCTTACCCAACGCGATTTTCAATCGTTAGCCGAATTCCGGCATCAGATTCGCCGGTTTTTGCGCTTCAGCGAACGCGCCGCGCGCAACGCCGGCCTGGAGCCGCGCCAGCATCAGCTGCTGCTGGCTCTGAAGGGCTTGCCGCCTGAGGTCCGCCCCCGCATCGGCGAACTGGCGGAGCGGCTGCAAATCCAGCACCACAGCGCGGTCGAACTGGTGAACCGGCTGGAAACCGGCGGGCTGGTCCGCCGCCACCGCGGCACCCAGGACCGCCGCGAAGTCCTGCTGGAACTAACGGCTCGCGGGGAAAAGACTTTGCGCCAGCTCTCGCTGGATCATCGCGCCGAACTTCTCAGTCAAGGCCCTCAATTGCTCGACATGCTGGAACAACTGCTGCACGGCATGAAAGGCGCAGGAAAGCACAGGAGGAAATAAGTCCGAGAATGCCCGACCAGAACCCTCAGGCAATCATTTCAAAACCGGTGAAGGAAGAAAAGACGCGGCTGGGAGTGACCGGCGTCAACACGGCGCAGCCTCAGCTGGAGCCTGCCGGCTTCCGCATTGTGATGGTGTCATTTTTGTCCGCGGCGGTTGGCTTGATCGCGGGGTGTATTGCTTTTCTGCTGTATCGGCTGATCGGCTTCTTTACCAACCTTGCTTTTTATGGCCACCTCAGCGCCGGTTTTGTCAGCGCCCGGCACAATCATCTGGGTTTGTGGGTCATCCCCATTCCGGTCATTGGCGGTCTGATTGTGGGCGTCATGGCCAAGTATGGCAGCCCGAAGATCAAGGGCCATGGAATTCCGGAAGCCATGGAAGCGGTTCTGGTTAACCGCAGCCGGATTCAGCCCCGGGTGGCGATCCTGAAGCCGATTTCCGCCGCCATCGCCATCGGAACCGGCGGCCCCTTTGGCGCCGAGGGCCCGATCATCCAGACGGGCGGCGCTTTCGGGTCCCTCATCGGACAAGTGCTGCACACGACGGCGGCTGAGAGAAAGGTTCTGCTCGCCTGCGGAGCCGCGGCGGGGATGTCGGCGACATTCAACACCCCAATCGCCGGCGTCATTATCGCCATCGAATTGCTTCTGTTCGAATTTAAGTCGCGTTCATTTATTCCACTGGTGATCGCCAGCACCCTGGCCGCCGCCGTGCACATGCAGTTGCTGGGTGCCGGACCGATGTTCAGTGTCGCAGCCATGGATTTCGGCGTCCCGCGAGCGCTGCCGTTCTATTTGCTGCTCGGCGTCCTGTGCGGGCTGGCGGCGGTCGGCTTTACGCGGCTGCTCTACTGGACGGAAGACCTGTTCGAGAAACTTCCCGTCGACGAGCTGTGGTGGCCGGCGATCGGCGCGCTTGGGCTTGGCATTATCGGCTATTTCGTCCCTCGGGTTTTGGGCGTCGGCTATGACACAATCGGAGACATTCTCAACGCCAATCTCGGGTTGAAGATCCTGATTGTGGTGATGGTGGCGAAGGCCGTCGCGCTGGTAATCTCGCTCGGATCAGGGACCTCAGGCGGCTTGCTCGCACCGATGTTCATGTCGAGCGCGGCCCTGGGAGGCGTACTGGCGTTTGCCTTCAATTACGTTTTCCCCTCGGCGCATCTTTCGGCGGGCGCATTCGCTCTAGTGGCGATGGGAGCGGTGTTCGGCGCAGCTTCGCGCGCCTCGTTCTCCTTCATCATCTTTGCTTTTGAGATCACTCGCGACTACAACTCGGTTCTTCCCCTCATGCTGGTCAGCGTGATTGCGGACGGCATTTCCATGCTGCTGATGCCGAAAGCTTCCATCATGACCGAAAAGCTCACGCGGCGGGGCTTGCGCATTCACCAGGACTACGAAGCGGATATTCTGGAGCATACCGTAGTGTCGGAAACCATGGACCGGGAGCCCCCGCTGATTTCCGGAGCGCTCCGGGTCAGCGAACTCTCGGACCGCATCGCGCGCGGCGAGCCCGAGGTAAATCGGCACCAGGCAATGTTGGTAGTCGATTCCGAAGGCAAGCTGGCGGGCCTCATTACCCGCGGGGATGTGCTGCGCGCCCTGCAGCAGGATTCCACCAAGACGGTGCTGGACGCGAGCTCGCGCGATGTGGTGGTTACGTATCCGGATGAGACACTGAACGATGCCGCCGCAAAGATGCTGCGCTACAACCTAGGACGGCTGCCGGTGGTGGATCGCAGCGATGATCGCAAGATCGTCGGCTACCTCGGCCGGCCGCAAATCCTGTCGGCGCGGCTGCGCCGCATAGATGAGGAATCGGTGCGCGAACCGGGGTGGTTCAAGGGCTTTCGGAGAACCGAAACCTAAGGCTTAACCACACAGGGCACAGAGTTCCACAGAGTATGCTGGCTTCCTCTGTGCCTTCTGTGGTTAGAAACTTTTTCGCTGTGCCTGCGCGATGAGAGGCCGCAAGGCCTGTGCAGAAACGCCAAGTGTGCCGCCGGAAAAGCCATCAATGTAAGCGGCATTCACGCCAATGACTTCGCCCTGCGAGTTGAAAACTGGCCCGCCGCTGGCGCCATGTGCGGTGGGCGCGTCGTAGATCAGCTTGTCGCCAACCACGTCCCCCAAGTGCCCGCAGGTTGCCGAGGGACGGATAAGCGACAACGCTGCCAGTTCTCCCGCAGTCCCCTGATCGTCATGCCGCGAAGCCAACCGGGCGTACACCGGGGTTGGAGCCTTTGCCATCATGCCAAGCACGCCCATGGGATAGCCCACCACCGCGACCAGATCGCCAGGGATGGGATTCGCGGTCGCGAGCGGCAGCGGCCGAACATCGCTGGGCACTGCGCCGTTCACGCTGACAATGGCCAGATCGCCGTTCGCCGAAACGGCAACCGTCGTGAGCTTCACCGGCGTAGGCGATTCGGGGAAATAGGCGACCAACTTCTCGAGCCTTGGCACGGCTCCGCGATCGATCAACTCTTCCGAGTCGGGATCGCCGTACCAGGGTTCGGCCACGTGGCGGTTGGTGGCGATCAGCCCATTGGCCACAACGAAGCCGCTGCCCGAGATGCGGGTCCGCTGCAGAGGAGCCTTGTTGGGATATCCCACCTGATAAATGCCGAAAATGTAACAAATCGAATTACGGTAGCGGTTGAGCACCAGAGACGGCATCTCTTGCTCTTGCTGCAGAAGCTTCACCTGCTCTGTCAGGGTGCGCACCTGGTCCTGCAATCCGCTGGAATGTTTGGGGAAGAGATAACGCAACAGCACCAACGCGGTGATTGCCAGGAACAGGATCAGGATCGCCTGAACGAGCCTTTGCCAGGCCCCGCATACCGGCTCTTCTTCCTGCGCGATGGGCTGCAATGTCATGCGCTTTGGTTTGCCACCCCCATGAAACAGGTCTGAAACTAGTCTTTAGAAAGTTCCGGCCCTGATTGGGTTATGGTCGCGCCGTTGGGAAGGGTGAGCTACGGTACAAAGGTCCGTGTACCCGCGGATTCGGCGGGGATTATGCGGGAAATGCGCTCGATAATGCCCTCAAGTAATCTTCAGCACGACCTTGCCGTAATTCCTGCCCTGGGACAGCAGGCGATAAGCTTCGCGAACTTCAGCCAGGGGAAGAACATGTCCAATGACTGGCCGGAGTTCACCTTGAGCAATCCAGGCGGAAAGCTGCTGCCACGCACTCTGCATAAGATCGCGGTTGGCTGAGAGATAGGTGAGCCAGAGGCCGTGGATGCTCGCTCCCTTGGCATAGAGAATCCCGGGATTGAGTTGCGCCGGCTGGCCAGTCGCGCTTCCGTAGCAAATGACGCGGCCAAAATCGCGCAGGCAGCGGACGCTCTTTGCCGTATGCTCGCCGCCCAGCATTTCCAATACCGCATCGACGCCTTCGCCGTGCGTGAGTTCGCGGATGGCCTGCTCGTAATCCTGCTGTTTGTAGTTGATGGCGTGCTGCAGGCCAATCGCCTTGACCCTCGCCAATTTCTCATCCGATGAGGATGTGCCGTACATCTCAACGCCAAGCACTTTGCCGATCTGCACCGCGGCGGTTCCAACCCCGCCGGCGACGCCGTGGATGAGAACACGGACGGCTTTGGGGCTCTCGAGGAGGCCAGCCTTCCAATACGCCAGGTAAGCGGTAAAGAAATTCACCGGGAATGCGGCGCCTTCCTCCGCCGACCATGGCTCCGGAACCGGCCAGAGCAGCGCGCTCCTTGCCGCAACCCATTCGGCAAACGCGCCCCACTGCGTATACCCCATCACTCGTTCGCCGTTGCCGGCCCGCAGGCCGCAAAACTCGCGGCCGGCAACCGAGGGAGGCTTGGGCGTGCCGGGGTAACCTCCGCTGGCAGCCATGGTGTCGGCGAAGTTCAGGCCACCGGCTTCAACCCTCACTGGTTCTTCTCCAGCCTTTGCTGCCGGCTCGGGCACATCCTGAATGTCGAGCACCTCGGGTCCACCCAGTCGGGTGATGACAGCAGCTTTCATGTCGACGCCCTTGGTCGGACAAGAATGTCCGACCCACACAGTTTAGCAACGGAACGAGAGCACAACTTCCTTGGCGGCGGGTATATACTCAGGGCGTACTGATCTTCCCCCGCCAGTACCGGGGGACGGGGCCGCATTATTTTCATACCTGGTCCCGATGGAAGCCGGCCGTTGTGGGCTGAACACTGAATTGGCCGGCAGGGATGGCTGTCCGCAAGCGGCCGTTTCCGGGAGGTACTGTTGTGGATATCGTACTCATTCGTTTATTTTTTGTTCTTTTTGTAGCTGTTACCTGTTTCCGAGTCCATCCTTTTGGCGCCGATCCCAGACTGAACGCAGGCGTCGGTGTACTGCTCGGAGTTGCCATCGTCATCTTCGAGTGGCGACTCCATCGCATTAGCCTCAAGCGACTCATCGGTGCCGCCATCGGCAGCATTCTCGGGATTGTGGGCGCCTATCTCTTTGCGCTGGTCATTCACAACAGTCTTGCGGAAGGGCCGGGCCGCAGCTTCCTGGAAATCATGGTCATGCTGCTGATGGCCTACGTCGGGCTCATCGTGGGCGCAACCAAAGGTGATCTGCTCAACCTGGCGGCTCTGGGCGGAGTCTTTGGCGGCGAGAAGCAACTGAAGAAGAGCTACAAGATTCTCGACACCAGCGTCATCATCGATGGCCGCATCGCCGACATTGCCGAAACCGGCTTTCTGGATGGAACCGTCGTTACGCCGCAATTCGTGCTGCGCGAACTGCAACTGGTTGCCGACTCGGCGGACCCGCTCAAACGCAATCGCGGACGCCGCGGACTGGACATCCTGCAGCGCCTGCAGAAGGTTGCGTCGCTGACGATTCAGATCGTCGAGGACGACTTCCCCACCATCCGCGAAGTTGACCTGAAGTTGATCGAACTGGCCAAGCTGTACGAGGGCAAGATCATCACCAACGACTTCAACCTCAACAAGGTGGCGCAGCTTCAAGGCGTGCAGGTGCTGAACATCAACGAGCTTGCCAACGCGCTGAAACCCATCGTGCTGCCCGGCGAAATCATGCGGGTGTTCATCCTCAAAGAAGGAAAAGAATACAACCAGGGGGTCGCTTACCTGGACGATGGAACCATGGTCGTGGTCGACAATGCCCGCAAGATGATCGGCAAGACCATCGATATTTCGGTGACCTCGGTGCTGCAAACGACCGCTGGGAAAATGATCTTCGGGAAATGGGACGAACGGTCGGCGTCGCGCGCCGAGCCTCGTGCTCCGGCTACGCCTGCGACGGTTCCCGTACCGGAACCGAAGAAGCAAACCGTGCCGGCGGATCCCGCGGTGGAATAGAAATCAGTAGAGCGAACTCGCTGAGTTCACCAGGATGGCGTCGCCCTGGCGAGTTCCCATGATGTTTACGCGCTGGCCTGCGAACTTACCCACGGCCGTGTTATCGCCCAGCAGAACGTAGGTGCGATCGCCATCGACAAGCATGTACATGGCGCCGGCGCGCACGCAGGTGCGCGCGCATTCTTCCGAAGTCATGTGTGAATTGCGCAGGTGCCGCCCCCGGCAGCGCGAGCAGGTGATCATGCCGGTGAACCGGGTGCCGGACGGGTGGGGGTTGGCGCTTACGTCGGGAGGGGTGGCGCTGGCCTGTGCCACTTGCGCCGCTTCGGCCTGATGCCCGGCCAGCGCCACGGAGGCGCCGGCGAAGATCATGGCCAGGGCAAGCGCCGCACCGACGGCGGTGAGCAGGCAAAATCCCAGCAGCGAAATCCACGAGCGCTTTTGCTTCACATTTCCTCCTGAAGCGCGATACCGAAAAAGGTGCATTCGCCGGGGTAGCGCGTTGCTGCGAGTGGCCTAAGTTGGTTGCAGGCGCAGGGAATGCGGTTGCACGCGGAATGAACGCTGATGGTCCCGCGGGTATATACTGTTCGCCCGCATGAAGGTGATTGTCATCATTCCCGCGGCCGGACTGGGTACGCGTATGACGGCCGCGCCCGGAGACAAAGCTCGCAAACCCGCAGCTACTAAGCAGTTCGCGGAATTGCAGGGGGTGCCGATCCTGCTGCGAACCCTGGGCAAGTTCGCGGAATTGAAGGAAGTGGCGGAAATCCGCGTGGCCCTGCGGCAAAACGAGATCCCGCCCTTCCGCGAACGCCTGCAGCGGGAATCTCCTGACATTCTGGCGAAGAAAACTGTATTACTCGAGGGCGGTGAGCATCGGCAGCATTCCGTGGCGAATGCGTTAGCGGGAGTGAGTGCCTCGAGCGATGATGTCGTGCTCGTCCACGATGCGGTACGGCCATTCGTGACGGCGGAGATGATTCACGAGGTTATCGAGGGAGCGCGAAAATATGGCGCCGCGATTGCCGCGATTCCTGCGATCGATACGGTGAAGCAGGTCGAGCGCACGGCGGAAGGCGCGCTGATCAAGGCCACCATTCCGCGGGAAAAAGTTGTGATGGCGCAAACCCCGCAGGGATTTCGCTATGAAGTGCTGAAGAAGGCTTTCGACGAAGCGGCTTCCGACGGTTTCACGGGCACCGACGAAGCTTCCCTGGTGGAGCGATCGGGCCATCCTGTGGCAGTGGTGATGGGCTCAGCGCGGAATATTAAGATCACGACCCCGGCTGATCTCGAACTGGCGGAGTTCTATTTGGCCCATCCCTAGAGACCTCAACCTCCGATTGAACGGCTGTGCGCTGCGGGTCGCGAACGTCTAATGCTGTAACTCGACCGTTCCCGACGTGACGAACCCTGAGTCGTTCTGCAGCACATAAGCCTGCGACCCGGAAACCGCGTACATCACGAAATCTAATGGCGGGGTGCCACCGTTGCTCACTGTGCCAGTGACCCGCCCACTAGAGGAAACGGAGTACGGGCCGCCGAGGGCGCCGGGGTCGCTCGCGCCACCGCCCGAAGCGGAGCCGTTCGCAAGCTCGCTCAGCGTCAGCTTGCTGGAACCGTCGTACTGCAAGGCGCCAACCCGCGCCAGAAGCTGTGGCCCCAGCCCTGACACTCCACTTAGGTCCCAGCCATCCATCACCAACGCATACTGGCCCTTCATGGTCGAATTGGAGAACGAGCTGGTGGTCTGCAGATCCGCTGTGCCGTCGTCGTAAATCCCGGCATTATTGTCGAGGAAGAATGCCCGCGAAGGACTCACCAGCCAAAAGACTTCCGTGATGCTTCCCGAGCATGGAGTTCCGGAACCGTTGGTCACAACCACGCGCCCGCTGATCCCACCCGCCGAGCCCGTGGCCGCGCAGCTTCCCGGAAACGCAGCATTCGAAGTGATCGTGCCGTCCTGATTTGAGTCTTCTGCGCCCGTGATAGATCCGCCGGTTGCCGTGAACGCACCGACGGTGCCGACGGTCCCATACAGACTGCTTGTGTAGTTGGTGTCATCGCCCCGGCTGCCGAATGCGTAGCTGCCGGAAAGCCCGCCGCTCACTGTACCGGATTGCGCTTCGGCGCTACCGCCTCCGACTACGCTGGCATTGCTGGTCAGCAGATAGAATTTGCCGTTGTTCACGATGTAGTAGATGAATGGCGTGGCGTTATTCGAGCTGTCGGTTACAGTCGCCGTGCCGGTGCCGAACTGGTCGGGAGCGCCAAACGCCCAGGCCACGTTTTGCAGGCCAAAGGCGCCGCCGAGGTTTTGATCCATGGCTCCGGTTCCCGAACCGCTCGCAACCGTCATCCCGCCAACCTGGGCAGCAGGAGGCGTTCCCGATGACGCCGTGATCTCCTGATGTACGCGGAATACGAAGGTGCCGCTGGGCGCGGCTGCTATGGCGCTGGAGTCCTGCAATTCTGCAACCCCCGCACCCACCGCAAAGGAGTCCCCCTCCATCAACTCAACTTTCGAGGAACTCACCAGCGAGATGGCAAATCCCACCTGGCTACTGCCGGAGCCGCTGATATTCCCCAGGATCGTCGGACCAAAAAATATCGAGCCGCGTCCGTCATTGCTGATGGAATAGGAGCCGCTGAACGAGCCCGAGAGACTGGTAGAGGAACCACTGGCTGCCCCGCCCTCGAAATCGTCCACGCCTGCGGTGATATGCCCATTGCCATCCGCCGTAAGAACTCCCGCCTCGCGATAGGGGAATCCAGTCACCAGCGAGGTTCCATGGATCTCGTAGACATACGCGCCCTTCAAACTGGCATTGGAGTAGTTTCCCATGGGGTGCACGAGGACGAACCCGCCACCGCTGCCGCACCCGGTCAGTGCAAACAGAGAAGCGATTCCCAACGTGGTCGCAAACTTCATGGCTGGTGTCAGTGGTCGCAAGGCGAGCAACTCCCTCCGGCAGAATGTGAATGCGATGGGGATCTACTCCGGATTCTAACCCTGGGAGTCGAGGAAAGTTGTTATAGAAACGTAAAGCGAATCACGACGGTGATGGCACTATGGTTCGGAAACCGCGCCTACGCGGGCCGCAGGGGAAAGCACGGAACGCTTCCTGGCTTCGGCCAGCATCCACGCCAGAAAACGGTAGAGCAGCAGGGCGCCGAGGATGAATCCGTAGATCATCGGCTTGCGAATATCGGCCTTCACCAGCCAAAGGTAGTGAATGACCCCGCAAACCGCGCTGATGTAGATGAGCCGATGTAACAGCCGCCAGCGCTTTCCCCCCAGCCTCCCAATCCAACCCGCCGTCGACGTGAGCGCCAGCGGAATCAGCAGCACAAACGCGGCAAATCCCACGGTAATGAACTTGCGCTTGGCAACGTCCGCAAGCATTTCATGGAGGTTAAAGAACTTATCCAGCCAAATGTAGGTGAGGAAGTGCAAACTGCCGTAGAAAAAGGCATAAAGCCCAAACATACGGCGGAAACGGATGAGAACCGGGATTCCGAGCAATTTCCTGAGCGGGGTGACCGCGAGCGTAATCAGGATGAAGCGCAAGGTCCAGTCGCCCGTGGTATGCGTGATCTTCTCGATGGGATTCGCGCCCAGGCCCGCGCCCCAGGTTGTCATGTCGAACGGAGTCGGGCCAAAAAATCCCCATAGCAGCCAGGCCAGCGGCGCAAGGCACGCGAGGAAGATGACGACTTTGATCCAGCGGAGCATGAAAGACAGTTGCTGGTGACTAGTTGCTGGGTGTTTGTGCCGGCCTGCAGTGCGCACACAAACTGGCAACTAGCTACTGGCCACTATTTCTTCACCACCGTCCCGGGATCGCTCATTTCCGCGAGCGGCAGCACCTGGTAGGTGGCGTAGTTGTAGACCGGGGACATGGCGAGCAAGCGGTCGAGTTCCTCATTGGAGCCGACGTTATAGATCCAGGCGCCGCCGTGACTGCCCACGACGTGATAGCGGCACTCCAGCTTTCCTTCGTTCTCCAGTCGCTCGCCATATTGTGGTTGTTGCGCAATGGCGCGAACCACATCTGCGCTCAGGCGCGAAATGTCGAAATGCCATAGGACGAGAAATTTCATGGAAGCTCCGAAGACGTTGCCACTAGCTAGATGTTAGTAGAACCTCAAGCATCGAGCCACTCACAACCAGCAATTCACCACTGGCAACTAGAAGTACTTCTTCAAATCCATGCCCGCATAGAGGCTCGCCACCTGATCATATCCGTTGAACATCAGGGTTGGGCGCTTGAAGAATTCGCCCAGCCGGCGCTCCGTCTTCTGGCTCCAACGCGGATGATCCACATTCGGATTCACATTGGAGTAGAAGCCGTACTCATTGGGTGCCGCGAGATTCCAGGTGTTCATGGGCTGCTTCTCGGTGAACTTGATGCGCACGATGGCCTTGCCGCTCTTGAATCCATATTTCCAGGGAACTACCACGCGCAGCGGCGCACCATCCTGGTTGGGCAGGGTTTGACCATACATCCCAAAACACAGCAGGGTTAGCGGGTGCATGGCTTCGTCCATGCGCAGCCCCTCCACGTAGGGCCACTGCAGCACATCCCGGCTCTGGCCCGGCATTTGCCCGGGATCAAGGATGGTGGTGAACTCCACAAATTTCGCTTTGCCCAAAGGTTCCGCGCGCTTGATCAGTTCGCTGAGGGAAAACCCGATCCAGGGCACGACGATCGACCAGCCTTCGACGCAGCGATGGCGGTAAATGCGCTCCTCGGGGGGCGCGAACTTCAGAATGGAATCGATGTCCCACTTCTGTTTTTTGCTCACGGCGCCATCGATGGTGACCATCCACGGCCGGGTTCTGAACTTCTGCGCCAGCTTTGCGGGTTCTTCCTTCTCCGTCGAGAACTCGTAGTAGTTGTTGTAGTGAGCGACGGTCTGAATGGGCGTGATCTTTTCGTTGGTGGAGAACGGACTCTTCTGGATGCCCTGAATCGGTTCCTCGGCGGCAAAGGCGCGGGGCGCCAGGGCATGTTGGATCGCAGTACCGGCAGCGACTCCCGCTCCAGCCAGCCCCAGGCCGGCCAGGAACTTGCGGCGATTTAAATACAAATCCTTGGGCGTTATCTCCGACGAGCGTATATCAGCCGCTTTTCCGATCAGCATAGAGGAGTTCCCCCCACCAGATATACGCAATTGTAAACATTTTGGATGTCTGAGATGTCAGGACCATCAAAAAGTCACAGGGCGCGCCTGCAATCTGAGATCTACAATCTCACTCTCCCGCTGAGAGCAGCTCACACGCGCGCCGGATGGCCTCGCGCTGCATTTCATCGCGCGCCAGAAACTCGAAGCCGTGTCGCAAGCCGTCACGGTAGCGGACCAGGCCGCGCAGCTTCAAAGGAGTTGCACTGGCGGGCAATGTCAGTTCCAGGGTAGCGACTTCCCCAGGATCGAGCTCGCCTGTCAGGGTGACGCCGATGCCGTCCTGGCCGAATTCGATGGAACGCCCCCACAGGGTGATCGGAGCGTCGACGCGGAACACCTTGGCGGAAACGCGAATGTCGAGAGGATAGCGGGGGAAACGGCGCGACGAGGCACCCGGCCGAGTTGCGCTCATCGCCGGCCGGTCCTTACTGGCGAGTTGGATTCGACCTTCAAGTCACGAATTTTGAGGGGTGCCAACGCCGATCTCAAGGCCTCCGCATCAGCAGAGTAACATGGCAGGGAGGCTTTTCGGTCCTGTGTCCTGGCCGACGATGTACGCGCGCGGGAGGCGCATACGCCCGCTCCGGGGTCTCGGTTCGTGCATCTAACCTGCTCTGACCTGCGCTATTCACTGTGCCTTGAAGGGGAAACTCGCCATTCCGCTGTTGCTCATATTGCTCGGCGGAGCTGTTGCCGGGCAAACCGCATCCCCAGCCACGGCGCAATCCACGGGCCGGCTGACCGTCTTAGTTGCGGATGAAAACGGGGTCGCGGTGGAGGGCGCGCGGGTCGTGCTGCAGGGCCCGTCCGGCGCAATGCACTGCGAGACCGATCGCGCGGGCCGCTGCCAATTCAGCCATCTCGCGGGCGCTCCCTGGCAGATGCACGTGGAAAAGGAAGATTTCTACGTGGTGAATCTTCCGGCAATCCAGACCCCCGGCACTTTAGAAGTCGCGCTTAATCATCAGCAGGAAGTGCGAGAGACGGTCAACGTTGTCGAATCCGCTCCCGCCATCGATCCGGAGCAGGTAGCCGCGAAAGAACAGCTGAGCGGCATCGATATCATTAACATCCCCTATCCCAACACGCGCGATTACCGCTATGCGCTGACGTTCATTCCGGGCGTAGTCATGGACCAGAGTGCGCAAATTCATGTCGCCGGCGCGGAGAGCTCTCAGACGCTGACCCTTCTGGATGGCTTCAACGTGACCCAGCCCGCAACCGGGCAACTGCTGATGCGCGTCAGCACCGACGCGATCCGCAGCGTCAATGCCGAGACCAGCCGAATCTCATCCCAATACGGCAAAACTGCCGCTGGGGTATTGGCGATCGACACCGGCATTGGAGACGACCACTACCGCTTCGCGGCCACCAATTTCGTCCCCTCGGTGCAGAACAAGAAAGGATGGACGCTCGACAAAGTCGATCCGCGCTTCACTTTCTCCGGTCCCATTATGAAGGGGAAGGTCTGGTTCTTCGACGGGATCGATGGAGAATTCGACAACGTGGTCATCCCCGAACTGCCGCGAGGCGAAGACACGGACCACATCTGGCGCGTCGGCAACATTGCCAAAATTCAAGCCAACGTAACCGCGCGCGATATTGTCACCACCAGCTTCCTGGTGAATCAACTGCATGACGATCACCAGGGCTTTTCCACGATTGCGCCGGCGACCACTCGCCCTATCGACTCGGAAAATCTTTATCTGGCTTCGATCAAAGATCAACACTCGCTTTCCGGCGAGTCGCTGCTCGAGCTGGGCTTCGCCTTCAACCAGTACGGGCTGAGCCAGACACCGCTGGGAAACGCTCCCTATGTGCTTACGCCGCAAGCCGCGACGGGAAGCTACTACCTGCGAGCGCACGCCACGGCTTCGCGTTCCCAGGCGATTGCGAATTTGTACACGCCCAAGATTTGGCACGGCCGCCACGACTTCCTGTTTGGAGTCGATCTCGACCGGCTTACCTATGATCAATTCTTCAATCGTTCGCCAATCTCGGCGCTGCGCAATTGTGGCGCCGCCGGCGCCGGTTGTGATCCGCTGGCACTGCAATCCACCTTCTCCGGAGCTGTGCCGTCGACGACGTACAACTTAGAAGCCAGCGTGTACGCACAGGATCGCTGGTCGCCATGGGGGCGTCTGCTGATCGAGCCGGGAGTTCGTTTCGACTGGGATGAAATTATTCGCCGGCCGCTGCTGTCGCCGCGACTGGCCGGCACCTACGCGCTCAGCAGTTCCGGTAAAACTAAGCTGTCCGCAGGCATTGATCTGCTTTATCAATTGACGAATCTTGGCCTCATCGCCGCACCCCTGGGCGGCACGCGTCAGGACACGTTCTACAGCCAGCAAGGACAAGCCACTTCCTTTCTGACCACATTCGACGCCGATCGCGGCCATCTGCTGGCGCCGCGATTCATCAATTGGAGCGCTGCCATTGAACAGAAGCTGCCGGCGCAAATCTTTCTGAAAGCCGAATTCATCCGCCGCAATGGGATTCACGATTTCGTGTACAACACGCCCGCAGGTCTTGGCGGAACCAACTTCCTGCTGCAGAACACGCGCCAGGATCGCTACTATTCCTTCAAAGTTGATTTGCGGCGCACCTTCCAGAAGCGCTATACGATTTTCGGTTCCTACGAGCGCTCCAGCACAACCTCCAATCAGGTACTCGATTATTCGCTCGACAATCTCGTGCTCAGCCCGCAAGTCCCCGGACCTTTTCCCTGGGATGTGCCGAACCGGGTGATTTCCTGGGGCATTTTCCCGCTGCTTCGCGGCTTCGACCTGGCGTATTCGTTTGAAGCGCACACCGGTTTCCCCTTCGCCGCGGTTAATGCTCAACAACAAATCGTGCGGCCTCCCGGCACCTATCGCTTCCCCACCTATGAAAGGCTGAATCTGCACCTCGAAAAGCGTTTTCATGCCGCCGGATTTTACTGGGCGCTGCGCGGGGGATTTGACAACGTCACCAACCGGCAAAATGCGTTCACCGTCAACAACAACATCAACTCACCCCAGTTCCTCACCTTCAGCAACTTCGACCGGCGCGCATTTACGGCGCGCATCCGGTTTTTGGGACGGAAGTAGGGTTGATTCTTGACCCGGTGACTGGAAGTTTTTACTGCCTTGTGCTGCTCTCAAGGGAATCTGGCTGCGCGTAAGTCTAAGAAATCTAAGGAATACCTGTCCTTGGCACGGCATTTGCAGCTTTCTCGGGCAGCCACGCTACGGAGGTAACCAGATGCAAGCACAGACGCAAGATTGGCGAACCCTTTCCGAAGCAGCCAGCCGTGAGCAGGATCCCGACCGCCTGATCGAACTGGTCCAGGAACTCAATCGTGCGCTATGGCACCGCGAAATGCAGCGGCGCGCACATTTGTCCAGCAACTAGTCAGTGATTCCTCGTCCAGGCGCTGCATAGCAGCTGGGAACGTTTGTTCCTCGTGCTATGATTCTGCCGCCATGCGCGTCACCACAAGATTTTCACTGCTTCTCTTCTGCTGCTTGGCCACGGCTTTGGCCTTCGCCGGCGACGATGAGGACGAACCCGCGCCACGGTTTCACGCAAAAACTACCGCCGGAGAAATGTTCAATAACCAAAACGTAAAGGGCAAAGTTGTTCTACTCGAGTTCTGGACCACGTGGTGCCCCTACTGCCAGCAGGAAGAGAAGCTGGTCGAGCGGATTAACAAAGAGTATTCCGACAAGGGCTTGATCATTCTGGCCATCGATGTTGCGGAATCGAAGAAGACGGTCAAAAAGTATCTGGATCAGCATCCGCGTTCCTGCCGCATCGTGCTTACCGAAGACACCAATCTCGCCGCCATGTATCAGGCGAATTCGTATCCGATTTATGTGGTGATCGACCGCGACGGAAACATTGCCGGAGAGCAACGCGGCGCGGCCGGCGAAAAGAGGTTAAGGGGATTGCTGGCGAACGCCGGCATTGGAGCAGACAATTCGAACAACTAGACCGGGGAGAGATCGTGGTCGGGGTGACTCTGCGCCACGTGATCTCACCGGTCGTAGTGCAGCAGCGAGAACACGTCATAGCCTTTTAGCTTTTCCCGCGGATTCAGGAAATCCAGTTCCACCACGAAGCCCAACCCGGCAATTTCCGCGCCTAACGATTCTGCCAGTTTGGCGGTAGCTTCGGCGGTGCCGCCAGTGGCGAGCAGATCGTCGACAATAATGACGCGCTGACCCTCGCGGATGGCGTCGCGATGAATCTCAAGCGTGTTGGTCCCGTATTCGAGCGCGTAGTCGTACTTCTCCGTGGCCGCCGGCAATTTGCCGGGCTTGCGGACGGGCACGAATCCAGCGTTCAGCCGGTACGCAACCGCCGGACCGAAGATGAAGCCGCGCGCTTCCATGCCCAGGACCAGGTCAATCTCATTCGCCAGATAATGCTCCGAAAGTTTATCGATGAGCGTGGCAAAGCCCAGCTTGTCCTTGAGTAAGGTGGTGATGTCGTAAAAAAGAATCCCCGGCTTGGGGAAATCCGGGACTTCGCGGATCAACTTCTTGAGATGCTCGCAGCTGGCCGGCGTCTTTAGCGCGGGATTTGCCATTCACCAAGCTCCTTCGATGCGAAATGTATTCAAGCCCGCAATCGGCTTTGCTTCGAATTCTTCGACATCATCCACGCGCGCCGCCCGGGGGCCTTCCTGCAACCGCGATCTCAAACCCAGCAACTGCTCGCGCGTGCCCATGGCCAGCACTTCCACGCTGCCGTCGTGATTGTTGCGCACCGTGCCAGCGATGCCGAGCATGTGCGCTTCCCGCTCGACAAACCAACGGAAGCCCACGCCCTGGACGCGGCCGCGAACAATGAACCGGCGTGCCTCCGAGATCGGGTGATCGGGTGACCGGGTCATCGGGTGATCTCAAACCGAACCATCATCGTGCGGTTCGCTACCATGCAGTAAGGATCGCAACCAGTTCGTTCGCTTCCACTAACGAATGCTCCAGCGAATTTCTGTGTCCTGGATGTCCCGATCACCCGATCCTCACGCCCTCGACAAATACGTGCCTTCCGCCGTATCCACGCGAATGGTCTCGCCTTCGTTGATGAACGGCGGCACTTGGACGACCAGCCCGGTTTCGGTTTTTGCCGGCTTGGTTACACTCGAAGCGGTTGCGCTCTTCAGGCCGGGCTCGGTTTCAATGATTTTCAAGTCGACGGTCTGCGGCAGCTCGATACCCACCGCCTTGCCGTCAAAGAATTCCACTCTGATCTGCAGGTTCGGAGTCAGATAGTCGACAGCGTCACCCAGGATGTCTTTCGGCAAATGGATCTGCTCGTAATTTTCCGTGTTCATGAAGCAGTACGCGTCGCCGTCGCTGTAGAGATACTCCATCTGCACTTCGTCGACGTTGATTTTTTCAATGGGGTCGGGCGAGCGGAAGCGGTGCTCGAACATGGCGCCGGTGCGCAGGTTGCGTAGCTTGGCCTGAATGAAAGCGCGCAAGTTGCCGGGCGTGCGGTGCTCCACGCTGAAAACCGCATGCAGGTCGTTATTATGCTTGATGATCATGCCCGGGCGAAGCTGGGTCGCTGGAATCGACATTGCTGGAATGGCTCCTTACTGGGTTGGCGGCTGGCCGAAGGGTCTGTCCTGATTCGCAGGCGAAGGAACAGCCACTGCTGCCGCTGTGGGCTTAAACTCTGTATTTTATACGACTTGGGTGGTTTTGGGAATTCGGACCAAAAAGGGCCGTAACTCCCTTTGGTGCAAGACAGCTAAAATGTCCGGTTGGGAATCCAAAGTTAGAATCTTACTGATGAGGTGCACTGATGCGAGAAGGCAGATATGAATCGGGCAGCAACCTTGGAACCGCCATCACTTTTCTGCTGATCGGGCTGGGTGCAGGGGCAGTGGTGGGAATGTTATTCGCGCCAAAAACCGGCCGGCAGATGCGCCGCGACCTGCGTCGTGGTTATGAGAACGCGCGCGAGACCTTTGACGACTGGAAAGAAAACGCGCGCGATTTCGCGGAAGATGCCGTCGAGCGCAGCGCCGAACTGGCGGAAGATTTGAAAGACCGCATGCGCCCCATTGCTCGCGGCATTCGCCGGTAAGAACCAGCGCTGGTCAGCGGAAAATTGCGCCGAAAAATCCTCGCATTTTCCCGAAGAATCCCTTCTTCACGGGCTTGGGATCTGGCGGAGCAATGACCACGGTTGGCGGCAGAGGATCCCGTTGCTGTTTAGCGATGAACGGCAGCGCAGCTACCTCAGCCAGCGGCGGCGACGGAGGGGTTGGAGCCGCCGCACGCGCCTTCGCGCGCTCTCGCCCGCTGAACACCAGGCCGGTGTCGATCTCCGTGGTTCCTGGCTTGTCTTTAGGTTGAGACGCATCTCCATTTGCAGGCACGGGCGACAGGCTGGCCGCCGAACTGACGCCGGATGGGTCATCCTCCTTCGCCAGCCGCATCTTTTCTCCGGGCTTGGGCTCCGGCGCAACTTCCGCCGGGTTCACCGAAGCCGTCATCACCGGCTCGCGGGGCGCGGGACAGCCGCAAAAAGATGCCGGATTTTCGACCGAATTCAGGTGTCCCTGTCGAAACAGGACTTGCTGGTCGGGCTTGATTTCGTAGGTGCCGTTGCCGAGCAACTCCGCCACCACCGCTGACGAGGTGCTGCCCGGCAGCGATGCCACACACGTATTTCCCCTGGAGTCGGCGCCGATCGCCAAGTTGAACTCTCCCGGTCCCGGCAGCACCACGCGAAAGTCGGGGGTCAGCACTGAGTCCACGGAGTCCTGCAAAACGTAGTGAGTCTCCATCGAGCCCTGGCTCAAGCCCAGCAGTAGATCTTTTCCGCTGGCTGAGGTGCTGACCGAAACCGTGGTGCCCGGGCAGACGCGCACCTCGCCGCCGCGGTTGAGGCGCAGAATCGCGGTTTCCTCGCCGGCCGTAATGGACGAGCCCGCCGCCACCCGGCTGCCGGTTTCAACCAATGTCCCCGAGTTTCCGATCGCGACTGGCACGGCGACCGGTTGAACGCCCGTCGTAAATGCCGGAACCGATGAAGGCTTCGCCGTGGCGGCTTCATCCGCGTGCATGCGAACGTGAAGCTGGTTTCCCATCGCATCCCAGGTGTATTGCAGCGGTCCGGCGAGGTCGACCACGATGCGCGCCACCGCTGGATTGTCCTGATATTGGCTGAGGCGAATGCCCTTGATCTGCGCGTTGCGAAACGGAATGCGCTTGCGAGGGGTGGCCAGCACGGAGTTGGGAAGATCGATGACAAGCCGGAGGGGATCCTGAACGGTTTGCAGCTGGGGCGTGACCGGGCGCGTCGCGACGATTTCAAGCGCCGGGCCGCTCTCCCCGGGAACGACCGCCACCGAGCGAATTTCTGCCCGATGCGCGGCTCCGTGATCGCTCTGCGCGGGCGCATACGCGGCAAGAGCTGCCAAGAGCAGACAAAGTTGGGCTCGGGCGGGAACCACAATCACTCCTGGATTGTGAGCTGGATCTTACGGTGAGAGTAGCACTACTTTACTGATTAATAAAGGGTAGAAAGAGGGTCCGAGATCGTCGGCAACCCCAGCGGCCGCCACAAGCAAAGGGGATGGGCTCCAATGCTGGTCGTTCTGGCATCAATCTGGGCCCGCAAGCCCACGACCGACAACCGACGACCACAGCGCTACGCTTCCGAGAGGAATTCGTACTCGTCAATCACCGCCGCGACCGGGACCTTGGCGTCGGAAACGCTGTTGTCCACGCGCACCACTTTGCCCTTGCAGCGGACGCGGATGCTCTCCGTGAGCGTGATTTCGGGGGGGAGGGTAAGCGTGAACTCAATCTGCGAGCCGGTTGCTAAAGGCGACTCCAGATAAAAGCATATGCCGCGGGCGCTGACGTCGCGTGTCTGCGCCGACATCGCCGGGCCGGTATTGCCCTCGTAATTGACCGAAACCGGCAGCCGTAGCGCAAACCGCCGGGTAGAACGCTTTTCCGCCTGCTGCACTTCGACCACCATGGGGGAGACTCCTCGAAAACCACTGTAAGGATCAAACCTTCGGCGCTGCATGTCAAGTTGAACTTTAGGACAAGGGCGGGAAGTGGCCGGATTCGCAGAAACCGCCGTCAGGCTACAGGTCTCAGGCTCCAGGCTTCCGGCGGCAAGCGTCAAATCCAGGTTTGCTGCTTCAGCTTACGACTCCAGATCCTAACCCCCCGTTTCCCGGAGCGGTGGACCGATGCCTCAAGCCTGACGCCTGCAGCCTGACGCCTGAATCCGGTTTTTGTTGTAACCTGATGTAAATCCATGGTTTTCGTCCTCGATAACTACGACTCGTTCACCTATAACCTGGTGCAATACCTGGGGGAACTCGGAGCCGGGGTTGTCGTCCGCCGCAATGATGAGGTCACTGTGGGCGAGATCGAGGCCATGCATCCCGAGCGGATCGTCATTTCCCCCGGCCCCTGCACCCCGCAGGAGGCAGGCATCAGCATGGACGTATTCCGCCACTTTACCGGCAAACTCCCGATTCTGGGGGTCTGCCTGGGGCACCAGGCTTTGGGAGCAGCTTTTGGGGGCAGAGTGATCCGCGCGCCGCACCTGATGCACGGGAAAACCAGCCAGGTGACACACGATGGCCGGACGGTGTTTAAGCACCTGAAATCGCCATTCACCGCCACCCGCTACCACTCGCTTATTGTCGAAGAGAAAGAGCTTCCGGGCGAACTGGAAGTCAGCGCCTGGACAACCGAACCCGATGGATCGAAGACGATCATGGGTCTGCGGCACAAGAGATATCCAGCTGAAGGTGTGCAGTTTCATCCGGAGAGCGTGCTGACGGGCGAAGGGAAGAAACTCGTGGCCAATTTCCTGGCCATTTAGCGGCCGGTGTCCACACCCGCCCAACCGAGCGTGGCCGTCTGCGCGGCGGGCATTCGCTCGGCCTCCCCGCCTCTGGAGAGCCGGGCTGTTTTTTTAGCTCCCCCTCGCCGTTTCTACCGCCCATAGCACCGCTTGCGCCTTGTTCATGCTCTCCTGATACTCCGCAGCGGGATCGGAATCCGCCACGATTCCTGCACCCGCCTGCAGGTACGCTTTCTTGCCTTGCATGAGCATCGTGCGGATGGCGATGCACGAGTCCAGATTCCCGGCGAAATCCGCATAGAGCACCGAGCCGCCATAGATGGCGCGGCGTGTCGGTTCGAGTTCCTCGATGATCTGCATGGCCCGCACCTTGGGCGCGCCACTGAGCGTTCCGGCGGGAAAACAAGCGGCTAACGCATCGAGCGCGTGCAGTTCGGGCCGCAATTTTCCTTCGAGCGCGGAGACTATGTGCATGACGTGCGAGTATCGCTCGACGTACATCAGGTCCTTCACCTTCACCGAGCCGTATTCGCTCACCCGCCCGAGATCGTTGCGGCCAAGATCGACGAGCATGACGTGCTCGGCCCGCTCTTTTTCATCGGCCAGCATTTTCTGTTCGAGCTGATGATCTTCCGCTTCGTCCTTGCCGCGCGGATGGGTGCCGGCAATCGGCCGGTACTCCAGCTTTCGCCCGGTGACGCGCACCAGCATCTCCGGTGAGGAGCCGAGCACGTGCGTGCCGCCCATCTTCAGAAAGTACATGTAGGGCGAGGGATTCACGGCTCTCAGAGCTCGATAAATATCAAAGGGAGGAACATCCGGCGTGAAATCCAGCCGCTGCGACAGCACGACCTGGAAAATATCTCCCGCCGCGATATATTCTTTTGCCCGGCGCACCGCGCCTTCGAAATCCTTCCGCGCGGTGACGGAACGAACGTTGAGCTTGCCGCGCCGGGTTCCATTCCCCTGCCATTGCCCGGGGCGCAGGGCCGACAGTTTCTTCTCCAGTGCAGCAATGTCCGCGACGGCGCGATCGTACGCCTTGCGCGGGCTTTCGCTCGAGACATCGGCTGAGGCGATGATGTGAATCTGGTGGCGCAGGTGATCGAAGGCCAGCAGGCGGTCGTAAAACATCAGAACGCAATCGGGAAGGCGAAGGTCATCCTGGGTGGCATCGCCAATGTTCTCAAGCTGGCGAACGATGTCGTAGGAACAGAATCCGACCGCGCCCGCGGTGAAGGGGGGCAGCCCGGGAATATGCGCGGGCTTGTGCTCCTGTAGCAGCTCTTTGGCAATTTGGAAGACGTTTCCCGGTCGCGATTCCTTTTTCTTCCTGCGCAAAAGTTCGATTGAAGATCCCCGCGTCCGCAACTGCATGTAAGGATGTGCGCCCAGGAATGTGTAGCGCCCAATCTGCTCGCCGCGCTCGACGGATTCCAGGAGGAATGCCTCTTGCTCGTCGCGTGAAATCGCAAGGAACGCCGAGACGGGCGTGAGCAAATCTGCCATGACGGACTTGACCACAGGGACCAGGGTGGCGTCGGCCGCGAGGCGCGAGAATTCTTTGTAGTCGGGGCGGAGCATCGAATTCCTTCGCCGCCGAGTACGCCGGGAACCGCAGGAATCCAGCGCAGGCGGGTATTAAGACTTCTAACAGAGAAGACGGGAATTTGCGACCCGGCGGCCTCGGCGGTGAATCAGAGAATTTTCTTTCCGAACGCCGACAGCGCCAACTCTACCGCCAGATCCGCGGTACGGTTGTGCTCGTCGATGACCGGATTCACTTCCACGATTTCGAAGCTCAGCATGCGGCCGTGGTCAGCGATGATTTCCATGGCCAGGTGGGCTTCGCGATAGGTGGCGCCGCCGCGGACGGGAGTCCCCACTCCGGGCGCATCTTCCGGGTCCACCCAATCCATATCGAGGGAAACGTGATAGCCCGCAGTGCCGCGTCCGGCGATGCGCAAAGCTTCTTCCATGACGGTTCGCATGCCGCGTTCGTCGATGTCGCGCATGGTGAAAACGTCAATTCCGGCGCGGCGCACGTTTTCTTTCTCAATCGCGTCGATGTCGCGCACCCCGACCAGAACGCAGTTTTCCGGCGCAACTTTCGGGGAGAAATTGAAGATATTGGCCAAGTCCGGGGGCCCGAGGCCCATGAGTGCCGCCAGCGGCATGCCATGCACGTTGCCGCTGGGTGAACTGTCGGGAGTGTTGATGTCGGTGTGGGCGTCGATCCAGATCAGGCCGATCTTCTGACCTTGCTTTCGGTAGAACTCTGCGACCCCACTTACGGTGCCGGCACCGACGGAATGATCTCCCCCCAAAACCAGCGGCACCTTGCCGGCCTCAAGCGTCTTCAGTACGAGCTCGGCGTGCTTGGTGCAGGTCGCCGTAATTTCCCGCAAATACTTCGCATGCGGATCGCCAGCCTTCTTTTGTTCAGGAATGGCGACAGAGACATTGCCGGCATCCTCGACAACGTGGCCCAACTCCTCCAGGCGCGCTTCGAGGCCAGCCACGCGGACAGCAGAAGGGCCCATATCCACGCCACGGCGCGACTGACCAAGATCCAGGGGCACGCCGATCACGCGAATCCTTTTAGGAGCGATGGTTGTGTCTAGGATGTGAGGCATAGGGATTTGATCGTTGACTCATCGGATCATTAAATTCATTGAGAATCTCTTGCTGCGAACTTGGCTTTGCGAAGTTTGCGAGTCCTTGGCGCACTTTGCGGTCAAAAAGCTTTTATGCGCAAAGGTCGCGAAGAACGCCGCAAAGGTCGCAAAGAAAACACGTTTCAATGATTCAATCCCCCGCTGATTCAATGATTCAATATCACTGACTTCGGTTACGGATACAGCCTGTGCAGCGTTCTGGCAAACGGAATCGTCTCGCGCACGTGCTCCAGGCCGCAAATCCATGCTACTGCGCGCTCGATGCCCATGCCGAAACCGCCGTGGGGCACGCTGCCGTATTTGCGCAGATCGAGATACCACTGGAAAGCCTCTTCCGGCAGCCCATGCTCATGAATGCGCTGCACCAGTAACTCATAGGAGGCCATACGCTGCGACCCGCCAATAATTTCCCCGTAGCCTTCGGGCGCGAGCACGTCCACGCACAGAGCCAGCTCCGGCCGCTGCGGATCGGGCTCCATGTAAAACGCCTTTACCCGCGCGGGATAGCGGTGCACCATGACCGGCTTTTCGAACTGCGCCGAAAGATAAGTTTCATCCGGTGATCCCAAATCCCCGCCCCACTCGAATTTTGCTTCCAGTTCACCTTTGGCGTGCCCTTCCTGCAGCATCTTCACGGCGTCATCGTAAGTAATGCGCGGAAACGGGGCGGCAATCTTTTCGAGCTTTGCGATGTCACGGCCAATGGTCTGCAGATCGGTTCGCCGCTTTTCAAGGCAGCGCTTGACCATGAAACTGATCAGCGCCTCGGCCAGGTCCATGAGGTCTTCCAGGGTGGCGTATGCGACCTCGGGTTCCACCATCCAGAATTCGGTCAGGTGCCGCCGGGTTTTGGATTTCTCCGCGCGAAACGTTGGCCCGAAGGAATAGACCTTCCCCAGCGCCAAGGCCGTGGCTTCGATATAAAGCTGGCCTGATTGGGTGAGGTATGCCTGTTCGTCGAAATAGTCGACGGGGAAAAGCGTGGTGGTGCCTTCGCATGCGGCCGGGGTAAGAATTGGCGGGTCCGTCAGCGTAAAACCGCGCTCATCAAAGAAGTCGCGGCAGGCTTTCACGATCTCGGCGCGCACGCGAAGGATGGCCGCCTGGCGAGGAGTCCGAATCCAGAGATGGCGGTGCTCCATCAGGAAATCGACGCCGTGCTCCTTGAGCGAAATGGGAAACGGCTCGTTCTCCGGGACGCGCTGCAGCACCTGGACGCTGGTGACGTCCAGCTCATAACCACCCGGAGCGCGCTTATCGGCGCGGACCTTGCCTTCCACGACGACGCTTGATTCCTGCGTGAGATTCTTGACCGCGTCAAAAATTTCCGGCGCTACCGCGTTCTTCGCAACAACACCCTGAATGATTCCGCTGCCATCGCGAAAAATAGGGAAGAGGAGTTTGCCGCTCTCGCGCAGGTTGTACAGCCAGCCGCGAATGCTGACCGCCTGGCCGTCGTGCTTGCCGATTTCAGAGATGGTTGTAACTGGGCTCATTAAAGACATTGAATCATTGAATCATAGGGGGATTGAATCATTGCAGAGCCGGTCCCTTTGCGGCCGTTCTTCGCGACCTTTGCGGTCAAAAGCTTTTAACCGCAAAGCCCGCCAAGGACTCGCAAAGTGCGCTAAGACACGCTCCCCGCGGGAGATTTTCAATGATTCCATGATCCGACGATTCAATGATTCAATCTCCTAGGCCGGCACCAGGTTCCCAAAAATCTCTGTCATCTTTTCAATGGGATTGATCTTCTCGTTTTCTTCAATCTCCAGGAGCAGCGGCGGCCGGTGTGGCGCCGAGTTCAGCAGTTCCAGCGTCTGCTTCCAATCGATACTGCCGGCGCCCGGCCAGAGATGCGAATCGCGATCCTTGGTGTTGTCGTGCACGTGCGTGGAGTGAATATATGGCTTCAGGGTTTCAAACGCGGAGAACACGTCGCCCATCATGTGCGCGTGGCCGGTATCGAAGCAGACGCCCAGGTCATCGAAATGAGTGGTGCGAATGAACTCCACCAGCCGGTCCGGGGTGGAGAGATCGTTGGGGATATTTTCCACCAGCAGGCGCACCCCGAGAGGCTTGGCAAAGGCGCGCAGGTGTTCGATCGAGGTCATCGCGGCTTCAAACTTCCGCTCGTTATACGACTCGTTCGGCAGTCCCACATGCTGGATCAGGAAACGAAAGGGGATGTGCTCGGCCACTTCGATGGCGCGCTTGATTTCGTCCATGGCCTCGATGCGGGCGGCGCGATCAGTGGCTGCGATATTGATGGGCGGCGAGCCGGTGCGTCCCCATTCATAGTCGGCATAAAGCGGCGCATGAACCGAGTGCAGCGGCACCCCGCTGGTGCGAAACCAGTCCGCAATCTCGCGCACGTGCTGCTTGCGGTTGGCGTAGTCCAGATGCTGGCGCGCGCCGAATATTTCGATGGCCTGGGCGCCTCCGCTGACCAGTTTGTCGAGCAGCCCCGGGTGCAGGCGTTCTTTCACGTAAATGTAAGTGGAAATGGCCTTTAGCATAGCGTCACATCTGCCGAACCAATCGCTGGCGCGCGCCCACTCCAGCAAACCCAACGAACTTTTGAGGCTAGCTGAGCGCTGTACCAGAGTCAAATGGATTGAATCATTGAATCATCGGGGGATTGAAGCGCTGCGACTCTCATGATGATGCTTTCTTGGTGTACTTTGCGAGACCTTTGCGCACTTAGCGGTTAAAGGCTTTTGACCGCAAAGGGCGCTAAGAAGAGCCGCGAAGTTCGCCAAGAAGAACGCTGATTCAATCCCCCGGTGATTCAATCCCTTACACCTGCTGCCGCGCCTCACCCAACGTGACCGTCAGGTCGAGTTTGCGCTTACCACGGTAAACCGTCACTTTGATCGTGTCCCCGGCGCGGTGGCTGTTCATGATGCGCGCGAGCTGCTGCTGATCCTGCACCTGCTGACCGTCGATAGCCACGATCAAGTCTCCGCCAATCATGATGGGTTCGTTGCCGAGATAAGCGCGCTCGCTGCCGCCTTTGAGTCCGGCGCGATCGGCGGCGCCGCCTGGGACCACGTTAACCACCAACAATCCATAGTCTGCGGCCAGGCCTAGTTGGTCGGCGAGGTCCGGACTGATGGGAATGGTCACCACGCCCAGCGCCGGACGCCGCACGTGGCCCAGCGTGGTCAAGTCATTCAGCACGGCCTTTGCCGTCGCGATTGGAATGGCAAACCCGATGCCCGCGTTCTGGCCGACGCTCGAAGCGATCATGGTGTTGATGCCGATCACCTCGCCGTGGGAATTCAGCAATGGACCGCCGGAATTGCCGGGGTTGATGGCGGCATCGGTCTGAATGGCCTCGTCGATCGTTACCCCATCCGGTTCCTGCACCTGGCGAATGGAGCTGACAATGCCGCTGGTGAGCGTCCCACTGAGGCCAAAGGGATTTCCAATGGCATAGACCTTTTGCCCCACTTGCAGGTTCCGGGACTCGCCCAGCGTCATCGGCTGGAGATCTGGAGCTTTGATCTGAATCACCGCCAGGTCATGGGAGCGGTCCGCCCCCACAATGCTGGCCCGATATTTCTTGCGATTGTGCAGCGTGACTTCAATGCGTTGCGCGTCGGCAATCACGTGGTAATTGGTGAGCACGTGGCCATCGCGATCGATGATGAAGCCGGAGCCCTGACCTTCCTGCGGCACCAGTCCGTAAAAGAAATCGAGAGCCAGCGCGCGCGAGGTAACGTTCACAACCGAAGCGATGTTCTTGCGGTAAACGGCTACGTTATTTTGCTCCTCGGTATCAAGGGGTTCTTCGCTGGCCGCCTCGGTGATCTCCACCTGGCTGGGAGTCGAATTCACCAGATGAAAGGTGCCGGAGCGGTAGGTGGTGTAGTAAAAGAAAAAGCCGACAAGCAAAACGGCAATCAAAATCGGTCGAAGAAGCCTCATCGCGTTGGGCAACCTGCCTTGTTCGGAATACCTAGGAGCGAAGCCATATTCTACTGTGCCAGCCGGTAATTCGGCACTCGGCACGTGGCACTTGGCATTTAGTGCCTGGCGCTTTATGAACTGCAGAGATCCGGTGTCGTGTGCCAGCTTTGGCCAAATGCCAGGTGCCAGGTGTTAAATGCTGCCGTTTGACAAATCCCGGATGCGCCACTACGGTAAGTTTTCTCCACCTTGTCAAAGCCAAGAGTCGCTATCAATCTGGCGCTGCTGACGTTCGCGGCGCTGGCGGTACACGGATATCATCCTTACGCCGAGGATGCGGAAATCTACTTGCCGGGCGTGGAGAAAATTCTCCAGCCGAAGCTGTTTCCGGTCGACACCGAATTTTTCCAGTCGCACGCCAACTTGACGCTGTTCCCGCACCTGATCGCGTGGTCGGTGCGGCTCAGCCATTTGCCCTTCAACTACGCGCTGTTTGCCTGGCAATTGGCGTCAATTTTTCTCCTCCTGCTCGGGGCATGGCAGTTGACCGGGAATCTGTTCGCCAGTGAAAGGGCGCGCTGGGGAGCGGTGGCGTTGCTGGCGGCGCTGTTAACCATGCCGGTGGCCGGCACCGCGCTCTACATCGTCGACCAGTATGTCAACCCGCGCAATCTGGCGGCATTCATTGCCCTGTTCGCGATTGCCGCCGTGCTCGAAGGCAAACTGGCCAGAGCGGGAGTGTGGCTGGTAGTCGGCCTGGCCATACATCCGCTGATGGGATCCTTTCCGGTTGTGCTTGCGTTCTTGCTGCTGGTGTCGAAGAGATTCGAACGCGAGCCTCTGGCCATGGCGGCTGTGCTTCCGTTTGGAGACTTGTTCGTGCGTCCCACTCCGGCCTACCACCAGGCCATGCGCTTCCACATTTCACACTACATGCTGCAATGGCAGTGGTATGAGTGGCTGGGGGCGGTCGCGCCGGCTGTGATCTTATGGTGGATGATGCACTTTGCGCGACAGCGCAAGTTGGTCAACCTGGCCCGCCTTTGCCGTGCGTTGGTGATCTACAACCTGCTATATTTTGCGGCCGCGCTGGTGATTTCTATCCCCAAGCAGTTCGAAGCCTTTGCGCGGGTGCAACCTTTGCGCAGCTTACATCTGCTGTACATGCTTTTGATCCTCACCGGCGGCGGATTGATCGCCGAGCATGTTCTTAAGGCGCGGCTATGGAGATGGCTGCTTGTTTTCCTGCCTCTGTGCGGGGGGATGTTTTACGCGCAGCGGCAACTCTTTCCCGCCAGCGCGCACGTGGAGTGGCCGTGGTCGACTTCGAAAAATCCCTGGGCGCAGGCATTTATCTGGATCCGGCAGAACACGCCGCTGGATGCCATCGTTGCTCTGGACCCAAATTTCATGGGCATTCCCGGCGAGGACAGCATCGGTTTCCGAGCGCTCGCCCAGCGAAGCCGGCTGGCCGACAACCACAAAGACAGCGGAGCGGTTTCGATGTTTCCGCCGCTCGCGGGGCAGTGGTGGAAGCAATATCAGGCGCAGGTCAACTGGAAGCAATTCGGAGCTTCTGATTTCTTACGTCTGAAACAAGAATATGGCGTGTCGTGGGTTGCGCTTCAGCAGCCCGGCCTGCCAGTTCTTGCATGCCCCTACCAGAATGGCGCCGTAACCGTGTGCCGTCTCAACTAGGTGGATTTCACCTGCCGTAACCGTCGAGTCGCAAAGAGATCGAATTCAGTCATCCTGAACGCAGGCGTTTTTCACGCAGAGGATTCTCGGTGAACAAGCTGGGGCGTGTTTCCGCCGGAATTATGCGCGGCGGCAAACAAACTGAGATGCTCCTGCCCTTGCCGCATGGTGCGCGGAACAGCCTGGCTGCGATTGTTTTGTCGCGTCCTAGGTCTCCGCTGACTTCATTTACACTCGTCCTAGCTCATGAATTCGACCGCTTTTCCGGCCAGAAAATTTCCCGTGGTCACCAGCGGAACGTTGCTGCTGCACGTGGATTTCGCCCTCACCGGGATCGTGATGACATTTCTGGGGCCCATGCTGCCCAGCCTGTCGGCACGATGGTCCTTGAGCGACGCGCAGTCGGGATCGTTGATCTTTGCGGAATTCTTGAGTTCCATGTTCGGGATGCTGTTCTCCAGCGTGCTGGTGCAACGGCGCGGGTATCGCCAGACGCTCATGTGGGGACTGCTGCTGATGTCTTGCGGCGTGGTCCTGCTTGCCTTCGGCCCGTGGCTGATGGGAATCCTATCCATCTGTATTTTTGGCGCGGGCTATGGAATCACAACTCCTGCGGGTAACCTGCGCACCGCGGAAATTAATCCGCTGCGCAGCGCTTCCGCGTTGAACGTGATCAATGCGGTGTGGGGATTGGGCGCCATGAGTTCCCCATTTCTGGTGGCCCTGGCGCTGAAAGTCCATCGCCCCGACTACTTCTACTTTGGGACTGCCGCCGCGCTGCTCGTGCTTATGGCGCTTCTGGCCGCTTCCCGTTTTGTGCCGGACACCCATGCCGAGGTCGAATCTTCCAGCGATCCAGTGAAAATCTGGACCATCCGCATCCTCCCGCTGATTTGCGCAGTGTTCTTTTTTTATGTCGGCGCCGAAACCTGTTTCGGAAACTGGGTGGCGATGTACGCGCGCCGTCTCGCTCCGCAGAATCACTCGCTCGCCATTATGACTCCGTCATTTTTCTGGGGAGCGCTTCTCGCCGGGCGAGGGCTGGCTCCATTCGCGCTGAGGGTTTATCGCGAAACTAAACTTGCCGGAATGGGACTCACCATTGCGTTGCTTGGCGGCATTGGCCTGGTGAGCGCCCATGGCCTGAAGTTGATCGCGGTCAGTTCGGTTTTCGCCGGCCTCGGACTGGCCGCCATTTACCCGATCAGCGTTTCCTTGCTGCAGCGCTGGTTCGGAGACTCGGCACGCCGCGTCAGCGGTGTAGTCTTCTCCAGTGGGAACGTCGGCGGCGCGGTATTGCCATGGTTGCTGGGCGCTCTCTCAACCTTGACCGGGAGCTTGCGCGTGGCATTCATGGTGCCGCTTGCCGGAGTAGCGCTGCTGCTGAGTTTCTATGTGGCGCAGCAACGGGAGAGCGCGAGGCCCTGATCTTTCGGTGATAATGAACTCCGCAAAGACGGGTTCGGCTCGGCAAGCAAAACTGCAGATCTTTTGATAAAGTATAAGTTCAGCTAATGTCGCGCACACTCTTCGAGAAAATTTGGGACGAGCACGTGGTTGCCGCTCCTGGCGGACAGGCGCCTCTGCTCTATGTCGACTTGCACCTGGTGCACGAGGTCACCTCACCGCAGGCGTTTGATGGCCTGAGGGCCGCCGGGCGCAAAGTGCGCGAGCCACTCCGCACCATTGCCACGGTCGATCACAATGTGCCCACCGAACCGCGGGGAACGCCCATCCTCGATCCCATTGCCAAGCGGCAGATTGAGGCGCTGCAGCACAACTGCCGCGAATTCGGCGTTCGACTGTTTGATGTCGACTCGCCTGAGCAGGGCATCGTGCACGTGATCGGTCCGGACCTGGGTTTCACGCAACCGGGAATGACGATCGTATGCGGCGACAGTCATACCAGCACGCACGGAGCCTTCGGCGCGCTGGCATTCGGGATCGGTACGTCTGAAGTCGAACAGGTGCTCGCGACCCAGTGCTTGCCGCAACGCAAACCAAAAACCATGATGATCAAGGTCAACGGCCAGCTGGCCGCCGGCGTCACCGCCAAGGACATTGCGCTGGGAATTATCGGCAGAATCGGAACGGACGGTGCGACTGGGCACGTGATTGAATATGCCGGCGAGGCGGTGCGGGCGCTGTCGATGGAAGGACGAATGACCCTGTGCAACATGAGCATCGAGGCGGGCGCTCGGGCGGGCATGATTGCGCCGGATGAGACGACGTTTGCTTACATGAAAGGCAGGCCGTTCGCGCCGCAGGGACAAGACTGGCACGAGGCGGTGGCACGCTGGCGTGGGCTGCCCTCCGATGCGGCCGCCAAGTTCGACGCCGTGATTGAGATTGACGCTTCGGAACTCGCGCCGTTTGTGACTTGGGGAACAAATCCCGGCATGGTCGTGCCCGTCAACAGCCGCGTTCCCGAGCTTCCGGCCAGCGGATCGGACCGCGCCAGCGTTGCGCGCATGCTCGAATATATGGGCCTTGAGCCGGGCACGCCTATCGAGAACATTCGAGTCGAGCGCGTGTTTATCGGCTCGTGCACCAACTCGCGGCTGGAAGATCTGCGAGCGGCGGCGCGGGTTGCCAAAGGTCACAGCGTCGCCAAGGGCGTGCGCGCCATGGTTGTGCCCGGATCGCAAAAGGTGAAGCAAGCCGCCGAACGCGAGGGCTTGCACAAAATATTTCAAGAGGCCGGCTTCGAGTGGCGCGAATCGGGCTGCTCGATGTGCCTGGGAATGAATCCGGACATCCTGAACCCGGGCGAGCGCTGCGCCTCCACCAGCAACCGCAACTTTGAAGGCCGCCAGGGCCGCGGTGGACGCACGCACCTGGTCAGCCCCGAAATGGCCGCCGCAGCCGCGGTCGCCGGGCATTTCACCGATATTCGCAACTGGCAATTCAATTGACATGCAGCCTTTTCGCAAACATACCGGCAAAGTCGCTCCGCTCTATCGCGCCAATATCGACACCGATCAGATCATCCCCAAGCAATTTCTCAAGCGAATTGAGAAGACAGGCTTTGGGGAATTTCTGTTCAACGACTGGCGCCGCGCGGGCGATGGCACTCCCAACTCTGAGTTCGTGCTCAACCAGCAGCGATACTCCGGAGCCAGCATCCTGGTGGCAGCCAAGAACTTCGGCTGCGGCTCATCCCGCGAACATGCCGTCTGGGCGCTCGCCGACTTCGGGTTCCGGGCCGTAATCGCTCCTTCTTTCGCCGATATCTTCGCCAACAACTGCGTGAAGAATGGCGTGCTCACGGTGGCGTTGAAGGAAGAAGAGACGGACGAGATCGCGCGGCGAGCTTCAGAAATGGCCGACTATCGCGTCACTGTCGATTTAGAGAATGGTCTGGTCCAGGATGGGCAAGGTTTGCGCGCCAGCTTCCAGCTCGACGAATTCACGCGCCATTGCTTGCTCGAGGGACTGGACGACATCGGCCTTACGCTCCAGCACGAGGCGGAGATCGAAAAGTACGAGTCAGCGCATCCAGTACCCGCGGCCTGGAGCGTTAAGTAGCAGCCCCGCGGCTCAGGCTTGAAACCCATTTCCGTCATGAAAAAGCTCACGATTAACACCCGCAAGAAGCGCGAGGTCGTCGACATCACCGACAACATCGAAGGCCAGCTCAGCGGCTCGGGTCTTTGTCATTTGCTGGTCCTTCACACCACCGCTGCGCTGACCACCGCGGACCTTGATCCCGGCACCGACCTCGACATGCTGGACGCGTTCGAGGCCATGATCCCGAAGCTGCGGTACCGCCATCCGCACAACCCGGCGCACGTGCCGGATCACATCCTGTCGGCGCTGATTGGAACGTCGCTGTCGCTGCCCTTCGAACGGGGCAAACTGGTTCTGGGCACGTGGCAACGCGTGGTGCTGATGGAACTCGATGGTCCTCGCGAACGAGAGTTGGCGCTCAGCCTCACTCGCGAAGCCTGAGCGTCAGCGCTTCTTCGGTTCTTGCGGCTTCGGCATGGCGCCCGCTGGGCCGCCCGCGGGCATTAATTCCTGTTTCACCGCATCGGAAACTTTGTCGGCATTCGCCAGCAGCAGGCTGACCTGCCACATTTGCGTGTCGGTCAGGCGGCCTTTGAATCCAGGCATTCCGGTCAATCGGATGCCGTTGGCGACTTTCCAATAGGTTTCCCCCGGTGAATCGTCGGTCACGCCCTTGCCGCGGAAAAGGTGCGGCGGCTTGGGGAACTCGCCCATCGCAATGTCGCTCTGTTGCATGCCGGGCAAGCCATGGCAGACGGAGCACTGCTCGCGATACACCTGCGCCCCCGCCAGGAACGTTTGTTCATCAGCAGGCAGCGGCGCCGATTTCGGCGCTTCCTTGTCAATCCGCGCGTGCAGGGCCTTGTTGGCGAGCATCTTTTCAAAGGGCATGGTCTTATCGGTCGTCGCAACCGGCGCGCTGCCCGTGGCGAAGTAAAAATATCCCGCGGCCAGCACAATGATGATTCCGATAACTACGCCGAGAATGAATTTCACGCAGTATCTCCTTCGTACGCTCAAGTCGAATCACAATGCAGAGAACGCCGATTATAATCCTGCGCATGCGGACCGTGTTGCGCTTCGTGTGGATGTCGCTGGTGCTGATCATTGTGGCGCTGACTTCGGCGCTCATCACCATGCGCCTGGCCATCCACGGGCGCGAAGTGGCAGTCCCGAATTTTCAAGGCAAAAGTCCCGCCGAAGCGCGGCGAATGGCGGAAGAGAGCGGACTGGGAGTGCAAGTGGAGCGCGAGTATTACAGTGCGACGATTCCGGAAGGACGCGTTGTGTCGCAGGCGCCGCCGGCAGGAGCCGTGGTGCGACGAGGGTGGGAAGTTCGCCTGGCTTTAAGCGCCGGCGCACAGCGAGCCGCGATTCCCCAGGTGGTGGGCGAAAGCGAGCGGGCGGCATCCATCGCCATCGCGCAACGCGGTCTTCAATTGGGTGTTGGCGCAACGGTCGACTTACCCGGCGCAAGCCCGGGAGAGGTGCTGGCGCAGAACCCTCCGGCGAACGCAACCGATGCCACGGCCCCGAAGATCAGCTTGCTGGTGGCGGCGGATACGGCGCCGGACGCCTACGTTATGCCCAGCTTCGTCGGGCAGCCGTTGGGGAGCGTGACTCTGGCTTTGAAAGATGCGGGGTTTACCCTGGGCAAGGTCACAACCGCCGCCCCGCCAGCGCCGAATCCAACGCCAACAGAAACGCCAAGTACGCCTCCACCAACCCCGGCCGGCAATGCTCCTCAGGCGAATCCCGCAGTGAACAACCCCAGCCCGGCCGTGGCCCCAGTCACGGTTTCGCCGCTGCCTCCGCCCTCGCCGGCTTCTATGGTGGTTTCGCAAGAGCCGATGCCGGGACAAAAAGTGCTGCAGGGCGCGGCCATCGATTTCGTTGTACGCTGAGCCCGGCAAAGCGTTTTTCCACAAGCACGTTCCGCATCGATCGGCAGCCCCGCCGAATCCAAGCTATTAAAGCCCAAATAAGGAGGATTGCATGCAACCGCGGTTTAATGGCGCGAAGCTTGCCCCGGGTGCTTATCATGCGCTACTCGGACTGGAAAGCTACCTGCATCAATGCGGCCTGGAAGTCCCTCTTCTTCATTTGATCAAACTGCGCGCGTCCCAGATGAATGGCTGCGCGTATTGCATCGACATGCATTGGAAGGACCTGCGCGCGATTGGAGAAAATGAGCAGCGGCTCTATGGGCTCGATGCCTGGCGCGAAGCTCCCTATTACACAGACCGGGAACGCGCTGCCTTAGCGTGGACGGAAGCGGTCACCCGCGTGGGGGACACCCATGTTCCCGACGAGGTGTATGAGGATGTGCGCCCGCACTTCAGCGAAAAAGAATTAGCCGACCTGACGGTCGCGATTGCAACCATCAACGCGTGGAACCGCCTGGCGATTGCGTCGCGAGCCGAAGCGGGGACGTATCAGCCCCAAGCAAGAGTGCACGAAGCCAAAAAGAGCGCCTGAGATAGAGGCCACTCTCGCGCCCGACCCTGTCCTGAATTTCGCCGCGTATGCGAAGTTTGGGATGGGGACTAAGGGCGCCAGGGGTAGAACTCAGTCCCCCACCGCGCGCGCAAACTCCTTGCGCATCGGAACCGTGACCCGCAGTATGGTTCCAGCGCCGTTCGAGCTGAGTTCAAGATTGCCGCCCAATTCCCGGACCCGTTCCCGCATTCCCGCCAAGCCCACGCCCGCGGTTCCCGTTGCTTCAAACTGCTGAAGCACGTCCTTGCTAATGCCGACTCCGTGATCCTGGATGGTGAGCGTCAGCACATCATCGGTTCCCTTAAAATTTACTTCGGCTGAGCGGCTCTGAGAATGGCGATGGATGTTGGTCAAAGATTCCTGTAAGACACGGAAAAGCGCGATCTCGACGTCACGGGAGAGGCGGGCAGGCGGATTGCTGATATCGACTTTAAGCTGCACCCCGCTGCGCTTGGCAAATTCTTCAGCGTACCAGCGCGCGGCCGCGGCGAAACCGGCTTCTTCCAGGCCGGAAGGATGCAGCAGGTGCGAGATGGTCCGGACTTCCTGCAGCGCGCGATCCAGCATCTCCATGCACTCGGCGTACTTGCGATCGCCGGGATGGGCCGCGACAAGCGGCGCCATGCTCATCTTGGCGGCTGCCAGGTATTGGCCGGTGCTGTCGTGCAACTCGCGCGACAAGCGCCGGCGCTCTTCATCCTGCAGATGAAGTAACCGTCCGCTCAAGCGGCGCGCGGCCTCAGTGCTGGCAATGGCGACATTTTCCGATTGACGGGCTTTGTGCTCGGCGTCTTTTGCGGCCTGTGCGGCTTCCCGCATCCGGCTCTCGGCGTCCTGGCGCGCGTGCAGTTCTTCCCGCAGCAAACGATAGTGCCAGAACAGCAGCAGCACTGCCGTGATGAAGCTGGTCGCCAAGATTACGCGGGTAAGGATCAGACTCACCGTGACCGATGCCCTTCCTCCCGCAACCACCTTCGCCTCTTCCGCGCGCATTTTTTGCGTCACCGAAATGATCTCGTCAGCGAAGGCAACGCTCTGCCGCGTCAGGTCGGGCTGTCCGGGCGGCTCCGGCGTGTTGCTCTTCTTCAACTCCACGGATTTTTGCCAAAGCTGCACGCGATCGTTGACCAACTGGTCCAACTGATCGCACAGCGACTGCTGTACGGCATCATCCTTGGTGCTTTGCCGCAACTCGTGAAGTTTCACCGGAATTCTCGCGAGGTACTGTTCATATTGCGCCAGGGCTGCGTCGTCGCCACTGAAGACGTAGGTGAGCCGGGCGCGAGCCGCTGAGGCGATCGCCGATTCCGTGTCGCCAAGAAGGACTTCCACCTGTTGCGAGTGCTCCACCCGGCGCTGGCTGTCGCGAAAGCCAGCCACCGTCGAATGGACGATCAGAGCGCACACGAGGAGAAGGCCAAAAGCAATCCAGTAGGCAAAACGGGCTGTGAGAACGCTGGACATGCTCTGCGGAACCACAAGTCCCAGTCGATGTGGCACAGGCCCGGGACCGCACGAATGCCAAGGATTCTAGCAGGAAGACAGTCGGTAGTGGCGAGTGGCTAGTGCTCGGGTTTACTTTGCCCGATGAACGCGCTCCTGGGAACTGGCCACCCGGAAGTAGCCGCCAACTTCATCTCGGAGGACGCGGTACATAGCGCTGCGATCCCGGGTTCTGCTGCTCCGGTTGGCTCTCATTGTTCTCGGCCGGCGCCAGGGGTAGACGGACGGCATCGTTCAGGACTTGCCTCTCTTGCGGCGAGAACTGGCTGAAGCGTCCGGATTCGATTTCCCGCTGCCGCGCCTGCGGCGGCATGGCACGCAGGCTCTCGATCGCGCTGCGCACGGCATGCTTGCGGTCCTCCGGAAGGCTGCTGAAATGCGACTGCAGATCGCGGAAGTCCTGCTTCTGGTTCTGGTTCAGATGCTCCCATACTTCCATGCGGCGCAAGGTCTGCTGCTGGCGCTCCTGCGGCATGCTGTTGAAGCGCTGCAGCCGTTGCTCGAGTTGCTGCTGACGTTGCGGCGGTAATCGGCGGAAGTTGGGATCACGCTGCAGAGCTTGCCGCTGCTGGTCCAAAGACTGATCGCGATGCCGGTTCAGCCATTGACCGGAGTGGTGCCCTTGCGCCGGTGGCTGATAGGTCCTGAAGTCGCGCGGGGCAGGTTGGTATGGCGGCCTGGATTCGTAAGCTCGCGGTCTCGCTTCCGGACTGGATTGCGGACGCGATTCTTGCCTTGGCGGACGCGATTGCTGCCGCGGCGGACGAGATTCATAGCGCGGCGCAGGACGCGATTCCCGGCGTTCGCTGCGCGGCGGCGGAGAGGAGCGCCGCTCGTCGCGGCGGTTTTGCGACAGCGCCGGCATGGCCGCCAGCGCCAGCAGCAAACCTGCCGCGCACCATTCGCGAATTGGAATTCGTACCTTCACTCCCTTGTCCCCGGAACTCGTCTGCGGGCCGGACATCCTTGGGGTTTTCTTCGCGTCTTTTGCGTGATTCTTTGCGCCCTTTGCGGTTAAAAGCTCTTGACCGCGAAGTTCGCAAAGGCCCCGAAGGACGCAAAGCAACCCGACTGCCGAAACTCTGTCGGACACGAATGTCCGACCCACACCATAGATCTTACGGATTCGCGTTCACGTCCTGCTGCACCTGCAAATCGTCCAACAGGCTGGCCGCAGAATCGGGATCAGAATCGGACAGCACGTCATGATTCTTGTCCAAAACCTGCAGATCGCTTACGGCACTGCCAACGGTGACTGGTCCAGGAGCCGGGCCCCGGGTGCTACGCAGAACGTAGAACGTCGTTCCTGCTACCAGAGCCACGGCCAACGAAACCGCCAGCACCGGACGCCGCCACCAGGCCAGCCAACTGCCCGGCTGTTGGGCGGCTTCCTCGCGCAGCCGGGCCTTCAATCGCGTATCGAAATAGGGGGACGGCTCCGGCGCCTGCCATTCATCGAGCAGCGCCATTGTCTTGCGGAACTCTTCGAGGGTTCCGCCGCAACCTGCGCACGAACGCAGATGATCGTTGACCTCGGATCCGGCGGCGGTGATTCCGGCGGCCAGGTCCGGAAGCAGTTCGCGAATTTCATTGCACTTCATGATCGTGTTCCCTATTCTTCGCGTCTTTTGCGATCTTTGCGATCAAAAGTCTTTCACCGCAAAGCACGCCAAGCTCCGCAAAGTTCGCCAAGTGTTTCATACAAATTCTTTCAGCTCCTGCCGCAGCGTTTCATACGCGCGGAACAGCAGCGACTTCGTGGCAGACTCGCTCAACTTCAACACTTCCGCAATCTGGCGGTAGTCCATCTGCTGGTACTTATGCATCAGCACCGCCATACGTTGTCTCTCCGGCAGCGCTTCAACTTTTTGTCGAATCGCCGCCAGCCGTTCGCGCCGCAGGATTTCTTCTTCCACGTTCGGCGCCTTGTCGGCCAGGTCCGGAGCCTGTCCTGTCTCCGTATCCGGCTCATCCAGGTTGGTTACGTTTTCCGGGCGCTCGTGCCGCGTGTCACGAGCAAAATTCACGCCCAGATTGGTCGCGATGCGATAGAGCCAGGTGCTGAACTTCGCGCTCGGCTCGTAGTTCGCGCGCGACCGGTACACTCGCAGGAACACCTCCTGCGCCAAATCTTCCGCAGCAGCCGCATTATGCGCCATCCGGTACATGAAACTGATGATCGGACGGCGATATTTTTGCACCAGGTAGTCGAACGCGGAGTCATCGCCCGCCTTCACCCGCAGCATCATTTCGGCGTCGGAAAGGCTGCCTTCGGCCACCGCCGCCGAGGGGTGCACCCCCACTGCGAGCAACCCGCGATCTAGGGCTACGCTGCTCACATTAGAATCAACCCGTTCGCGGTCAGAAAGTTGCGCGTCATCGCGCTCCCCTTCGTGCTCGGATGTGTTTGAGTTTGAAGGGCTTAGATCCCGATCAGCGGGTTTAGGTTTCTTCCACATCAAGCTGGGTTGCTTCGCGGAGGCAAACTCAACAAAACCCTGCACTTCCCCGCGATTCGCCTTAGGCTATCACGGCCACGTAGGCCAGGGAAACGAAGCACTGGATATCACCCCAGAGGCACAGAAGCCCGGGGGAGCTGAACGGTTCAGGGTTCGGCAAACTTCACAATGAGACCCGTCTACGCCGCCTTCGGCCGGTGGACGGTCAGATCCATGGTCTCGGAAGCGATCTGTATGTCTTTGGCCTGCGACACGCGATGGAAGACTTCTTTGTAGATGAAGCTGCTGGCACTGCGGCGCTGCTTGGGATCGACCAGGTAGCGCATAGTGAGTTGCAGCCAGTTGCTCGTGACCTTCAAATATACCTGCGGCTTGAGGTCCAGTTCAGGCATGAGGAACCGCCGGCGCATCTGCTCGACGTCCTTTTCCGCGTTCTTGAGAAACTCGCGGGTGTATTGGTCGCCAACTTCCGTCAAGATCCGGTTGGCCTCTTCCATGTTGCTCTGGTAGGTGATCGGCAAATGGACCTCGTCCCAGATCATCGAGAGATGCTCGGTGTAATTCATGATCGGCGTGCCGAAGATCATCGAATTCGGAATCAGCAGAATACGGCCGCTGTATTGATCGCCGCCAATCCAGGACCCGATTTCCAGCACCCGCATGTAGAAGAACCCGATGTCGATGACATCGCCGCTCATCTTTTGCAATTCGATGCGGTCGCCGGCGTTGAACATATGTCCGGAGAAGATCGCAAGCCGTCCGGCGATGCTGAGCAGCGGTTCTTTCAGTGCAACCGCCAGGCCTGCTCCGATTAGTCCGAGGAACGTACCCGTCTGCTTGAGTTCGCGCGCCCAGAGGATCACAACTGCAATGCCGGCGGCGAAGGCGATTACGGTGTTCGCAAACTTGCGCCGGCGATAGGACTCGCGATCGTCTTGAGCGCCGTGGCGCAGGAAAGCCCGCGTGGTGAAATGCAGGACCACGGCGACCGCGATCGCGAGCGCTGTGCCAATGACCGGGATGGGGTAGGGCAGCCAGTGCCAGTGGGGCATCGCAAGCTAGATGGCTGGAAAGTAGGCCCAGTTGCCCTGCGCGAGTCGCTGCTTTATCCGACTACGTTGGTGAGAGTTCCGATGGGGTCAATGGTGATCTGAATTTCATCGCCCGGTTGCAGTGTGAAGGTGTCCGGCGGCACGATACCGGTTCCGGTGAGCAGGAAACATCCGTTGGGAAAGGAGTTGTCCCGGTAAAGATATTCGACCAGCGTGGCGGGATCGCGTTCCAGTTCGTTGAGCGTAGTCGTGCCGCTGAAGGCCGCATGGCCGCCGCGATTGATGTTCAGCCGGATTGCTGTGCTTCGCGGCAGGGCATCTGAGGACACGAAGATGCAAGGACCCAGCGCGCAACTGCGGTCGTAGACTTTGGCCTGCGGCAGGTACAACGGATTCTCGCCTTCGATATCGCGCGAGCTCATGTCGTTGCCCACCGTGTAGCCCAGGATCTTGCCGCGCGGACTGATCACCAGCGTCAGCTCCGGCTCAGGCACGGACCACTTTGCGTCGCGGCGGATTGCGACCTTTTCGCCGGGACCGACTACGCGGTGGGGCGTAGCCTTGAAAAACAATTCCGGGCGCGCGGCGCGATACACGCGGTCGTAAAAATCGCCGCCGCCGGCGGTTTCTGACTCCTCCATGCGGGCATCGCGGCTTCGGTGGTATGTGACGCCGGCTGCCCAGACTTCCTGGCTGGCAATGGGTGCCTGCAACTCGCTGCGATCCGGAGCCGCGTGCTTGGGCAATTGTTCGGCTAAGGAGACCAGAAATGGCTCCAGGTCATCGTGGCCGATCAGAGCGTCCCACGATTCCCCGAGAGAATAATAGAGGCCATTGCGCTCCAGCAGAGCTCCGCTGCGGATTTTGTAGAGTTTCATCGCCACGTTTAAATCGATCTCGAAGGATGTTAGTGGACCGCCAGCTTCGTCTTCTGCACCTGTTCGGCGACGAGGCGGCCCATCTCTCCCGTGCTTACCGCGGCCTGCCCCGTCTGGGCCAGGTCACGCGTTCTATGTCCCGCGGCCAGTACTTCCCGGACTGCCGACTCGATCGCGGCGGCTTCGGATTCCAGATGGAAAGAGTGACGCAGCAGCATCGCGCCGGAAAGGATTGCTCCCAGGGGATTCGCGATGCCCTGGCCGGCGATGTCGGGAGCTGAGCCGTGGATGGGCTCGTACAAACCGACCTTTCCCCCGACGCTTGCGGACGGCAGCAGTCCGAGCGAACCTACCACCGCGCCGGCCTGGTCGGAGAGAATGTCTCCAAACATATTTTCCGTGACGATCACGTCAAAGGCGCTGGGCCGCGCAACCAGCGCCATGGCGGCGGAGTCGACATACATGTGCGAGAGCTGCACCTCAGGAAACTCTTTGCCGATTCGACTCACCACGTCGCGCCACAAGCGTGAGCTGTCCAGAACGTTGGCCTTGTCGACGGACAGCAGTCTTTTGCGGCGGCCTTTTGCCAGTTCAAAGCCGATGCGCGCAATGCGTTCGATCTCCGGCTCGTAGTAAGCCATGGTGTCGAACGCCCGGCGTGATGCGGCGCCGCCTTCGGTAGCGCGCTTGCCGAAGTACACGCCGCCAAGCAATTCGCGCACGATCATGACATCCGTGCCCCGGACAATGTCCGCGCGCAGCGGAGAGAGCGATTCCAGACCCGGCAAACAAACCGCTGGCCGCAAATTCGCGAACACGCCGAGCTCTTTCCGCAGGCGCAGAAGCCCGGCTTCAGGACGCAGGTTTGCCGGGTACTGGTCGAATGCGGGTCCTCCCACGGCTCCCAGGAGAACCGCGCCGGAACCCAAGCAGGCTGCGATTGTGTCTGGCGGCAGTGGATCATTGCTCGCGACCAACGCTGCTCCGCCGGCTTTCTTCTCCGCGACATCCAGCTTGTGCCCGAAAATGTCGCAGACGGTACGAAGCACATCGACCGCCTGGCTCGTGACTTCCGGGCCGATTCCATCGCCCGGCAAGGTTGTGATTCGGATCCGCATAGGAATCGCGAGCTTACCCGCGAAAAACTATTTTGCCACCCACAATGGTGGCCATGACCTTCCCCGCGAGTTGGCGGCCGCCGAAGGGGGTGTTGTGGGACTTGGAGCGGGATTTTGCCGCTTCAAAGGTCCAGCGCTTCTTAGGATCGAAGATGGTCACATCGGCGTGGCTGCCGCGCAAAAGGGTTCCGCGGCCGCGCAGGTCGAGCACTCGCGCGGGCCCGGACGTAAACAGTTCCACGATGCGCGCCAGCGGAATTTTGCGGTCCAGGTGCAGGACCGAGATCGCCAGCCCCACCGCTGTCTCCAGGCCCGTGATGCCAAACGACGCGCGCTCAAATTCAATGATCTTTTCGTGCGGCGCGTGGGGGGCATGATCGCTGGCGATAGCGTCCACGGTGCCGTCGGCAAGCGCGACCAGCAGAGCTTCGCGGTCATCCGGCGAGCGCAGCGGCGGATTCATCTTGAAATTCGCGTCGTAGTCGCGCACGTCGCGGTCGGTGAGCGAGAAATGATGCGGCGTAACTTCGCAGCTCACGCGAGCCCGGTTGCGTTTGCCCCGCCGGACCGCGGTCAATGACTCGGCGGTCGAGAGGTGCGCCACATGCAGGCGCGCGCCATTGAACTGCTGCGCCAGTTGCACATCGCGATCGACAATGCTGGCTTCCGCGTCTGGACTTGAGCCACGGAGGCCCAGGCGGAACGAGGAGGGGCCCTCGTTCATCGAGCAGTTCTGGGTTGTTCGCGTGTCTTCCGCGTGTTGAACGATGGGAAAATTGATTTCCGCGGAGGTGCGCAGAGCGTCGCGCATCGTGGTTTCGCTCAGGATGGGCTTGCCATCATCGCTGACGGCGACGGCTCCGGCTCGCTGCAGCGCGCGAAAATCCGTCAGCACCGCGCCCTTGCTCGCCTGCGTGGCCGCGGCTACGGGGAAGACATTGACCACGGCCCCGCGCTGCGGTTGGCGAACCCAGGTGACCCATTCGGGCGAATCGAGCACCGGCGTGGTGTTCGGCATGCAGCACACCGACGTGAAGCCACCGGCGGCGGCCGCCGCCGTGCCCGACGCGATCGTCTCTTTATAGCCTTGACCGGGCTCGCGCAGGTGCACGTGCAAGTCGATGAAGCCGGGAGCCACAATCAGGCCGCGGGCATCGATCTTCTCCTCGGCGCCGGCCCGAATCTTGTTGGGCGGAGCAACTTCCGCCACCTGGCCGTCGCGCAAGAGAACGTCCATCAGCCCATCCACCCGCGCCAGCGGGTCGATGACACGACCGCCGTGAATCAGGATGCTGTGCGATTGTGAACCGTGTTTCAAAGTGAATTCAGTCTTCCCTTGATCAGTTTGCCGGATTTAATCATTGAATCATCGAGTGACCGGATCATCGAAAAACACTGAGCCGTCAGCTGCAATGCCGTCAGCTGCCATGACGCGATCCCCCGGTGATTCCATGATGCAATAGATTCAGTTCCGCATTTTGCCCAGCGCCCGTGCCAGCACTGCCATGCGCACCGGGACGCCGTTGTGCACCTCTTCAACAATGACCGATTGCGGGCAATCGGCCACTTCCCACGTTAACTCCAGGCCGCGAATAATTGGACCGGGATGCATCAGCAACGCATCCGGCTTGGCCAGCCGCAGCCGTGCCATGGTCATCTGGTAGCGCGCGATGTAATCGGGCAGGCTGAGCTTCAGGCCGGCCAACCGCTCGCGTTGCACCCGCAAGACCATCACCACGTCCGCGCCGCGAACCGCTTCTTCGCAACTGCGGGAAATTCTCAGGCCGTCGACCAGGGTGGTGGCCAGTTCCGGCAACAGCTCATGCGGACCACAGAGCGTAATCTTCGCGCCGGACTTGCTCAATAGATGGATGGCCGAGCGCGCCACCCGGCTGTGATAAATGTCGCCGACAATCGTAACCAGCAGCCCGGCGAGCTTCTTCTTGTGCCGCAGAATCGTGTAGGCATCGAGCAGAGCCTGCGTGGGGTGCTCGTGCATGCCGTCGCCGGCGTTGATGACCGGAACATCCAGGTGGCTGGCCATCAGGTTCGGCGCGCCGGAGTGCGGATGCCGGATGACAATGGCGTCGGCCCCAACCGCGCGCAAGGTGTAGCCGGTATCGATCAGGGATTCGCCTTTCTCAATGCTCGAGCCGCTGGCGAAAACCAGCGAGGTGGTCGCGCCCAGCGCTTTGGCCGCAATCTCAAACGAGGTGCGGGTGCGGGTCGACGGCTCATAAAAGAGCAGGATCACCCGCTTGCCGCGCAGGAGGGGCCGCGGCTTAAGGGGGTTCATCTTTCTTGCCGCCTGCAACAACTGGGCGATCTCGCCGGCTGGCAGTCCCTCGATGCCCAGCAGCGATCCGCGCGCTGCACTCCGTTTAGCCACCACTTGCGCTATTGCCGGCATTCGGGTCAGCTTTCCCTTTCCACGAGAAGAACTTTTTCGCTGTTATCGACTTCGCGCAGCAACAGTTCAATCCGCTCCCGATCGCTGGTTTGCAGTTTGCGGCCTACGAAGGTGGCCTCAATGGGGAGCTCGCGATGACCGCGATCGATCAAAACGCAGAGCTGCACCTGTTTCGGGCGCCCCTGGCGAATGAGAGCCTCGAGAGCAGCGCGAGTAGTCCGCCCCGTGTACAGGATATCGTCAACCAGGATGACTCGCTTGCCGGTGATGGGAAATCCCAGCTCCGGCTTCTGAACCACCGGTTTGGCCAATGGCGAGAGGTCATCGCGGTAGGCGGTGATATCGACGGAGCCCACCGGAACCGAGGTTTTCTCAATCCTTTCAATCATTTGGCCGATGCGCTGGGCGAGGAACACCCCGCGCCGGCGGATTCCCACAAGAACCAGGTCCTTGGCCCCGTTGTTTTTCTCAATGATTTCGTGAACCAGACGCACCAGGGTGCGCTCGATTTCCGACGACGACATGAGTTGCGCCTTCTGGCGCGTGCCAGCCTCCGGGGATGAAGCCTTGGAAGACATGAACGGTGCATGATACGCGGGCGAGGCAGGGTTGAGCAAGAAGCCGGCCCGCTGCTCGCAAAAACGGGCAGAAGTGGGGAGCCAGAGCAAATTCAGTTCTCAGGCCCTTTGCGTCGCAGAAGGGACGCCGAAACCGCCCCGCCGGCCCCGGCGAGCAGAGCGCATGCGATGCACATGAAAATCAGGCCGACGATGATCATCAGAGCGAGGCCGTTCGGGGTCAGAAAGTAGTCGAGGATCTGGCGGGCTTGCGGGTCGGGCGTACGGGCCTGCTGCTTGTGCACGGCGTCGATCATGACCTGGCGGATTTCAGGGCCAGCGTGGGCGACCACGGAATCGATTGCAGCCACGACCACGAATATGGCAAACCCGAGCGCCCCCGTCAGCAAGCCCAGGCGAAAACCGGAACTCGGCGAAGGCTCCGCGCCCCAGGTTCGACGGCGGTAGAAGAGAACCGACAGGAACCCCGCCACAGGGAACGCCAAGATAAAGCCGAAGGGAAGCAGGCTCAGGAGCGCGCCTACTAAACCCGCGGTCGCCGCAGAACGCCAAACTGCGCTGGAGTTCCTGAGGACGGTTGCATGGTCAACCCGCCCTTCCGGGGTAACCGCCGGAATGGTCACGTTCTCAGTTGGAGCCGCGACCCTGGCCAGGGGCTGGGGTACAAGCACTGTCTCGAGAGGCGCTTCCTCCCGGGTAAAACGCACCTGGGGCGCGCCACAACCCGGGCAAAACGCGGAGCTGTCTTCTACCGGGGATCCACAACGATGGCAGGGGTGTTCCACTCTCTGCGTCAATTATCGCATCCGCCGAGGCGGGCTTAGATGGTGTCGTCCTTGCCCCGGGTATGCACGTACACCAATGCGAAATCCGAGCCCTTGCCGTGAGGCTCGATCGAAACCACATGCTGATTGCTGTTGGTCCCGGCTTTGAGTTCGATGGTGTTGCCGGTGTTATCGCCCTCGCACTTCAGTTCCTCGGAGCCGGACGAGTTATGCTGCACGTTGTAGTTCGCGCCGGACGTGTGGCATTGCAGGACGTTGCCGTACCTTTTCAACTGGCCCTGGTAGAACGCAACCAGCTTGCTGGGCGGATCATCGCTTTCGTATTCGACCGCTACCACCCTCAGGCCATAACCAAATGCCGAGATGTTGACGTTCGCGTTCTTCTCGTCATTGCCGTTCTTCTCCTTCAGGCGGGCGCCTGAATATACGGGCAAGCCGGTGTCGCGAACCTCCGCGCCCTGGTCCACGTGAATCTGCGCAAACGGGGTTTTGATGTCGACATTCTTATCCTGGCCCTGGTTATCTTTTTTTACGTTCACACTGCAAGAGGTGAAAATCACCGTCGTCAGCCCCAGCAACGCGATGATGAATGCTCGCATAAGGTCCTCACTTCCTCGCTTGTCGGACAATTCCGGCGCCCCGCTGGGCGATGTTGGGAATCGTGACCGGCAGATGTCCGTGAATCTCAATTTCGCCGAACAGCGCCTTGGCCGCGCTAAGCTCGGAAACCGGCGCTGCCGAGAAGGTACACATATAATTCTGCACCTCGGGAAAATCTTTCGCCAGATACGGATTGCCGACCGCAAGTACGGCGGTCTTGGAGCCCGCCGCTTTCAGCAGATTGTGCAACAGCGTCCCGCTATCGCCCGGCAAGGAAACGGAGTTTTGCACCACGCCATTGGCAAGCACCTGTTTGCCGGCGGTGGGAGAGGCGTACACCGCGACGACCACCTTATCCGCCGATTGGACGGCGTGCAAAACCTGCGGCGCAAGCGCCGCCGACAACTCCGGGTCTGTGTAGATCACGTTTACGTCGGGCACTCGCGCCCGGATCTCGCGTTCCAGCGCGCGTCCCACCGGGAGGCGAACATCATCCGAAAAAATAAGCAGCACCAGGTGGTTGCGGACCTCCGTTACTGCCTGATACGGCAGGGCGGCGGACTTGGTTCCGGAAATTTTCAGAGGCAGGATGGGCGCTTTCTGACGCACCAATGTGATTGCGTCATCCGCCATCTTCTGGCCGGCGGCCAGGTTTTCTGGGCTGCCGATAGCCGAGTCGAGCTTGGAGAGGTCCACTTCCCGGGCTTTGTCTAGCCCCAGCGAGGCTTTGAGTTTAAGAATCCGGAGAACCGAGTTATTCAATCGCGATTCCGGAACCTTGCCATTGCGGACGGCTGCGATCATGGCCTGATACGCTGCGTCCAGGTTCGGCGGGATCAGCAGCATGTCATCGCCGGCGTTGAAGGCATCGACGGCTTCCTGGCCGATGTTCGACGCGTAAAGCCGCGTGAGCCCTGCCATGTCAAGGGCATCGGTAATGATCAGGCCGGAGAAGTGCATTTGATCACGAAGCAGGCCAGTGACTACCGCGGGGGAGATGGTGGCAACCGCATTGGGAGCTGGATCAAGTGCTGGAACGGTCACATGCGCCACCATGATCGCGTCCACACCGGCCTGAATGGCTTGGCGGAACGGGGGCAGTTCGACGGCGTCGAGGCGCGCTCGGCTCCCATCCACCTTCGCCAATCCGAGGTGCGAGTCGGTTGCGGTGTCGCCATGACCGGGAAAGTGTTTGGCAGTAACCAGCATGCCCGCCGAGTGAGCGCCGCGAATGTAAGCCGAGACAAAATCGCCGACCTTCTGGGGATCTCCGCCGAACGATCTGGTGTTGATGATTGGGTTATCGGGATTGGAATTCACGTCGGCAACGGGAAAAAAATTCCACTGCACCCCGATCGCGCGCGCTTCCTCGGCGGTGATCTTTCCAAACTGCTCGGCATAATCCAGACGGCCGGTGGCTCCGATTGCCATCGCATTGGGAAATGCGGTTGCGCCGTTCAGGCGATTGCTTACGCCCAGCTCGAAATCGGCGGCAATGAGCAAGGGAAGCTTAGAGTCGTGCTGCAACCGGTTCAGCAAGTCGGCGGCCTCGTAGGGATCACTCTTATAAAGGAACGGCGGGTCGTAGGGAACGCTCATGGTAAATCCGCCGATGTGATACTTGCTCATGGCGTCGCGAAGCTGCAGATACTCGGGGCTGTTGACGTTGAGGAATTCCGCGCGGCACCAGATCATGAACAGCTGGCCGACTTTTTCCTCCACGGACATTTTTCCGAGCGTTTTCCGCGCCCATTTCTCGCCATCGCGGTCGAGATGAACTGGGAGAGGCTGATACCTGGTTTTCGCGAATGCAGCGACAGAAAGGAGCGCCAGTCCGAACAGAGCGATTAAGCGACGGAGCATGAAGCGAGAGTAGCACGAGAGAATTGACTCGTTGATTCTTGGGGAGGTGAATCATTGAATCATCGCGGGATTCAATCACTGGATTCCGACCATGGAATGATTCGGTCGTGGGATCGGCGGAGGATACTCCAATTCAGGCGTCTGTTCGCGTCCTTGGCTATGTCTTGGCGCAACTTGCGGTGAAGAGCTTTTAACCGCAAAGGCCGCGAAGAAGACCCGCAAAAGTCGCAAAGAAACCCATTCAGGGATCTTCAATGATCCAATGATCCGATGACCCGATGACTCAATCCTTCGTGAGCGGGTAGCCCTTCTCCCGCCAGCCGCGGACGCCGCCGTCCATGGAAATCACGTTGGTGTAGCCCATTTTTTGCAGGTTGTCGGCAGCCAGCGCGGAACGGAAGCCGCCGCCGCAGTAGAGGATCATGGGCGTATTCAGGTCGGGAAAGCGGGCCTCGATGTCCCGCTCGATCACGCCTTTGCCCATATGCACCGCTCCGGGGAGATGGTCTTTCGCAAACTCGCTCTCCTCGCGCACGTCGACGAGGACGAACTTCTCGCCCCGCTCCAGCTTATGTTTCACTTCGTCGACATTGGTTTCGCGAACCCGCGATCTGGCGTCGTTGACGATGTTGAGAAAGCGGGGAGAGTGTTGATGGGCCATGGTCTCTTTAGTTGCTGGTGGATAGGGGCTAGTTGCTAGTCCCTGGGACCACCCACTACTAACTAGCCTCTACCAGCTAGAACAACGAACTCTGCCGCCGGTTGGGCGTAATTCCAAAATGCTCGTACGCGAGCTGGGTGGCTACTCGCCCGCGCGGCGTGCGATTCAAAAATCCAATCTGAATCAGGAACGGCTCATAAATTTCCTCGATCGCGTCCGGTTCTTCCGCCAAGGCTGCTGCCAGCGTGTTCACGCCCACGGGACCGCCCTGGTACTTTTCGATAATGGCCAGCAGCAGCCGGCGATCCACTTCGTCGAAGCCATAGCGGTCCACTTCCAGCATCTGCAGCGCGGCTTGCGCCGTGGGCAGGTCGATGTTGCCCGCGCTGCGCACCTGCGCATAATCGCGTACCCGGCGCAGCAACCGGTTGGCGATTCGCGGGGTTCCGCGCGAGCGGCTGGCGATTTCCAGAGCTCCCTCGCGATTGATTTCCACTCCAAGAATTTCCGCCGAGCGCTCCACGATAATGCGCAGGTCCTCATGGCTGTAGAATTCCAGCCTGAGCACGATTCCAAAGCGCGAGCGCAATGGCGCGGAGAGCAGTCCCGCCCGGGTCGTCGCGCCCACGAAGGTGAACGGCTTGACGTCCATGGTGTGGGTGCGGGCAGCGGGGCCTTGGCCAATCAGAATGTCGAGCTTGTAGTCTTCGAGCGCCGAATAGAGGATCTCTTCCAGAGCCGGTTGCAGCCGGTGGACCTCATCGATGAAGAGCACCTGCTTGTCACGCAGATTGGTCAGGATGGCGGTCAGGTCCCCTTTGATTTGAAGCGTCGGTCCGGAAGTCTGCTGAAAGGCTACGCCGAGTTCGTTGGCGATGATCGTGGCCAGCGTGGTTTTACCTAATCCCGGAGGCCCGTAAAGCAGCACGTGGTCCAGCGCCTCGCCGCGAGAACGCGCCGCCTCGATCGCCACCGCCAAATTTTCCTTGACCTTGGGCTGGCCGATGAACTCGCCCAGCCGCTGCGGGCGCAGCTTCAGCTCAAAGGAGGAATCGTCCTCAACCGGAGCCGCCGAAACCAGCCGCTCTTTGAGCTCAGGATTGGCTTTCGCAGAGGTCACTGGCCGGATACTACCACGAAGTTTGCAGCGGCTTCCTGCGTGAGCCTTCGTGGCCTTCACGGTTCATCGGCTTATCGAACACGAAGGGCATGAAGAACCGCGAAGAAATTTCAAGGAACTTTATGCAGCTAGCCTGCGTAACTGTGCCCAGGACGACCGGAGAGCGTCCGCCTGAACCATCGCCTTGACCGGCCCGGAAAGGATCATTATGAGAGCAACAAGAAAGAGCCTCCTGCTGGCAGCGGTGCTGCTGGCAGCCACGGTTGCCATGGCGGCCGCGCCCACCCGCTACTTGCACGTCCGGGTGAATAACCCGGCCACTCACGAATTGGTGCGCATCAATGTGCCGCTGACGCTTGCGGAACAGGTTATCCCGGCCATCAATCATGGCAAGCTGCGCGACGGCAAGGTGCAGATCGGCCACCTCACCGCCGATAACGTCAATCTTCAGGCCATTCTGAACGCGCTCAAAACCGCGCCGGAAGGCGAGTTCGTCACCGTGCAGGAGCCCGGCAATGATGTTCTCGTGGCCAAAGAACACGGGCAGCTGGTCGTGCACGTGATCGATAAGAACAGCAAACAAAATGTAAACGTGACCATCCCCTGGGACGTCGCCCAGGCCTTGGTGTCGGATACCACGGAAGATCAGCTCAATGTGGAGGCCGCAATTAAGGCCCTGGAGAACGTCGCGGACACAACGCTGGTCAGCGTGACTGGTGCCGCGGAAAATGTCCGCATCTGGATCGACTCGCGCAGCACGGACGAATAGCAACATGAGAGGGAACCATGGTCTTTCTTGCCAAGCTCGGTGTCGGACTTCTGGGAACGGCGCTGGTGGGCGGCGCCGCCCTTTCCAGCGAAGGTTTTATTAATGTAAGAGTCCACGAAAAGAAACCCGACGGCACCCACCTCATGATAATTGTCCCCGCGGTGCTGGCTCCCGTAACGCTGAGCTTTGTTCCCCGCCATCAGCTGGCGCAAGCATCGGAGGATCTGCGCCCCTACATGCCGGCTATCGACGCTGCCATTCCCGCGCTGGAAGACTGCCCGGACGGGGTCTTGGTTGAAGTCACGGACCCAGGCGAACACGTCACCGTCGCCAAGAGCGGTGGCTCAATCGTGGTTGATGTCACTGACCGCGAAGACGTGGTGCATGTGTCGGTGCCGCTGCGGGCGGCGCGAAGCGCCATGCACGAGATAGCCCGGGCGAACGGGCCGATGTGAGCTCGTCTGCCGGCAAGTCCTCGCCGTTTACACGCCCATCTGGGCGTCGGAGGCCCTTGATGATGTGACACGCTATGTGCCACATTGAACACATGCCGTCGGTCAACATGCGCGAACTCCGCAATACCAAGCAACTGAAACAGTGGTTGCGCTCAGGGAAAAAAGTGGAACTCCGTGACCGCAGCGAGATCATTGGAGAGATCGTTCCCAAGAACCGCCGAAAAAGCACCGCCCAATGGCCGGACTTTGACGCGCTGGCCAAGGAAATTATTGGGGACCGGATTCTATCCGGATCTGACCTGCTGATTGAGGAGCGTGGGCGCGATTGAGCATCTACGTCGACTCAAGCTTTCTGGTCTCGCTTTACCTCACAGATACGCACTCACCAGCGTCGCGCTCTCGAATGGGTTCGGCGCCAGGCCTATGGTTCACGCCCCTTCACAACGCCGAGTGGGCGCATGTTCTCGGCCAGCACGTTTTCCGAGGACAACTTTCACCTTCCGAAGCTAGCCGGATGGATGGGAAGCTGGAAGACCATAAGGCAGCCGGGCAGTGGAAGATGATTCCCGTCCCTGAAAATGCCTTCGACCTCTGCGTCGGCTTGGCTCGCCGATACGGTGCAGAGCTCGGGATTCGCGCGCTGGACAGCCTGCACGTAGCCTGCGCGCTGGAACTCAAAGCGGAGCGCTTCTGGACGTTTGACGAGCGGCAGGCTAGGCTGGCGAGGGCGGAGGGACTAAAGACAACTTAGGACTAGAGCACTTTCGCAAGTTGGGCGATGGCAAAATCGGGCCCAAAGGCGAAGCCGAGAATCAATAAGAAGGTGAAGCTGATCCGCAGCATAACGCCCCTACTCTTCTTCTTCCTTCACCTCGCCGCGCTCGGCCTTCGCCTTCTCGATGATCTTCTCCTGTAACTGGGACGGAACGATGTCGTAGTGGTGCATTTCCATGTTGAAGCTGCCGCGGCCCTGGGTCATCGCGGTGAGATCGACGCCGTAGGTGAGCATTTCGGCCATAGGCACTTCCGCTTTCACAACCGTGTTGCCGGCTTTGTTGTCCATACCCTGAATGCGGCCGCGCCGCGAGTTCAGGTCGCCCATAATGGCGCCGGCAAATTCGTCGGGCACGGTGATTTCAACCACCATGATGGGTTCCAGGAGCGTCGGCTTGGCCTGCTCGACGGCTTTCTTGAACGCAATGCGCCCCGCCATCTGAAACGAGAGGTCGTTCGAATCCACGTCGTGATAGGAGCCGTCATAGAGCACAACTTTGAAGTCGACCACCGGATATCCCGCAAGATATCCGCGCGCGGCGGCATCCTTGATGCCCTTTTCGACCGCGGGGATGAAGTTCTTGGGAATGGCGCCGCCGAAAATGTCGTTGACGAACTCGAACTCGCTTCCGCGCGGAAGCGGCTCCATCTTGATCTTGCAATCGCCATACTGCCCATGTCCGCCGGTCTGCTTCTTGTGGCGCCCTTGCACGTCGGCACGCCCGCGAATGGTTTCGCGATAAGGCACTTTCGGGGCCTTGAGGTTCACTTCCGTGTGATACCGCTTCTTCATCTTCGAAACCGTGACTTCAATGTGCTGCTGTCCGGTTCCGGCGATGAGGAATTCCTTGGTCTGCGGATCACGGAAGAAGCGCAGCATGGCATCTTCTTCCATCAGCTTGTGAATGCCGACGCCGAGTTTGTCTTCGTCGGCGCGGGTTTTGGGCTCGATCGCGAACGTGATGGCTGGCTCCGGCAGCTTGACCTTGGGATATTGAATGGGCGCCGACTTATCCCCGAGCGTGTCACCCGTCAAGGTATCTTTTAATTTTGCGACTGCGCCGATGTCGCCGGCGTGAAGTTCATTGACGGGAACCGCCGTCTTACCCTGCATGACCGAGATGTGCGACAGCTTTTCCTGCGATCCGCGAGAGAAGTTCACAAGCGACGCATCGTTTTTCAACACGCCCGAAAATACTTTGAAATAGGAAATGCGCCCGGCAAACGGGTCGGAAACGGTTTTGAAGACGTAGAGCGAAACCGGCTCGGAATCCGATTCCTTGCGCGACGGAGGCTCGCCGTTGCCGGAACTGACTTCACCGCGAATGGCTTCATGCTCGATCGCGGTGGGCGTGAATTCCACTAGGAAGTCCATCAGGCGGTCGGCGCTCACGTTGCCCAGCCCGGAGGCGAACAGCACGGGAAAAATTTTGTCTTCGCGAATGGCGTTGTGCAACGCCGGAACCAGGTCTTGTTCCGCCAGCGTGCCCGCCTCGAAAAATTTCTCCATGAGCGCATCGTCACCTTCGGCAACCAGTTCCACCAGCTTTTCGTGCGCGGCCTGGGCCGCGTCTTTCATGTCCGCGGGAATCTCGCCTTCTTTGCCCTTGCCGTTGCCGCCCAGTTCGTACGTGTAGGCCTTCATGCGCACCAGATCGACGACGCCGGAGAGGTTCTTTTCCTTGCCGATCGGCAGTTCCAGGGGAATCACGTTCCGTCCAAAAGCATTTGTCAGGGATTCCAGGACCCGCTCGGCATCCGCGCGCTCGCGATCCATGCGGCTGGCGACGACCACGCGCGGCATGTTGTATTCCTCGCAGTCCTTCCAGACCCGCTGGGTGACGACTTCCACCCCGGCCACGCCATCGACCACGACCAGCGCCACGTCGACCACCGGCAAAACCATCTTGGCTTCGTGGACGAACATGTTGAACCCGGGCGTATCGAGAAAATTGATCTTGCTCTGCCCCCACTCGGCGCAGGCGAGGCTGGCGGCAATCGACATCTTGCGGGAAATTTCTTCGTCGTCGTAGTCGGTGGTGGCGCTGCCATCATCAACCCGGCCCAGGCGCTGGGTGGCGCCCGCGGTATAAAGCATGGCGGAGACCAGCGAGGTTTTGCCGGCGTGTCCGTGTCCCACCACCGCGACATTCCTGACGTTTTCCCCGGTATAGACTTTCACGATTTACTCCTTAGGAGCGAAGCAGAAAATCTAACACAGTGAAAATAGAGGCTCAACTCAGGAAAGGAGCAGAGAATCGGCTTCAGGCTTCAGGCGTCAGGCCAAAGCAATGCCCGGCTGAGCCGGACATTCTTGTCCGACAATTTCAGAAGCGACACAACATTTGCATCAGGTCCTGATTCATAGCATCCTACTTGCCATGCGAAAGTTCGCGGCTCACCTGGCGTTGGCTGCGCTGTGGGCTGGCCTTGGAACGCCGTTCCTGGCCGCCGCCCGACTTTCGCCAGTGCCTGCCTGTTGCGCTCGAACCGGAGCGCATCATTGCCAGCGGCCTTCCACAAGCGACTTGGCATGGCGCGCGCAACGAATCGCTTGTCCTTATTCCACGCCGCGGCCGCTGCCCAAGTTGACCGCGCTTGGTGTCGCGAATCGCCAACTCAGTTCGCTTTCGGCCGCCGGCTTCGCAGCCATGGTCAATCCCGGTTCTCATCCCAAGTTCCCACCCGGCCACATCCTTTCCCGCGGACCTCCCGCACGCGCTTGACCACCGAAGAAGCAATTCTGGATTTAGCTATTTCTACTGATGAACAGTAGCGGTCGCGAGCCGCTTCGACTGCTGACTCAGCGTCGTCCGGCAGGGTCGCTCACCTCGCAACTTGAGACAACGCATGCCCAAACTCGTCGTGCTCGGTGGATTGCTGTTGCTGATTTCCACCAGCCTGAGCGCCACCATCTTCAGTTCGGTTACCGGACTGATCCACGATCCGCAGCACCGGCCGGTACAGGGCGCAACCGTCACGATTCACGCCACGGCGTCGTCCTGGACCCAATCCACGACCAGCAACGATTCCGGCGAATTCCGCTTCGACAATGTGCCCCTGGGCAACTACACGATCGAGGTGGAAGCTGCAGGATTCACGCCGCAGAACCGGAGGATCACGCTCAACTCAGGCACAGAATCACGCCTCCACATTCCGTTGAACATTGCCGCGACGAATGCATCCATCGAGGTCCGCGACACGCTGCAGGGCATCAATCCCGACTCATCCACTCCAACCACCATCGTCAGCCGCGAGCAGATCGCCGGCACCCCGGGGGCCACGCAGACCAATAGCATGGCCATGATCACCGACTACGTCCCCGGGGCCTATGTCATTCATGACCAACTCCACATTCGCGGAGGGCACCAGGTTTCCTGGCTGCTGGACGGAGTGCCGGTGCCCAACACCAGCATTGCCTCCAACGCCGGGCCGCAATTCGACCCCAAGGACATCGACAGCATTGAAGTGCAGCGCGGCGGATATTCCGCCGAATACGGAGACCGCACATTCGGGGTATTCAATGTGGTCACGCGCTCCGGCTTCGAGCGCAATCGCGAGGCGGAATTGCTTGCCAGCTACGGCAGCTTCAATCAGACTAATGACCAGTTCAGCATCGGCGATCACACCGAACGCTTCGCTTATTACGGCAGCGTCAGCGGCTACCGCAGCGATCTTGGCCTGGAAACTCCATTTCCGCAGGTGATCAATGATCAGGCAGCCGGCCTGAGCGGATTCGCGTCGCTGATCTTCAACAAGGATCCAAATAACCAGTTGCGGCTCATCACCTCCGCTCGCGGAGATCACTACCAGGTGCCGATGGATCCGGCCTCCACGCCCGTCCTCCACGATGTGGATGACGAGCGCGACGATTTTGTGAATTTCACCTGGCTGCACACGGTTGCCAGCGGAATCACGCTGACTGTCTCGCCGTTTTATCACTTCAACCGCGCGCACTATCGACCCAGCCCCGAGGATGCGGTTCAGTCCGACTACAATCGCGGATCCACCTACGTTGGGGGTGTTACCACGGTGGCGATCGGTCGCGGCCGGCACAATTTTCATGCCGGGGTGCAGGTCTTCAGCGAGCGCGACAACCAGTTTTTCTCCGTGCTCGACACGATTGATCCCGGTAATGATGTAAGCCCGACCAGAACGGTTCCCAGGGGCAACGTGGAGGCCGCCTTCGCGGAGGAGCAGTTCAAACCCGCAAGCTGGCTCACGTTCAACGGCGGCGTACGCCTCACTCACTACGCCGGACCCGCAGGCGTGAGCGAGAATGCCGCCGACCCGCGCCTGGGTGCGGCCATTCAAATCCCGCATCTGGGCTGGGTTTTGCGGGGATTTTACGGCCGCTACTACCAGTCGCCCCCGCTGCTGACCGTGAACAATCCCTCGGTCCAGCAGTCATTCCTGCCGCTACGCGGTGAGCGCGATGAGCAGCACGAATTCGGTATAGCGGTCCCCATTCAGGGCTGGGTTTTTGACCTCAGCAATTTTCGCACCGGCGCCCGCAACTTCTTCGATCATGACGCGCTTAACAACTCGAACGTTTTTTTCCCTTTGACGCTCAGCCACGCCCGCATTCGCGGCTGGGAAGTTACGGCAAAGTCCCCAAAATTCCTCAGCGCGCAGGCTCACCTCGCGTATTCGCACCAGTATTCCGAGTGGTCGGGCGCGGTCACGGGAGGGCTGATCAACGGGAGTGCCTGCTCAACTCTCTGCTTCCTTGATCACGACCAGCGCGACACCGTCGCCGCCGGCGCCGATGTTTCGCTTCCCTGGAAAAGCGCCGCGACCTTCAACGTGAATTATGGTTCCGGGTTCCTGGACGGCGATGGCCCGGCGCATTTGCCGTCGCACGCAACTTTCGATCTGGAACTCGCAAAGACCTTCAGCGAACGTCTGGCGCTGCACTTGACAGCGCTGAATCTGACCAATCACCATTACCTGCTGGACAACAGCAACACCTTTGGCGGCACGCACTTTGCGAACCCGCGCGAAATTTCCGCGCAGTTGACATACAGGTTTCATTATTGATAGCCGTGTGGGGACGGGCGGCCCGCCCGTCCAGTCGAGCGAATGCTCGACAAACCTCAACTGCTGAATGGCCCTTCAGGAGAGGAAATGAAGATCATCGCGAGCACGTTGGCAATGCTGCTGATGACAACAATTCTGAGTTCCTGCAACAAGCAGCATCATCAAGCCGCGGTTCAAACCGCCAAGCGCTACCACCTGAAAGGCAAGGTTGTCTCCATCGATCAGCAAGGAAAGATGGCCAATATTGATGCCCAAGCTATCCCCGGCTTCATGGGCGCGATGATGATGCCTTATCCGGTCAAGCCGCCGGATGCACTGAACAAACTCTCTCCCGGCGACACGATCGCCGCGGACGTGGTCGACGGAGGCGATAGCTACTGGCTGGAAAACGTGGTTGTGACCGGACACTCCCCACCGGCGGGAGGAAGCGAACGTTAACATCCTAAGTCATTGATCAGTGGGGTGCCCCACTGCTCGCCTCTTTTGCGAGAAGTGGGCCTCACGGCTGTAATCCCTATGAAATATGTTCTCCTCATTCTCTCGCTGATCGGCATCGCGGCGTCTTCACTGGCATTGCGCGAGCACTACCGCCCCTACGGCGAATCGCCCTGCGACATCAACGACCGCTGGGACTGCGGCATCGTGAACCACAGCCCGTACGCCATGATCCCCCAGGGACAGAGTGGGCTTCCCGTGGCGGTGATCGGGATTGCGGGCTACCTGCTGCTGGGCATCCTGGCGCTGAAACGCGCGTACCGCCTGATGCTCATCCTTGCGGTCCCCGCACTGGGGTATTCCTTGTACCTTGCCAACATCGAGGCGCACAAACTGGGCGTGTGGTGCCTGTACTGCGTCATTTCCCTGGGCACCATCTCGTTGATGACCCTGCTGCTGATCGTTACCGTGCTGGTGAATGTTCTGCGAACGAAAGCGTCCTGAAAGGCCGCGATGACGCCAAACGCCTGGTCAAACTGGTAGGATAACCAGAGCTAAGTAACCGGGCACACCGTCCATGTCCGGCGTACGGAGTAATTGAAAGGGCCGCAGCGCATCGCACCGGCGCTCCACAGCTATGGCAAGAAATATTTCTTTTGATATGGGCTTCCCTCCGCTGCGGGGAGCGGTGCGCGCCATCATTTTTGCCAGCGCGGCGATCTACGTTGTTATTCTCCTGCTGCTCTCATTTAAGCCTGAGGTGGGTCAGGGGCTCGTTCTCTTGGGGGCGCTGGAGCCGAAGGCGATCCATCACGGTTGGCTGTGGCAATTTGTTACCTATGCATTCACCTATGTCGATCCGCTGGATTTCGTTCTTTCCATGCTCGGCATTTATTTTCTGGGATGGTCGATTGAGGAACGGATCGGCACGGGTCGTTTCTACGCCTTCTTTTTCGGCACCACGATTCTGTCCGGGGTGGCCGGGTTTGCGCTCTCGCTGACCGGTTCCGTCGCCCAGGGAGCAGCTTTCGGCTGCGGAGCCGCGGTCAACGCCATCCTCATGGTGTTTTATCTGTTCAATCGCGGCGCCCCGATCATGCTGTTCCCTCTGCCCATTCAGATTCCCGTGAAGTGGATCGTGCTGTTCACCGCCGGCATTGAAACGGCGTACCTGCTTCTGCACCACTTCGACCTGTTCGATTTCATTCTGCTGCTCGGGTTGGGCGCCGGCTATGTCTGGTACGCGCTTTTCTTGACCAGAAGAACTTCGATCGGCATTTCCGAGAAGTATTTCAGCGTCCGCAACTCCTACTATCGCTGGAAGCGGCGCCGCGCCGCACGCAAATTCGAAGTCTACATGCGCGACCACAACCGCACCGTCACCTTTGACGAGCACGGCAATTACATCCCACCGGAGGACGCCGATAAGAAGAACGGCGGGTCGAAATCGGGGTGGGTGAATTGAGAAGCAGCTTAGCTTTTAGCTTCTAGCTCTTAGCTTTTAGCTTAAACCCCAAGACATTGTCATTCCGCAACGCGCTGGACAGGCGCGTGAGGAACCTGCCGATCCCCCGCCTTGAAACACGTTCCTTGTAGCATTCGCTCCTCGGAGATGTGCACGGGACGAGTAGAGGGTTGGCTAAGAGCTAAGAGCTAGCAGCTAGAGGCTAACAGCTAGAAGCTACAAGCTAACAGACCTGCTCTTCTCACGCGCTCACCAGCGAGCCAATCTTCTCGCCAGTCAGAACTTTTCGAATATTCCCGCGCTGGTTGAGGTTGAAGATGATGATCGGAAGATTGTTGTCCTTGCAGAGGGAAATGGCGGTCGAATCCATCACCTTTAGCCCGCGCTTGAGCACTTCCATGTAGGTGATTTCGGTGAACTTGGTCGCGTCTTTGACGATCATGGGATCGGCGTCGTAGATGCCGTCGACTTTGGTCGCTTTCAGGATGGCGTCGGCTTTGATTTCCATGGCGCGAAGCGAGGCGGCGGTATCGGTCGAAAAGTATGGATTGCCAGTGCCTCCAGCAAAGATCACGATGCGGCCTTTTTCCAGGTGCCGCATGGCGCGGCGGCGGATGAACGGTTCCGCGACCTGGTTCATCTCGATGGCCGACTGCACCCGGGTATAGACATTTTGCTTTTCGAGCGCGTCCTGCAAAGCCAGCGCGTTGATGACCGTGGCCAGCATGCCCATGTGATCGGCGGAGACGCGGTCCATGTCGCGGGCCTGCTCGGCGACGCCACGAAAGAAATTTCCGCCGCCAACGACGATGGCGATCTGCACACCGAGTTCGTGGACGTCGGCGAGTTCGGCGGCAATTTCGTGAATGCGGGCGGTGTCGACGCCAAAGCCTTTGTAGGCGGCAAGGGCCTCGCCGGAAAGCTTCAGCAGTACGCGCTTGAAGATTGGTTCGGGCATGCTGTGATCCATATTACCGCGAACCTCAGGAGGGGTGCGGAGGGGTGCCCCGCCCTGGTCGCGTTTTCTGCGACAGGGTGGGGCTTTTGACTTCTTTCACGCGTAACTTCTCTGAAAGTTACAATCCCCGCCCTGTCTCGCAAAAGCCTGCGAGACAAGGACGGGGGCGCTCTTTCTATGTCATCCCGACCCAGCGTCTTGCGGCGCCCTTTTTTACTCAGCCTTTTGTTCTGGCTTCGATATGGCTATCGTCTCGCCGGCGTCGCCGACCTTGAACCGGGCGAAGCGGCGGACCGAGATGTTCTCGCCCAGCTTGCCAATCTTGGTTGTGATCAGCTGCGAGATGGTCTGCGTCTGGTCCTTGATGAAGGGCTGCTCGTAGAGGCAGACCTCCTCGTAGAACTTTTCCATCTTGCCGGAGACCATCTTCTCGGCGATGTGCTGCGGCTTCCCGCTGGCCACCGCCTGCGCGAGGTAGATGTCTTTCTCGCGGGCGAAATCGTCGGCGGTGACGTCTTCCTTGCGGACGTACTTCGGATCGCTGGCCGCGATGTGCATGGCGATGTCGTGCACCAGTTCCTTGAAGTCCTCGGTGCGGGCGACAAAATCGCTCTCGCAGTTGACCTCAACCAGCACGCCAATCTTCCCTCCGGCGTGAATGTAGCTGGCGACCGAACCTTCGCTGGTCACACGGGTAGCTTTCTTGGCCGCGACCGATACACCTTTCTTGCGGAGAAGGACAATGGCTTGCTCGAAGTCGCCTTTGGATTCGGTCAGGGCCTGCTTGCAATCCATCATTGGGGCTCCGGTTTTTTCGCGGAGCTCTTTCACTTGCGCTGCGGAAATATTCACGGTAGTTGTGCTCATAGAATCTGTCGTCGGCTCTCGGTCGTCGGCAAAACCGATGAGAATGACGGAGCCGAAACGTCCTTATAAATTTTAACCCGCGCCGTTGATGTGCTCGCGCGGGCCCTGACTTCCTTGCTATTGGAAATTTATGCCGTCCCTAAAGGGACTTGCTCTTTGCGCGATCTAACCCGGAACTTGCGCCCTGGGCTGCATTCTTTGCCGCTTCGCGGCTTCTCAGGGGCTAAAGCCCCGCTGATTTTCTGTTCCCTATCGGCACGGCTGAAGCCGTGCCCTGATACAAACCCCGGTTACAAGACGAGTGGAACTCGTGCCCTTCCCGGTTCTCCTGAAGACTGGAGCCTTACGCCGAAGCCGCTTTTGCCGACGACCGAAGACCGCCGACCACCTTAAAACGTCTGGTGTTCCACTTCCGGCGTCTCTGCCGGAGCTTCGGCCGACGCGGCTTTCTTGCGCGTGCCCGGTCCGAGCACGTCTTCCATGCTGATGTCTTCCGCCGCTTCGCCGGGGAACTCGGGTGCCTGGTCAGCTCCGGAAATTGCTTCTGAGCCTTCCACCGGCTCGGCGCCAGCCGCTTCTTCGGCCTGTGCTTCGCCCACCCCGGCGGCCAGATCAGCGGCCTGCTTGTCGCTCAGCAACTGCGAGCCTTCAATCACGGAATCGGCAATCTTCGACGCAAACAACCGGATGGCGCGCAGCGCGTCATCGTTTCCAGGAATGACGTAATCCACTTCGGTGGGATCGCAATTCGTATCCACCACGGCGACCACCGGGATGCCCAGCTTGCGGGCTTCGCGCACGGCGATCTGCTCTTTATTCGAATCGATCACGAAGATGGCGTCCGGCAGCTTCGCCAGATTCTTAATACCCGCCAGGTTCGCCTGCAGGTGCTTGCGCTCGCGCTCCAGCTTGATTACTTCTTTCTTGGGCAGCAGCTCATAACGGCCGTCCGTGGCCATCTCGTCGAGTTCTTTCAGCCGCTTCACCGACTTCTGCACGGTCACCCAATTGGTGAGCAGTCCGCCCAGCCAGCGCTGGTTGATGTAGAAACTGTTGGCGCGGGTCGCTTCTTCGGCAATCGCATCCTGCGCCTGCCGCTTGGTGCCGACGAACAGGATCGTCTTGCCCGCGGAGGTCTGGTCGGCGACGAACTTCGACGCCTCTTTGAACATCTTTAGCGTCTTCTGCAGATCGATAATGTAAATGCCATTGCGCTCGCCGAAGATGAATTCCTTCATCTTGGGGTTCCAGCGCTTCGTCTGATGCCCGAAGTGAACACCCGCTTCGAGCAACTCCTTCATGGTGATGTTAGCCAAACAACCTCCTTTGTAATCTGCATCCTTCGTTCGAAACGCGAACTCCGGATTGCTTTCCCGTCCCCGTGATTTGCCGGCACGGGAAGAATTGAAAAACAGCCATGAGCGGTGAGCAATGAGCCTCGAGCAACCACTTGTTCAGGTTCGCTCGCGGCTCCTCGCTCGCCGCTCCCAGCTAAAGCTTAGCGCTTGCTGAACTGGAACCGCTTTCTCGCGCCCTTCTGTCCGTACTTCTTGCGCTCTTTGCCGCGGGCATCGCGGCTGATCATGCCTTCGGATTTCAGCTTCTTGCGAAGCTCGCCATTGAACTCCATCAATGCGCGGGCGATGCCCAGCTTCACCGCGTCGGCTTGCCCGTTGACGCCGCCGCCGGAGACGGTTGCGATCACGTTGAAGCTGCCGGTCGACTCGGTCGAAACCAGCGGCTGCTTTGCGCTCGAGCGCTGCGATTCGGTTACGAAATACTGTTCAAACGCGCGCCCGTTGACCTTAAAGTCTCCGCTGCCCGGACGCAAAAACACGCGGGCCACGGCCGTCTTGCGCCGCCCCGTTCCGTAGTATTGAACCAACTCAGCCATTAGCTTTTAACTGTTAGCTCTTAGCTTTCCGTGCTAGGGCCAACTCTGTGCCTTTCCTCAAAATTCTTAATCGATCAAAAAGTACCGTTCGAATCTGTTCTAGCTAAGAGCTAAAAGCTAATAGCTAAGAGCTGCACTCGCTACGCGAGTGCTTTCACTTCCGGCTTCTGCGCCTGGTGCGGGTGCTTGTCACCCTTGTAAACCTTCAACTTCCCGAGCATGTGATCGCCGAGCTTGGTCTTCGGAAGCATGCGCTTCACGGCGGCTTCGATGATCATCTCCGGCTTGCGCGCGAAGCGCTTCTTGAATTCTTCCGTGCGCAGGCCGCCGGGATAGCCGGTGTAGTGCTGATAAACCTTGGCTTCCGCCTTCATGCCCGTCATCTTCACCTTCTCGGCGTTGATCACGACCACGTGGTCACCGGTGTCGATGAACGGGGTGTAGCGCGGGTTTTCCTTGCCCATCAAAATTCGCGCGACTTGCGACGCCACACGCCCAAGCGCCTGGTTCGAGGCGTCGACGACATACCATTTGCGCGCAATTTCCCCCGCTTTGGGGAAATACGTTGACATACTGATCTCCCAGAAATATGAAAACTGAAAGAAGACCGCTGAGTACCCCAGGAGCACCCCGTAAACGCCACTTTCTGAAGGGCTCCGCTAATACAAGCGCCGAAGGCGCAGGGCTACCGGGCGGGCAACCGCAGAACTACCCACACAAGATTATCGAGGAAGTGCTTGCTTGTCAACGAAGAAGGGTGTTGCGAAAGGCAGATCTGCGAGGTGACGCAAACATCGGCCGCGGCCTGCACGGAAGTTGTCTCCGGCTTCTGTGACGGGTTCGCGTCGCCGGATGAGCGAATCGCCCAAGGAACCTTTCCCTCATAGTTCAGCCTTTCCCTGCACACATTGCAAGCAAGCAATGCACGCGCCTGCAAACGACAAATGGGTCGCCGATCGCGACGAACGGCGTAGCCAGGCTGAAGGAGAACTCGCTAGTTCGGGGTCCGCGTCAGAACGAGTGTGCCGGGTTTCCCCGAATTGGCGCGATGCAGGGCTCAATCTGCTCGCGCGCTCTGAGCCGCATCGTTAACCGCAACAAAACAGGCCGAATTCAGTTCTTGACAGTGATTTGCAAATTGCAATATAAATATTGCAAATAGAGATATGACGCTGGCCGAAAAAATCCGCTACCTGCGCGAGGTGGAAGGTTCGCTGCGCGGCCTGGACCGGCCCTTGACGCAACTGGAAATGGTCAAGGCCATCCGCAAGGAGCAGGGCAAGAGCATCAGCCAGTCCTATATTTCGCAGATCGAGGGCGGATCGCGGCGGCACATGACGCAGGCGACCCGGTCGCTCCTGGCCAGGTTTTTCAAGATTCATCCGGGATTCCTGGTGGACGATCCCGAGGGGTATCACAACGAGTTGACGTCGGACCTGCGCACGGTGGAAGGCAAGCTGGATGTTTGGCTGCTGCAAGGCGCCGAGCGCTTTGCCGGGGATGCCGAACTGAGCGCGGTCCTGATGAAGGCGGCCCGCGAGAAAGACACGAGAAAGTGCCTGATCCTGCTGGGCGCGATTCTCGAGACGCCGGGGCTCGCGGACCGCTTGCTGGAAGCGTTGAAGCCGCATGCCGGCGCGAACGGAAATGGCGCTAAGCAGGATTGGCGCTAGACAAAATTTGATCAGGGGTTGGCTTTTTGCGGGCTACGCCGCCCGCGCCACACCCGACTTTGGAGGCAACCATGACATGGGCTGATTTTTATCTGGTCTGTTTCGTCGTGGGATTCTTTCTCAGCGCGGTGATGTTCCTCGCCGGCGGCCTTCATTTTCATCTGTCGAATTTCCACATCGATTTGCCGGGGTTCCACGGGCACGCGGGCGCAGCGCCTGGCGGAGCGGGTGCGCATGGCGGCAGCGACGCCGTTTCGCCCATTAATCCAATCACCCTGACAGCCTTTCTCGCCTGGTTTGGTGGAACCGGCTATCTCTTGAGCCGCCACTCCACCATATGGTTTTTCGCGGCGCTCCTGATTTCACTGCTCGCGGGCACCGGAGGCGCGGCGGTGATCTACCTCTTCATTTCGCGCGTACTCACCTCTCCCAACGAGGCGCTTGATCCCGCGGACTTCGACATGATCGGGGTGTTGGGCAAGCTTTCCGTCCGCATTCGCGAAGGCGGCACGGGGGAGATGATCTATTCGCAAACCGGTTCGCGGCGCGTGTGTGCAGCGCGTTCCGAGAGCGGTGCGGCAATCCTCAAGGGCACGGAAGTTGTGGTCACCCGCTATGAGCGGGGAATTGCTTATGTGCGTCCATGGTCGGAACTGGCCGGCGATGAGGCCGATCTGGCAGAGCCGGCGAACCGCAAACCTGGATCGGAAGCGAGGCCGCAATGAACCGCGTTGCCGACAATTCGCCTGCTCAGACCTATTTCCGGGCGTTGACTTGGCTGCAGTGGCTGGTGTTGCCGGCAATCGCAGGCCTGTACGCGGTCTCCTGGAATCAACTCCCAGGCCGCCTGGCCACGCATTTCGACTTCAGCAACCAGCCGAATGGATGGATGTCGCGCGAAGCGTCGCTGGTCTTGATGCTGCTGATTGCGGTCCTCATGTCGGCAACCGCGACCTGGGTATTGTCCCGCGTCTCCAAACCAGATGCGCCGGCCTGGGCGCTGATGCTGCTGTTCTACATCATCGGCGGGACCCTTCTCTGGGCGACAGACTCCATCATCGCCTACAACACGGTGGGAACGCCGGTCAATATTGGCCCGGTCCTGCTGATTGGCATAGCGGCGGCAGTGCTGGTTATGGTGCTGGCGCTGGCCACGCGTCGCGGCGCCAAACTTCCGCCCGCAAACCTGATCGCGGAGGAGAGCCATGCTTCGATTCTATTCACCGCGATTCTCGGTCTGCCTGCGATCGGCTTCGTCGTGCTCGCTGCCAGCATGCCGCTGCTGTGGCTGCGAATTGTCATGGGACTTGCGCTCCTCATGATCCTGACTGGAACCGCCATGGCGGGGAGTGGTTTTCATTACTTCTTCAGTCCGGCCGGGGTGGAGATTCGCACGCTCGGCTTCCGGCTGCGTTCGATTCCGGCGCGCGCGATTCGCAGCTACGCCGTCGACCGCTGGAATTTTGCCGGAGGCTATGGCATTCGCGGCGTGGGTAATCGCCGCGCCTATGTGTGGGGCAATCGTGGCGTGAAGATTGACACCGATGAGGCTGAAGTGTTTCTGGGTCACAGCGATCCAGATAGGATCGTCCACGATTTGGACTTGGTTTTGAACAACCACGAAGCACACCAGGCGCCGCCAGGGAGCCTGTGACTTTCCTTGGTGTTCCTGTGTGTCCTTTGGGGTTATGGATTTTTGAAGTGAAGAGGAGGAGGCATGTTCGGGCAAATTTCAATTGAGATCTGGATCATCATCGGCTTTGGCATTCTCGCGTTGATGTTCCTGATGAGTCTACTGGCGAGGCTTTACCGAAAAGCGGGGCCGCACGAAGCGCTGCTGGTCTACGGGTTCCGCGGCAAGCGCGCCGTAACCGGGAAAGGGACAATTGTGTTCCCCATGATCGAGAGCTGTCACGAGCTCTCGCTGGAGCTGATGTCATTCGACGTCGCGCCCCAGCAGGATCTGTACACCAAGCAAGGCGTCGCGGTCACGGTTGAGGCGGTTGCGCAGATCAAGGTCAAATCGGATACCGAGTCGATCTGGACCGCGGCGGAGCAGTTCCTGACCAAGACCGACCAGGAGCGCGAAGGCCTGATCAAGCTGGTGATGGAAGGCCACCTGCGCGGGATCATCGGGCAGTTGACGGTGGAGGAAATTGTCAAGCAGCCGGAGATGGTTTCCGACCGCATGCGTTCCACTTGCGCCGATGACATGAACAAGATGGGCCTGGAGGTCATCTCGTTCACCATCAAGGAAGTCCGCGACAAGAACGAATACATCATCAACATGGGCCGGCCGGATGTGGCGCGCATCAAGCGCGACGCCGACGTTGCCGCCGCCGAAGCCGATCGCGATACCGCGATCAAGCGGGCGCTGGCTACGCGGGAATCCGCGGTGGCTAAGGCGCAAGCCGACCAGGAGCGCGTGCTGGCGGAGACGCTCTCTCTCGCCAAGCAGGCGGAGGCGCAGCGCGACCTCGAAGTGAAGCGCGCGCAATTCCTGGAAACCACCAAGCGCCAGCAGGCGCAGGCGGACAAGGCCTACGACATCCAGACCAACATCATGCAGCAGCAGGTTGTGGCTGAGCAGGTGAAGGTGCAACAAGTCGAGAAAGAGCAGCAGGTCAAAGTTCAGGAAGCGGAAATCAAGCGCCGCGAGAACGAACTGATCGCCACCGTGCTCAAGCAGGCGGAGATCGAACGGCAGCGGATCGAAACTCTGGCCGAAGCCGAGAAGCAGCGGTTGATGGTCGAAGCCGAGGGCCGCGCGTCTTCGATTCGCGCCCAGGGCGAAGCCGAAGCCGAGATCATCTTCAAGAAGGGCGATGCCGAAGCCCGTGCCATGAACGTGAAGGCCGAGGCTTACCAGGAGTACAACCAGGCCGCGGTATTCGACAAGTTGCTGACCAGCTTGCCGGACGTAGTCCGAGCGATGGCCGCTCCGCTGGCGAACGTCGACAAGATCACCGTGGTGTCAACCGGCAATGGCGACGCCACCGGCATGAACAAGATCACCGGCGACTTCGCCAAAATGGCAGCGCAGGTTCCCGCATTGTTCGAGACGCTCGCCGGCGTGAACATGGCCGAACTGCTGTCCAAGGTTCGGGCCATTGGCGACAAGCCGCCCAAGCCGGATGCATTACCCCCGAGCGCCGCGGCGGCGGGGAAGAAGTAGTGCGTCAGAGCCCCCACCCGGTCGCCAACGACGCGACCAGGGTGGGGCGCCAGCAAGAACCATGTGGCGCGGGGTCTCCAGCCCCGCCGGGAAGGAAGTCGGAGTTTTGCCAATGAAACGACCATCCATCCAAGTAGGGTTAGGCATCGCGATGGGGGCGGGCATCGGCGCAGCAGTCGCGGTGATTCTCGGCACGGGCGGTGCCTGGCTGGCGATCGGGATTGCCATTGGCGTGGTCATCGGCGCATCGATGTCGCGGGCGCGGCATGCGAATGAATTGCGTAGCTAGGCGGAGGCTTTATGACTTGCAATCCAACACAGACATGTTGGGCGATGGGAATCGGGGTCGCACTCGGCGTGGCTTTGGGCGCTGCACTCGGCAGTGTGGGAGCCGGGATCGCCATTGGAGCGGCGGTTGCGCTGCTGCCATGTTGCGCCGTTCAGCACAAGCCTGAGGCGCCGAAATAAGCATATGGGGATTCCCACTTCTCCCAAAATCTGGGGGAAGTGGGGCACCCCATCTTCGATTTTGGGTTTGAGCTAAGAGCTAACAGCTAAGAGCTGGATTTGAAAGGAGCGTTATGGCACTACTGGAGCGTGTTTCAACTTTAATTCGCGCGAATCTCAATGACCTGATTGACAAGGCCGAAGATCCGGAAAAGATGATCAAGCAGGTGATTCTCGACATGGAGAACCAGCTTCTGCAGGTGAAGACGCAGGTGGCGATCGCCATTGCCGACCAGCACCTGCTCGAAAAGAAGCAGAAAGAAAATGAAGAGAAGACGGCCGAGTGGATGAAGAAAGCGGAGATGGCGGTCGGCAAAAAAGAAGATGACCTGGCGCGGGCTGCCTTGCACCGCGTGGAGAGCTATCGCGAACTGGCGGGGAACTTCACCCAGCAGGTCAGCGATCAGAAGGCGCAGGTCGAGAATCTCAAGACCGCTCTGCGCCAGCTTGAGCAGAAACTGACCGAAGCCAAAGCCAAGGCCGATCTGCTCATCGCGCAACAGCGCCGCGCCCGCGCCGTCGGCAAGGCCCACGATGCGCGCACGGCCATGGGCGACAACTCGAAAGCGGCCGCCTTCGACCGCATGAAGCGCAAGGTCGTGCAGAATGAAGCGGTGGCGCAGGCCAAGACCGAGATCGGCGCTGAAGATGTCGAAGATCGCCTCAGCGCGATGGAGAAGGAAGACCGCATCGAGCAACTGCTGGCGGAGATGAAGGCGAAGCGGGCGTAAGGACAAAGTTCACCAAAGGTGACGCAGGGAGGCGTCGTGATTCATCGCCAAGTGAGCGCATTTATTCCGGCAGGTTTGTTGCTCTTAGCAGCGGGGATCATCCTGCATCGGTGGGGCGCACATTCCGCCTTCATGGTAGGCATGCTGATGGGAGCCTCTATCGGTCTGATGATTGTTGGGTTGGTGCGGCAAAAGCGTTGCGCTTCCAAATGAAACGGAAAGGGCACGGGGTTCATTCATGCCAGCCACCTGCGCTTACGTCTGTCAATCCTGACTAGGGATGAAGTTCGCTCCGCGAATTTCATGCTTCGCTCAGGACGGCACGGTTGGCAAGGGCGGTGGATTTATCATCTGAATGGCGTTATTCGACTCTCATGGACAAGGTCTTTCATTTCGATTCTGCTCCCGAGCCTTATGTCGCCGATGCCGCGGTGCTCACCTGTTTCGACCAGCGCATCCGGCAAACGGTCAACAAGTTTCTACAGCGGCGCGGCATTTTGCGGCCGGACATGATGGTGGTCGCCGGCGGCGCAAAGACGTTGGCGTCCCCGCGCAACGATTTTGAGCGCGATTTCATCCTCGAGCAGATACGCATGTCCATCCTGCTCCACGGCACCAAGTGCGCTTACCTGATCTGCCACTCCGATTGCGCGACTTATGGCGGACTGGCTGCCTACAACGGCGATGTGGAGGCCGAGGCCAGGCACCATTTCCAGGAGTTGCAGCGAGCTAAGGAGTTGCTGAAGGCAAGTTTTCCTGACCTGAAAATCGAGTGCTTCCTGGTGAATTTTGAAGGGGTCTTCGTGAATGGGTCGCAGACTTCGGAACAGGTCGCGTAGGAAATGCGGCTTCCGGCTTCAGGTCTGATGGCTGACCACAAGCCGAGGTTCCAATCACCTATTTTCCGGATCAGCCCATGCCCAGTTCATCGGCCGATTCCAGCGGCGTTCCGCATTGCCGGCAGATTACTGCGCCACAGTCGCCGCAGGTAAGCGGGTCAGGAACCTCCCGCGCGCATTTTGGACAATAGAGTGGCTCGGGTTGGGGAATCGTCTCGGCGGACATCGCAATTCCAAGGGTTGAGTCAAAAGCCTTTAACCGCAAAGGCCGCTAAGAACCGCCGCAAAATTCGCAAACTACTAAGCTTCATGGGAAGTCAGCAGCAGGCTCGGGCTCGGGTTTGCGAATGCGGAGTGCTAGCGGCTGTGATTCAGCACCTCCGCAATCTTTCTCATCAGTTCACCGGGTGTGAAGGGTTTCTGCAAAAATCCAGCGTCGCGATCGAGGTCGTCAATATCTTCATTCGAATAGCCGGACATATACAAAATGTGAATATCCGGCCAGCGGCGCTTGACCAGCGTGACCAGTTCCTGGCCGCCTAATCCGGGCATAATGACGTCTGTCAACAAAAGGTCGACGCGCTCAGGATATTCCGAAACCAGGGTTCGAAGTTCCTCGGCGCCGGGCGCGGTTACAACCTTGTAGCCGGCCTGCCGCAGAATGGTTTCGCCGAGTTCCCGGAGCAGGCTTTCGTCTTCTGCCAGAAGGATGGTCTCGCCGCGCCCGCCTGCCATTTCCTGTCGTGACAAACCCCTGCCCCCGTCGGAGACGTTCCGACCCCAAGCGGCGCTCGCCCAGTCTAACCCATGCACCAGAAATTGTGCGGCAGGTTTTCGAACAATGTGTAACTCCATGCCCCTTGGTAACGTGTTACCTTCCCGCGTTAGGGTTCAGGCGGTTGTACTTCCTGAGCACTTCGCGAAGCCGGTCGTGCGGCAGGGCCATCACCGTGTGATTATTGACTCCCGTCATGGTTTCGGCTGCGACCATGGCATTCACCACAGCTTCCTCAGTCGCCTGCACGGTCGCGAGGAACAAAGGATTGATGCCATCGTTGGGAAGCATCTGCAGTTGGCGAATACCTTCAGGCTCGGATGCGCCGGCATTCGCGGTGGAAAAGGCGATGAAAAGGTCCCCGGAGCCATCGCCCGAGAAGCTTCCCAACCGCCCCAGGCCGAGCGCCACTCTCTTCGCGACGCGGCGGAGTTGAGTGGGAATCAGGGGTGCGTCGGTGCCCACCACCACAATAATGGAGCCGATATCGTCGTCCTTGACCTGGTCGGCGGCAATCTCCCGGCCAACCGGAACCCCGGCGATCCGCAATTGGCTCCGCGATCCGTAATTGCATTGCACCAGCACGCCCACCGTATAGCCGCCGTATTTGGTCTCCAGCACTCGCGATGAGGTGCCGATTCCGCCCTTGAATTCGTTACACACCATGCCGGTGCCGCCACCCACGTTGCCTTCTTCGACTGGGCCACCGTGCGCTGAATCGATGGCGTGGAAGGCGTCTTCGGCGGTGACGTGGAAGCCGTTGACGTCGTTCAGTTCGCCGTCCCAGGTCTCGGCTACCACGGGCAAGGACCACCAATAGCCTTCCACGTCGGCTTCCCCGCGCTTCACCTTCCACTGGATCACGGCGTCGCGAACGACTCCGACGCTGTGCGTGTTCGTGATCATGATGGGACCATCGATGAATCCGGAGTCGTCGACCCAGTGGATGCCCGTCATCTCGCCGTTACCGTTAAGGCTGAAAAAACCGGCGAACACCGAGTCGCGCGAATCCTTCCCGCGAGGCAGGATGGCCGTCACCCCGGTGCGTACCGGGCCCACGCCAACCTTGAGCGGGCCGTTGCCGGAGATGAGCGTCGTTTCTCCCACCTCGACGCCTTTCACGTCCGTGATTGCATTGAGCGGACCGGGCTGGCCTTCGAATGGCACCCCCAGGTCTCTCGCGCGCGGCTTCGACTGTGAATGTGCTGCGCAG
>DASVAJ010000083.1:0-8862 GCA_036376415.1 Terriglobales bacterium
AACACTCATGTGGCGCCGGTAGTACTGGCGCATGTATTGTTTGTGCGCCTGGCCCCAGCGCGGAACCCCGGGCGCGCGCATGTTTACGAAGTGGTAGGGAAGGCGGATGAATTCATTCGTGAGCAAACCGCCGCCCACGAGTCCCTTGTTGCCGTGGTTGAAGTCGCAAATGGCAATGCCCGCGCCGGGACCGATGTCATCGAAGGTCTCGAAATCGAACAGGCCGATGGCGCCCGTGTATCCGTGACCTTGCAGGTTCCTTCCGACCCAGTCATAGCGATTGCCAATACCAGCAGGGAACAGGCGGCTCTTGGAATTAAGCAGTAAGCGGGGCGACTCTGTCGCAGCGCCGGAAACAATGACGATGTCGCAGGTCTGTTCCCGGTAATGATCGTCAGCGTCGAAGTAAGCCACCGCCTTGGCACGGCCACGCGCATCCACCAGAATCTCTTTCGCAATACAGTGCGTGCGCAATTCGCAGTTCCCGGTGGCGAGGGCTTTCGGAATCACGGTATTGTGCGTGCCGTTCTTCGCGTCCACTTCGCAGGCGAATCCCACGCACCAGCGGCAACGCATGCACGGTCCCCGGCCGTTATACGGAACTGAGTTGCGCAGCATGGGAATGTCGAAAGGATGCAGTCCGAGCCGTAGCGCGGCGGGCTTCAGGATCTGGTACTCGCGGTTCGGCGGTAGCGGCGGCATGGGAAGCGGCCGTCGACGCGGCGCGCGGAAGATGTTGCCCGAATCGTCGCCCGACACCCCGATCTCCCACTCCGCCTTCTCGTAATAAGGCTCGAGGTCCTGGTAGCTGATCGGCCAGTCCTCCAGCGTGCTGCCTTCGACCGCCCCATAGGTCGAGCGCATGCGGAAGTCCTGCTCCATGAAGCGCCACGCCATCGCGCCATAGCTGAACGTGCCCCCGCCGACGCAGGCCGCATTGTTGTTGTAGCTGCTATCGCTGGGCTTGACCACGCGCGCGTTGCCTTCCAGGTTGACGAACACGCGCGGGTTGCGCTCATCATCAGGACCGAAGGCATTGCCCAAAACCGTAGTGCGCTGGTTGCGCAAATCGTCTTTGCGGCAGTCGAAAGCTGTCTCCCACCTGCCTCGCTCCAGCAGGACAACGCTCAATCCAGCAGTAGCCAGCTCTTTGGCGACCACACCGCCGCCCGCGCCCGCGCCCACAATCACCGCATTTACATGCTTGAGTGCCATTGGAGCTAATTCAATCTCCTGGCGTGTTATCGCCGTGCGTCTACGATTTCCTCAGGTCGTACTTCTGGCGTCCCCGAATCGGCGGATACGAAAGCCCGACCATCTGCCACGACGCTCTTCCGCGGTTTCCGCCATGACGCGGATCGCCGTAAAACCCCTGCATGGTGTGGTCGACCAACATGCTGAAAAATTCGCTGGAAGAGATCTTCTGCCAGGCTGCACGCGGGGGCTGCCCTTGCTCCATCTTGGTCAACAGTTCGACTTGTTCCGCCTCAGGCAGGAAAGCAAAGTCGCTGTGGTAAAGCAAACGGGTGCTTCTGTTCATGGCGGCAATTCCGAGACGGTAGGAATCCTGGAGGTCGCGCAACGGCCCGCACAGTTGGCGATCGATGTAATTGACCACGCCCGCCCAGGCAGCCCCGGGGTCTTCATCTGTCGGAATGATGCGTTCGGACGCGGCTGCCAGGGTCCTGGCTTCTTCGACGCGCAGGAATCGCCAGGGCGAACTGCTGCTACAGGCAATGCCGGAGCCACCGGCGGCGGCTGCAAGCAAGGCAGCCTGAAGGAACTTTCTACGGCTGAGTTGATAGGCCGGTTCCACGCCAAGTCCCTGAAGCCTGAATATAGGTCGCCGGGATGCGCGAGTATGTGATCGTGGTCACTCCAACCCGTGACCCGTCTCGCAACCCGGCTCGCGCCCAACCCACGTGCGTGAGCGCTTCTCAGGCTTGCAGAATGCGGTGAACAATCTCAGCGTTCTCGCGCACTTCATCTTTGGCGCGAGGAAAAACCCCCACGAAGATGCCATCAATCGGCTTGATGCTCGCGAATGCCGTGCGGAAGGCTTGCTCCACGCCTCCGCCATCTTGAATCCTGCCTGCAGCCAGGACCTTGAAGGCAAAGCACGGCTTGGCGCTCTGGCGCATCACGCTGTACATGCGCGGCGGATCGCTCTTCACATAAATTTCGCGATCCATTTCCAGCAGTTCGCCATTCAGAACCTTTTTCCATTCCTCGTTTGTGCGGGTGCGGTTGTACACGCAGCCGGCATAGAAATCGACGTCCCAGCCATGCTCTTCAGAGAAGGAAATGACCTCCGGTTTGTGCGTGCCCACGCCGACAATAATGCCCAGGTCGCGTATCCTTTTGCAGGCCTCGCGGATCGTGTCCATTTTGCCTTCTTGCAACGCGCGGTCCGCAGTCTCGCCTTGAATGTGCATGGCGAGGGGCTTGAAGCGCTTTGCCATTGCCTCGATTTCATCGAGCCGAGGCACCTGCATGATCAGGTGCATTTTTCCGCCTTCCGCCAGGAAGCAATCCCAGTACTGCGGAAAGGGATCATACGGGGCATAGTTGAAGGCATTAATGCCGAAGCGAGCGCTCTGGTGCATGACGCCGCACACCCGGTCCTGCGTATACCAGTCTTTCATCGCGCCCGCGAAATTGTTGTTGAAATGCGCAAAGCCGCAGAACGGATTCACTCCCAGCACCAGCCGGCTGATGTCTGCGCCGAAAAACTTCATCTTGGGAACCTGGACGAGCGCCGCCGGTTGCGCGAGCGGAGTGTCGCCAGGGTTTTGAGTGCCGGGCAACGCAGTCGCGCGTGCCCCGATCGCTCCCGCGCCCGACAGAGCAGCGGCGGCCGCCGCCGTCGATTGCAGGAATGTTCTTCGTGTCGCATTCGGCATGGCGAAACCTCCCGAGGCTTAGCGAGATGCAGGCCCAGTCATTCGCGCAGAGGGCGCTCTCAGGGTTGACCTCGTTTCTTAACATCAGATTCCGTCTTGCTGAAGTTGTCTGTGACTGGCGTCACCCGACATGAGTCAACTACCGTCACCATTCTCTTGGCCCTGTCAGGGCTATTTCGCTTGTTTTCATGAAATGTGCTTTTGGCACGCCGAATCGCCAGCCGTCCCCAAATCAATGAGGGGTCCGCAGATGGGGCACCCTCGATGCTCTTGGGACTCTTTGCCGCGGAACGGCGGAAAGGAGTGAAGGCTACATTCGCCCGGCGGGATCGAGTGGGTTGGCAATGGAGGAGTTCAGGGAACTCCGACGGCGCGAAACAGGGAACGCAACAGAATCGAGCGAAGACATGCGACCTCAGATAGTAGGGCGATTTGCCACTCACCGGTGGACCGTCAGGCGCTGGAATCTATCAGAAAGCTGTAAATAGAACTCGTCGCGATACCCGCGGGGTACAAAATCCCCAAAAAATTACAAAGAATATCGTTTTTTTCTTGACATCGCTCACGAATAGCAGGTACAAACTCCATCCAGTGACTTTGGTAGTGTTTTTGTACTAGGTTAGGAAATCGATTTTCTGGCCAGGGCGAGCTCCCTGCGCACCGCTTCGACCGGAGGTGGTCCAATGAATTCACGAAAAATGCTGGCGTTGTCGCTGATCGCGGCTTGTGCCGCGCTGATGCTGCTCGCCCCAACATCCTTGGCCCAGTCGTTTTTCGCTACGCTCACGGGCACCGTAACCGACGCGAGCGGCGCAGTCGTCCCGGGTGCAACCGTGACCATTCAGAACGCGGCCACCAAGGTGACGCGGCAAATCAAGTCGAACTCGGAAGGTTACTTTTCCGCACCGAACCTGCCGGCTGGCACGTACAACGTGACCGCGGAGGCGTCGGGTTTCGAGAAGTGGCACGCGACCGGTATCGAACTGCAGGGCTCCGACAACAAAACGATGAATATTCCCATGAAGGTCGGAACTGCCAACGAAATTGTCGAAGTCAACGCCAGTGCCGGTGAATTGGTGATCACGGATTCTGGCGAAAAATCGACCGATATTTCGGCCAAAGAGCTGCAGGAGCTTTCGCTCCAGAGCCGCAACGCCGTTGAATTCGTGAAGATTCTCGCGGGCGCCTCTTTGAACACCAATGGTGGGCTGAATAAACCGGCGTACACGTCAGTAATCGGAATCAACGGCTTCTGCGCTGGCAATGGTTGTAACGCTGGTGGCTTAAGTGACGTGGTTATCAACGGAATGGGCGGCGGGCAGCAGGGCATCTCCGGTCTTGGAATTTCGCAAGATGGCCAGGACACGCAGGATCCCGGTGCCGCCGGCAGCGCCACGCCGGTTAATCCCAATCCGGATATGATTTCCGAAGTCAAGGTCCTGACCTCGAACTTCTCCGCTGAGAACGCCAAAGGGCCGGTTGTGATTAACACCGTTACGCAAGCGGGCGGCAGCAGCTTTCATGGCAACGCTCGTTTCAATGCTCGCAATTCCGTCCTGAACGCCAACAACGCTTTTAATAAAGAGCCAACCGTCAATGTCCCCCGGCCGAATGAGTCTTTCTATTATCCGGGCTTCAGCATCGGCGGGCCGGTTCTGATTCCTGGCACGGGCTTCAATAAGAGCCGTCAGAAGGTCTTCTTCTTTGACGGGTATGAAAACTACCATCAACAGTTGGACGGCGGCGTGGACCGCGCTTTCATCCCAACGGCGGCCATGCTGAACGGCGATTTCAGCGGGAACAGCGTCTTTGCACCTTGGGTAGCCGGCAATACCGCGCCTCGGCCGCGGTTATACACAATTCCGACCACGCCATGCCCGAATTACTGCCCACCCCCACCAACTCCGACCAGCCCCCCAGATACTGTATGGCTCGGAATGAACGAGGGGACCCGGCCTGGCTGTGTAATTACGGCGGGAGTGATGAACTCTGCCTGCATTGACCCCAACGCTCAACTCATCCTAAAGGCTGATACCCCGACAACCGGTTTGGTGGATCCATTCACACACGCGGGGTTCAACTATGTTCAATCCTTCGCCGCGCCCGACAATTCCTGGCAAAACGCGGTTCGTGGTGACGTAAACATTTCCCAGAACACGAAGGTATACGTTTCCTGGAGCCGCCAACGGGAACAGTCGAACATGCCTACTGGCCTCTGGGTCGGAGCCAGCGACTGGTCTGTGCCGACCCCATCAACCATAATTGGGGCCAATGGTTCTGACTTCGTGAATGCCACTCTGTTCCACATGTTTACGCCAACCTTGACCGAGGAATCCCGCTTCGGCTACACGTGGATCAATTTCCCCAGTTCACCTTCCGACCCGAGAAAGATACTGAGAAAGGATTTGGGATATCCGCTCACGGGCGTTTATAACAATCCCGCGGCCCCGGCAATCACGAGTTGGGGCGACAGCATGCCCACGATGGGAGCGATTGGGACTGATTTCCGCCCGAACATGCTTGCTGTAAAGGCGAGCCCTAGCTTCTCGGAGAACCTGACCAAGGTGATCAAGAGCCATACACTCAAGTTTGGCTACTATTACGAGCACACCTATAACAAGCAGGACAATTGGGATCAGTACATGGGCATCTTCCAGTACGCATCCTGGGCGGGTTCTCCCACCGGAAACGAGTATGCCGACTGGTTGATGGGTATGGGCTGGGGCGCATACGGCGAGAAGTTCCAACCACCGCCGGTCAACATTGCGCAGAACGTACACTCGTTCTTCGCACAAGACGACTGGAAACTTACGCGGCGCATTACGGTCAACTATGGAATGCGGTTTGATCACTACGCCAGGCCGTACGATGCAAGCGGTCTCGGCATGGCTATATTTGATCGATCGTTGTACGCCAGTCAGGTGGCCGCCGCGGGGACCACTGCCTGCACAACGGCACCCTACGCGGGGTGTGTCAACCCCGGAGTGGAGTGGCACGCTACGAACCACAGCATTCCGCTCACTGGTGGCCCGGTGAGACCTTTGTTCTATTCGCCGCGGTTCGGCGCTGCCATCGATATTTTCGGCAATGGGAAGACCGTGATTCGTGGCGGCTGGGGTAAGTATCGGGCGTACAGTAGCGTCCAGAGCCGTGCCTACACTGATCCTACTGGAACGTCGCTTGGGTCGGTCTCCTTCGGCTGCGGCAGCAACGACCCAGCATGTCCGACCATCGAGGACCTTGATTCCCACCTTACGAACGTCACTCTTGGCCATCCGGTGCTGAACACCAATAGCTTCGCGGCTACACCGGTCAACAACGACGAGCAGCCGCTGGTAACCAGCTATAGCCTGAGCATTGACCAGCAACTGCCGAATAAATTCCGGCTAGAGGTTTCCTACGTTGGAAATCACACGGATTTAATGCAGGGCCAGGTCAACACAAATGCGATCCCGGTTGGTGCCATGAGCAACCAGGCGGCTATCCAAGCGCAGTACCCTACACAGTGCGGGTCGAGTATAACCTCGACAGCCTGCGAGAATTTGTTTCGCCCTTACCCGGTGTATTCACAGGTGAATGAATCGGTCACAGCGGGTATGGCGCAGTACGATTCGCTGCAAGCAACTTTGCGACGAAACGTAGGCTGGCTCACCTTGCAAATGAACTATACGTTTTCCAAGGCAGTGGGAGATGGGAGCCAGGTGGCCAACAACGGACTGATCGCTTCGTTGCCAGACTACGGCGTTCATGCAATGTACGGAATACTGCCGTATGATCGCGCTCACGTTCTGAGCGCGGCATATGTTTTCCACCTCCCGGGCACTCACTATGACAGCAAGCTGGTCAGAGGCCTTGCTAATGGGTGGCAGATTTCAGGGATCACGCAGGTGGAGAGTGGCTCGCAGTTATCAGCGGTTCAGGGGGCTCAATTCCTCAACTTCGACATCAGCCAGCCTAATGGTCCACTACAGGTCATGGGAACACCCGATGTTCCAGCCTTGTTCCCATTGATCACCTGCAATCCGAGATCGGGTCTACACAGCCATCAGTACGCGAATCCAAACTGCTTCGCGCAGACGCCAATCGGGAGTTTGGGCTCGGCAAGCTTGCCGTATTTGCCCGGCCCGATCTACTGGAACACCGATCTGACTTTGGTCAAAAACGTTAAAATTACAGAGCGGCAGAATTTGGAACTGCGGTTTGCTGCATTTAACCCTCTCAATCACTCACTGCAGTCATTCGTGACCGCCGACAGCAACCTTCACCTTACTTACGCCGGAACAAGTAATTTGACAACGAATGCAAGCGATTCGAACCACGCATGTCCAGGGCCTAATTGCCAGGCGTTCGGCTACGCAGATCACGCCGAGGGTAATCGAGTCCTCGAACTAGGTGTTAAGTACTCGTTCTAAGACGTTCATCAACCCAGGGAGTGGCTCTGACGCGCCACTCCCTGTATAGTTTTTCCTATGCCGGTGGTTTCCCGCCTTTTGTTTCTAACCCTTTTTGCAGCTTCGTCAGTCGCGGCGACTACCTCTGGTTCTCTTCCTTTAACGATCCAAACCATTGGCCGGCAAGCTGAGCAGGCGCAGTCTTCCGACCACTTGGCCGATGCCATCCAGTTGTATGAGAAAGGACTTGCGCTCGATCCCAAGTGGAATGAGGGCTGGTGGTCGCTGGGCAGCATCCTCTACGACCAGGATCGATTTCCCGAGGCGCAGACGGCCTTCCGACACTTCGTCACGCTCAGCCCCCACCCCGCGCCCGGCTACGCTTTCCTGGCGCTTTGCGAATACGAGACCGGGGGGTACGACAACTCTCTGCAGCACTTCCGCCGCTGGGCGAGCCATGGCTGGACGGGCACTCCGCGGTTGATCGATGTTGGGGTGTTTCACTTTGCGCTGTTGCTCACCCGCGAAGGCAGTTTCATTCCAGCGCTGTATTTACTTTCGGCCGAGGTGCAGAAGTCCTATTCCGGGCCGAGTTTGATCGAAGCCATGGGCCTGGCATCGTTGCGCATGCGCTACGTTCCGGAGGAATATCCGCCGGAGCGGCGCGAAGCGGTGTGGCTGGCAGGGAAGGCTGCGTATTATGCGGCCTTGCATCCCGCTGATTTTGTGCACGCCAATGAATTTGCAGATCGCCTGGCTGCTCACTACGACCAGGCGCCCAACGTGCATTATTTCCTGGGCACGTTACGCAAATTCCAGAATGACGACGCCGGCGCAACCAGCGAGTACAAGCGCGAACTCCAGATTTCCCCTAAGAATGCCGCCGCGATGGTGGAGCTTGCGCGCCTGGCAGCGGACGACGGGCGCATGGAAGACGCGCTGACATCAGCGAAGCAGGCCGCGGCGCTGGAGCCGAATGACCCTGAGGCGCACCGCGTCTATGGGGACGTTTTGCTCCGGTCGGGAGAGGCGCAAAAGAGTGTGGGCGAACTGGAACTCGCCAAAAAACTCGCGCCCGACAGCGTTCCTGTGCGTTTTCAGCTTGCCGCAGCGTATCGAAAGCTGCATCGCTGGGCCGATGCTGAACGCGAGACTAAGGCTTTCAATCTGCTCAAAGACAAGCAGGAAGTCATTGCCTCGCCGCAAGAGAAGTTAAAAGCCGATCCGGAGTTGTTGAAGTGAAGGGTATCGGCGCCGGCATCTTGACAGTTGCGCTGAGCCTTTCAGCGTTAAATGCAGCCCCCCAGGGTCGTGCCCAGACCGCCGGTGCGGAGTCGTTCTCGCAGCTGGCGAAGGCCGCCAATCAAGCGCGCGAGCAGAACAAGGACAAGGAAGCCATCGAGCTTTATCAGAAAAGCCTGGCGATCAAACCGGATTGGCACGAGGGGCTGTGGTACCTGGGCACGTTGTTCTACGAGCAGGAGAAGTACGCGCAGGCGCGGGACGTGTTGCGCCGCTTCGTGGCGGGCCAGGCGAATGCCGGGCCTGGCTGGGGTTTGCTGGGGGTG
>DASVAJ010000088.1:0-33798 GCA_036376415.1 Terriglobales bacterium
GTGAGTGCCAAAGGCGTGGCGCAGAGTGTGGGGATGGACGTCCGCCGAGAGTCCCTTCGCGACCGCTATTTTCTTGACGATTCGGCCCACGCTGCGGGTCGTGAGGCGGCCGCCCCGTTGATTAATCAGCAGCGCGGGAGCGTTCTTTCTTGTGTCCGCGAGCCGTAACTGGCGGGCGGGCAGATAAGCAGCCAGCGCGGATTTCACCGCGTTGCCAAAAGGAACGAAGCGTTCCTTCTTGCCTTTGCCGCGAATTAGAATGGCTTCCGCGCCCAGGCTGATGTGCTCGAGATCGATGCCGACGAGCTCCGAGTTGCGAATGCCGCAGCCGTAGAGTAATTCCAGCATCAGGCGATCGCGTTCCGGGAAGGAGGCAATCTCGGGCATCTTGCCCTCGAGCACGGAATTCATTTCTTCCAGGGTGGGGACGCGCGGGAGTTTTTTGGGAAGTTTCGGCGTGGACACCAATGCGGCTGGGTTCTGCTCGACCACTCCTTCCTGCGCCAGCCACTTATAGAGAGAACGGACCGCGGCGAGCGAGCGGGCAACGGAGGTCTTGCTCAGGCCTTTTTCGTACAGCGACGACAAGAATCCGCGAATGGTGATGTGATCAATTTCGCGCCATTTGCGCAGCCCGACGTAAGCAGCAAAGTTCTCGAGATCTCCGGTGTAGGCTTTGATGGTGTGCTGAGAGGCGTTGCGTTGGCGGAGAGACGCGAGGAATGCGGCAACGGCTCTCCCCACAGTGCTTCTGTTCGAATTGTTCCGTGCCACCGTCATCGCGCCTTGGCTCGCGGATGGTGCTTGTGGTAAACGCTCTTTAAACGGTCGAGCGCAACGTGTGTATAGACCTGGGTTGTCGAAATGTCGGCGTGCCCGAGGATCGTTTGCACAGTGCGCAGGTCCGCGCCATTCTCCACCATGTGCGTGGCGCAACTGTGGCGCAGCATGTGCGGGCTGGCATGCCGGCCCGCGCTCACGGAAGCATCGCCGACCATCTGCCAGATGCGTTGGCGGGTGATTTTCTTTGCGCCTCGAGCGATGAACAGCAATGGCGAACTCTTCCCCGCCAACAACACTGGCCGACCATGGCGTAGATAACCGGAGAGCACCTCTTGCGCCGATCGCCCCAGCGGGACAATGCGCTCCTTATCTCCTTTGCCACGCACCAGGACGTAGCCCACATCGAGCTTCAGGTCTTCCATTCTGAGAGTAACCACCTCGGAAACGCGGAGCGCGCCCGCATAGAACACCTCCAGCATGGCGCGATTGCGCAGCGCGATGGCTTCGCCATGTGTGGTTTTTCCGGCCGGATGGTCGGCGCCCGTCACTCCAGCAGATAACATCTGCTGAATCTCAGCACGGGCAAGAGATTTCGGCAAAATCTTCCACTGCTTCGGCAGCGGAATGTTCAGCGTGGGATCGCGGTCAATGCGTTTATCCAGAAGCAGAAATCGATAGAGATGGCGCAAAGCCGAGAGCTTGCGTGCCACCGATCGTCCATCGACTGAGTTTCCGAACAACTGCTGCACGAAGCCGCGGACGTCGTCGCGGCGGGCACCCAGCAGCGTGCGTTTAGTCCGCGCAAGGAAATCCGCGAACTGCACTATATCTTGCGTGTAGGCGGAAACCGTCAGCGCGGCGAGACCCTTCTCGATTTTCAGGTAATCGGTAAACGAGGAAACCACCTGGGCGTTGATTTCAGAGGGCACATCCCCAGTATGCGTGTTATCGGACGCTGCTGAAAGTGCTCAGGAGGATTCGCTGCGAGCCATTTATGTTGTCTTGTGCCGGAACTGGTTGTGGCGGCTGAAGCCTGGCCGTTTTTCGATTGTTATAATTTTTAGTTCCTGAGGAGCATTCATGGCAACCCTGACCCAAAGCGCCAGCCGCACTGAAAAAGACTCTCTCGGCACCCGAGAAATACCCGCTCAGGTTTATTACGGCATTCAAACCTGCCGCGCCGTCGAGAACTACCCGATTTCGGGAATGCGCGCCCATCCCATGCTGATTCGCGCCTTCGGCATGGTGAAGGAAGCCGCCGCGGAGGCAAACCGCGAACTCGGGCTGGTGGACGAAAAAATAGCCAATGCCATCATTCAGGCCGCCCGGGAAGTGCAGGATGGCAAGTGGAACAATGAATTCGTCGTTGACGTGTTCCAGGCTGGCGCGGGCGTCAGCTTCCATATGAATACGAACGAGGTGATCGCCAACCGCGCCGTCGAAATTCTCGGCGGCCAACTCGGCGACTACGCCAAAGTTCATCCCAACGATCACGTCAACTACGGTCAAAGCACCAACGACGTCTTCCCCACCGGCATGCGGTTGGCGACGTTGCTCGAGTTGGAGAAGCTTTATCCTGTGCTCGATTCGCTGGCCGCCGGGCTGGAAAAAAAGAGCGAAGAATTCCATGGGATTTTAAAGTCCGGCCGCACCCACATGCAGGATGCAGTCCCCATGCGTCTCGGCCAGGAATTTGCGGCATACGCCGGAGCCCTCCGGCGCGCCCAAGATGCGATCCGATCCAGCGCCGGCCTGCTTCGTGAGCTTGGGCTCGGGGGCTCAGCGGTTGGAACGGGAATCAACACCCACCCGGACTACCGCGAAAAAGCCATCAAGAACCTCTCCCGCATCTCCGGCCAGAAGCTCGTTCCGGTGGATGACATGCGCTACGCGATGGAGTCAAACCTGGCCATGGCCGCGGTTTCTTCGGCGCTGCGCAACCTGGCGCTCGAAGTCATCCGCATCTCCAACGATTTGCGCCTGCTCTCATCCGGCCCCAACACCGGGTTTGCAGAAATTAATCTTCCGGCGCTCCAGCCCGGCTCCTCGATCATGCCGGGCAAAATCAATCCCGTGATTCCCGAACTCGCGGCGATGGTTTCTTTTCAGGTAGTCGGCAACGACGTTGCCGTGGCTATGGCAGTCCAGGCAGGTCAACTGGAACTCAACGTCATGATGCCCACCATGGCCTACAGCGTGCTGCAGTCGATCACCATCCTCAGCAATATGCTGCGCCAGCTTACGGACAAATGCGTCCACGGCATCACCGCCAACGAAAATCGCTGCAATTTCTATGTGCAGGCGACCGTATCGCTGGCGACCGCCCTCAACCCGTACATTGGCTACGCCAAAGCGGCCGAAATCGCCAAAGAAGCAGTGGCAACCGGGCGATCCATCATCGAAATTGCGCGCGAAAAGAAGCTTCTGAGCGAAGATGAAATCAAGGAAATTCTCGATCCCGCGCGCATGACTGAACCGGTGCGGCCGCTGGATGCCGCGAAGAAGCGCGAACAGATCAAGCAGAAATCGTAACCGTAAAGTTTCCCATGAAATTCAACCGATCCGTTCCCCCTTGCACCGTGATCCCGGTGGTTACCTATCCCGATCCGGCTGCTGCCGCCGACTGGTTATGCAAGGCTTTCGGCTTCAACGTGCGGCTGCGCATCGCCAATCACCGCATCCAGATGAAAGCCGGGGACGGCTGTTTCACGATCGCGGAAGGCAATGCGGCCCCCAATCATTCGCACATCATTCAGGTCCGCATAGGAGATGCTAAGGCGCACTGCGAGCGCGCCCGGAAGAATGGCGCGATCATCCTCACCGAGCCCAGAGATCAGCCTTACGGCGAACGTCAATACAATGCTCAGGACTTTTACGGCCACCGCTGGGATTTCACCGAGACGATCGCCGATGTTGCTCCCGAAGAATGGAGTAACGGAGCATTTCACCTGGAGTAAGCATCGGGCAAAAGATTCCCCCCGTCGCCGGGGAGACAACAGGGGGCTTGATTCCGGTGGGAGGTCTCAACTTCCATTCCGGTCTCACTCACTGATACGGAGTTGGTGCTTGCGAAGTTCCCCAACGAAGTTGCGTTGGGACGCGGCTAAGGTGCGAAGCCGAATCTGCGATCTCCATTTCGGAACTATTTCCAAGGGATCACGGTTTATCTGGAAATTAACGAGATCCCGGCCGCAGCCGCACAGGTACCACTTCTCGCGTCCAGAGCCTTGCACACCGTCATTGCCAAACCGTGAACCGAGAAAGGCTTTTGCAGGACGTGCAGGTCCTCCGCGGAATTCTGCGAGTCCTCGGAATTGCCCGGCATCAGAGACAAGAATGAGCGGCCGCGAGTTGACAGCACGGCAAGGCGTCTGCGGCCACGCATCCGAAGTCGTTGACTCATAGTTCGCGGCGCGACGCGCTGGCGGGGAGCTTTCTGCTAGATTTGAGGGGTTCACTAAGTCCGCGGAGAAGCCCTTGAAACCAAAATGCCTGATTTTGCTTTTTGCCCTTGCCCTTCCTGCTGCCAATGCTCAAGCGAACAGCCCCCACACGCAACTCGCGCGCGAGATTTTCAAGCAACTCATTGAAATCAATACGACGGATTCGGTCGGTAATGTAACCACGGCGGCGGAGGCCATGGCGCAGCGCTTTCGGCAGGCTGGATTTCCCGACAAGGACATTTTCGTCGGGGGGGCGAATGAACGAAAGAAGAATGTTGTGGTCCGCCTGCATGGTTCGGGCAAGCACCGCCCGGTGCTGCTGATCGGGCATCTGGACGTGGTCGAAGCCCGCCGCGAGGATTGGACCACCGATCCGTTCCGGTTCGTCGAAAAAGCTGGCTTCTTCTACGGCCGCGGCACGCAGGACATGAAGGATGGCGACGCCATCATGGCGGCAACGCTGATCCACATGAAACGCGAGGGCTACGTTCCGGACCGCGATGTCATTCTTGCTCTCACCGCCGACGAGGAGGGTGGAAAATCCAACGGGGTCGATTGGCTGCTGAAGAACCGTCGCGACCTGGTCGATGCCGAATTCGTTCTGAATCACGATGGTGGCGAAGTGCAAATGGACCATGGCAAGGCCTTAGCTTTTGTGGTGGACGCAACCGAAAAGCTCTATTCCGACTACCAGGTGTCGGTCACCAACCCTGGCGGCCACAGTTCCCTTCCCCGGCCCGACAATGCGATTTACGAACTTGCACATGCTCTCGTTAACCTGGAGCAACACAAGTTTCCATTGGAACTGAATCCCGTCACCCGCGCCTACTATGAGCGCCTGGCAACTGTTGATCACGATCGCGCGGCCGACATCAAGGCCGTCTTGCAGACTCCCCCTGATGAGGGCGCCGCCGACCGGCTCTCCCGCGATCCCATCGACAACTCGAGGCTGCACACCACATGCGTGGCGACCCGGCTTCAGGCGGGACACGCCAACAACGCGCTTCCGGGCAGGGCTCAAGCCGTGATCAACTGCCGGATTCTCCCCGGACACTCGAAGCAGGAGATTCGAGACGAACTGGCGAAGGTTTTTGCCGATCCAAAAATTGAGATCCGCTACATCACGAATGCCGGTCAGGTACTCGAGGCAATTCCCGATCAGCGGTCCTTCGCGCCTCCGCCGCCCCGGCCGGAGGTGTTTCAGGCCATTGAGTCGGTTGCGGGAAAAATGTGGCCGGGCATTCCGGTGTTTCCGACCATGGCCACGGGCGCGTCGGATGGCGTTTACACGATGGCCGCGGGCATGCCGACCTACGGCGTCTCCGGAGTGGCGATGGAGCGCGACGACCACCGCGAACACGGGCGAGATGAGAGGGTTCCGGTCGAAGCCTTTGATCGCGGTGTGGAGTTCTACTATCAGTTTCTCAAGACTCTGACCAGCTCACACTAGCCGGCACAAACACAACAAACAGCCATGGGGTGCCCACTTCTCGCCTCGGTTGCGAGAAGCGGGTCTCTATCGCAAGTCAGAGACTCGATACAACACGCTTCCGTGCGGCGGCAGTTCGACATCGATCCCGTCTTTGCGGCCCAGTGTTTTCTTGTCCCACAAGTCCCGGACCTCGGCCGTGTTACCTGCGCGAAAAAATCTGTTCCATGAAAGCTTTGCCGCCGCCTTTGTGTCGCCCAGATTGAAAACAGCCACGTAGTGGCCCTTCTTGTTGGCGGCGACGGCGACCCAGGCCCGGATTGTGCCTTCTTCGACCGCTTGATGACCTCCATAGCTGTGCTGGTCGACGGCGAGCACCTCATCGTTGGTGATAAGAGCGGTGGTGGCCGCAACCAGGCTGGGTAAATCGCCGCCGAAAATGAGAGGCGAGCGAAAGATCGACCACAGCGTCATCACGGTCCGCTGCTCATCAGGGGTGAGTTTGCTGGGTGAGCCGCCGCCTTCTTTCGCAGTTACTCTAAGTTTGCCCAGGGGCAGCATGTCCGCATCCGGCCAAGTGTCGTTTCGGCCTACGTACACCGCCCAATCGCGCGTGTAGTCGAATTGCTTTTTCAGGAGCGGCCAGTCGTCCCAGAAATCGTCCGAGATGCGCCACATTTGCGCGTACTTCTCGAGGAAGGCCGCTTTGGGAACCGGGGCTGGGCCAGGAGAAATGCTCAACACCATCGCGCGCCCGGTCTTACGAATCGCAAGCGATAGAGCCTTAATCTCGTCCGGCTGAAAACGATGGCTGCCCATGTCATCCGCTTTAATGAAGTCGACTCCCCAGGATGCGTACAACCCGGCGATAGAGTCGTAGTACGCCTGCCCACCAGGCTTGTTCACATCGACGCCCCACATGTCCGGATTCCAGCGGCATGGATTGCTTTTATCCGCGACCTCTGCGGCATGATAGCTGGTACCTTGAATCGGCAGATTCTCCGCGACGGCCTGCCGCGGTATGCCCCGCATTATATGAATGCCGAACTTCAGGCCCCTGCTGTGCACATAATCGGCGAGATGTTTGAAGCCGCTGCCATCTGCTGACGAGGGAAAGCGGTTCACGGCGGGAAGCAGTCGGCCATATGGATCCATGGTCAACTTCGCCCCCGGCTGGTAATCATGCCCTTGCGCATTGGGCTCGTACCATTGAATGTCCACCACGATGTACTGCCAGCCATAGCTGGCGAGGGCGCGCGCCATCACGTCAGCGTTGGCCTTAACCTGGTCTTCTCGGACCGTGGTGCCGTAGGAATCCCAACTGTTCCAGCCCATGGGCGGAGTTGGCGCCGGGGATTTGGCTGTTTGCCCGAACAAGAGAACCGAAGAGAACCAGAGGAGGAGAACAGATTTGCGCAGGATGGACATTTCAGATTGGCTTTGCGACCTTTGCGATTCCTCTGTGCGCCTTGCGGTGAAAAGCTTTTAACCGCAAAGTTCGCTTAGAACTGCCGCAAAGCACGCGAAGAAGGGCCTAAGCTGTTTTTGCCTTATGGCGAGTCTCCGAAATTCTTATCAGTGCAGGCAGGACGTCGCCCATTTCGCCGGCTTTCTTTCCAAAATCGAAATACATACGACTGAATAAGCGGTAGAGTTCGTCGTAAACTCGCTGCTCGGCGGCATCCGGCTCATAGAGCCGGTGCGGTGGGCAGATTTTGTCCTGCGCCTCTTCAACCGTCTTGTACGTTCCCGCGGCCAGGAATGCAAAGATTGCCGAGCCCAGGCTGGTGACGCTCTGGGTGGGCACCAGCACCGGCCGCCCCAGGGCATTCGCGTAAACGCGGTTCAGGACATCATTCTTCTGCGGAATGCCGCCGGCATTGATCACCCGTTGAACCTTTACCCCCTTGCTGGACATCTGATCGAAAATCACGCGCGTGTGCAGCGCGGTGCCTTCGATCGCGGCAAAGAGTTCGTCCTGGGCGGTGCTCTGCAGGTTCCAGCCAAGAGTGATGCCGCGCAGATTAGGATTGACCAGGATGGTGCGATCGCCGTTGTCCCAGGTCAGGCGCAGCAAGCCGGTTTGGCCGGCCCGATACGCTTCCAACCCCTTGCTCAAACTGGCGACATCGGTTCCGGCGCGTGAGGCAATGGCGTTGAAAATATCGCCAACAGCGGAAAGACCGGCTTCGATTCCGGTCCGCAGCGGGTGAACGCTTCCCTGCACTACACCGCAGACTCCCGGCACCAGATTCGGCGAAGGCGTAATTCCAATGATGCAGGTGGAGGTTCCGACGACGTTGACCATGTCATCGGTGCGGCAACCCGCGCCGATGGCATCCCAGTGCGCGTCGAACGCGCCCACGGGAATGGGAATTCCCGCTTTCAAGCCCAGTTTTTCCGCCCAGTATGGCGTCAGGTGTCCCGCAATCTGATCGGAAGTCGCGTATTCCCCCTGCAGTTTGTCGCGCACTCCGGCAAGCAGCGGATCGACTTTGACCAGGAACTCTTCCGGCGGAAGCCCGCCGAGTTTGGCGTTCCATAGCCACTTGTGTCCCATGGCGCAGATGCTGCGCTTCACTTTTGCAGTATCAGTAATGCCGCAGAGCGTTGCGGCAACCATGTCGCAGTGTTCGAAGGCGGAGGTGAACTCCTTGCGCTTATCGGGATTGTGCCGCAGCCAGTGCAGCAGCTTGGAGAATCCCCATTCGGAAGAATAGACTCCGCCGCACCATTCAATGGCTTCGAGCTTTTCGCGGTGCGCGGCCTGCGTGATCTCCTCGGCTTCATGCTTGGCCCGGTGATCGCACCACAAGTAGTATTCGCCGAGGGGCTTCAGATCCTTGCCCACGGGGATAACGGATGAGCCGGTAGTGTCGAGCGCGATGGCTTCGATTTGATCTCCGGAAATGCCGGCTTGCCCAACCGCAGCTCGCGTCGCCTCGGCAAGCGCGCGCATGTGGTCGTCGTGCGACTGGGTCGCGAACTCAGGATCTTCGCGCTTGCGGTGCAGGGGATATTCCGCCACGGCGGACGCCAGCATGCCGCGCTCGCTGTCCACGATGGAGACGCGCACGCTTAAAGTTCCGAAGTCAACGCCAGCAACAATCGCCATCTTTCAATCCTCAAGCTTTGCTTTGCGCCCGGTGCGATTCCTTTGCGCAGTTTGCGGTTTAGGAGTTTTGTTTGAGCTTCGAGAAGAGCTCTCAACCCCAAAGCTCGCCAAGGTGTCGCAAAGAGCGGGATCGAACCCGGTCAGAGAAAGCGCCGGACTAGTTCGCTATCTCCGGGCGCTCGTGCCAGTACGTCTCCCAGCCCAGGTATCGGACAGCGGCCTCGTGCACGGCGCCCGCGACCGACGACAGGTTCGCCGCCACGTGGTGCTCAAAGCCGTTCTCGCAAATGTAGTGCAGCAGCTTCTGCATTCTCGGAATCTCAACCACGCCGGCGCCGCCGAATGTGTTCAGCGGATCATCCGTGAACCGGCCTTCCCCTACATAGCCACGCATTTTGCCCGCCAGGTCATTGGTCGAGAAGCGGGCGAAGCTCATCTTCTCCGGCTTGATCAAGCCGACAACCGTCCCGAAGGTATTCTCTTTGCCCACGGTGCCCGCGATGATTTCCTGGAAATCCATTTTGAACGAACGGAAAAAATGCTTGGGGAGGTTGGCGCAGTGAAAGCAGACGGCCTTATTCGGATCGCTGCCATAGTTATTGTTCCAGTCGAGCAAAGCAGAAGGCGTACCCGAGGCAAGCTGCAAAGCATGCATGCCCAACACCCCGGCAATATCGACTTCGCAAGCAGAGGAGAAGAGCTGCTCGCTCATCATGCTCATCACCGTGCACGGCACCACCCCGAAGTTTTCTTCGAGCGAGGTCCAGCACTGCACCGCGCTGATCTGCACCTCGGCCTTCGCCATCCAGTCATCGATCACCGCGCCCAGCTTGGCCATCTTGATTAAGGCTGGGGCCGGGACATCTTTGGAATCCACGTATTTTTTGATGGAAGCCAACTTGCCTTGCGCAGCGTCGTCGTTGTCCTTCATGCGGTCGATACGACCCAGCACTTCGGAAAGATCCAGGGTCTCAATGGAAATGCCATTGTGTTCCAGGATCTTTTCGCTGTAGCGGACGGTATTGAACGCCGCGGGACGGGCCCCGATCGCGCCCACACGCAGGTTGCGAAAACCATTCACTACGCGGCAAACGGCGGCGAACCACTGCAGGTCCTTGGCGAATTCCGGCGAATCGGGAGCCTCGGTGTGCAGCGACGTAACGGAATAGGGAATGCCGTATTGCCGCAGATTGTTGCACGCCGACATCTTTCCGCAGAAGCTGTCGCGGCGGAAGGCAATGGTCATCTTCTTGGGATCGTCAGGCGTAGCCTGAATAAGCACAGGCACGCGCAAGTCGGCAAGCCGCAGCGTGTCCGCGATGGCGCGCTCCTCGCCGAAATTCGGCAAGGTCACGATGACGCCATCAATGCGCTCGCGATTCTTTTTGAACAACTCGGCGCAGCGCCGCGATTCTTCCCGCGTCTCCACCGCGCCATACTTGCTCTCCTCGGGGGTGAGCGCGACCACATCCATCCCCGCCCCATTGAGCACGCGCAGCATCTCCTCGCGTCCGCTCTTGGCCAGGTGATCGGGAAAGAATCCGCGGTTCCCCACGATCAGCCCCATCGTCATCTTCTTTGCTGGCATAAAACTCCTGGATTGAGTCACGGAATCATCGCATGATTAGCAGGCCGGTTCCGTCCTTCCATGATTCCATCGCTCCATGATTCCATGATTCAATTTCTAACTCCTTCCCGGCCGAAACATCAGGCAGTACACGCTGCCCAGAACGATCAGCAAACCACCCCACCAGACGGGCGCATGCAGATATGCGAGTTGAGTATCGGGTGGATGCTCCCACTCGGCAAGCCCGCTGAAAAAAATCAGCAGTCCATAGACCAACAGCAGAATGCCCACAAAAAACCAGACTGGAACAATATGGTGTTTCTCAGTCATTGCGCCTCACCAGAAAATAATTTGCAGGACTACAAACGCGAGCATCGCTACCACGCCCCAGAAAGCCGGCCGGTGGAAAATCGACGCGTGCTCTTCGTGCGGCACCTCGGTCAGGCTGTAGACTAAACCGACCAATTCCGCATCCGGCTTGGGCTTGGTGACCAGCGTGATCAGAACCGTGACCACGATGCAGGTGACGCATGACCACAGCGCCTGATACATGTCTTGCGCCAGGGCTTTGGCCAGCGGCGAACGCGCAAACACCGGTACCCAGCGCACAGGATCAACTTTCATCAGAGCGAACATGGTCACCGATGAGAGGGTGCCGGCGAGCAACCCCAGGAACCCGGCCCAACGCGTCACGCGCTTCCACAACATGCCCAGAAGCACCGTGCCAAACAGCGGCGCGATGAAGAAACCGAACAATGCCTGCACATAATCCATGATGCTGGCGAAACCCATCACCAGGTAGGCAGTGCCGATGCTGATGAACAGGCCGATGATGGTGCACCAGCGCCCCATGGATACGTAATGCTGATCGGGCGCCGATTTGTTCAGGTAGGGGCGGTAAATGTCATAGGTCCAGACCGTCGCAAAGGCGCTCACATTACCGGCCATGCCCGCCATAAAACCGGCGACCAGCGCGGTGATACCCAATCCCAGCAATCCCGGACCGCAATACCGAGCCAGCATGAGCGGCAGGACCTCGTTGTAGCTGTGCTGTCCCGCTTGTAGATTGCTCGCGGGTACAAGGTGCATGGGCAATACCGCCAAGCCCAGCAGGCCGGGGAGGATCACGATCAGCGGAACTGCCATCTTGAAGAACGACCCGATGATGGGGGCCATCTTCGCGGAGCGGATGTCCTTGGCCGAAAGCACGCGCTGAACCACGAGAAAGTCCGTCGTCCAGTACCCCATGGACTGGACCGCGCCCAGGCCAAACACAATCCCGATCCAGTTAATGCCCATGGGATTGTGAGCGAAGGAACCGAGCGGCGCCCACAGGTGGGTGAAGTCCTGACCGGGGAAATTCTGGTGGATGCGCGCGACCATGCCGCTCCACCCGTGCGTCTCAATCATGCCCAGGATAGGGATCAGCAACGCGCCAAACCAGATCAGGAAGAATTGCAGCACTTCATTGAAGATGGCGGAGAACAGGCCGCCGGCGGCGACGTACACGCCCACCGTAAGCGAGGAAACCCAGATGCTGAAGTTGATGTCCCAGCCGAGAACGACCTTCATCACGACGGCCATGGCGTACATATTCACGCCCGACATGAGGATGGTCATGACCGCAAACGTGATGCCGCTCAAGGCACTGGCTTCGGAGCCATACCGCAGCTTGAGATATCCGGGCACGGAGTGGGTCTTGCAGATGTAGTAGAAGGGCATCATGACGAGGCCCAGGAAGATCATCGCGGGAATGGCGCCCACCCAGTACCAGTGCGCCGCCATGATGCCGTACTGATAGGCCGAGCCTGCCCAGCCCAACAACTCAAGCGACCCGAGATTTGCGGAAACGAACGCAAGCCCGGCGACCCAGGCGGTCATCTCGCGGCCGGCCAGGAAGAAATCTTCCCCGGTGTTTGCGAATCTCTTGAGATAGAAACCGATGGCCAGGACCAATAGAAAATAAAAGGCAATGATCGCCAGATCGACGCCCGAGAGGCGCACCAGACGGTTGGTCACAAACAGCGCGAGCGTTAAGTTCATCTCTTCTCCCCCGCCTGGCCGTAATAGGCATTGCGGCCATGCTTGCGAAGATAATGCCGATCATGCAGCGCGCCGGAAATCGGACCGGCCTGGTGATTCAAAGTCGTGGTGAAGTATGCCATTCGCGCGATCGATTCCAAAACCACCGCGTTGTGCGCCGCGGTTGCGGCATCTTTGCCCCAAACGAATGGACCATGATTGGCGACCAGCACGCCGGGAATCGCATCCGGGTTACGATCACGGAAAGCGCGAATGATGGCCGTTCCCGTATTGCGTTCGTACTCCCCGGCAATTTCGTCCGAGGGCATTGGGTCGGTAACCGGCACCGGCCCGTGGAAATAGTCGGCGTGGGTTGTGCCGAAGCAGGGAATCTCGCGCCGCGCCTGCGCCCAGGCCGTCGCGTATTCCGAATGCGTGTGCACCACACCGCCGATATTCGGGAAGGCGTTATACAGCTCGACGTGGGTGGGAAGATCGGAAGACGGGCGCAAGTCTCCCTCCAGCACCTTGCCCTGCAGATTGGTCAGCACCAGGTGCTCGGGCTTCATCTTGTCGTAAGGAACTCCGCTAGGCTTGATCACCACCAGGCCTTCTTCGCGAAGCACGCCGCTGGCATTGCCAAACGTATAGAGCACCAACCCGTGGCGCACGATTTCCAGGTTCGCTTCCAGAACCTCTTCGCGCAGTAGTTGGAGCTCCTTGCCCGGCAATGTTGAATGAGTCGACATGATCGAGGTGTCGGAACGAGCCCACTTAGCGCGTCGAGAATCGGAAGATCGTCACCCGGTGGTACTTCTGCCCTGGCTTCAGCTCCGTCGATGGAAAATTCGGGTGATTCGGAGAATCGGGAAAATGCTGCGTCTCCAGGCACAGGGCCGCGCGATGGCCATACACTTTGCCGTCTTTTCCCTTCAGAGTTCCGTCCAGGAAATTACCGGTGTAGAACTGGACCCCGGGCTGATCCGTCAAGACCGTCATCACGCGTCCGCTGGAAGCTTCGTAGACTTCCGCCGCTTCCGCCATCTTGCCGCCGCCGCTATCCAGAACAAAGTTGTGATCGTAACCGCGCCCCTTTTTCAGTTGATCGTTGTTGTCATTGATTCTTGCTCCGACCGCGGTCGGCTTGCGAAAGTCGAACGGTGTGCCTGCCACCGAGGCAAGTTCGCCGGTCGGGATCAGGTTGGCGTCGACGGGCGTGTAGCGGCTGGCATTAATCTTCACGACATCTTTCAGAATGTCGCCATTACCTTGCCCCGCCAGGTTGAAGTAAGAATGATTGGTTAAATTCAGGACCGTGTCTTTATTGGTGGTGGCCGAATAGTCGATTTTCAGCTCTTTGCCGATCACGGTATAGCGCACCACGGTGGTCAAAGTTCCGGGAAACCCCATGTCCCCATCAGGACTGACATGGGTCAGTTCAACCCCGTGCGGAATCTCTTTGGCTTTCCACACCACTTTGTCGAAGCCCTTGGGCCCGCCGTGCAGCGCGTTCACCGGGTGTTTGGGATCGGGTCCGTCGTTAAGCGGAATGGAGTAGGTTTTGCCGTCGAGGGTAAATTTGCCGCCGGCGATGCGGTTTCCATAGCGCCCGATGATGGCGCCAAAGTACGGTTCGTTTCCAAGATAGCCATCGATGGAGTCAAAACCCAGCACAATATCGCCCTGCTTGCCGCTCTTGTCGGGCACTTTCAGCGCCTGCACGACTCCGCCATAGGTGATGATATGAGCTTCGATCTCCGGACTCTTAATCGTATAAAGCTCGACCGGCGTTCCGTCGCTGGTCTTGCCCCAAGCTTGTTTGGTTACTTGACTTTGCAAACTCGCTGTCATCGCCATTAGCGCAAGTACGAGAGCAGGCACCCTCATCTCGCAATCCTCCTGTTGTGAAGTCCTTGACCACGAAGCAGCAGACTGCGGCCGACGCGGCGCATGGGGAACGGAGCATTATCCCTGATCGCTGCCGGTTTGTAAACGTTTACTATGTTTCCCCTGCGGGACTGAGGCTTCACCGCTTAGAAGGGCTCAGGGATTCGGATTCCTGCTCCGCGCCCGCGCCGTCAGCCGCCGAGCAGATATGAATGTCGGGGAGAATGCCCGTAGCTTTCCGATATCGCGCGGCAATCGCCTCGGCGAAGGAAGCCGCCTGCCGCGCTTCCACCAAGTTGACCGTGCAACCGCCAAAGCCGCCGCCCGTCATGCGTCCGCCAATATAGCCCGGTAGACCGTCTGCCGCCTCAACCATGGCGTCGAGTTCCACGCAGCTGACCTCATAAAGATCGCGTAAGCTGGCATGCGAATCTCTCATCAAGCCTCCCACGCAAGCCAGGTCGCCTGCACGGAAGCAGGAGGCCGCATCCTGCACGCGCTGGTTTTCAAGTATCACATGCAGGCACCGCTTATAAACCACAGCCGGCATGGACGCTTTCTGCGCTTCCAGTTGCTGAACCGAAGCGTCGCGGAGAGCCTGAATTCCGGGATAGGCTTTGCCCAGGATCTGTACGCCTCGCTCACACTCTGCCCGGCGCTGGTTGTATTCCCCGCCCGAAAGTTCGTGTTTCACCATGGTGTTGCAGATTACCAGTTTGATCGACTCAGGAATGGGTACGAGGTCGAACTCCAGCGAGCGGCAGTCGAGCAAAACGGCATTGTCCTTCCGGCCCATGCAGGAGACGAACTGGTCCATGATGCCGACGCGCGCACCCACAAATTCGTTTTCCGCTCTCTGGCAGAGCTTGGCAACTGCCTTCAGCGGCATGTCACGGCCGCTCAGGCTCAGAAATGCCAAGGCCGAAGCGACTTCCAGCGCAGCCGAGGAACTCAACCCTGCGCCGACGGGAATGTCGCCATGCACGAGAAAACTCGCGCCCGGCAAGTCGTAACCTTCCCGCAATAACTCGATCGCAACTCCCAGAACATAGTCCCACCACGTGCCCGTTTTAGCTGCCGGCAGGTTCGTAATGCTGAATTCAAATGACTCCGGAAAATCCATCGAACGCACAGCAAGTTTGCTGTCGGAACGGGGCGCGACCGCCACGTGCGCGTAGAAGCCAATCGCGCTGGGCAACACGAATCCCTCGTTGTAGTCGGTGTGCTCACCGATGAGATTGACACGGCCAGGGGCCCTGAAAATGCTGGGCCGGACGTGAAAGCCGCGTTCAAATTCTTGCACCAACCCGGGGTTGCCGTTCTTCACGCCTCGCTCCACTGTCTATCCCGAGGTTCTACAGCCGGAATATGTGAACCGCTTAACCCAGTGTACAGATGCCGCGGCGCTATTGTAATGACGAAGCGCTTATGAGAGAACATAAAGTCCGCTCTGCCCGAAGGTCAATCCGTCGTTCGGCTGAGGGGGCGCAAGTCTTCATGAGCGATCAAGTAAATATCCTGTTTCGCGAACAGCCGCATCGCAGGTTCAACCCGCTCAGCCGCGAATGGGTGCTGGTCTCGCCCCATCGCACGCAACGGCCCTGGCAGGGTGCTATCGAGCCTCTGCCTGCCACCGAACGTCCCCGCTATGATCCCTCCTGCTATCTCTGCCCCGGAAACATGCGGGCCGGAGGCGTCCTGAACCCTCAGTATCATTCGACGTTCGTCTTTGAAAATGATTTCGCCGCGCTCAAAAAAGATGTTCCCAGCGCGCGGCTGGATGAGGACGGGAAGGGACTGCTGGTCGCTGAAACCGAGTCCGGTACCTGCCGGGTCATGTGCTTCTCCCCGCGGCATGACCTCACGTTGGCAAGCATGGCGGTTCCCGAGATCGAAGAAGTGGTTCGGTCGTGGACAGCTCAAACCCAGGAATTGGCAGGAACTGGCGGCGTTCACCACGTCCAGATCTTTGAAAACCGCGGCGAAATGATGGGCGCCAGCAACCCGCATCCGCATTGCCAGATTTGGGCTACGGCGACCGTCCCGGAAGCGCCCACGCGCGAACTGGTCGCGCAGCGAGAATATCGAAATGCCCATCGCGGCTGCCTGCTTTGCGACTACCTCGCCCTCGAATTAGCCCGCAAGGAAAGAATCGTTTGCGCCAATGACGACTTCATCGCCCTCGTGCCCTTCTGGGCGGTATGGCCGTTCGAAGTGTTGCTCTGTAGCCGGCGCCACTTCGGGAGCTTCCCACAACTGAACGGCCCGGAGGTTAGGAACCTGAGCGCCATTCTGAAACAGGTCGTCTCAACCTACGACCGCGTCTTTGACGTGTCGTTTCCCTATTCGATGGGCTTTCATCAGATGCCTTTCGATGGCGCCGAGCATCCGGAATGGCATTTTCATGCGCACTATTATCCGCCGTTACTCCGCTCCGCCACCGTTCGGAAATTCATGGTTGGTTTTGAGATGCTGGGTACGCCGCAGCGCGACATCACGCCCGAGATCGCTGCAGAAAAACTACGTTCACTAGCGAGTGGCTGACATGCCCTTGACTCAGTCGAATTACTGGCTCACGACGACTTCCATGCCGGCCGGAAGCGCCGGCGAACTGCCCACTTCCGCTGATGTCGCCGTAATTGGCGCAGGCTTCACAGGGCTTTCCGCCGCGCGCACACTCGCCAAGCGCGGAGCCAGGGTGGTGGTGCTCGAATCGAACACCATCGGATGGGGCGCCAGTTCCCGCAACGGCGGCATGGTTCTGACCGGGCTCAAACTGAGCCCCGAAACCTTGGCCCGACGCTATGGAATGGACACGACTCGCCAGATGTATGCCGCGTCGATAACGTCGATCGACGTTGTCGAGCAGATTGTCCGCGAAGAAAACATCGACTGCGATTTTTCGCGCTGCGGGCATCTGGAGGTCGCCTGCAAGCAGTCGCACTTCGATTCCTATGCCCGGTCGGTCGAACTGATCGCGCGCGAGTTCAAACACCAGCTCAGAATTATTTCGCGTCATGAACTGAAAGAGGAAATCGGCTCCTCGATTTATTTCGGCGGAATCACGGACGAAACCAGCGCCGGCGTAAATCCCGCACGCTACGTCGCAGGCCTCGGCACCGCCGCGATGCGAGCTGGGGCATGCGTCTATGAAAATGCGCCCGTCGGGCAGATCGAGCCCACAGCCCGGGGCACGGATCGCGGCTTTGGCGTGCGCACGAAGCGCGGCAGCATCTTCGTTCGCGACGTTCTGGTCGCCACCAGCGGCTATACAACCGCAGCGACCCGGGCATTGCAGAAGAAAATCATCCCCATCGGCTCGTTCATCATCACCACGGAGCGCCTGAGCAACTCGCTCGCGCGCGAACTCAGCCCGCGCAATCGCATGATCTTCGACTCCAAGCATTACCTGCACTACTACCGCCTCACGCCCGACAACCGCATGCTATTCGGCGGGCGCGCCGCCTTCTTTCCGGAAACGAAGAACACCATCGGCCGCAGCGCGGAGATCCTTCGTCGCGATATGGTGCAGGTCTATCCGCAACTGCGCGATATGCCGATCGAACACGCGTGGGGCGGAACCCTGGACTTTTGCTTCGATACCATGCCCCATGCCGGCGTCATCGACGGCATTCATTTTGCCCTGGGATACGCAGGCCACGGTGTCGCCATGGCAACCTATCTGGGCGCGAAGATGGCCGAGCGAATCTGCGGCAGCCGCGAAGAGATTCCCTACGCGACGATCCCCTTCCCGGGCGCCCCGTTGGGAATGTACGACGGCCGGCCGTGGTTCCTGCCGTTCGCCGGCGCTTACTACAAAGTTTTGGACTTGATTAGCTAAGCGCCTTCTTGCGCCCGAGCAGAAGGTACGCGAGAGGCCCAAGAGCCAGTGCCGGCGGTCCCCAGAGCAGGGCAAATCGGTCGGCGGGAGCGTGGGAAAACGCGGGTACGACAATGGCAATCGCGCTCACGATCAGCGGCGCAATAACCGCATACGCCAAACCTGAATTACCCCACGGGATGCGAAACGCCCGCTGCATCTCCGGACGCGTTCTCCGCAAGCGCCACGCCGAAAGCACCGTCAAAACCGACGTGGCAATGCGCAGCCATATATAAACCGACAGCAACTGCAGCACGCTGTGCCATGACAGCAAGGCATAGATGGCGCCCGAAAGCAGAATTGCGATCCACGGTGTGCGATAACGCGGGTGAACACGCGCGAGGAAGGAAGAGAGATAGCCATCCTCCGCCATGGTCGAGGGCATGCGCGTGGTGGTCAGCATCGTGCTGTTAAGGATGGATAGGTTCATGACCGCCGCCGCCAGCGTGATTACAAACTCGAGCCGCGGCCCTCCGATCAGTCTGGCCAGATCGGAAAAATATCCGGTGTGCCACTGCTGCCACTTTCCCACAGCCGCAAGCGAACACGCCGTCGGCAAGACGTAGGTGAGCATGGAGAGTGGAACGACCCAGGCCAGGGCTCGCGGATAGCTGCGCTGCGGATTCTCCACTTCCGCCGCCACGCTGGACACTTGTTCGTACCCTGCATAGAGCCATAGGCCAAGCGTAAAGCCGATCCCGAAAACCTCGAACATGGGCTTGTGTGGCGGCACGACTGGAACAAAAGGGTTCAAGTGCCACATGCGCACGCTCACAACGCACATCGCCAGAACGGCGGCAAGAATACCGAGTTCCAGGGCCGTCGCTATCCCGCCAACGACACGTATTCCGCGAACATTGATGTAACTGATGAAGGCGATCACCAGCACCGCAACCGCGAAGTGTCGGACCCCGGTGAGTTGAGGAAAGTACGAGGCCAGATAATCGGTAAACAGCACCGCATAAACCGCGCCCAGGAGGAAGGACGCGCACCAGTTCCACCAACCCGCAAGAAATCCCCAGAAGTTTCCAAACGCGGCACGCGACCACCGGTAAAAACCGCCGTCGACGGGCATAGCAGTCGTGAGTTCCGCCGACACCAGCGACATGGGGATACACCAGAAGAACGGAATTACGAGTTGATAGATCAGCGCCATGCCTGGCCCAGAGGTGCTGATCTGATCCTCCAGCCCAAACGGCCCCGCCGTGGTGTAGGAGTACATGACAAAGATGAAGGGAAAAAGGGAGACTTTCTTGAGAGCGCGAAGCGCCGCCGCCTCGCGCTTATCTGCCAGTGTTTCGCTGCTGTTCAATGGTTACACCCGCTCGATCACCATCGCGATTCCTTGCCCCACGCCGATGCACATGGTACACAGGCCATAGCGCCCGCCGGTTCGCTTCAACTGGTTCACCGCGGCAATCAGCAAGCGCGCACCGCTTGCGCCGAGTGGATGGCCGATCGATATCGCTCCGCCATTCGGATTTACATTCGCGGCATCGTCTGGAACTCCGAGATCGCGCAGCACCGCCAAAGACTGCGCTGCGAATGCTTCGTTAAGTTCGATGACGTTCATGTCGCCGAGTGTCAGCTTCGCAAGGGCCAGCACCTTGCGAACTGCCGGGACCGGGCCGATGCCCATTACGCGAGGCAAGACGCCGGTCGCTGCGGAAGCAATGACGCGGGCCATGGGTTGCAAACCCTGTTTGCCGGCAGCTTGCTCGGAAGCCAACAGCAGCCCGCATGCGCCATCATTCACGCCCGACGCATTGCCCGCGGTGACCGTGCCGTTCGGCTTCACAATCGGTTTAAGCTTCGCCAGCGCTTCGAGCGTCGTGTCAGGACGGGGCTGCTCGTCCTGCGCAACGACAACGGGAGCGCCCTTCTTCGCCGGAACCGTTACCGGCACAATCTCCTCCGCCAGTCGACCGCTGTTCACCGCTTCTGCTGTGCGCCGCTGGCTGCGCAAGGCGAACGCATCCTGATCCTGTCTCGAAATGCGCCACTCTTCCGCAACATTCTCCGCCGTTTCCGGCATGGAGTCGGTGCCGTACTTTTCTTTCATTAGTGGGTTCACGAATCGCCAGCCGATGGTGGTGTCTTCAATCTTGGCCGCGCGCGAGAACGCCGTCTCCGCTTTAGCGATGACAAACGGCGACCGCGACATGCTTTCGACCCCGCCGGCGACGACCAGGGACTCCTCGCCGGACCTAATCGCGCGCGCCGCAATCGATGCGGCTTCCAGGCTCGATCCGCACAAGCGGTTCACCGTCACTCCGGGAACTTCCTTGGGCAAGCCCGCCAGCAGGAGCGCCATGCGCGCCACGTTGCGATTGTCCTCGCCCGCCTGATTGGCGCAGCCCAGGATCACATCATCGAGTGCCCCCCAATCTACTTTGCCATTGCGCTCCATCAGGGCTTTGACCGGAATCGCAGCCAGATCATCCGCGCGCACCCCCGCCAGCGCGCCACCATAGCGTCCAAATGGCGTGCGGATCCCGTCGCAGATGTAGACGTCGGGCATAGGAAAGAAATGCGACCGCACGGTGCTAAGAGCTTCTTGACGAGTTCGGCCGCAGAGCAAGAGTGTATATCAGCGGCTCAGAGCGGAAATGAAAGGCGCCTCAGTGATGCGGCTGCTTGCGTTCTAAGCGCCCCGTTAAGACACTGTTAATTCTCCTTGTCTGGCAGCAACAAAGCTCTATTTCGAGAATAATTCAGGTCGTTTACAATGTTGGCCGACGGCCCGGCGCTTGTAAGAAGGCACGACCAGGCTATTCTCCAGCATGATCCTCCCCGTCCAGGACTTCGCGATTTTCCTTGCCGACCGCGGCTTCTCGCAATACTTTCGCCAGCACTTTCTAGATACAACTTTCAAAGGGCTCTACCAAGCCAACGGCTTCGATCTAGCCCTGCTGATCCCCTATTTCATCGTGCTCATTCTCCTGGCTTCGTATGGCGTGCACCGCTATACCCTGGTCTATCTCTATTACAAAAAGAAGAGAAATGGCGAAAACCAGCCGGACCAAGAGTTTCAGGAACTTCCTCAAGTTACGGTTCAGCTGCCAATTTTCAACGAGCAATACGTCGTCGATCGGTTATTGCAGGCGGTGTGCCGGCTCGACTACCCGCGTGAGAAGCTCGATATTCAACTGCTTGACGATTCCACCGACGAGACCCAGGAGGTTGCCCGCAACCTGGTCGAGCACTATACCAGCCGGGGTTACCCGATCACGTATTTACATCGCACGAACCGGCAGGGGTTTAAAGCCGGCGCGCTGCATGAAGGTTTGAAGACCGCCAAGGGGGAGTTCGTCGCCATTTTCGATGCGGACTTCGTGCCGCCATCGGACTTCCTGCTGCGCACCATCCACCACTTCACCAATCCAAAGATCGGCATGGTGCAGACTCGCTGGACGCACATTAATCGCAATTATTCTTTCCTCACAGAAGTCGAGGCCATTCTGCTGGACGGCCATTTCGTGCTCGAGCACTCCGGTCGCGCCCGCAATGACGTGTTTTTTAATTTCAATGGCACCGCCGGGATCTGGCGCCGCCAGGCCATCGATGACGCCGGCGGCTGGGAACATGACACGCTCACGGAAGACACGGATCTTTCTTATCGCGCGCAGCTCAAAGGGTGGAAATTTGTTTATCGTCAGGACGTCGAGTGCCCGGCTGAGCTTCCCGTCGAGATGACTGCGTTCAAGACCCAGCAGGCGCGCTGGGCCAAGGGTCTGATCCAGACGGGAAAGAAAATCCTGCCGCGCGTCTTGAAGAGCGATCAGCCCTTTCGCGTGAAGCTTGAGGCCTGGTATCACCTCACGGCAAATCTCAGTTATCCGCTGATGGTGATCCTATCCGTCCTCCTCCTGCCCGCCATGGTGATTCGCTTTTACCAGGGTTGGTTCCAGATGCTCTACATCGACATCCCGCTGTTTCTGGCCTCGACGTTTTCCATCTCCAGCTTCTATCTCGTTTCGCAACGCGAACTGTTTCCGCGCACCTGGCCGCGGGCCCTGCTTTACCTTCCATTCCTGATGGCGCTGGGAATCGGGCTCACCGTGACCAACACACGCGCCGTTCTCGAGGCTCTGATCGGCAAGCAGACGGCTTTCGCGCGGACTCCAAAATATCGCGTGGAAACGAAAAAAGACGTGGTCCACGCCACGCCCTATCGCCGGCGCCTGGGCTGGGTGCCCTGGGTGGAACTGCTGATCGGCTCTTACTTCGCGATGACCGTCTATTACGCGCTGGAAAACGAGAATTACCTCACCGTTCCTTTCCTGATGCTGTTCGTGGTCGGCTATTGGTATACCGGGCTGATGTCGCTGCTGCAGGGCCGTTTCTCCGGCCTCTCGCTCCGCGCCGCAGAGAGTCACTCCAAGCCATTTCCGGTCGGTGTGTAATCGCGGATCGCTGGCCTTGCTTTCTTTTGCCATAACGCAGGAGTTAGAATGCGAGTCGCTTTGGTTGCACGGCTTGGGGAGGCTCACCATGAAAACTCGCACTGGCGCAGTCCTGCTTCTGCTCGTTTTGATTTTTGCGTTTTCCGGTTGCGCAGCGCACGGCGGAGAGAGTTACACGCTCATCGCGACCAACATCAAGGTGCCGTATTGGCAGAGCGCTAATGCGGGATTCGTGCATGCCGCCTCGCAACTGCAGGTCAATGCGGTTTTCGATGGACCCACCACCTATGATCCCGCCGGCGAACGCGACGCTCTGAATCGCGCGATTCAAAAGAAGCCGACGGGCATTCTCATTTCCGTGGCCGATCCCAATGTATTGAAAGATGGCATTGACAGCGCCATCGCGGCGGGCATTCCGGTCATCACCATGGATTCCGACGCGCCTGCCAGCAAGCGCCTCTTCTTCGTTGGCACCAACAATTATCAGGCGGGGGTCGCGGGCGGTAAGCGCCTGATTCAGGAACTGAAGGGGAAAGGGACCGTGGTTGTGTTCACCATGCCTGAGCAGCCGAACTTAAATGAACGATTGCGCGGATACAAAGATACGCTGGAATCGTCGCCACAGATCAAGCTCGTTCACATCGTCGACATCAAAGGCGATCCGCGCATCGCTTTCGACACCACAACCCAATTCCTCGCCAACGACAAGAAGGATCACATCGATGCTTTCGTGTGTCTCGAGGCGCTTTCGGGCAGAGAGGTTGCGACTGTGCTCGACGAAAATGCCATCAAGGGAAAAACCATCATCGCCATGGACACCGATCCGGACACCTTGCGCTACATTCAAAAGGGCGTGATCGCGGCCACCATTTCCCAGAAACCGTTCACCATGGCGTATGTCGGGCTCAAGATGCTCGACGACGTGCATCACGAGAACCTCAGCAACCTGAGCGCGGATTGGGCGCACGACAACTTCGCACCTGTGCCGGCATTCGTGGACACGGGATCCGACGTGGTGGACAAGAGCAATGTCGATGCCTTCCTCAGTGCCAGCAAATCGGTGACCGGACAATAGCAGCGAATGAGAAAACAACTTCATCCGGCATTAATCTTTGCTTTCATTCTTTTGCTTTGTGGAATCGCCGCCGGGCGTGACCGCCAGCCCAATTCCGACTACCGCGCACGCCGCGAAAAATTAGCGGCGAAACTCGCGGGCGGTGCCGCGTTGCTCTTTGCTCCCCCGGAAACCGAGGGCCCCAATGACATCTATGGCTATTTCCCCGATGCCAACTTCTACTATTTGACTGGCTGGGCCGAACCGGGTGCCGCTCTCCTGGTAGCCGGGGCGGCGGAAGCAAAAAACGGCAACCCCGCCCGTCCCTACACCGAAATTCTTTTTCTGCCTTCGCGCAATTACTCCCAGGAAAGGTGGACGGGCGCAAAGCTCGGCCCCGATGATCCGCGAGTCTCGGGCTTGACGGGGTTCGACAAGGTGACATCCCTTGACGACCTGCGCACCGAACTCGTAAAGCTCTTTCCCGCACGCGGCGGACAACTGTTCACCGATGTTCCGCGAGCAGGAGACGCTTCCAATTCCGAAAAGCCGGTCAGTTGGCTGGAAAACGCCAATGCTTTCGCGATCGGAACCTCGTTTCACGATATTCGTCCCTTGCTTGCGTCGCTGCGCACGGTCAAGGATGCCGGCGAGGTGGAACTCATTCGCAAAGCCACAAACGCCTCGATTGCCGCCCAGTTGGCGGCGATTCGCGCCATCAAGCCAGGCGTAAGCGAGCGGGAAATCTCGGCGCTATTGCAATACGAATGGGGCAAGCGCGGCTGCGAACGTCCGGCGTACTCCCCCATCGTGGGCGCAGGCATCAACTCCACCGTGCTGCACTATTCGGATGATTCCGGCACCATTCAATCGGGTGACATGGTGGTTATGGATGACGCCGGCGAATACTCCTTGTACGCATCCGACATCACCCGCAGCGTGCCGGCGAACGGCAAGTACTCCGCACGGCAACGCGAAATTTATGAAATTGTCTTAGGCGCGCAGAGGGCAGCGATGGCCGCATTTCAGCCGGGCAAATCGCATCTGCAGAGAAGCCAGAGCGATTCGCTCTATGACGTCGCCATGGATTACATCAGAACTCATGGCAAAGACCTTCATGGTGAACCACTCGACAAGTACTTTATCCATGGGTTAGGTCACTACGTCGGCTTGAATGTCCACGACCCGGGCGACTACACAATTCCGCTGGGGCCCGGCATGGTGTTCACCATCGAGCCAGGAATTTATATTCCGGAAGAAAAGCTTGGGGTCCGCATCGAAGATATGTTTTACGTCGATGCGGGCGGAAAACTGATCCGCCTGACTGAATCGTTGCCGCAAGAGCCGGAACAGATCGAACGGCTGATGTCCGGCCGATAGCGCCTCTGGCGCCACTTGCCAGCGGCCGCGCTGCTGGGGCATTGTGGAGGAAGTCCGTGCCTGCTGACCGCGCAGTTCAGATCACGACCATCGTCGCAAGATGAACGACTCGCGTCCCCGCAAATTGATCATCGCCATTGACGGCCCGGCTGGCGCCGGGAAGAGCACCATCGCCTCGCGCTTGGCGCGCAAGCTGGGCTACGTCAACCTGGAGAGCGGCGCTATGTACCGGGCGCTGGCATTGAAAGCCATCGAACGCGATCTTTCGTTCGATGACGAAGCTGAACTGGTGCAACTGGCGCAGAACTCACAAATTCGATTGGAACCCAGCCTGGGCGGCAACCGGGTCCTGCTCGATGGGCGCGACGTGACCCAGCGCGTGCGCGAGGACGACGTTTCCCAGGCGGCGTCGCGCGTATCCGTGCATCCCCAGGTTCGCGCATGGATGGTGGCGCGACAGCGCGACATGGGACTGCCGGGCGGCGTTGTAATGGAAGGCCGCGACATCGGAACCAAAGTCTTTCCCGATGCCGAGGTGAAGATTTTTCTCGATGCCGATCCCGTCATCCGCGAGCAGCGGCGGATGCAGCAGTGCCACGTACGCGGCGCCTCAGCCGCGTCCATGGCTGCCGAACTGCGCGAACGCGATCGCCGCGACCGCACCCGCGCGAACTCCCCCCTCACGCCTGCGCCGGATGCGGTTGTGCTCGATTCGACTTCGTTGTCCGAGGATGAAGTGATGCAACGGGTGGAAGCTCTGGTAAATGAGAAGCTGAAGCAAACCGCTTCAGAAACTGGCTAGCTTTTCTGCGCCGCTTAACTGGACGCGCTGGCCGCTTTGCCCTTCTGCGCCATCGCCAGTTTTGCCTCGCGGATCCCCGAGGTGATTCCCTGCTCCCAATCGAGGTGCGGCACGGGAGAGTTTTGCGCCGCCTCAAAATACACCAGCGCGCGCTGGGGTTGGTTGAGCCGCTTCAGGCAGATGCGTCCGGCGGCAAGCTGCGCCAGGATTGACTGCCGCTCCGCCGGATACGCCTGAATCAGCTTTTCATATTCCGACAGGGCACGGTCAAAGTGTTGGAGCTTTTCTGCCGCGCGGCAAACTTCCAGCCACATGGCAGCAGGCAGCGGCGGACCGCTGCCGTTAAGGTAATCCTCGTAAGAGATCCACGCCAGTTCGCTTTCGCCGGCCTTCAGGTGAATCGCACAAAGCTTCTCGAGGATTTCCGCCGGAATGGGCGCGTTCTGCTTGCGATAGCACTGCAGAAGCAGGTTGTAACCGTCGACGGAATCCGGCTTCTGCGTGATGTGTTCCTGGAGCAGAATCTCCGCGGAATCAAGCTGTCCCTGATCGATGAGATCGCTGGCTCGCTGGATGTCAGGATCGCTTTCGAGCGTAAGCTCCTGCTCAACCTGCTGATGCGCCTTGTGCTCCAACCCGGAATACCGCAAGCCCAAGGCAGCCAGGGCGCCAAATAAAAATCCGCCCACATGCGCCCAGTGCGCGACTCCTGAGGATTGGCCGAACACTGAGCCATAAAACACTTCCACAAATAGCCATGCCGGGAGCAACCAATACGCCGGCGCCTTGAAGCGGCGCGGACGCAGGAAAAACCACCACAACATCTCAATCCGCATCTTGGGGAACCGCACCAGGAATGCGCCCATCAGAGCAGCAATGGCGCCCGACGCACCCAAGGTTGGCACGATACTCCCGGGACTCAACCAGGCGTCAAACTGCATCGAGGCGGCGCCCGCAACCAGGTAGAAAGCCGTGTAGAGCGGCCGTCCCCAGAAGTCCTCCAGCACAAACCCTGCCAGCCACAAGAACCACATGTTGCCGATCAGGTGCAACCAGCCGCCGTGCAGGAAATTGGCGGTGAGGTAGGAAAACGCAGTCGGGTGGGCCGGAACGAAGGCGTATTTGTCGAGAATGGAGTTGTCGCGCGCTTGGCTGAGCTGGGTGCTGAGCGAGTCCATCTCGGACTGAAGCGCGTCCCCATCTTGCGTCTGCAGCTTCTGCGCGTCCCAGGCATCAAACGCCGGTCGATGCGGATTCTGCAACTCCGTCCACTGTTTCGGGTAATGGTCTTTGACCGCGGATACTACGTCCTGCGACGAGGCGGGGACATTCAGTTCGGGATGCGAAGCAGCCAGCAGAATTACATGCAGCTTTAATTGCCCCAGCTGTTTCTGCTCGTCCTCCAGGTTCCAGTGCGTCCCCAGGAAAATGAGCAGGTTGATCGCGATGAGCCCGAAGGTCACCACCGGCCAGCGCCGGGCAGACATGTTTTCGTGCTTGATCGGGATGAGCATCAGCCCCTCGCCGCGGACATTTACCTGATTTCGGGGAAGTCCGCCTAGTCTAGCGCAGACGGGATGACGCAATTAGATGGAAGAGGTGATACGACGAAAGTAACTATATCGAACGCGCTTGAATGAAGGTCTTGGCTGGACCCATGCAAACTCTCCCCACTCTGCGAGATTTAGGATGGCTGAAGGACTCAACGTTTTCCTCCTAGTGCCTTCTCCTTTTTTGAGTGGGACGACGTTCTGTCCTTACGCAGCCGTTCCAGCACGGCAGCCACGATCAGCGGCAGACCCACGGTTGCGTCCACAAAGACTTCCCCAAACCGGCCGCCTTCGGCCGGCGGCACAAACTTTCCCCACGAAACTGCCTCGCTATAGGGACTGCCTGACAATCCTCCCCAGTACACCGGCTCGGGGCAGATGCGCACGCCGTAGTGATAGCGCTTCAGCGGCACGTTCTCGCCCATGCGGCGATGACGTAGCTCGATGAAAGGACCGAATTGCTGCGACCAGTTGCGCGGCACGCCGCCCCCGATTGTGAAAATCCCCAGACGCTTCTGCCGCAGCAGAGTTGAGGCGAAGTGTTCCAAATCCTCAAAAGGATCGTAGCGAACTTTGTGCCGCCCCGCGCTCTCCCGCAGACGGTTGTGCAAGGCAACATCAAGGCCAAGTTCGGAATCGGTAAATGCAGGAACGAAAACTGGCACGCCCTTTTCGTACGCACACTTCAAAATTCCGCGCTGCTCTTTCGATCGCTTGGAAAGGTGCTCGCCGATGGCGCGATTCAGCTTGTAAGAGCACATGACTTCCGAGTGCTCCCACTGTTCGAGCACCGCCGCCATGACCCGCTCCACGTCATCCAGGTTCTGCTCCGGTTCCAGGGTGTCGTAAACGCGGTTGTAGCCCTGCTCGTAAAGCTCGGTATCGGGCACGTCGGGGTTGTAGCGGAAGTGCGAGCGCCCGGTGGCCTCGACCAGTCCGTGAGCCATGAGTGCGCCGGTGGAGACGATCGCGTGCACGATGCCTCGGTCGATCAGCTCGGCGATGATCAATCCCTGCTTGGCGACGGTCATTGCGCCGGCGAGGGTCATCACGACAAAGCAGTCCTTGTCGCGAGCCATGGCCTCGAGCACGTCCGCCGCTTCGCCGATTTGCCGCCCGGTGAAAGCGGTGCTGGCCATGGCGCGAACCAGATCGTCAACCGTGCGCACGCGGGCGAGGTCCAGCGGCTCCAGCGGAATGAGGCGGTCTTCAATAGGATTATGGAGTTTGCGGTCAATGCCCGTGCCGTTGTGATTCTCCTGCTTCATGAGTCCCTCGAGTATGAGTGAAGAATTACTTTACTTGAAGCTGGCAACTTCTAGCTACTAGCTCCTGGCTAATGGGACCGGCGGGTCTGGATCGTTTTCTTTTCCTTGCTGATGAATGTTCGCATCCGGCCTGCTGGCTCGAAGCTAGTAGCTAGCAGCTGGAAGCTGTTGTTATCCTATCCATCGCCAGGAGGCGGCTGAGTGAACAGCAAATTTCGCGTCGGCCTCGTGCAGATGTCGGCGACTCCGGATCCCGACAAGAATCTGCAGCGGGCCATCGACAAGTTACATCAGGCGGCGGCTAAGGGCGCGCAGCTCGTGTGCCTGCCCGAACTTTTTCAGACGCAGTATTTCTGCCAGCGCGAAGACGCCTCTCTGTTTGATCTGGCGGAGCCCATCCCGGGCGCGTCGACCCGGCGGCTGGCGGAAGCTGCGCACGCTCTGCATATCGAGCTGATCGCATCTATTTTCGAGAAGCGGGCGCCCGGCGTTTATCACAACACGGCGGTTTTGATTGACGCCGAGGGAGCGCTGCGCGGGCTTTACCGCAAGATGCATATCCCCGATGACCCGCTTTATTACGAAAAATACTACTTCACTCCCGGCGACCTGGGCTTTAAGGCGTTCGACACGCGCCTCGGCCGCATTGGCACCCTCGTGTGCTGGGACCAGTGGTATCCCGAGGGTGCGCGGTTAACCGCACTCCAGGGCGCGCAGGTGTTGTTCTATCCCACCGCGATCGGCTGGCACCCAGATGAGAAGGAAGAGTTTGGCGCCGCGCAACACGATGCCTGGCAGACCATTCAACGCGCGCACGCCATCGCCAACGGAGTCTACGTGGCCGTCGTCAACCGCGTCGGATTCGAAGATGGCGACATCCGCGGGAAGAAAGCTCCCGGCAAAGGCCTGGAATTTTGGGGCGGGTCGTTTCTCGCCGATCCCTTCGGACGGGTGGTCGCCCAGGCCTCGCATGACAAAGAGGAAATCCTGGTGGGCGAAATTGATCCGCGCGTCATCGAAGACACGCGCCGCAACTGGCCATTCCTGCGCGACCGCAGAATTGATAGCTATGGCCCGATCGCGAACCGGCTGATCGACTGACTCATGGCCAAGCGAGAGACTCCATCTCATCCAGCCAGCTACCGCATGCCCGCCGAATGGGAGCCTCATGCCGCCACCTGGCTGGCCTGGCCGCATTACAAGCTCGACTGGCCGGGCAAGTTTGAGCCGATTCCGTGGGTCTACGCCGAAATCATCCGCTACCTGGGCCGCCGCGAGCGGGTGGAGCTCATCGTCAATGACGCCGCCGCGGAGAGGCTGGCGCGCAAAACCCTGCAGCGCGCGCACGCGCTCAATGAGAACGTCCGTTTTCATCGCTGGCCAACCGACCGGGTGTGGACGCGCGATTCCGGCTGCGCCTTCGTCTTGCCAGGTGGCGCGGGCGGCGGCGCCCGCGAAATCTCAACGGCTCAAGCGGCACTATCCGCGATCAAATGGCGCTTCAACGCCTGGTCAAAATACCCGAACTGGAAGCACGATGAAAAAATCGGATCTCTCATGGCCGAGGCTGCTGCAACGGAGCAAATCCAGCCCACGTTCGCAGGCAAACGCATCGTTCTCGAAGGCGGATCCATCGACGTCAATGGCAACGGCACGCTCATCACCACCGAAGAATGCCTGCTCAGCCGCGTGCAACAACGCAATCCGGGAATGAAGAAGAAGGACTACGAGCACCTTTTTGCCGAATGTTTAGGCGCAAGCCATGTGATCTGGCTGGGTTCAGGCATTGTCGGCGACGACACCCACGGCCACGTCGACGATATTACGCGCTTCGTTTCACCGGATACGGTTGTGACCTGTGTGGATGCCGACCCGTCCAGCGACAACTATGAAGCCCTGCGAGAAAATATCCGGCGGCTGCGCGACGCCGCCACTGCAGATGGAAAGCCGCTGGCGACCATCGATCTGCCCATGCCCGCGCCGGTCTATTTCGAAGGCCGTCGGCTTCCCGCCAGTTACGCCAATTTCTACATCGCCAACGGCCTCGTGCTCGTGCCCGTTTTCAACGATCCCAATGATCGCGTAGCACTCGACATCTTCGCCGACATTTTCCCCGATCGCGAAATTGTGGGAATTTACTGCGGAGATTTGATCTGGGGCTTTGGCGCGATTCACTGCATGACGCAGCAGCAGCCGGCGCTTACCGCGAACAACCGCGTTGAGTAGCTCACCGCGCTCTACAGCGTGATCAACTGATGATCGACGCAATCAGGATGGATCGAATCCAACAAGCCGTTCAGTAATTCCCTGCCATGCCTGGCAAGAAAGTGAATTCCTGAAAACTCCCTCTCCTGCAGGGTCTTTTCCGGATAGAGAGAATTGCTGAGGATGCGCGCGTGACGGTCCGCCACTTCGGTTTGCCGCAATTCCGCTCGCGCCGCCCGCGACCGCAGATTCGTCAGTTGATAAAGCATCTTCGACTCCGCATTGTTGGCCGATTCAACCAGGGTCTTATCGAGCTGCTCGATGGATCGTCGAATCGTCGCCATCGAGCGCTCCACCGCCGCGGCCGCCTGGTCGAATGAGGCTTGCAAGGACGCGTCCAGCAAGCAGGATCCAATTTTCTCGCGCAGGGATTCGGCACCGTGAAAAACGTCCGCCAACGACAACTTGTACTTTTCAAGTAGGGCTTGAGGTTTTGCTTCGATCAGCGTGGCGGAAAACCGGGGTAGGATCGGAGTGACCCGGCCCAGCAAATCCTCATAAACGGCTCCCCCCTGGGCAAAATACGCGACCTCAGCAGCGCCGCCCACATAGGCCAAAGTAGGCAGAAGATAATCCTGCACAACCGGCCGTAGTAAAACATTCGGGCTGAAGGATTGCGGCGACGACTCTGCCATCCGCAGCAGGTCCGCCTGCGAGTATTGCATCTCGCCGGCAACAAACCCGCCGGGCGCGAGCGCATGCAGCGGATTGCGCCCGGCATCGCCAATCAGGAACAGCGGCGTAGATGAATCCGTAACTCGCACTTGCTGGTGATAGCCGGCTGATTGCAGCGTGTGGTCGCGCTCGAGCAGCTTCTGGTTGAGACCGGGAAGGCGCTCAATCACTTTGCGGTAGAGTGGGGAGGCAATTTCATCCAACTCAGGATCGGAGCCATCGAAAAGAATGACTCCAAAATCGGCGAAGATGCGGGCAAACAGCTTGGCGAAGGCGCTGCCAAAGGTTTCTCCGGGACGATAACAATCCCCCAACAGTTGCGCCGCTTCTGAATCGCCAAGAAGGTTTTGCGCTTCCGCAGTCAGTTGCGCAATTTCCCCGCCGAACGCGACAGTTCCTACGGGGGCATCAGGTTGGGATTGGGTTGCGGCCGTCAGGCGCTGCAACTGCCCGTCAGGACCCGGAATTCGCGTCTGGTTCACTTCTTCAAGATCGTGATCTTCAGTCGCGAGCCAGAAGATCGGTACGCAATCGATCCCCAACTTCTGCGCTTCGCTCGCGAGTTTGATCGCGCTCAACGCCTTGTAAATGGAAAAGGCCGGGCCGCCGAAGATGCCAACTTGCTGGCCGGTCACAACCGCCAATGCTCCGGCGCGAAAGGCGCCGATGTTGTCGAGAGTTTTCGCCGAGGCTCCAAACGCCCTGTTCTGCCGCTCCAAGATATCCGCGATGCGCGCCCTTCGTTGCGGGGGATATTGCACGCGCGAGCTCTCTTCCTTTGCCCATTCCAGAAACCGGGCCGAGCGCGGATAGAACTGCTCGACCGCAGGAGTTCGGTCAAGATAGTCGAGAAACAGCTGCGAAGTGTGCGGAATCTGGCGAAATGGGAAACAGTGCGAGTTCACGGAAGCTCTTGTTTGTTGCCCCTGCAGGCCGACAACTTCCAGGGAACCGTTGGAAGCTCACAGCTTCAGATGACGAAACCTGCGTCAGGATGCAAAGATAATAACTATACAGGTGAATAGACGTGTCATTTAGCCAGGAGTTAAAGCTTGGGTACTAACGCCTTAGTATCGTCCGTTACGCTCGAAGGCGCGCATGTGCGGCTGGAACCACTGCGTCCTGAGCACGCCGATATGCTCTGGGAAATCGCGAGCGGACATTTGCAGGAACTGTTTCAGTGGATCCCCTACCGGCTGGAGTCGCTCGCCGACTTCCGCCAGTTTAATCAGCATGTGCTTGGGGAGCAGGAGCGCGGGGTCTCCATCCCCTTTGCGACATTTCTACGCGTAGGCAACCAGATCGTCGGCACCACGCGCTTCATGAACATGGATCTTTCCAACCGGAAGGTGGAAATCGGTTCGACCTGGATCGCGCCTCCCTGGCAGCGCACGATTGTAAATACGGAAGCCAAGTACCTGATGCTCCGCCATGCCTTCGAGGCCTGGAACTGCCTGCGTGTCGAACTGAAAACCGACTCGCAGAACCAGCGTTCCCGGCAGGCGATTTTGCGCCTCGGCGCAAAGGAAGAGGGCACCTTGCGCAAGCACATGCTGACCTGGAACGGCCGCCAGCGCCATTCGGTGTACTTCAGCATTCTGGATACGGAGTGGCCCGAAGTCCGGACGCGCATGGAGTCCAGGTTGCGGAACGGTGCGCAATGACGGAAGTGGTTCGATTGTTCCAGGCATTCCTGGCCCCGGCCATTTTTGTCTCCGCCACGGGCCTGCTGATCCTCTCCATCAACGTCCGCCTGATGGGGATGGTGAGCCGCTTGCGGCAATACGTGCACGCCAAACACGATGCCGCCAAGAACGACCGCGTGCAGCAGGCTGAAGCCTATACCGATCAGATCCGGTCAATTGAACAGCGCGCGGAAATGATCCGGCGCTGTTTTCTCTTCGTCCTCTTTTCCCTGGCAGCAACCCTAGCGGCTTGTTTACTCCTGGGACTGGGTCTGTACTGGACCGAAGCCGCCATTGCCGCTGCGGCAGTGTTCGTGATCGGATTGATTTCGTTGCTGATCGGAACCATTTACTACATCCGCGAAGTCATGGTCGCCCTCAGTTCCGTGCAGCAGGAGGCGCGCGATTCGCGCTTTATGGACCTGGGAACGCCTCCCGAGGTAAGGGAGCAAACGCCGGTTTAGCGGTGAAGACTAGCGGGACTCTCCATCGCCAATCATCAGCCTCTTCGGCCGCCCTCTTCGCCGTCATGAATGTACGTTAAGAACCTGCGCAACTACCAGCAGGAATGCGAGTTGTTTGACGCA
>DASVAJ010000096.1:0-99943 GCA_036376415.1 Terriglobales bacterium
TCTGGAGCGCGTGCGTAATGCCGTCGAACGAGCCGGAATTTGGGAGTCTCTCAAAACAGACTGGATCTGCCTCGACTGCGAACTCATGCCATGGTCCGCGAAAGCGCAAGAGCTGTTGCGCCAGCAGTACGCACCAACAGGGGCGGCAGCCCGAGCCGCTTTGCCAGCCGCGATCGGGGCATTGAAGCAGGCGCAACAAACTCCAGAGGCAGCATCGCTTCTCGAAAGCTACAAACAGCGCGGCGAAGCAGCTGAGCGATACGTCGATGCCTACCGGCAATACTGCTGGACGGTAAACTCTCTCGCAGATCTTAAGCTCGCACCTTTCCATCTTCTCGCCACCGAGGGTGCAGTGCACACGTCGAAAGACCACATCTGGCACATGGAAGCGCTCGCCGGAATGTGCAAAGCCGACCCGGAACTATTTTTAGCAACCCCCTTCCAGGTTGTCGATCTGACTAATACGGACGACCAAGCCAAAGGCATTCAATGGTGGGAGGAACTCACAGCGCGCGGCGGCGAAGGCATGGTGGTGAAGCCGCTTGAGTTCATAACAAAAGGCCGGAAGGGATTAGCGCAGCCGGCCGTGAAGGTCCGGGGCCGTGAATACTTACGGATCATCTACGGACCCGAGTACACGCTTCCGCAGAACTTGAGCCGGCTGAAGAGCCGAGGCTTGGGTGCGAAACGATCGCTGGCTCTTCGCGAATTCGCGCTCGGAATAGAAGCGTTGGAGCGTTTCGTCCACAAGGAGCCGCTTCGCCGCGTTCACGAGTGTGTGTTCGGAGTGCTCGCGCTAGAGAGCGAACCAGTAGATCCGCGACTGTAAGTTTTAGGCAGAATGCACTGCATATTCTTTGCCTTCGCAAGGCTTTTCGGCAAACAAACTCGGTGCACAAAGCCCGACCTTGACAGGGGCCTGTGCTTGAACGCTCGCTCACGATCCTTGTTGCATTAGTTTCGACAAGTCTTGACGCTTGATGTCCAACGTTTCAGTCACATTCCATAATTCGCCCGCCCCAAAAGCGGCGTACCAAAGCCAATAGGAGTCGTCGGCCGGAACATAGGCCATCACAGCGCCGCGCCCAGTTACCTTGGATTCTCCGCTGTACCAGATCAACGCAGACTTTGGGGCAGCGGTGGCAACTGTACGGATGAGAGCCAATCTGCTTGGCATCCGCCTGTGGATTGGTTTGCCGGAATCGATCTCTTCATAGGTCGGAGCGGAAAACTTCCGTTGTGATACCACCCTGTTCGGCACGAACGGTGGAATCCTCACAATGTTTGCAGGGTGGTAAGAGGGATTGTGCCAAACCCCGATCGCTCCAAGGGCCTTGCCAGAGAAGCCAAGCCAGTTCGACCCGAACCAGTTGTTGATCTTGATCAAGACGAGAGTTTCAGGTAAATGGTTTCGAACAACTCCATTCACCACCTGCTCGACTTGCCTGATGAAGTCCGGTGCGTCATCGAATTCCGGTGTCATTTTCATTTGTATTGACCATATCCCACCGCCGACGCTGCAGTAATCTTGGCGGATCACGAAATCTGGTGCCAGCGGAGAGATTCGAACTCTCAAACACCTGTTTCTAAGACAGGCCGCTATTCCAATTCGCGCACGCTGGCACATGGTGCACAGGGGAGGATTTGAACCTCCGCGTCCCACTTGGGGAGACCGGGTTACAGCCGGTCCGTTTCGGCCGGGCTCACGCACCTGTGCAAACTTGGCGGAAGGTAGACGAATCGAACGCCCGTCGCTCATCACGACGCTCTGGTTTTCAGGACCAGTTGCCGACCATTCAGCAGTACCTTCCGCGATGGCGGAGAGTGCGGGAGTCGAACCCGCTAGCCTCTTGCGAGAACCCTTGTTTAGCAGACAAGTGCCTTACCGTCCGGCCCACTCTCCGTTGAATTGTCAAAGAACGACAGAATTCTGGTAGGCCCGGTGGGATTTGAACCCACAGTAAGGCTGCTCTTGAGGCAGCTGCGTATGCCAGTTCCGCCACGGGCCTGGCTAACTAAATTGAAATTAGACGGAGGTTCAGTAACTCAGTCGGGATCGACTCAGGAGTCGTAACGACAATCGAAATTGAAGCTGGCGCTTCATAACCTCAATCTAGCATGAAAACCGCGTCAGCGCACGCTGTTTCTAAGAGCAAGAATTAGGGTCGGGGTCCATAGAAGTTGCTGGGCCCACCCATTGGAGGACATCGTTGACATCGCATTTCCGCCACGTTTGTCGCGGAGAAAGAAGAACGTAGAAGAGAGACACCATCCCTAAGCCTTCGGCTTAGGCTGGTGCAGTACACCGGAGATGGTTCGGACGCAACTCGCACGCTGTCGGACAAGGTTCGACGACGTTCGGTGCGCGTTTCAGACTTGTTCGAATCGATCGATCGCTTGCTCTGGCTGCGTACGAGGGTCTCCCGCCAGAACTGGGCGAACTCAGGAAGCTGAGACTGCTTCTGACATTTGGAAGTTTGTGCTCGTTCTCACCAATGCGTTTGACCCGACTGCAACAACTGGCCGGGATCACTGTGGTCTAGATTCACTGGTGGGGTAGTCAGTTCTTCTATGCCGCACTGGATAAGGAACTCCGCCGTTGCATCGAGTTGGTCATGGAGTCGAGACGAGTCGGAGCGGTCTGGCTTGGGAACGTAAACGATCATTCCTTGTCGCGCGCGCGTGAGCAAAACGCGGTAGCCGTTCACCCGATACTTGTGTTTCTGAGTGTCTTTGTTTGCCTTCCATGTCTTTCCGTTAAAACTGCGACTCAGCCACTCCGTTCCGCTCCACAGAAGGTCCTCTCCCCAGCAGAGACCTATCCAGTCAAGTTCCAATCCTTGAATCTCGAACTGAGTTGCTGCTACTTCAAGCTTGGAGGATGCTCGGACGTCGTTGCAATATTTGTGGTCACAGCCTGGCTCTTCGCAAGCGTCACGGTCTAGAAACCATCTCTCCCACTCGAAGCGCTGGTGAAAGTCAAACGAGGTCTCGAGTCCGTCTGCCCGCAACCTAGCTGTTCCGGAACTTGCGACCAGGCCAGCCCTAGTCAGACCTCTACGCTTCTCTCGTAGCCACTGGCGGACAATTGAGATATCTCTTGACACTACGGGTGGGCTGGACATGTTTTCGGCAATGTCCTTTGCCTCCGCGCGATTTCCGCCGAGCACGGCGTCCACCCACTTGGACATCTGGATTGCCCGTATAGAGCGATTGCTCACTTTCAAGTGAAAATCTTCAATCGTCGAAATTCGATCTGGCCAGGGAATGTCTTCCGAGAACAAAGAGAACGAACCACCGGACCTATCTTCTAGAACCTCGGGAGATGCATAGATCTTCCAATCTTCAAAATTGCGAAGAGCGGCGCCCCACTCCGGCAGGCCGGCTTCACCTCGATTTATTTCTTGGCCTCCCCCGACCAGGCAAGCAAGCACGCACCATCCAGCATGACGATTCATAACGTCCATCATCATGTGTGCTTCTGACACTCCGGGCCGCTTGGCGCGCTCATTCTGCTCGGAATCCCATGCCCTCTGCGCCTCGTCGAAGATAATGACTCTTTGTGCCGGCGTTGGAGCCTTGTCTTTGTAGTGATCATCCGCGAAACGATGAACGCTTTGGATAAATGCGTACACCGCCGTTTCGGCTGCTCTACGAGTCCTTCGATTGCCGGCAATATGGGCTCGGCGAACGTCGTCGCGGATCAAGGCCTCTCGCAAGATCTTCACCAGCGGTCCATTTCCCGATAAGAATGACGCTGTGTCCCGAATGTCCGGGTGATGGACAGCGTTGAGTCCGACAAGAGTCTTGCCGGAACCCGGAACTCCGGTAATGAAGCAAATTGCCTTTTCGTCTCTCGCGCGAGTAGTGCGCACGATGGTCGTAAGAGATGAAATGGCTTTGTCGAGATCCTCTCTCGCCGCGCAGGCGTGCCCAATTTCGAAAACCTCGTTCTCGGAGTAGAGTCTGACTGCCGCGTCAATGATGGGCGGGATCGGATGGAATACACCCGCATCCCACACCTCTGGATCGATCGGAGACGAGGCAGTCTGGCGTTCCTCTTGGGCGATTTTGATCAACGTATTGCCAACGCTCTTGGTCGTGGCCTGGCGACAGGATCGCACAACGTCGTCTGCAAATGGCCGGGCACCCGCGCTTGCCACAGGCCCGTCGGAAATGACCATCGGAACAACCGTTCGATGCGCACTAGGTTCGTGAAAGCAGGCCAAATTGATGGCGTAGTCATCAACTTGGCGCTCGGCTGTGGTGGCAGAGAGCCCGGTCTTCGTCTCGATTGCAACGATCACGTCGTGCATCAAAATCACCGCGTCGATACGCTTGCCGACACGCGGGATCGGATACTCCAGCAGAATTTCAAATCGAGCCGCCTCGGGTAGTTCCGAAATTAGTTGCCTGCATCCCTGGACCAATGGCGGAAGTTGCAATTCCCAAGCCTCTACGGCCTCGGGTTCGAGGGGGAACCGAGCCTTACGATTTGCGACTGCGAGGGCTCCAATAATCGAGCTCGCCGTGTCAGTAACGAAGGACCCGAGTGGCGCTCGATAATAGGCGGGCATTGCAGGACAGGATGCCAGGTTCTCCTGCTATGGGTCCAGTTCGAAGTTTGAAACCGCGGCAGGTGAAGGCCGCCCGCATTTTTGGGGTTCAGAAGATCCCGGGTTTAGGGCAAGACGCACAGCTCCAGAGTAGGTTGCGATGGTAATCTTACAAGTCATTCAACTGGCCATGTTTGAATCACTGGACCTTGCTTCCCGTCCAAATTGGAAATTGCGAATCGTGCTTGCCGCAGTTGTGTTGGTAATCCTCGCTGCCGCTGTTTGGCTCTTTCGCATGACAGGAATGCCGCTCAAGCCCTACGCTGGTCCGCTTCCTCCATTGAACTCCCAAGAGTCTGAACTCCGGGATCATCTAGCCGTGACCGTGAAATACCTGGCTGCTTCGATTGGCGAACGCAGTTTGGAGCAAGCTGGATCATTGGAAAAGACTGCCGCCTTCATTCGCGAAAATCTGCAATCCCTCGGTTATGCCGTAAGTGATGTTAGTTATGAAGTCGCAGGGCAGACGGTGAGCAACATTGAGGCGATTCTCGTCGGAACGGAAGCCACACAAGACAACATTGTCGTGGGCGCCCACTACGATAGTGTGGCTGGCACAGTTGGTGCAAACGACAATGCCTGGGTGTCGCCGCGGTATTGGAACTGGCACGGCTTTTCAAGACAACCAAGCCGCCGAGGACCGTGCGATTTGTGTTCTTTGTCAATGAAGAGCCGCCCTACTTTCAAACGGAAAATATGGGCAGCGTAGTGTACGCACGCCGGCTTCGGAGCCAAGGAATTCGCGTTTCAGCCATGATTTCCCTGGAGACGATTGGGTTCTATTCGGATGCGACGGGCAGCCAGAAGTACCCGCCACCTTTGGGATTCTTCTATCCCAGTCGTGGGAACTTCATAGGGTTTGTGGGAAATCCGGAATCGAGAGACATGGTGCGTAGGTCGGTTCGCAAGTTTCGTGAAACGACTCACTTTCCCTCGGAGGGCGTCTCGGCGCCAGCGGAATGGCCGGGCGTTGGATGGTCAGATCAGTGGTCCTTCTGGCAGCAAAAGTATCCGGGGATCATGGTCACAGATACAGCGGCATTTCGATATCCCTACTATCACACTCAGCTCGACACATCCGACAAAGTGGATTGCGAGAAGGCGGCCAGAGTAGTGGAGGGTGTTCGCGGAGTAGTAGAGATGCTGGCGAATGAGCCTTAGCGGGCGCGTGCGTGCAAAACGAATGCATGCCACGGAGACCGGACTGATATTCTTCTGCAATGTCTCCGTGGTTCCAGAGCACAGATTGGTGCCTCGATTTTCTAAATCCGCCGTGGGGGAATCTGTCGTCCATCTTTGAGCACATTCGACTGCATGGCACCGATCAGCTGCCTGACGAACAGCTAGTTCGCTCAAAGAGTAAATTCGGTTGGATTGCTGGTGCGTGGGATGGGGTTCTTGGGCACCACTGGCGCGGCTCTGATCCTCCACCGCGAGTTTTCGAGATTATCTCGGCGTTGCAAAAACTGTTGGAACGGGCAGATGCAAAAACGCTGACGACCTTGTACGGTTTGGTAGTTGATGAGCCGATTCTTCCTTCTCTAGACCTTCTAAACCAAGAGATCGAGGAATTGCTGCCCTCTGTTGACCGCAGTCGTTTGCTGCAAGTTGCGAGATTCTTGACGCTCCGGTCTGCACATCGAGAAGCGGTCAAGTTTGGGGTCACACTAATCGGTTTCGTAGGATCATCCGACGACCTTGACACTCTGCGAATTATCGGCTCTAACGAGGAATTCACACTGTACTCCGCCATTGCGATAACGCATATCGCGCCCGACCCCGAACAAGCTCTTTGGGAAATAGCGAAGCGTGTGCGGAACTGGGGCCGAATTCAGGTTGTTCAACGCCTGAAGGACACTAAGAATGCGGATATCCAAAGATGGATGCTGGTGGACGGCTTTCGCAATGGAGTGATGGATGAATACCTTGCCTGCATCTGTGCGCGATCGGGTCGACTTGATGAGGCGCTAAAGCAACTTCCCGTTGATGATGGCCTTCTAGATGGAGCGGCTGACATCATCCATGCTCTGATCATGGGCGGTCCTGCAGAGGATATTGATGCCTATGCAGAGGCTGTAGACGCATGTCATCGGTATCTTGACTGTGTGCTTGCTCGCCGTGACCTCGGACTTCGACACTTCCTGGCAGTCGACAAACTGCGATGGTTTTTGTCTCAGCCGGATGGCTGGGAAGAACGCTTGAAATCCGGATGGACTGATGAACATCGAAACACGCTTCGTGAAAAATGCGACGAGGTATTTCGATGGGAGATATGGCGAGAAAAAACGACAAAGGGTCTCACTTCGACAAACGAGCAGGCTTTCCACGAGGCCGATACCGCTGCCGGTTGCCTATCAATCGACACTTGGCAGCTGCATTTCGACCGCGTCAAAGCTCATCCTTTGACTTCGTCATCATGGTATCGGTTGATGCAACAAACGGATGACACGCGAATCGATTCAGTAATCCAGTTCGCTCACAACGCACTTCCATTGACGGAAGTCGAAATCGGACCAGCAGACGAAATGGGCTTGGGACCCGAGTTTAGAGCTCACCAAGCGCTGGATTGGGTCTTGCAGGATCTTCGGAGGTTCCCAGGCAAGGGCTGGAGATTACTGAAAGCAGGTCTTCGCAGTCCAGCCGTTCGCAATCGGAATATGGCCATTAACGCCCTCGCGGCCTGGCCCCGTGAGCTATGGTCCCCGGAGATCACGGCTTTTCTGCTAAACGCGCATGAAGTGGAGCCTTGCGACGATGTTAAGCGCCGATTCGGAATGCTGCTGGAAGGGAGACCGTTGTCGTAACGAGGTAGGCGTTCGATGTCGGGATGTTCCGATGACATCACCAGAATCCATTCTGCGACTAAGTAGGAGGACGAGTGGGCATCAACGATCTTGAAAGCGCGCTCAGTCAGGCGCAGGCACGTCAATCGAAAGCGATTGCAGCTCTTGCTCCAAAACATCGCGGAAGTGAAGTAGAAGAGTTTAATGCAGCTCGCACCGCTGTGCTGCAAGCTGAAAGGAACCTTGCTGCCGCGAAGGGAGAGGAGTACGCGGTTCCAGTCGCGTTTCCCGTTCGTTGGGATACCGGTGCGCCGTCGCCTTACCTCTTACAAAATGATTACCGCACTTTCCTGGCTTTCTTTCTGCACACCGTTGACCCAAACTGGGACGGCACTTACGTAAAGGTACGGAACCCGAGCAGTGAGCTTAGCGAGAAACTTGCACTTGTCGAGTTCGAGCGATGTGTTTGTACAAAAATGGGTACTCCGAATGACGAGGTTCTTCATGGCCATCGGCTATACGGAAAGGGTCTTGCTGGCTATGAAGCAATGGTGGTCGAAAACTCGACCTGGTTGAAGGAGCTTGAGAAAATCAATTCCGTTCACGATGCGTACAAGCCAGAATCTTGGCGCGGGCTGAAACACTACATTCTGCCCTTTCACGATTCGACCTTTGAGTGTGTCGCGCGCGGCTTTAAAGTGGAAACATTTCAGTTGCCCGTGTCGGATTTGCTTTTCGATGTGTGCAAACGGTTGGTTCAATAGGTTGTCGATAAGTCTCTGTACATTCATCCATGCCAATCACAGTTCCAGTTGTGCAAGCGACTGTCACGCTACTCCGCGAACTCACCCGCGGACGCCGGGGGCTCAGCAGAGGAGATTATCGTCCGCACATTGTCATGGGACCACAGACGCAACGTGTCGCGATTCGCGATGGAAACCGATTCACGGGGAACTATCTGGGCGTAATGTTCGTGGGAGGACCTGACACGCTGGAACCCGGCAAGACTGCAGACGTTAAATTGGCGCTGATGTACTTCCCGGAATACCCCTACGACGAAGTGCAATCGGGAGCGACGTTTACCATTCGTGAAGGTCCGTTGGTGGTTGGCTATGGTGTTATCCGGTCGCGGGGAATGGAATCGTTTCCCCTGCCCCTTCTGAATCGCTGTGCGGAGCGGTCATTTGACGTTGAGGGACTCGATGCCAACCGATTGCTGGAACAGTGGCGTTGGCTATCCGCTGAACCAATGACATTGGTCGCCCGGAACGGCTTCGGGGATATGTTTTTGAAAACCACCAACGGGAAGATTTTGTGGCTAAACGTCGGCAACGGAACTCTGACTGAAATTGCCGAATCCGAGTTAGTTTTCCAACATTTGTTGGCAGAATCGGCAAAGCGTGAAATCTGGTTTGCCGAGCTGCAGTTGGCGGCATTCGCCGAACAAGGCTTGAAGCCGAACGATCTGCAATGTATTGGATTCAAGACGCCGGTTGTTTTTGCTGAGAGTGCGAATGCTCCGAACAACGCCTACGTTGCCGACCTGTATGAACAAGTGTCATTCCTCGGGGACTTGCATCGGCAGATTGCCGACACTCCTAACGGCGGAAAAGTTAGGCTCAAGGTCAGCCGGCCACCAGTCGAGCCATGATGGATGGGAAAAATCGCACGATGACGCGAAATAGCTGTGAAGAGAGTTTGCTGGTTGTGCAGGATTCCTTTAACAAGCTATCTCGTTATTAAGGGATAAGGCGTTATCTCTTAATAGCGTTTCGCAGTGATTCAAGCATGTAAAAGCTCTCCGACAAATTGCTCCAAAGCTAGCGCCTCAACTCCGCTAGCAATCGCGGCCGTAGGAACCTGGAGCCGACCGTTCCGGTGGACCACGATCAATCTTCCCGCCCGTTTCTTCAGCGAGCGCTGAAGAGATGTCAAGGGAGACGCCATCGAAGGGCGGACAGTCTTCGCAGATTTCGCTTCCACCAGCCACACTTTGGCATTAGGACGCGGAACAAGAAAGTCCACTTCCAAGCCCTGCTGATCGCGAAAATAGTAGAGCTCCTTGCGCATTCCCCGGTCGGCCTGACTCTTGATTATTTCCGCTGCTACGAAGCCTTCAAACAGCGATCCGACGAATGGCGAGCGTTCAAGCTCCGCTACAGATGTCAGGCCGAGCAGGTAGCAGGCGAGGCCGGAGTCACCCAAATAGACTTTCGGAGACTTGATCAGCCTCTTCCCGAGGTTTTCGAAATAGGGAGGCACGAGAATGACTTGGCCGGTTACTTCGAGAATGTGCAGCCAGTCGCCAATCGTAGGCACAGTGACGCCGAGCGGCGCAACCAGGTCCGTCTTGTTCAGAATCTGGCCGTGACGGCTCGCTAAAAGCGCCAAGAAACGACGGAACGTTGCCAGGTCGCGTACGTTTGTGATCGCTCGCACGTCCCTTTCCAGATACGTTTGCAGGTAGGAACCAAACCAAAGGCTACGAGCCTTCGGCCGAGCGAGCACCTCTGGGAACCCTCCGTGCAGCAGATTCACCTTCTCGGTCTCCGAGAGACTGAAAGGCAGAAGCTGAAGGATGGCAGCACGGCCTGCCATCGATTCGCTGATGCCTTGCATCAGTGGAGCTTCCTGAGAGCCGGTGAACAGCCACTGTCCCATCCTGCGCCGGCCGGTGTCGATGACCGTACGAACATACGCTAGTAATTCGGGCGTGTTTTGAATCTCGTCGAAGACCACCGGAGGATGGAGTGCCTCCAAGAAAGCACGGGGATCACTCCTCACCCGTGCCTGAACGTCAGGATCTTCTAGCAGTACGTACTGGGCTTTAGGAAAGAGTTTGCGCAGAAGAGTGGTTTTCCCCGCACGGCGAGGTCCGGTGACAACCACCGCAGGAAAGTGGCGCGCGGCATCCTGCACGACTGTTGCCAATCTTCTCTGGATATATCGCACATGAGAAATATAAACTAGTACTTTAAATTACTCAATACTGCATTCAGTGCTTCTTTTTGTGCTCGCCAGGAGCCACGACCATCGGTGCCTGTTGCGACTGTGCTGCGTTTGTAGTTTCGCACGGCGCTTGTGTTGCGTTCGCAAACCATGTGCCGAAGACAAATCCCAGCGCTAGTGCAGCACTCGCAACAACTGGTAGCCATACGGCCCAAACCTGTTTTTCCAGCCTGACAAGGTAGTCGTCCATCTGTTGTGCGCGAGCCGCCATGTTTCGCAGGAGCGAGTCGTTGGCACTTCTGATCCTGGCAGCCACACCCACATCAGGGTGCGCTACGTCACGCAGGACGTTCACCAGCTGCGTCTGGACCGAGTTCAGCTCGGAACAAGACTGACCAAGCGCCTTTGTGGTGTCTGGCAGACCGGAACGCTGAAATGACTGTCGAAGGCTTTCGCCTAGCAACTTCGCAATGCGAGGCGGGTCCAGCCCTGTTTCCAATTCCTTCGGCAGTTGAGCGAGCCGCGATTCGAGGCGCGCTGTGTATTGTTCCATTCGCCTCTCGATTTCACTGGCTTGAGTTGCCGAGGTTTCCAGAATCTCCTGTATTAGGCCGCGCTCCGCCGCGATCTCTGTGGGCGTCTCTCGCGTGAGGAGCGCGAGGACGCCCATTGCTTCCAGTATTCTGAGCATCTCATCGTTTGGGCTGAGCGTACGGGTGTGCGCGATGACCCTGTAGTACTCTGTCAGACGTTCCTCGGGCACCAAGCCTGCCAGTTCATCGAAGAGCGTTGAGGTTTCGGCCTGCGTTTCGGCAGTCGCCACGATCTCCTGATCACTCATGGCAGGAACATCTCCTTTGCCTGGTCGAATTCAGAGAAGAGGCGCCGGCGATAGCTCTCCGCACGCATGACGATCGAGGCCCGCTTGAGTTCATCGACCGAATTCTGCCGCGTGGCCACCTGCCCCAGTCGTACTCCGTGCTGCCGCGCGGGATTCTCCAATTCGGCGAGACGGAATTCCATCCGAACCACATTTGGTGACAGAGACTCCCTAAACCGAATTGCCTGCTCGGCCGAATCCCAGTAGCTAAAGTTTGACTGCGGGCTTGTCGCATTCTGGACGACAACGTACTGGACACGATCCTGCAGGCGGTTTGCCCAGGCAAGCACGCTTTCGACGCTGGCCGGGTCTGGCGTGATGACGCCGACAGCAGTGAACCGCCCGCCGGTGGTGGAAACATCTTCATACATGGAGTCGAACCAATCGCTCGCCACCTGCCCGGAACCTGCTCCCATATCAGCAAGGATGATCGATGTGCCGGATTCGAGATGGTCAATGAAAGTATCGAGGCCGGCCGGCGTGTGAATGTTCACTTTTGTGACAGAGCCATTGAAGAAGTGCTTCAGCGATCCGCGAGCTTTGTTCTCGGTATCGAGGTCGAGTAGCGTAAACGGAATCTCGTGTGCTTCGAACCACTCCGCCAATGCGACCATCAATCCAGTCTTGCCGACTCCGCCCTTGCCGCCCATTGTGAAAACGACGCGTTTGTTTCTGTTTTCAGTTTTCATCGCGACCCTCCTTGGCTGATCAGCTTCAACGGTTCGCTTTCTTCGAAGTGAAAGTGCTTCGGTTTGGACTTCTGCTCGATTGGCTTTGCTCTCAGTGCTGCAATTCGCGAAGCAACATCGTCGGTGCTTGGCGAGATCGACTTCGACTCGGATTCAATCGGCGGGAGTTCGTACTGCACTTGCTTCCGGTGTTTGGCGCGAACCTTGACGAAGGAATGAATTGTGCTAATAGCTACTTCAAGGCCGACACGTTCGTGAAGAATGCGAACGATATCGCGATATGTGCAACCCTTGCGGCGCAGCTGGCGGATCAGTTCGCGGTGAGTTCGAGTTTGGAGCGAGGAGGTTTCTGCGGGATCGTTTCCAGCAGGGAAAGAAGGGTCGGGTCCATGATTTTCAGGCTCCTTAGCACCTGGCCATCACAGTCCGTTAACAGTCCGATAAGGGCCCTAGAGCGCTATCCGTACCGTTTAATTTCAATCAGTTACGAACTCTAGGACGACTCTCACGGCGGTAACACGGGTTCAAATCCCGTCGGGGACGCCAACAAAATAAATGATTTATTGGAATCGGGCCTTTTCGCCGAGGGTTTGAAAGGGTTCGATAAGAAAACATCACTCGCTGGACGCCTGTTTTTCCCCCGCCTGCTTGCTCGGCAGAAGAATCATTTTGACGAGCTTTGTCTGCGCTGCACGCTTCATCGGAGTGACGGCTTGTGTGTACGTGTCGGCAGTCACCTTGTAGTTCGAATGTCGTAAGAGCTCCTGGATCGTCTTGATGTCTTCTCCATTCGCTGTCATCAAGGTGCCGAACGTGTGTCGTAGCGTATGCCACCCAACCTTGCCCGGAATCTCCGCCGCTTCCAGTGCCGGTTTCAAATGCACTCGAAACAACGACCCAGGCCAATATGGCTGTTTGCCCTTCCTGTCTGGACTGGCAAACACCCAATCGGTACGTTGCGGATACGCGCAGCGAAGCTTCCAATTCAGTAAGACTTCGGTATCGAGAAATTTGTCGCCGACTACGAGAGCACGCTTCAACGAACGGCATAGGAGTCCGCTCGAGCAGATCAAGAGATAAGGAGAAGTCCTGATATCTGCTGTGGCGCCCGATCTGCGAGGGAAGATTTATCGCGAGCGACGGCTGGATATTTACTCTTGGAGTCGGGGAATACCTCATGCAGCCTCGAGCGATACTGGAGAGCACCCTCCGGTCCGGGCGGAATCTCGGAAGGCCTATCGGGATCCCGAAAATCTGGCCCGAGCTGCCAGCCGCGGGTCGCCTTCATCAAAGTGCCAAACTAGCATGAGCCAGCCAGCCTTCTCGGGAATGCCGGATGTGCCGATTTCGGCGGTTTTGGTAGCCAGCCTGATGACGCGGCGCTCGTTCAGGCAACATTCACTTTCATCAGCTACGATTGGACCTCACGGGTACAGACGTCCGGTGCAGAAGGGAGCTGCTTATGCGGAAACCGCTCGAAGTGATGACGATTGCTGTTATCGCGGTGCTTGCGCCTGGGGTGCGGGCTCAAGCGCACATCCCGACTCTCAAGAAAGTAGCGGAATTCGATCTGCCCGGGCCCAGCGGAAAACGCTTTGACTATCTGACCATTGATCCGGATGATCACTACTTGATCTCGGCCCATCTCGCTGCAGGGCAGACATACGTGATCGACTTGCGCACAAATAAGGTGGTAGCCACCGTCCCCAACACTCCTGGAGCCGAGGGTGTCGAGTATGTTCCCGAGTTAAAAAAGTTTTATACGTCCAATGCCGGCGACAACACCATTAGCGTGGTGGATATGCGGCAAATGAAAGTCGTCAAGAAACTGCCAACGGAACGCAAGCCCGACGGAAGCGCCTATGCCGCGCCGTTTCACAAGCTGTACGTTTCTGATGAACGTGGAAGAGCTGAGGCCATCGTCGACGTAACCAAAGATGAAATTGTGAAAACTCTGCATTTCCATAGTGAAACGGGCATGCCGCAGTATGATCCGGTGGCCCACAAGGTATACGTGAATTTACAGGATGAAAACATCTTTGCCGTGATCGATCCGGCCACGGACGCGGTGACCGGCCGCTATCCCGTCGGGCGTTGCCAAGGCAACCACGGCATGACGCTCGATGCGGAACATCATCGGGCTTTTCTTTCCTGCGAAGAAAACAACCTGATGACGGTTTTCGACCTTGATAAGCACGAGCCCATCGCATACCTGCCCTTAGCGGATGGTCCGGACGTGATCAAGTTCGATCCAGGATTGGGTCGGATCTATGCCGCGTGTTACAGCGGGGCCATTTCCGTATTCCACGAGGATGATCCGCAGCATTACCGGAAATTGGAGGATTTTAAAGTGCAACATGCGGTGCACAGCCTTGCGGTAGACCCCGAAACTCATCGTGTCTACACCCCGGAACAAGAAGAAAATGGAAAACCAGTGGCCCGCATGATTGTGTATGACGCGGTGAGGGGGAAATGAAGAAGCGCTAGAGCGGTTGGGGACGCTTTGCGCTATGAGCGCGATGTTCTTATGCGAGTTTTGATCGTCGAAGACGAGAAGAAGATGGCTGCGGTGCTCAAGAAGGGACTTGAGGCGGAAAACCATCGCGTCACGCTTGCGTTCGATGGCCGCAGCGGACTGGACTTGGCTTCGACAATGGAATTCGAGGTGGTTGTTCTTGATCTGATGCTGCCCGTGATTGACGGTTTCGAACTGGCACGGCGACTCCGCAAGAGTGACAACCAGACTCCCATCCTGATGCTTACAGCCCGCGATGCGGTCCCGGACATCGTCAGAGGCCTTGACCTGGGCGCGGACGACTATCTCACGAAACCATTTTCGTTCGAGGTCTTTCTGGCACGCTTGCGCTCCGTTGCCCGCCGTGGTCCTGCGCCACGGCCGACCCTCCTCCAGGTCGGCGATCTCGTATTGAATCCTGCAAGCCATCAAGTCACCCGCGGTGAACGGGATATTCATTTGAGCCCCACGGAATTCCGTTTGCTGGAACTGCTGATGCGAAGATCGGGCCGAGTGGTCGCCAGAGACGCAATCGTCGAGGCGGTCTGGGACTTTGATCACGAAGTCGAAGAGAACACCCTAGATACATTCATTCGGCTATTGCGAAGCAAAATCGACCGCGAGCACGACCATAAACTGATCCAGACAGTGCGCGGAGTCGGCTACACGATCCGAGGCAATCCCAGAACATGAAGCGAGTTTCAATTCGGCTGCGGCTCACCGCGTGGTACGTGGCGATTCTGCTCGCAGGCCTTACCCTCTTCGGCATTGCCGCTTTTGTGGCGATGAGGAGGGGAATCGAGAAAAGCGTCGACGAAAACCTGGAAGGCCAAGCAGACGGCGTTGAAGAAGTTATGAGCCGCGTTCTACAGCGGGAGCCGGCGCGATTGCCGGAGGAATTGAGAGAACACCAGGAACTGCGCGAGCAAGCCGATTTCCTGCAAGTATGCGATCAGAATGGCCGTTGGATCTACCGCTCACGCTTGATGGCGCATTACGATCCGCCGGTGCCGTCCAAAGCAAGTTACTCGGCCTACAACACTACCGCCGCAGATCTCCCCATCCGGGTTCTGGTGCGTGAAATGAGCACCGGCGGTCAGACGTATCGCATTCAGGTGGCCGCTCCAATGGATGACTTTTACGATGCCATGGATCGATTTAAGTGGATGGTTCTGCTGCTCAGTCCTTTGGTCCTGATCATCGCATCGGGAGGGGGGTACTGGTTGAGTGGACGGGCATTGCGGCCAGTGGATCGAATTACGCAAGCCGCCCAGGACATTAACTTCAACAATCTCGCGAGACGGCTGGAAATACCACAAACTGGCGACGAGTTGCAACGTTTATCCGAAACGCTGAATAGCATGCTGGAACGTCTGGAATCCTCCTTTCGACGGATCACGCAGTTTACCGCCGATGCTTCCCACGAATTGCGCACTCCGCTCGCGCTGATGCGGACCACCACGGAGGTCTCCCTGCGCACTTCACAAACCGCCGCGGAGTATCGGGAAGCTCAACAGGAGGTACTTTCCGAGCTGGAAAAAACTTCATCGCTGGTCGAGAAGCTGATGCTCCTGGCACGTGCGGATGCGGGAGTGGAAGGTTTGCAGCGCGCCCCGGTAAATGTGGCAGAGTGCCTGCACGCAGCTTGCAAGGCTGGCAAGATTTTGGCCGAGGCGAAGCAGCTGAAATTCTGTGAAAATATCGATGCCCGGAACCTGGTCGTGGACGGCGACTCCTACGCTCTGCACCGGCTTTTTCTCATTCTTATGGATAATGCTGTGAAGTACACAGCCGCAGGAGGATCAATCACCGTTACGCTTCTGCAAAGCAATGGCTCCGCTGTGACGGAGTTTCGGGATAGCGGCATCGGCATAAGCGCGGACGATCTGCCTCACATTTTCGATCGCTTCTACCGCGCCGATAAAGCCCGCTCGCGCGAGGCCGGCGGCGTTGGGTTGGGCCTCTCGATCGCGCGCTGGGTTGCGGCAGCGCACAGAGGCGCAATCGAAGTGCAGAGCACCCCGGGTTCGGGTTCTGTCTTCCGGGTCCGGTTGCCTCTCGTGCAGACCTAGCCTGCATCAGATAGGATTTCCTCCACTCCCGCTTTGATTGGCTTACATGGGACATTCAGGTTGCTGTGCCATGCTTCCAGGATCGTAGGCACGGTGAGTGCCCAGGCACAGATCCTAGGTCTTGCATCCGCGGGCTGAGGTGAAATTCAAGGTGAAGCTTGTGCAACGAATGACTGTTATTAGCGTTGCTGTTTTGCTGGCCTTTGTTGTGCTCAATCGTCCGATCAGCCTGGCGCAGAGTACAGTCAAGCCGCCCGAGAGGCCATTAACTCTGGATCAAGCGGTGGAGTTTGCGCTCGCCAATTATCCAGCCGTGCGAGCATCGATGGAGCGGGCACTGGCGTCGAGGGAAGGCGTTAGCCTTTCTCGCACTGCCTATCTGCCGCGCACCGACCTGCTCTGGCAATCCAACCGCGCCACGCGAAACAATATCTTTGGTTCGCTGCTGCCGCAATCGGTCGTGCCTCCCATTTCCGGCCCGGTTCTGACGGGCACCTCGGATCGCGCCGTTTGGGGCAGCGCCGCAGGGGTCCTGGTCTCGTGGGAACCCTTTGACTTTGGCTATCGCGGCGCCAACGTGGACGTGGCCAAGGCTGCCCAAGGCCGAGCCAATGCCGAACTGTCGTTGACCAGGCTCGACGTGGCAGGTGCGGTCGGGGATGCATTCCTAGGACTGGCAGCGGCACAACAGCAAGTGAAAGCTGCGCAAGCAGACGTCGACCGGAGGGAAGTGCTCGCCACCTCCGTGCACGCGCTGGTTCAACAGGAGTTGCGGCCCGGCGCCGATGGGTCGCGCGCTGATGCCGAACTGGCAGCGGCGAAGATTCAACTCATCCGGGCGCAGGAAGTCGAGCGCGAGAGCGAACTTACATTCGCAGAATTCTTGGGCATCTCCGGAAGCAGAGTTGCAATCAATGCCGACTCCCTGCTGGCTTCGCCTCCAACATCCTACGGTTCGCAGTCGCCACTTACCGATCACCCCGCGGCGCAAATCGCCAATTCGATTGTGTCTGAAACTACCGCGAGGGAGAAGGTTTTAAGCAAGTCGTTCTATCCCCGCTTCAATCTTCAGGGTTCATTCTCAGGGCGAGGCAGTGGGGCCAATCCGGATGGCACATTCGGAACCGGCACCGATGGACTCGATCTGATGAGGCGTAATTGGGCGGTGGGCTTGACTGCAACGTTCTCCGTGCTCGACTTTCCATCACTGCACTTTAAGAAGCAGATTGAACAGGCGAACGAACGCGCCCAGCGAGGCGATTATCAAAAAGTTCTCCAGAACTTGACGGCGCAACAAGAGCGCGCCCGGGCGGCGTACGATAGTGCGGTATTGATCAGTCAGAACACGCCAGTCGAATTGCAGGCCGCCCGCTTGGGGGAAGCCCAGGCAAACGCCCGATACAAAGCGGCACTGGCGCCCATCGTAGAGGTTGCCGAAGCCCAGCATCTTCTTCTGCAAGCCGAAATCGAAGACGACCTCGCCCGACTGACAGTCTGGCGAGCCCTGCTGGGCGAAGCCCTGGCGCAAGGCGATCTTCAGCCCTTCCTGGAACTGGCGCGTAAACCCGCGACAGGAGGCCAGTGAAATGTGGTTGATACGGCTTGCGCTGCGACGTCCCTTTACCGTGCTGGTGGCCGTTATTTCGGTGGGCCTTTTGTCGATTCTGGCTCTATGGCGTATGCCAGTGGATATCTTTCCGAATCTCAACCTGCCGGTCATTTATGTCGCGCAGCCATATGGGGGAATGTCGCCGGCGCAGATGGAAGGCTACCTTGTCTACTACTACGAGTACCACTTCCTGTACATCACCGGTATCGAGAGCGTCGAATCAAAATCGATCCAAAATGTTGGGTTGCTGAAACTCACCTTCCATCCCGGCACGGACATGAGCCAGGCTCTGGCACAGACGATCTCGTATGTGGATCGGGCGCGGGCATTCATGCCTCCCGGGACCGTTCCGCCGTTTGTCATGCGCTTTGACGCCGGCAGCGTTCCCGTCGGCTTCCTGGTGTTTTCCAGCCAGACTCGCGGGCTGGGAGAAATTCAGGACCTGGCGCTCAATCGAGTGCGTCCTTTATTTGCGACCTTGCCAGGTGTTTCCGCTCCGCCGCCATTTGGCGGCAACCAGCGCACCATCGTGATCACAGTCGACCCGGACCGATTGCGCGCCTACCACATGTCTCCGGAAGAAGTCGTGAAAGCGGTCAGCGCCGGCAACATCGTTATGCCGGCCGGGAATATTCGAACCGGGGACTTGCAGCCGATGGTGCCGATCAACTCGGTCGTCACCAATATTCAGGATTTGAGTGATCTGCCGATCCGCGTCGGTTCTGGTCCCACGGTGTTTCTGCACGACCTCGGCAAAATTTCGGATTCCAGCGACGTGCTCACCGGATACGCCTTGGTGAACGGACGGCGAGCCATTTATCTGTCGGTGACGAAACGAGCAGATGCTTCCACGGTTGCCGTCGTGAACGAAGTAAAGAGCAGTATTCCGCGCTTTCGTTCGCTGGTCCCGAATGACATCAATATCAGCTACGAATTGGATCAATCGACATACGTAAAAAACGCCCTCTCCTCATTGGTGCGCGAGGGCATTCTGGGCGCCGTGCTGACGGGCATCATGGTGTTGCTTTTCCTGCGGGACCTGCGCAGTTCCGCCATCGTCGTGACGACCATCCCGTTCGCGTTGTTGACAGCCGTGGTTGCTTTATGGGGAGCGGGCCAGACCATCAATACCATGACGCTCGGCGGCCTCGCGTTGGCGGTCGGAATCCTTGTCGACGAGGCCACAGTTGCGATCGAGAACATCCACACCCATCTCGCTCCAGGCGTGCCGCATGCCAAAGCGGTTCTCGACGCAAGTCGTGAAGTCGTAATCCCGCGATTATTGGCAATGCTTTGCGTTTTGTCGGTATTCGTTCCGTCATTCTTCATGACCGGCGTCGCAAAGAGCCTGTTCGTGCCCCTTTCGCTTTCCGTGGGATTCGCGATGGCAGCTTCGTATTTCCTGTCGAGTTCTCTTGTGCCGGTCCTGTCCACCTGGATTCTTCGGGAGCCGGCGCAGGCGGAGAACGAACGCAACTCGCGAATGGGAAAGTGGCGCGACCAGCTCGGTGGTGTTCTCGCGAAGCTCATGGACCACCGCAAGCTGGTATTGGCGCTGTATTTGGGAGTCACCTTTGCGGTCATTCTTCTGCTGGGTCCGCTCATGGGGCGGGAAATTTTCCCCAGGGTCAATGCCGGGCAGTTTCAGCTCAGGTTTCGTGCTCCGACCGGAACCCGGGTTGGCGCGACCGAGACGATGGCGCTTCGAATCCTGGACGAAATCCGTAAGACGGCAGGCGCAGACAAGGTGGCCGTGACACTCGGCTACGTGGGGACGCAGCCGCCGGCCTATCCCATCAATACCATTTTCCTGTGGACCAGCGGCCCGCAAGAAGCGGTGTTGCGCGTCGCGCTCAAGCCGGATGCGGGCATCTCCATCACGAATCTTGAAGAGCAGTTGCGGCAGAAACTCCCAGGGATTTTCCCCGGAAGCCATTTCTCCTTCGAGGCCGGCGACATCGTGAGCCAAACCATGAACTTCGGCGCGCCCACTCCGGTCGAGATTGCCGTCAACGGCCCTGTCCTGCAGGACGATCGCACATTTGCGGAAAAGATTCTCGCCGAACTTGGCAAGATTCGAGCCCTGCGCGATCTACAGTTCGAGCAGCCTCTCGATTATCCCAGCGTGGAAGTGGACGTCAATCGTGAACTGGCGGGCCAGCTTGGAGTCAGCGTTGAGCAAGTTGGCAGGTCGCTGGTGGCAGCGACTTCTTCCAGCCGTTTTGTCACCCCAAACTACTGGGCCGATCCGCGGTCGGGAATTGCCTATCAGGTGCAGGTCGAATTGCCGCAACCCCAGATCGCGTCCCTTCAGGATGTCGCCAACGTCCCGATTACCCGCAGTGACGGCCCCCATCCTCTGGTCGGGGATGTAGCACAGGTTCGCAACGGCACCATGGTCGGAGAATACGATAGGCTGAATGGCCAGCGAATGGTCACTATCTCCGCCAATGTAGTTGGCGAAGACCTGGGCAGAGTGGCAGCCCAGGTCGACAAGGCCGTCGCTCGGGTCGGACCGCCGCCCCGCGGAGGCACGGTTCGAGTCAGGGGACAGATTGCTCCCATGCGCGACACGCTCACAAATCTGAGCATCGGCCTGGGGCTCGCCATCCTGGTAATTTTTCTTCTGCTGTCCGCGAACTTCCAGTCGATGCGCCTCTCCCTTGTTGTACTCTCCACCGTTCCGGCCGTAATCGCGGGCGTCATCATCATGTTGCTGATTACCGGCACGACGCTGAATATCCAGTCTTTCATGGGTGCGATCATGGCCATTGGAGTAGCCGTCGCCAACGCAATCCTTCTGGTTACCTTTGCCGAACAAACTCGCCGTGGAGGGGTTCGCGCCGCCGAAGCCGCGGTTCGCGGCGCCCAAAGCCGCATGCGGCCGATTCTGATGACCAGCATGGCCATGATTGTCGGAATGATTCCCATGGCGGTCGCGTTTGGGGCTGGCGCGGAACAAACCGCGCCCCTGGGGCGAGCCGTGATCGGAGGACTCTTGGCCGCTACCTTCACCAGCCTGCTCATTCTTCCCTCGACCTTCTCGCTGGTTCAGGGGCGCGCTGGCACCCATTCGCCTTCGCTCGATCCCGAGGATCCGGAAAGTCGCTATGCTGAGAACCCTGGCGACAGCTCTAGGGGAGGTGAACGATGAAGCGGGCCAGCACGATCGCATTGTGCGTTGCTCTCGGTATCCTGAGCTCGTGTGGCAAAGACGACGCAGCGTCGGCGAAAGCTGCGCCTCCGGAAACCGCTCAAAAAGTCCAAGTCACAAAAGTGATTGCGCAGAAGCTCGCGATGACCGTTCACCTGCCCGGCGAGATTGAACCGTACGAGGAGGTCGCCGTTTTTCCCAAAATTAGCGGTTTCGTGAAATCCATTACCGTTGACCGCGGTTCGCATGTGAAGGCTGGAGAGCTTATGACCCGGCTGGAGGCGCCGGAGTTGATCGCTCAGCGGTCTGAGGCGCAATCGAAACTGCAGGCTGCGCAGGCCCAGTTGGCTGCAGCTGAGGCCAAGGTTGCCTCCGACCAGGGTACGTACGAACACCTCAAAGCCGCGGCAACTACTCCCGGAGTAGTTGCGGGTAACGATCTGCTCGTGGCAGAGAAAGGTCTCGAGGCAGATCGCGCCCAGCTGAAGGCTCAGCAGGAAAACGTCAGCGCTGCCCAGCAGGCGCTTCAGGCCGTTACTGAAACGGAGGCTTACCTGCAGATAAAAGCGCCTTTTGACGGCGTTGTGACTGAGCGGAACGTGCATCCGGGAGCGCTCGTGGGACCGGCGGGCGCTGCAGCCGGGACGCTTCCGATGTTGCGCATCGAAACACTGTCCCGGCTGCGCGTCGTAGTTCCCGTTCCCGAAACTTATGCCGCGGGGGTGCCTGAAGGAACCAAAGTTGAATTCGCCGTTCCTTCGTTTCCAGGGAAAAGGTTTAGCGGACGGATTGCCCGCATTGCCCATTCGGTGGATGAGAAGACACGTACGATGCCGGTCGAGCTGGAAGCTTCCAACGCCCAAGGAGAGCTGTCCCCGGGTACCTTTTCCGACGTACTGTGGCCGGTGCGGCGATCCTATGCGACGTTGTTCGTGCCCACGACAGCGGTGGCTAATACGCTCGAACGAGTGTTTGTCGTCCGCATTCGCGACAGCAAACCAGAATGGGTGGACGTGAAGACGGGGGCCACCGCCGGGAAAATGATAGAAGTTTTCGGCGACCTGCACGAAGGCGACATGGTGGCCGTTCGCGGCACGGATGAACTGCGTGCTGGCAGCTCGGTTTCGCCGCAGCAAAGTTCGGCAAAGTAGCCGTTTTATTTAGAAACTGGCGGGACGCCGCAAAACATGGCGCCCTGACTTCAGGGCGCCGTCGGTCGATTCGCGTCAGCGTTGCGGGTTCACTGGCACTTGTCACTGACCATTTTGAGGGCAGTCACTCGAATGTCGCCGGCTTCGGCCGCCTCCTTTTTCTCATGCTCCTCCGCTTCGCCTCTTTCCTTCTCGGCCGATTCTGGCCTAAGCGTTCCTGTAACCGTGACTTTGTGACCGAGATGTTGCGAGAGCTTTACCGTTTTGCTGCGCAGACCATAGGTTTTCCCGTCTTCTCCGGTGATGGAGTACTCGCCTGCCTCGTCACCTTTCTGCAAGCAGCCTGTGACGGTGGTTTTACTTCCAGCCATTTTCTGTGCGGACGCGCTCGGGGTGACATAGGCTCCAAGTGCGAACGCAAATACCAGCAATGCCGAAAACCGAACTAGCTTCTGCATCTTCAACCTCCTGATAGACGAGGGTGGCGCAATCTTCCTGGGTTCATCGCAGAGGCGCAGCACGCCCAGCCACAGCCGGACGCTGCCACCGCAATGCCAAACCAGCGACGGCCAATCGATCGGCGCATGGCCCAACCGGAAGCCTTAATTCTAGCTTCGCCACATGAATGAAACCTGTATGCCCGAAACGTGCCATGCACGATTCTCAGGCTGGGGTTTAAGCTTTGTCCCTTAGAAGGTAAGGGTTTACAGGGGGCATTCAGGTTGGTCTGGCATGCTAGTCGGCAGACAACTGAATTGGACAAGCGAAGGAGACACCATGAGCGACCCCAGAACAGCCACCGCAATTCGAGTACTCTTGTTCGCAACCTTGATCGCCGCACTCGCTCACTTTTCAACCGCCCAGGAAATCCCCAGTGACTATCAGCAGGTGCTGAAGATCGTCGGTAAAAAAGGCGACTACAAAGCGAATGTCCTGAAAGTGAACATTCCCAGGAACGATTTGCACATGAAGATTGCCGGTTATCCGGTCCCGACTCCTTTTGGATTCGGTGGCTGGTTCGCAATGGAGAAAGGTGATGGCGGGCAAGACGTGGTCATGGGCGACCTCGTGCTCACCCAAGGCGAGGTAAATCAAGTCATGTCGGCGCTCCTGGATCACGGCATCGAGGTCACCGCTCTCCACAATCATTTTTTCTGGGACGAACCCCGCGTATTCTTCATGCATATCCATGGACACGGCAATGCAGTCGATCTAGCGAACCGGTTGAAGCCGGCTCTCGATTTGATTGGCTTAGCTAAAGAGGGCGAGGAGAGTGCTGCCCCGAAGACGTCAACCAAGCCAGGCACCACGCTCGACACTGAGCGGATTGCGAAAATCGTCGGACATGCTGGCGAGCAAAACGGTCCCGTCTATAAAATTACACTCGGCCGCGACGATCTCAACATGAAGGATATGGGAGCCAGCATTAACGCGCGCATGGGTCTCAACACGTGGGCTGCATTTGTCGGAACCAATGACGACGCTGCCGTGGCCGGCGACATCGCAATGTTGGAGGACGAAGTGAATCCCGTCCTGAAGGCGCTGCGCGCAAATGGCTTGGACGTGGTTGCGATTCATCACCACATGATTAACACGCAGCCGATGATCATTTTCCTTCACTATTGGGGTCGCGGACCTGCCAACAAGCTGGCCACTGGGTTCAAGGCTGCCGTAGATCAACTGGGCAAGAAATAGGACCGAGAGCAGGAGCCCGCTTGCGGGTGCAGTTTTGCCCCACGGAACTACGGGATGAAGATCGCATCCGCCGCGCACGCGCTCACCGCCGGTTCAATTGTCGTTGCAGCCCTGGTCTCTGTGGCATCGCCACGGCTATATGCGCAAGAGGAGCCCGGGAGCCAGCGGAGCGAACGTTTAGCCGGAGCCCAGCCGCCGACACGAACCGCCAAAGCAACTCGCGTTGCACGCGCGCCGAAACTGGACGGGACACTGGACGACCCAGAATGGCAATCGGCCAGCGCGATAACCAATTTTCTGCAACGAGAGCCGTTTGAAGGGCAAACGCCAACCGAGAAAACCGAAGTTCGGATTGTTTATGACCGGCACAACGTCTACTTTGGCGTCCTTTGCTTCGACTCCGATCCAAACAAGATTGTAGCCAGCGAGTTGCGGCGGGATGTCAGTCAGGAACTCGACGACTACTTCGAAATCATCATCGACTCGGCCCACGACCGCCGCAATGCCTATGTCTTCCAGGTGAACCCGCTGGGCACGCAGCGCGATGCCCTGATTACGGAAGAGCAGCCAACTGAGAGCGGCCTGGGAGACGGCGACCCGGGCTGGGATGGCGTGTGGACCTCCGAGGCTCGGATTACGAAGCAAGGGTGGACGGCCACGATCGCCATTCCGTTCTCCACGCTCAATTTTATGCAGTCGCGGGATGTGATCTGGGGCATCAACTTCAAACGATTCATTCGCCGCAAAAATGAAGAAGATCTTTGGTCCGGCTGGAAACGGGCGTTTGGGGCGGCGCGAGTCAGCCAGGCCGGGAATCTGAACGGAATTTCCGACATCGGTAGAGGGCGGTTGTTCATCGTGAAGCCCTACGGGCTGACAGGATTCAGCCATTTTCCGCCAAGCGCGGCAGGCACCGGATACACGCCCGGAACGAGTGCGCTGCACACCGGCGGGGTCGATGTGAAAGTCGGGCTGCGATCAAACCTGGTCGCGAATTTCACCGTGAATACGGATTTCGCCGACGCCGACGTGGACACTCTGCAGTTCAATCTAACCCCCTACAAGCTCTTCTTTCCCGAGAAACGTCAATTCTTCCTGGAGAATGCAGGAGTGTTCAATTTCCCGCTCGGCGGCGGCGGAGATTTGCTGTTCTTTAGCCGCCAGATTGGTATCGACCCCATCACAGGCGAGGAGGTGCCGATCAACGGGGGCGCCAAAGTGACGGGATCGGTTGATGGTTTTGAATTGGGCGCCATGGACGTAGAGACTCGGAAATCGGGACCGAACCCTTACGCCAATTACGCTGTGGCACGTGTCAAACGATCGCTGTGGGCAGGCTCCTATATCGGGGTAATCGGTATCGATAAGCGTTCAGGAAATCCGTTCGACAGCTTCAACCAGACAAGCGGTGCGGATACCCGCCTGGTGTTTCACAAGGACCTTGTGCTCACAGCCTATGCCGCGCAGACGCGGACCCCAGGACTTGCTTCCGGGCAAAACGATCTCGGAGCCGCAGTCAATTACCAGAACAGCTGGCTCGAAATTATTGGCGAACACCGCAAAGTCGGCGCCAACTTCAACCCTGAAGTCGGCTTTCTTGAACGCAACGATTGCCTTTGTGACTACGCGGACGTGAACTTCAAGCCTCGCCCAAGGCTGCGCGGCGTGCGCGAACTCAACTTCGAAGGATTTATCTTCCATGCGCCGGACACAAATCATGTTCTCGAAACCCAGGAATGGCAGAACACGTTTCGCGTTGAGTTCAACAACGGTGCCTACAGCGACGACGACATCGTAGACGTTTTTACGCAACGGCTGACGGCTCCCTTCAATATTTACAAGAACATTTTCATTCCGGTTGGCGAGTATCACTGGACAAGGCACCAACTCACCTACGGCTCGGCACAAGACCGGCGCTGGATGGTCAGCTTCTTTGAACGCTTTGGCACCTTCTACGACGGGCACCTGAACGAGGCCCGCGTCCGCTCGACATACCGCGCCAATGAAAGGCTCTCGTTCAGCTTTGCCGAGCAGTGGAATCGGTTTCGTCTGGGATACGTCACCGACGAGTCGGGCCATCTCTTAGCTAAACCGGCGGGCAACTTCTCCGTCGTGTTCGGCAGCTTCCAGAGCAATTATTCATTCTCGCGTTTCCTGACGCTCTCGGCCCTGCTCCAGATGGATACGGCGAATACGCAAGCCGCAAGTGCGAATATTCGTTTGCGGTGGAACTATCGTCCGGATAGCGACCTGTTCTTCATTTACACGGCGGGACAGCGCTTTGCCAGCCTGGTCGCCGCCAATCCCCCGCAGTATTACGAAAACCGCTTCGCCATTAAGTTCACCTACTCTTGGCGTCCGTGAGGTGGATATCGAATGGATTACAACGGTCAGGCGCTGCGAAACTCCAATTCATTCCAGGAAAGAACCATCGGCCGCCCGGATAATACAGCTCGCACACCGGGGAATTCCGCTTTTTTAACGGCGACTCGCAACCTTTTTTGGGTTTGACCTTGAGCAAGTCTGGAACAGCAATTATCATCGCAAGATGGATCGTCCGGAGGTATTGCTCGATCAGAAAAAGTCTCAGCTACAATCCTTCCTGATAAATCGTCGCGCGCTCATGCGCGGCGCCCTGTCCGTGTCGGCCATGGCGCTGATCCCGGGAGTCTCTGTTGCCCAGGCGATTGAGTCGGGATTGACTCCGGCGGCGCGCGGCGAGGACGGCTCCAAGTACTTGACTGATCCGAACTGGAAGCCGGCATTTCTGAACGATCACCAGAACGGGACGCTGATCGCGCTCAGTGAAGTCGTCATTCCAGCGACGGACACCCCAGGCGCCAACGAAGCGCTGGTCAACCGGTTTTTAGACCTGCTGCTTTCGATTCAGCCGGAAGAAATGCAAAGGCGTTTCACCGACGCGCTTGCCTCCATCGATAGCGAGAGCCAGAAGCAGTTCAGCAAGAACTTCCTCGAACTTTCGCTCGAGGACCAGGCTTGGCTGATCAGGCCGTGGGCTTATCCTGTGGACCGAGATCGCTGGATCGACGAGGAAAGCAAACCCGCCTCCGGGCAACAGCATTTTTTGCGGCTCAAGCAAATGATCGCTTACGCCTACTACGGATCGGAAATTGGCCAGAAGGAACTCGGCTGGGATGGAGAAATCACCCACGGCCCGTACACAGGTTGCGACCACCAGGACCAAACCCACACTTAGACCGATGGCACAGGACCCACTGCAACAGGCATATGACGTAATCGTGGTCGGCTCGGGCGCGACCGGCGGCTGGGCGGCAAAGCGTCTTGCCGAAGCCGGACTCAAGGTCGCCCTCGTCGAAGCCGGACGCAGCGTGAGCCCGAAAGAGTTCACCGAGCACGTGCCGACGTTCCGATTGAAGTATCGCAACCACTCGCCGGAAGTGATGCGCACGCGGCCTATCCAGCGCCAGTGCTACGCGTGCATGGAGTACAACTACGAGTGGTTTGTCAACGACCTGGAGAATCCCTACAGCACGCCGCCCGACAAGCCGTTCACCTGGCAGCGCCTGCGCATTCTCGGCGGACGGTCGCTAGTCTGGGGACGGCAAAGCTACCGTTTGAGCGACGTGGATTTCAAGGCAGCCAGCCGCGATGGATATGACGTGGACTGGCCGATCTCTTACGCGGAACTGGCGCCTTATTACGACATTGTTGAACAGTACGTAGGAATTACCGGCGCGCGCGAAGGCGATCCGATGCTGCCCGACGGCAAATTCCTGCCGCCCATGAAAATGAGCTGCGGCGAGATTCGCCTGCGCGAGAGTACCAGGAAAAAATTCGGCCGCACCCTTACGATCGGCCGCGCCGCGATTCTCACTCAGCCTCATAATGGCCGTGCGCCGTGCCATTACTGCGGCCCTTGCGAGCGCGGCTGTTTCACCTATTCCTACTTCAGCAGCCCGTTCACTACCGTCAAAGATGCACTCAAGACCGGCAACTGCACACTCATCACCGACGCTATTGTCAGCCACGTCGATGTGGATTCCGCCAAGAACAAGGCGGGCGGCGTCACCTTTGTCCAGCGCACAACCAGAGAGACGAAACAAGTTCGTGGCAAAGCGGTGGTGCTGTGCGCGCAGGCGCTCGAGTCCACGCGCATATTGCTGAACTCGTCGACGCGCGAATATCCCAATGGACTCGCGAACTCTAGCGGAGTACTCGGCCATTATCTGATGGACCACGTGGTCGGCGGTGGCGCAAGCGGAACCTTCGAAGATTTGAACGAACGTCCCAGCGCGAACCCACCGCATCGACCGAATGGGATCTACCTTGTGCGCTTCCGCAATACGCCTGCGGCCGGCAAGCACCCGAACTTCATTCGCGGCTACGGCTTTCAGGGCGGCTCCGCGCCGGACTTCAATATGGACGCGCCCGGAATTGGCGCGGAATACAAGAAGGCGGTGAAGCTGGGGCAATACCAGGTCGGTCTGGGAGCATTTGGCGAATCGCTGGCCCGCTTCGACAATTTTTGCGAAATTGATCCCAAGTTAAAAGATGCGTGGGGAATTCCTGCGCTGCGCATCAGCATGACGCACGGGAAAAATGAAGCTGCGTTAATGCACGACGCCGGCATGACCGCGGCCGAAATGTTAGAAGCAGCTGGAGCCAGGAACATTCGCGTGACCACCGGCACGGACATCCCGGGTATGGCGATTCACGAGGTCGGCACCGCGCGTATGGGAAACGACCCCAAGAAATCCGTGCTCAACCCGTTCTGCCAGTCGCACGACATCAGCAATGTCGTGGTTGCGGATGGTTCCTGCTTTGTCTCCTCGGCATGCCAGAACCCGACCTTGACGATGATGGCCCTCTGCGTTCGTGCCTGCGATCACCTGATTCAACGCTTTAAGCGGAACGAAGTGTAGGTGTTGCCGGCCGCCACGATAAGGCGCGGTCATGCTCGATGACTTGAGTCTCGTTATTCAAATGTTGGGCAAAAGGTCAAAGAACTCATCGTCTTCATTCTTTCCGCCCTCGCCGGCTCCCAGCGCTTTCTCGGACTGGATAAACTCGATGCGCTCAATCCATTTGACCATTTTGTAGCCCAGTTGGTTTTCCACCCGCAACCGCAGTGGCCCCCCGTACACCTCGGAGAGCGGGTCGCCATTCATGCGAGTCGCCAACAGGCATTGCGCCTTCAGCACATTCTCCAGACTCTGCGTGTCATAGTAAGCACCCCCGTAGAGCGCCTCGCCGAACGAGAAGAACGCGACTACTTTCGCTTCGGCCTTCGGACGCACCAGTTCGATAAGCCTTCTCATGGGAATGCCACCCCATTTCGCGATGCCGCTCCATCCCTGAATGCAGTGATGCATAGTGATGTGCTCGACCGCTCCGAGCTTCTCGATTTCCTTCAGGGAGAGTTCCACCGGATTGTCCACCAATCCGCCAACATGCAGCCTGAAGTCTCGAAAGCTGTTTTCGCTGAGGCGCTTCCAATCTTCTCTCACCGGCAATTTCCCGTTGGGCCAGAAATAAGGAGAGATGCTTGCTTCCGGGTAATCCTGTTGCGGGACCAGGCGATTTAGCGTGAGCAGTTGCATCGGGTACGTCACCGCTTTCAGCGCGTGTTGCAGGCCGCGGGGATGATGCCAGGAAATGTAGTGAGCGACAAACCACGAGAACACGACCACGCCAATTCCCACCAATCCCCAATACATGCCCCACGGTGTTTCATTATCCGTACCCATCACGATGTGGTTCATGTTGCGGGCAAAGCCGGTCATGATCACCAGGGTCACGTGGACAATCAGAAAGGCGAAGAAACTCAGCATGGTAAGGAAATGAATGGAGCGCGCCGATTGTCGCCCGCCAAAAATCCGCGCGTACCACGGCAGGTGGTTTACAACTGCGGGAGACATGGCGATTCCCGTGGCTATTGCTAAAGGTCCAAACACAAACACGACCGTGAAGTAAGCAATCTGCTGCAGCGCGTTGTAGCCGTAAAATCCGTTAGGCTCCGGAGGCAGGTGGAAGGTGGCATAGTGAACGAAGGTGTTCCAGGCTTGCGCCAGCACCAGCGGGGACGTGGGCACGATGCGCCGCCATTGCTCGGTGGCGAACAGCAGGCCGATGAAGATGAACCCAGTGATGATGAATCCGTGCACGTTGATGAAGTGCCAGACTCGCGCGATGCCAATGGTGTGCCGATAGCCGGGAGTGCCAACGATCGGCGAGATATACCGGGCGTCATCTTTTGCCGTCCACAGGCGGTCTCGAGGGACCTTGAGCGGGGTAAATCGAATCCATTCACTGCCTGGTGTACATCCGTCGTTGAAATAGAGGCGAGGGTGGTCGTACAAAATCGAAAGACCGCTGCGTATCAGCAGCATGACAAAGAAGAAGTTAAAGAAATGGCAGTAGCGGACCCAGAGGGGAAAGCCGTGCGGCCCGGCGAAGTTATTCGGGTACACCTGCGGGACGGGAGAAACCTGCGGTTGACCCGCGATGGCTACCTCAATCCAGGCCGCAGCGACGAGGGACACGATCAGCACGGCCAGCGAGATCAGAATGGAAGGACGAATCCAAATTCGAAAGCGGCGGTCTGGAGGATAGTGCACAGCCTGGTGTGCGGCGTCGAACGAAACCATGCTTCCATCTTAAGGCGCGATTGCGGTAGGGGAATCTACGACTTTAGCTTTTGGGCTCCAGAATAGGATCCCTCTTCCCCTGGCGCGTCTCGTCACCACAGTTTCGAGAAGCAACAGCCTCCGTGCGCTCTCGATTGAGCAGTGCACCCACGGGCGCAACATGGTCCTTCTATTTCTGTCGTTTACTTTCTCATAGCAAAAAAGAGAAAGTTTTGCTAAAGTACGCTGCCAGATGGGTCACGTGAAGGTGTATTCCCGGTGCCTGAAGCATATCTCCAGAACGTTGTTGCGGCTTTGCGTCCTTATCACGCCGGCAGCCGCCGTTGCCGCGGCCCCGCCAGCCTCTCCGGTTTTCTACCACACGCAAAACTCCGATGACTGGGTGAACCACACCATCCACGTGCAGCGGCGGTATGCGCGTGTCCTGGTCGTGGAGCGTTCCGGTCACTCACCGGCGCAGGTATCTGTTCCGACGCTGAACCTCAACTCCAGAACAAGCGTGGACGGCCCGATGCAGGAGTACTCCGTCGCGGCGGCATTTACGACTCTGCAGGAGGCGGCTGATGCCGCTCAGGGAGGCGATCTGGTTGCGGTGATGCCGGGGAGTTATGCCGGATTTGTCCTGGAAGACAAAGCAAGCGCGGGCGACGATCGTTACATACATTTCCGAGCCATGGGCGAACCTGGCGACGTCATCATCAATGAGCCTTCGCGAATTCCTGACTGGATGATCCTGCTTCGGGCTGCCCATCACGTCATTATTCAGGGCTTCAATATTGCGGGAAGTAATGCTCCGGGGAAGCCGCCTGCCGGACCCAGGGCCGGCATCATGCTGGATGGCGAGTTTCGCAATACCGGCAAGCAGGTGCACCACCTCGTGCTGCTCAACAACTTTTCTCATAATCACCGCAAGTGGGGGTTCCACACCCGCGATACTCATTCCGTTCTAATCCAGGGGAACCTATTTGCGCTCTCCGCCATGGAACATTCGGGATACGTCAGCAACGGATCGGATAATTACGTCATTCGGCGCAATGTCTTTTTTGGCAGCAACAGCGGCGGATTGCAGTGCAATCTCGATCCTCTCAGTTCGCTGGAAGACCTGGCGAAAAAACCTGAGTTAAGCAGCTATCCGAAAGAGCAGCCAACCCGGGAGTGGGCGGTCGGCTTAGTAAAGCTGGCCACGGAGAAGTTCGGAGAAAACAATTTTCCCGATGGCCGCGGAGTGAACTTCATCATTGAAGACAATGTCATGAACGAGAACGGAAAGGTCGGCGGGGGGTCGCTGAACCTTGCGGGGCTGCAGGACTCGCTGATTCAGAACAACCTGATTTACGACAACCGCAATCATGGCATCGCGCAGTGGAATGACGCGAATCCGTACGATGAGGCCTATGTCGAGCCCGGCCCCGCGTCGCCCGCTCAAGTGAAAGGCCCTGAAAATCTGCCGCTTTGGGGTTGTCACAATAATCTGATCCGCAACAACACGGTGCTCATGAGCAATGCCCACCGAGCTGCGCTGCAGGCCAGAAACGGCAGCTGGGGCACGAAGTTGCGCAACAACATTTTCATTAACGACCAGCCGAGTTCGATCGAGATTTACGACACCAGCATTTACCGGCTGGATTCGATGCTCAACGTGGTGAACACCGTGGCCTACCACTCGACCGCAGGCGGCGACGAAGTAAAGCCCATGCCCGAGAGCCTCAAAGCGCTGGCGCTCCGGTTACCGGACGGGCCAGATACGATGACCAATATTACATTAGAGCATGCCGCTAAGGAGTTCGTCGCTTACGGAAATGAACCCTGGGTGATTATTGAAGGGAAGTGGTGGCGGCTGAATCCAAACCGTCCCGATTTCCGCCCTCGCGCCGATTCCAAAATCTTTGCGAATTGGGGCGATGCGAAGGACCTTCCGCCCTTAGATCTTGCGGGCCACGAACGCAAGTCGCCCTCGATGGGAGCGTTGGCGCCCGCAGAAAGTCAGCCGCAATGAGGCTGCCGGCGCTATTGACACTGTTGCTCGCAAGCATCTGCGCATTCCCGGAGAATGCGCCGCCGCCCCAAGCGTTTCATGTTCTGCCGCCGCCTGCGGAAGGGCCGGCCATTACCGGTTATCTGAAATACCAGACAGAGATGGCGTGGGATGAAGACCAGCAGAGGCAGAAGCGCTGGGCGGAAATTCGCAGTGAACAGGACCTGCTTTCGCTGCAGCAGGAGCTGCGGCAGGTTTTGCTGGCCAGGCTTGGCGGCCTGCCCACCAGGAAAACACCGCTGAACCCGCGCGTTACCGGCCGCGTTGCGATGGACGGTTTCCATATCGAAAAAGTGATTTTTCAAAGCTTGCCAGGCATTTATGTGACGGCTCTGCTGTACCTCCCCCATGAGGGCCCGAAGCAGCATCCCGGCGTGCTGGTGCCGAGCGGCCATTCTCCCAAAGGCAAAGGCTACTACCAGGCGCTGTGTCAGCACCTCGTCAAACGAGGCTACGTCGTCATATGCTGGGACCCCGTCGGGCAGGGTGAGCGGAGCCAGTTCTGGGACGCGAAGCAGAAGCAGAGCCGATACAATCTGATCTGCGCCGAGCACGCGGTGCTCGGCAACCTGGCGTATCTTGCCGGCGCCAACCTGGCGCGCTGGGAAATCTGGGATGGAATCCGCGCTGTTGATTACCTGCTGACCCGGCCCGAAGTCGATCCCGAGCGCATCAACATCACCGGCACCAGCGGCGGCGGTTTCCAGACTGCGCTCATTGCTGCCCTGGATTCGCGCATTAAGGTAGCGGCGCCGTCCTGTTACATCACCGCTCTCCCCATGCGCGTTTACAACCGCATCTTCAAAGATCCCGATAGCGATCCGGAGCAGGACCTGAATGGGATGATTGCCGAAGGACTGGACCATCCCGGTTTGCTGCTGCTCATGTATCCGCGGCCGGTGTTTGTGGCGGCGGCGGTGTTGGACTTTTTCCCTATTGAAGGCACGCACAAGACCTTTCGTGAAGTCGCCGATTTGTATGCACGTTTCGGCCATGGCGACCGCATTTCCATGCACGAGGGATACCACGGGCATCAGTACTCTGCGGAGAACCAGGAAGCGGCAATCGAGTTTCTGGACCACTTCAATCGAATGCCCCGCAAGACCGAATTGCCGGGTGTGAAGGAATTGGATGACCAGGCGGTGCAGTGTACGCGCATGGGTCAGGTCATGCTGGATTTTGCCGATGCGCGCCCGCTGATGGATCTCGTTCGCGATTATTACCTGGAGCACAAAACCGGAGAGCCCCGTCAGGTGAAGCAGTTGTACTATTCGAGCCTGTATCCGGGGATCGATCACTGGAGCGTTGCCGAGTTCGACGGCGGCGTCGAGGGAAAAAATGAAATCCGCTGGCAAGCAGCGGGCAGTTCTGAGTGGGGCGGCATTACCATCGACCGCTACGTTTTGCATCACAGCCGTTATCTGCGCATGCCGCTCCTGTGGATCCACCAAAAAAACAACGCTCCCCGCCCGGTTTTGATCTGGATGGGAGGGCAGGGGAAGGCGACGGCTGGCGATTGGCCGCAAATCGCCGGCTTCATTCGCTCGGGTTACGACATAGTTTCCTTTGACCCGCGCGGATTGGGCGAGACCCGCATGCGGTATAAGGCGGTTTCGGAGGACGACCCTTCGCTGGCGCACTTGGATTTCGATCGCGCGTACATGAACCCTCTATCGAGCGTGCTGGCGGACTACGTCTACAACTCGCTGCTGACCGGCCGGCCATACTTCCTGCAGATGATCGAAGACGTGGAAATCGCAGCGCGCTTCATGAAGGAGAAATTCGCCATTTCCAATTTTGCGATTACTGGAAATGGCGACGCTTACACGCTGGCCAGCGCCGGTTCTGAAGTCCTGCCGCATACAAAGCTGATCAGCGTTCCCGGCGCTCGCGTGTTGCCGTGGTCGGAGGTAGTCGATCAGAAACGCGAGCTGTGGCCGATTCAGGATCTGCTGCCGGGCGGGGCCTTCATTCACTGATGCTGCGCGTTTGTATCCGCCGCTGGCCGCCGCCGTGGGAACTTGTTTTCACCGCATGGCTAGCGCTCGTTCTGCCCACCATCCGCGTCTGTGCTGAGCAAAATCCGCCTGATCTTGCCGCCATGCGGCACTACTATCTCGACCAACTCATCTATCCGCAAGCATACCTCCCCGGCAAAAACAGCTTCCTCATTCAAAAAATGCATCGCGGTGATAGCAAGACGCTGCTCCAAGTGACCGGCGGCGGCTCGGTGCGGCATATATGGTCCACGTGGAGCATACCTGGCGATAATTCGGATGTTCCCGCGCCCCGCCGCATTCTGATGCGTGTCTTCGTGGATGGCCGGTCCAAAGCGTCAATTGCGGGCTACGTAGACGAACTCTGCCAGGCAGCCGAGGCCACCGGCAAGCGATTTGTTCCGCTGCCGGCTTTCAACTACCAGGGCGCATTCAACTTTTATTTGCCGATCATGTTCTCTCGCGGCATACGTATTGAAATCGAAGCCGCCGATGAGGTTGAGGAATTCTATACGCAGATTGATTACCGCAGCGAAGAACCAGGTCAGCCCGAAGCGCGCCTGGTGAGTGAGGAAAGCGGCGGATCGCTCAAACTGGATTACCTCGGGGTGCTGCCCTCGTGGCAGATTGGCTCTCGAAACACAACACGCCTCACCCACACAAGCAGAACCCTGGAGTACGGCAAGCAGGCCGCCGAGTTTCGTGTTAGCGGTCCCGGAATGCTTCGCGAGTTGAGCTTGCAAGGCGATTCGCTTGACGATCTCGAATTACAGGTTTTTTGGGATGACCACGAGCAAGCCGATGTGCAGGCGCCATTACGGTATTTGTTTGCCGATTTTAAGAATGCGGCGCTGGAATCTGGGCCCGGGCGCCGCACGTGCTATTTCCCCATGCCCTTTCGCAAGCGGGCCCGCGTCGTTCTCCGCAGCCTCACGGGGAAATCGGGCCGCCTAACCGTTACCTATTGCCTTGAGCCGCGCCAGTTGCGCAGAGATACTCTCTATTTTCACGCCCGATATGCTGAGGCTACGGATACCAGGGGATACGAACAATATCCTGTCCTGGAAGCCCGCGGCCCGGGCGTGTTTGTCGGCGTCAATTTGTTTGACAGCGGCCACAACCACGGTGGCGGCGACGCCGCGCTGCTGGATGCCGGGACCAGCACACCGCGCGTGCTGCACGGCATTTGCGGCGAAGACTACTTCGGATTTGCCTGGCATCACTTCGGCACCATGACGCCGCTGACGGGCGCGCCCGCCCATGAGCGGCGATACCGGCTCCACCTGGAGAATCCCTATCCGTTTCACGATTCCATCCGTTTTCTGTTTGGAGTCTTTGCGCGGCAACATCCCAAGAGTGTTGCTTTCTGGTATGCGGCGGCGGGGCAGGGAAGCGACAGCCACTGCCTGATTCTTGATGCGCCTTGGAAAATCCTCGGGCCGGTTTCTGAACACACTGCATTGCCGGACTCTGTTTCGGCCGGCCTCATTGAAAGTGTTGTGTCCATCAATGAGCCCACTCCATTAAAGGTGGCCTGGCAAGATGCAAGCATGAGGGCAGGCTTTCTCGATGCCACTTACCAGTTCCGGCATTATGCCATGACCGAACGCGGCACGGGATTCGTGGCGGGCGCGGGCAAAATGGAGATGATCACGTGGATGAATGCGAAGACTCAGTCCACCGTCAAGGTTGTACTTGGGCATGACGACCGCGTCCTGGTTCGCGTGAACGGCAAGACGCTGGCTGATGTCCCGGCGCGCCGCGGCTTTGGACCGTTCCCGTTGATGTTGCCACTCAAAGCCGGATGGAACAGGATTGCCATGACCGTCTACAACCATGAGAATGTGAACTGGCGCTGGTGGGGAATCTCGCTGGCGTTGAATCGCGAGCAGAGTCGAAGTTTGCAGTTCAGGAGTGAACCGCCGGGAAATCACCCCTAGGCATTCCTCTCACGTTTGCCGCAGTCTCTCCCAATTGCGACGAAACCAATCCGCAAAATGCGGCAACGCGGCTTCGGGATTCTCAATCGCGGGATGCCACTTCTTTTCCCATTCGAACGACAGAAAGCCGTCATAGTTAAAGCTGTCGAGTACCGCGCGAACTTCAGCTAAGGGGAATTCGCCTTCTCCGGTAAGGACCGGGGTCCAATGGCCATCATGCCGACACAAGTCCTTGATGTGGACATGCCGAATGGAGCCGTGAAACGCGGCGCCATTGGCTAACGGCCGCTCGCCGTTCTCGATAAAGGCCGGCGCTGGATCCCACACCAGTGCTATGCCAGGACACTCGGCAAGAATCTGTTGAACTTCGAAACCCGTACAAAAATCGCCATGGGTTTCAAGCCACACCTGGACACCGGATCCCGCGTTTTCCTCGGTGAGCCGTCTAAGGCCATCGATGACCCAGGCGCGGGTAGCTTCGCGATCCGTGCCAGGATGAACCCGGTCCGCAAAGACGCGGATTCCCGGGGCACGCAATTCGGCGGCGAGGCTCGACATCCGTCGTCCTTCTTCAATCCATAGCTCGCGTTCGCCGGAATCGGGAGAATCGAATCGGCAACTCGTATCGACACAACCGACCGACAGACCAGCATCCGCGATGTGGTTTCGCGATTGCCGCAACCGGTCACCCTGGAAGCAAGGCAGCTTCCAGAGCGAGTCCTGATTTTCGAGGAACCGCAATTCGATGCCGTTGTAGGACTCTTCGACCGCCAGGTCGACGACCTGTTCGAGCGTCCAATCTGGACAGGCGAGGGTTGAGAAGCTGAGCTTCATGTCATGCGCGCCAACATGGATGCGGTTACGCGGTTCTTCACCGGCTCGCCGCGAAAAAAGCGCTCCAGATCATCGATCAGATCATCCGCCATTGCGTGCCGCGTATTCAGGGAGCCGCCGCCAATGTGAGGCGTCACGATCGCTCCCGGCAATTTGCGCAGGGGATGGTTGTTCGGCAAGGGCTCAACAGGATCGGTAACGTCAATGGCGCATCGCAGGCGGCCCCGGCGTACTTCCGCGGTGAGCGCGGCGAGGTCGATCAGGCCCCCACGCGCGATATTGATGATGGTCGCGCCCTCCGGCAAGCGAGCAAGACTCTTGCGATCGAGGAGTCCGCGAGTCTCCTCGGTCAGGGCCGCCGTAAGGACCAGGAGCGTCGAGTGTTGCAGCACCGACTGCAAGGGCTGGAACACCACTGGATAAATGTCTGCCAGCTCGGAAGGCGCGTACGGATCGTACACCCGCCAGCGCAGATCGAATCCGCGCAGCAGGTCCACCAGCTTTCTCCCAATTCGGCCAAAGCCAATCATGCCAATCTCCCGCCCAATGAGAAACTCGGGCGTGCCATGCAAGTGGACAGACTCATAGATACGGCTTTTCGGATTGCGCAGATGCTCGCGATAGAAGTCAACGTTCCTTCCGCAGTAAAGCAGCAGGCCGGCGCCGAATTCCGCGGTGGATCGGGCCATCGGCTCAGGCGCGGTGGTGACGGTCAAACGTTCGAGCAGGGAACCCTGGAACCGGCTCTTCACCTCCCCTCCACAGTGGGCGATCACGCCCACCCGCGGCGCCATCTGCAACAGTTCATCGGCGAAATGAGGACTGTCCCATGTAGTGATGAGACCCTGAGCGCTCGCCAGCTGCTTTCTTAGCGAACTGGTGATCGATTTGGACCCATTCCGCTGCCACGAGAACCGCGCTGACAACCGCCGTTGCTGTGCGGTGGTGAAGAAAGAAGCAAAAAGCGCTTCCGGGGAAGAGATCACCAGCTCTGGCTTGGGCATGGTGCTCGAAATTCTATCGTACATTTCTTTTTCTGTCGTTTATTTGTTTTTATCTTTCCTTTGCCACCGTCAAGCGATATAACAGCCTGAGCATGCAAAGAGCAAACCTGGTGGATTACACGGTGATTGGCTGCTACGCCGTGATGATGGTGTTGGTTGGACTCTACGTCATGAGGTTCAATCGCGGCGCGGCAGAGTACTTTCGCGGCGGAAACCGCATTCCCTGGCTGGTTGCCGGGTTGAGCTCTTTCATGGCCGGATTCAGCGCGTGGACGTTCACCGGAGCGGCCGGAGTCGCTTACCGCGCCGGCATTGCCGTGATCGGCCTCTATATCGGCAACGCGCTCAGCTTTCTGCTTGGCTACTTCGTGTTTGCCAGCCGCTGGCGGCGGACGCGGATTACGACCGTGATGGAGTACCTTTCCGCCCGCTTCAACCAGACCACTCGGCAGACATTTTCCTGGGCGTCCATTCTTGTGCAGCTATTCATGACCGCCAGTATGCTCTACGGGCTTAGCATCTTCATTTCCTCAGCCTGTGGGTTCCCGATTATCTGGACGGTGATCGGCGCGGGTGCGCTGATGGTGTTCTACTGCGTCATCGGCGGGTTATGGGCCGTGGTCGTAACGGATTTTCTGCAGGCCTCCATTCTTATGCCTTTTTGCCTGGTACTCGTGATTGCCTCCTTGCTGCGCGTCGGCGGGGTCACCGGGTTAATCCATTCGCTTCCACCGCAAATGAAGACGATTCATCTCACGGGGGAGTTCGGCTGGATTTATATCGTGAGCTGGACGGTCATGGTCTCCTTCGGATACAACACCAGCGCCATGGCGCAGCGCTACTTCAGCGTAGACAACGAACGCTCGGCGCGAAAAATTGCCTTGCTATGCTCGGGGCTTTTCCTGGTGGGCGCTTTCCTATGGTTCATACCGCCGATGGCGATGCGCATCGTTTATCCCGACCTGCACACCATCTGGCCGGGATCGAGCAATGTCAGCGAATCATCGTATGCGGTCGCCAGCCTCACTTTGTTGCCGCACGGGCTGGTGGGAATCATGCTGGCGGCCATGTTCAGCTCGACCATGGCCAGCCTTTCGGCGATGTTCAACATCAAGTCAGCGATTCTTACCAAGGACATCTATCAGACCCTGTTCCGCAAGAACGCCGGGGAAAAAGAGCTGCTGACCGTGGGCTGGATCACAACCTTTCTTATCGGCGGACTGACCACGCTCATCGCAGCATGGATGGCCTACCACGGCGAGAGTGTCTTCGCCGTAATGTTGACGTTCAATACGCTCCTGTCGCTTGCCTATGGCCCGCCTGCGCTGCTGGGCTTGGTTGTGCGCCGTACGCCGCCATGGTCGGGGCTCATCACCTTTACCCTGGGCATGGTGCTCGGAGCGGTCGGCGCGTTTATTTACCACTGGGGCCTGATTGAGCAAGTCGCCATCATTATTCCATCTTCCTTTGGCGTGTTTTTCGTAAGCATGTTGTTCGATAAGGGCGATAGTCCGGAACGCGCCCGGCTCTTTGCGGACCTGAATACGCCGATAAACGTGAAAGAGGAGCTGAAGGACTCGCCAGACCTGACGCCGCAGGTGTTCCGGTTTCTCAGCCGCACCATCGCCTGTATCGGCGGACTGAGCTTGCTGCTGCTCTTCGCGACTGCAGGACGCGACCGCATCACCGTGCTGTGGTTTGCGGGAATAACGCTGGCCGTGAGCCTGGCGCTGAGCTCGATTCCGGGACGGGCGCAGCGCGGCGCGAAGCGTCTGGCCATGGAAGTTCCCAGCACGCAATGAGGCGGTGTGCATGTGGCGATCCTTCGCAGCGTCTGCGCGCTTTGCGGTTAGAAGCTTTTACCGCAAAGCGCGCAAAGAAACGCCGCAAAGTTCGCAAAGGAAAGCGCGAACGCGGTTATTGCACCGTCACTGTGACCGAGGCGGTTGTTCTCCCAAACTGATTGGTCGTGTACAAGGTGTAGGTTGTGGTTGCCGAGGGATTGACCACAATGCTGGTTCCGCGCACCGGCCCGGCCTGTGGCGAAATAATGTTGTAGATGCTGTTGGACACGCTCCAACTCAAGGTCACCGGCTGTCCCGCGCTCACCGTCGGGGGGTTGGCCGTGAAACTCGAAATCGTGGGCGAGGGACCGGTCGGCACGTTGGCCGGCGTATAAATGGTTCCCTGCTGCACAACCTCGAAATTTGAAGCTGTAATTGATTTCAGCAGGTTCAAATCGCTATTGTTCCAGCGGCTGTCAGGCGCGCCGCTGATAAAGATCGCGCTGCCATTGTCGGCGAGAATCATGCCGTACTTCTTCAGCGCGGTCAGGATTACCTGATCGTCGGCGGGAAACCCGGAGATATCAAAACTGGCCTTCAGCCGCAAGCGCGTGCCCATGGGAGGCGCGCTGGTGCTGGTGGTGGTCGACGCCCAATGCGTGGCGGGCAGCACGAATGCCTTCTGCGTGGTGGGCACCGTGAATCGCAGCGCGTGGTTGATCGCCCCGGCTGCCACTTCATCGTACCGCGCCAGTCCTACGAAGATCGGCAGGCCCGCCGCGTCCGCGGATGTCCAGGTGTACGGGCGCTGCTCGTCAATCGTCATGTCCCAGATGCTGGCCTGGTCCGCGCTCCACACGCCGTTCTTGACGCTCGCATTGTAGAGCTCGTAGAGCCAGCAGCCGTCTTTCTCGAGCACCAGCACGTGGCGGTCGCCGTTTCCGGGTTTGGGATAGCCTTCGATCAACGCGTTGGCGGGGATCGGCTCCGGCCCGGGATCACTCTCATCGGCAAAGGCATTGAGCGTGACGTTCACCTTCGCCTGCGTGCCCGCGACCACCTGGTAAGGAATTCCAATGGTCTGGTTGTGGAAGGTGCCTGACCCAAAATCCGGATGCAAGGTGACGGTTGCGCCGATGAAGTTGATGATGTTGGCGGAATTGGGATCGACGGGCAACGCCGAAATGTCGGTGTTCCACGCGTTGTCTGCCGGAAAAGGAACGAAGCCGTTCAAGCTGGTGAGTTGTCCGACGGTCATCCCGCTACACGTGCCCGACTGCGCCAAAGCAGCGGAAGAGAGTAATAGCAGGCCGATTGCCATTCCGGAAATACTTTGTCTCATAGCGGCTCCTTGGAGTTCGAATCATGCCGCGGGGAAGGGCAGCACAAATTCGCCTCGGCTGGGGTGAAAAGCTTGAGGACTCCTCCGGGAGAGGAGTCCTCGAGTTAGGGGCAGGACGAGTGGCGCAAGAACGTAAAGTTAGAACGTGATGCGCAGGCGCAGGCGAATTTCGCGCCGGCCCGTGACTCCCTCCTGGTCGTAGCTCTTGATCAAGTGCCCAAAGTCCGGGTTGAGGAACGTGATTTCATTCGAGGTGATCGGGAGCAACGGCGGTTGTTGTCCCGGCGGGGGCGGTGTTTGGTCTACCAGCACATTGAAGTCGCCCAGGTTGGCGAAGCAACCCGATCCGCAACCTCCGCCGGAATCGCCCAGATCCGGAGCAAGCAGCGGGTGGTTGAAGATGTTGTCGACGTCAGCACCGAGATTCGCGTTTACTCGTTCCGTGATCCTGAAATTCTTGTGAATCCCGAGATTCACTCCCCAAGTGCTCGGGCCCCACAGGATGTTTCGTTTCGCAACCGCCGGATTGCTGAAGAAGTCGGTTCCGACAGAGGGGAAGGTGAACGCAGCCGAATTCCAAATGATCGCCGCGCTGCCGCTGTTGCTCGTGTAGTAGTTGTGGTTCACGATGTTGGGGCGGAAGTTGGGGAATCCGAAGTCGCCCGTTGCGTCCATCGATCCGGCGGCAACGTTGCCCGGGAACACGGGATCGCAATCATCGCAGACCCAGAACGGCGTGTAGCCGGTCCCGGATTTTGCGAACATGCTGAACGTGGATTGCCATCCGCCAACAATTGCATCCACCCACTTGGAGAATCCGCTGCCGTAAGTGCGTCCGCGGCCAATGGGCAGATCGTAAATTCCATACGCAACGAAGCGGTGCTTCGAGACGAAACCGTCGGTCGAGTAATCGGCGCTGGAACTAAATGGATTGTATGGCACCGACCCCAGGCTCGAGTTCGCGGTATCGCCGATGGTGGATTTCTGATCGAGATAGGTGTAGGAAATGTTCAACTGGAGGCCGCCTCGGTAGCGGCGTTCCAGCTGGGTTTGAAATGCATTCGAGTTCCCGTACGCAAAGTTGCCGTAGGTGAGCAGGTTCTCGCCGACGATCGGAAAGCGGTAGCGCGCAACATCGGCCGGCGAAAAGTCGCAGGTGCCTTGCGTGGGATCGCAGGGAGTCACCCCGTCGCCCTGTGTTGTACCGAAGGGAATATTGTTGGGTGGAATTTCATTCAGGTCTCGGCCCGCAATCAGTCCGGCCATGTGCGTGCCCATGTAGGAGAAACGCAGCGCACTTTGCCAGCCAATTTGCCGCTCGAAGGTGACGTTGTACTGGTGGATTCGCGGATCGCGGAGATCCACCGGCACTGCATTATCGGTAACAAACTGCCCTAAACCTCGTAGCGTGCCGCCGCAGATTGGGCAGACCCCCTGTTGCCCTTGGAACCCTGGCCATGGCTCCAAGGTTTTGCGCCAGGTCGCGCCCTGGTTGAAGGGGTTGGTGGCAATGGAATCCCGAATGCCCTGCGCCGCGGAAGTCGGGTAGAACATTCCATAGCCCGCGCGTATGACTGATTTCTCTCCGATAGCCCAGGCAAAGCCGAGTCGGGGCGCGAAGTCATGATAATCGGGCTTGATCAGACCGCGTCCAATCCCTTGGTGCGTTTGACTTGCCGTCACGTAACCAAAGCTGATCATGCGTGGATCGAGATAAGGCAGCGTTCTTGTCGACGGAATAACGAAAACTCCGGGCTGCCCATTCACTGGATTAGTCAGATTCGGAGCGAAGTTGACCATGATGTCGTTCTGGTCGACGAAGGGAAGGATCAGGTCCCAGCGCAGGCCCAGGTTGATGGTCAGGTGGGGCTTCACTTTCCAGTCATCCTGCGCAAAATAGCCCTGCTCCCAGTTGTGCACATTCATCGCCGGCCGGAACTGGCGCACGGTGCTGGCGCTCGTCGGCGAAGCTCCGATCAGAAAATCGACAAACGGATCCGGGTTGTTGCCGAAGCAGTCCCCGCCATTATTCGCGCCGGTATCGAAGCACGAACCGGGGAAGCCGTACGTCATCGAACCGCGTGGATTTCCACGATTCCAGGCAAAGCCATCCACGGCCCAGTTGCGCACGGCGTCTCCACCGAATTTCAGGTTGTGCTGGCCCTTTACCCAAGTGAGAGTATCGCCGAAAGTCGTTAGCGCCTGGCTCATGGGGCGATCGGTATTCCGTCCACCGTTGTCGAACGTGGCATAGGCGTTGCTGAAGTTGACCGCCGGTTGGCCAAAGGTGGCCAGCGCAAAGTTACCCACGACTGCACCATAGGCGGCGATTTCAGATGAATTGAATCCGATGCCCGATAAAAAGCCTTGTAAGCTGGTGTTGCTGTGCCGGAAGAAGTTCTGCTTGTTGAATCCGCCTCGTACTTCGTTCACCAGATTCGGGCTGATCACCCGGGTGTAGGAAAGATTGACCGTGTGGTTCTGGCGCGTGTTTTGCGTCAGTCCAAGGCCGGGGTAGTGACTGCTCGAAACCGTGTTGGTGGCGGAAGTGTCGGCCGACGCGTTGTAGGCCAGATAGACGTGGTCCTTCTCGCTGAAATCGTGATCGAGTCGGAATGTGCCCAGGTCGAGGGTGCTGCGTCCTGGGACGGAACTTTGAAATTCAGGAATTCTGCCGTTGGTATCGATGGGGGTGGATAACCCAACATGCGGAAAATACTTATTGATCAGGGTCTGAACACTTGGGTTGAGAAGCCGCGAGGGGATCTGATTGAGAAGCTGGAATGTCTCGCCGCTGCTTGGGTCGATGTACGTAGTCGTGTCGGCAGCCATCTCCGCCGGAGTCATCAAGGAAGCCAGGGTGCTGTCCACGTCCGGCCTGCTGGCAAGCGGCAGCAGTGAAAAGTCGCCAGTGTAGAGCGAAGGGTGTGGGAACCTTGAAGATTGGATGTAAACCGGCGAAACGTTGTAGTCGCGTTCGTAAGCCAGGAAGAACCAGGTATTTTTCAGTTTAGGAATCGGCCCCCCGAACGAAGCGCCGATATCGTTCTCATTAAATGCTGGGTTCGGATACTTCAAAGCAAATGGCGGCGCAGGCGTAAATGCAGCTTTTCCCAGCTGATCTTGCAGGGTCAATGCCGCGAGTGCGGAATTGTTGTTGTTGTACAACATCGACCCGTGATATTGGTTCGTGCCCCGCTTCGTGGTGATGCGGATGTTGGCGATTCCGGCATATTCGGCGCTGAAGCTGTTGGAGAGAACATTCACTTCCTGGACGGCTTCGAGCGAAGGCTCGCTCGCGGTTGGGTCGCCGAAGATCCCGCCATTGGAGCGCTGTCCGTCCAGCGAGAAGCTGGCCCCGTAACTTTGAGAGCCGACGAACTTGAAATCCCCATTGGTGTCGGCCTGCGTGATGTTGGGATTCAAGTACAGGAAGTTGTAGACATCACGCGTGTTGCGCGGCAGGTCGATGACCGAGCGCGATCCGATCGAGTCGCCGATGGTCGCATTCTCCGTGTCGATTTCCGGCGCGGCCACCGTGACCTCGATCTTCTCTTCCGCAGAGGAAACGCGCAGGGTCACGTTTATGCCGATCACGCTGCTGCCCTGCACGGCTACGTTCTCCACCTCTTGCGTGGCGAATCCTGTACTGCTCACGCTGACCTTATAGGTTCCCGACCGCAGGCCGAAGACCTGGTATTGGCCCTCGCCGTTGGTCTTGGTCTGGCGCACTGCGCCGGTCGCGGTATCGGTTACGGTTACAGCAGCGTTGGGCACGAGGGAGCCGCTGGTGTCGGTAACGACACCGCGAACGGTCCCCAGGTCGGTGCCTTGTCCCCATGCGAGAGGAACGAAGGCAACGAGGCACACACTAAGGGCCACAGACGCGAAGGTTCTGGTTTTCATCGGAACACCCCTAAAGCAGAGCAGCTTGGAAAGAAAAAGTAAATAAAAAAAAGAATGTGGTTGTCAAGAGAAAAGTAAAAGTAAGTGGAATCACCTAGAAAAGCTTCTGTATTCTACTTTTCAGATTTAAGGGAACTTTATCACTTTCGCGTAACTCCTAGCGCGGGTAGCAATTAGTTTCACAGGGTTTGATTGAAAAACGGAAAGATCGCCGGCATGCCCCAACAACGGAATAGAGTTCTTAGTGGTTAGCCAATGCTTCTCGCGTGAGGTGATATGAGAGCAAGCGGTCGGGCAGGAGGAGCGCGCGGTGGAAATCCGCTTTGGCCTGCGATTCGTTTCCCAAGGCCCGGTTCAGCATGCCGGCGTTGTAAGCCCAGAATCCCGCAAAGCCGCTGTTTTCGATCATGGAATTGGCTTGCCCGAGCGCTGACTGCAGGCGGCCGGTCCACTCGCTTGCCTGGAAGCCCGGTATTTCTTTCGCAGCCAGCCACGCCCAGATGACTTCGCCGGCGCCGGTTTTCGCGGCAGCAGTCTGGAAAAATCGGCGCGCCTCGTCGGGCTTGTCACAACCCGCTTCCATCTTTCCGATCACGTAATTGGTTCGCGCCGAGTTGACAAACGGCTCCAATCCATCGCTGGTGAACGAGACACCATCGACCCGCGATCCCAACTGCTTCGCGGCCGAAACGGCCTCGTCGCAATGTCCCGTTTTTGCCAGATGCAGAGCATTTTGCAGTTGGACTTCCACCCAGACTTGCCGCACATTGGTGCCGCCTTCCTCCCGGGGAAAGAAGCGGTTGTGAAACAGCGAGGCGGCGCGGTCGAACTGTCCGGCTTCCGCCAGGTTCAGCGCCAGCTCGAATACGAGATCACTCGGCATGCCCGCCATATCCGGGTAGCGCTCGAGCGCTTCAACCCGCTCGCTGCCGGGACGCTGCAGCATGCTCATGGCCTGATCCGCGCCGACGTATACCGCTTCATTTTGCTTGTCGGTGTCGATCCCGTTGTGAAAGGCAGCCAATGCTCCCTGGGGATCGTTCTTGACGTGCAGCAGGGCAAGACCAACACTCGCATCCAGCACGGGAATATGAGAATTCAACTGCTCCGCACGTTTCCATTCGGCGAGCGCCTGGTCTGTGAATGCGCGAGCGAAGTACAACGTGCCCAGCAGATAGTGAGCGGTGGAACTGTTCGGCAGCGCTTGCGCGGCAGTCTGCAGCACGAGCAGATCGGTTGCGCTGCTGGGAAAAATGTAGGTTGTTGGATACTTGTCTGCGCTTTTGTAGTCTGTTTGCGGATCCTGCCCCAGTTTCTGGCGGCAATATCCGCGATAGTACGCGATCATCGGATCGCGAGTTGCCGCCGGAGCGCCCGGTTCGCTCTGGTCGCTCGCCGGTTGCGGATAGGGCCGCGCGAGCAATTCGAGAGCGCCTTGATACAGGCCAAGGCGCATGTAAGTTGCAGCCATCCTCAGGATACGGCTGTCGTCATCGGCGAGATGTTGCGCGTCGTTGGTTCCCGATTCTTCGTGTAAAAAGTTGCTGAGGGGAAAGCGTTGCAGCGAATTGTGCACGAGGCTGCGTGCGGGCTCTTTGGCTCCTGCGGCGCTTTCAACAGCGGACAGTTCTTCCGCTGCTCTCAGGTCCTCAGGAGCGCTTCGCAGTGCCTCAGACAAATATTTCTGTGCGCGGACCAGGTCGTTCTCGCGGGCAGAAAGCTCTCCCAGACGCATAGCCGCGGCGGCGCGCCATTGCGGCGCCCGGTAAGCCGCTTCGAAGAAGTCGCGGGCCCGCTCCGGGTTGCCGCTTCCGTCATAGGCAACAGCGAGATAGTAGGAGGCCTCGGCATCGGTCGTGTTTCGCTCATGCACGCTTGTGAGAAATCGGACCGCATCGTCATAGTGCAACAGAGCCGCGGACAGGCGCCCGGCCGCCTTCAACCCGGAATAGCTGTCAGGAAACTTGCTCAGGAGTTGCTGGTAAGTATCGAGCGCCAGCAATAGCTCGCCGTTTAACTCCTGATCATTTCCCAGTTGCAGCCAGTCATCTTCGCTGCGCTCCGAGGGTCCGGGCAGGTGGTGCTTCGGCTGCGGCCCTACGCGAATCTGGGAAGTGGGAGTCCAATCGTATTCACCTTCTTCTTGCCGCATCAACAGCGCGCCCTGGTGATCGCGAATTTCAATCGTGCACTTGGCTTGCGCTTGCGGCAGGGGAATTTTCTGTGACCAGGCGTGTTCCGGGACCAGGTCCACGGTTGCATTGAGAATGCGTCGATCGCCATCGGACACCGATATCACTGCGCCCGGGAACGCTTGGTTGGCATTAAAGCCAGCCACCAGTTCGTTTCCATTGCGCTCAAAATGCAAAACGCCCGAAAGATTCGCCCGCGTGATGCCGCCGATTTCGCGAACCGGCATCCAGTACTCGGCGAAGCGGATTGTCTGCCTCGGCTGTAGAAAGGCGTAGGTCTCCTGGTTGCGAAAGAGTCCACTCTGCACTTCCACGTACGCGCTCTGATTGTCGGAAAGCGCCTTGCGCCAGTCGAGCCCATCGGCGTCTGCGCCCCACGACCAGGTTTTCTTGGCAGGCTGTTCGTCGTAATTGGCGAAGTGCACGGTGCCGGAGTTTGTGTGCGGGTTCCACACTCCCATGAAGGGCTCGCGGCTGCCATGCACAAAGAGCGAAACCGGCCCGTCCGTCTGGTTACGAATGATGCTCAGGTCGCGGCCCTTGGCATCGACAGGCCAGGGCTGCACTTCCGTGAAGCCATGGCTGGCGGCAAAGCGCATGGGATACTCGACGTGCGAATCGTCCCAGACTTCGACGCCGGCATTGTTCCACCAGTAGAAGCGGTGCCGCACATCGTCGCGGTTGTACAGCGTGACCCGCTGCTCCAGCAGCGTTGACTTCGGGCGCAAGCGCATTTCCACCGACCACTGCATTCTGTAAACTCGATCGATATTGCCCACCGTCACCGAAGCGCTGCCGTCGGGATTCGGCGCGTACGCAAAATCAATGGGGGACAGCGACATCCAGTTATGCGAAACCGGGAAGTTGTATTCGACCCCGAATGCCGCCCAGGCGCCGCGATATCCGATATTGGCCTTCTTGATCGAAGGATTCGCGTAGAACATCGGCTCGCCGTTGATCTTGTCGACGCAGGTGTACAGGTGGCCCCCGAGATCGGGCAGGACGGTGCATTTCAGGTATTCGTTTTCAAGGAAAATCGCGCGCAGCTTGTGGTCGGTACGCCGGTCGGTCAGGTTTGTCCGCAGCGTGTAGGGATAATTGAAACGGGTCGTGGCCAGTTGGTCAAAAGGCGGATTCGGGTCGGGAGGCCCTTCTTCATAGACGGGCAGCGTCAGCGTTCCCTGCCACACGCGCACCTGGGCGGAGAGTGGCGCGTGGAGCAGGGCAACACTCAGAATCGCGACCAGCACTCGCCAGCAGGTGTTCATTAGGCCGAGAGATGCAGTTCCCGCGCAGCGTTGTCGTAGTAGACCTTCTTCAGAATCTGCTCCGGCAAGTCGATACCATAAATTTTCCACCGCCCCTGAGGCGGAACTTTCGCGGGAGCGTAATCGAAGTACTCGTCATCGCTCTCAAGGAAGCGGTAGTAAATCTCGTACAGCTTATCGTTGAAGACTTGCTGCGGAAATTCATCGCCATGTGGAGTGGCGTCAGTGCCGAATAGAATCCTGTCCTGATATTTGTCAAAGAACCGGCGAGCCGTCCGCGGCTGGCGGCCCAGCTCTCCGATGCGCGCCGCGATGTCAACAGTCATATTCGGAAATCGATCGAGGTTCTCGCTCACATTCCCCAGGTCTTCGGCGAAGTTGCCCACGTGCAAAACGATGAACCGCGTTTTGGGATGCCGGGCCATCATGCGGTTGCGCGCCGCCAGCAGTTCCGCGTTGCTGGGAAAGTCGTGGTCGTAAAACGACCAGTCGGGATGATTGTTGAGCTCTTCGTAACGCTCGTTGAAACGGTCGGTGGGAGTGAAGAACGCGATCGGATCGGAAACGTGAATGGCGACCGGCATGTTCAACTGCCCGCAAGCGTCCCACATGGGATCGAAGCGCGGGTCGTCGATTTTCACCAGCGTGCCCGACGTGATGTTCTCGCGCAGGTAGAGGCCGAGGGTTTTCAGAATCTTCAGGCCCCTGGCTCCATTACGATGAGCCTGCGCGATGTCTGCCGCCTGGATTTTCGGATAATCCGGCTGCTTGAACTTGGAATAGCTAGGCTCGGTAAAGGTGTAAAACCGCCCCGGATACGCTTGGTCGTATTTCGCCACGGTTTCAGTAAGCCCCTGATCGTAGCCTCCAGTCAGGTTCACCATGGCGCGGATATTCCGCCGGTCCATCACGGCGAGACATTCCTGCGGAGTTCCAAGATACTGGCGCTCGGGCACCAGCCCGACCCCGTTCTCGGATCTCTGCGAAATCGAAATGTGGGTATGGATATCAATGACAGGAAACCGGGAGCGCGGGACTTGAGTCTGTTTCACATGCAGCATGCTCTTGGGTTCGTACTCGGAAAGAGGCAAGGGAGCAGGCTTGCCGGAATTCTGCGGCGTTCCATTTGCCTTCGAGCCTGTATTTTGCCCATTCGCGGGCAGTTGCGTTGCGCCCACCAGCATTCCCGCGCTATAGAGCCACTGGCGTCGATTAAACACCCGCCCTCCCATCCTGCTTACTTTCATCTTCACCGCGTGCCGGCAAATGAAGTCGGAAGCTCTGGACCACACGATTAATCACTCCATCTTCCGAGGGTGAGTCAGGGCGAAGTCCTTCTTCCAGGCAGCGGAAAAACGCCAGCAGTTGGCCCGCCATGACGTGGATGACAGCGACGTGGTCATCGCTGAGCTGACTGAGTCCTGGGCACTCAAGGATGACATCGTCCTTGGCCGCGAGTTTCCGGGGAACATTCTCTCCGACGATGACTTTCATCAGTCCCAATTCTTTGTCATTTAACTCCGCCAGCAGATCGGATTCGTAGGCGCGCAAGAGCGGATCGCAAGAGAGGAAACACACAAACAAAGTGTCGCTGTGCGCAAAGCTCATGGGCCCGTGCCGAAACGCGAGGTAGGAGTCGCACAGCGTCGCCACCGAACCGGCGGTCATTTCGAGCATCTTTAGCGCGGACTCACGCGCAACCCCGAACTGTGCGCCCGTTCCCAGGTAAATCGCTCGCCGGAAGCCGCTTTTTGCCACTGCAGACAACGCGCCCAGGTGCGTGCGCAAGAAATCTTTTCCGGTTTCGCTCAGCTTGCCGGAGATTTCACGGTACCGTTCCACCGCACGCATACAACCGAGGAAGCCGGCAGCCAGCACCAAATTCGTGAAGCTGCTGGTCATCACCAGGCTGCGGTCGTTCGTGGCATCGTCCAGGCTGATTACATGTACGCTGGGATCTGCCTTGAAAGCTTCCGCCAGCCTGCCTCGTTCGTTGCAGGTGAGCACCAGATGCCGAATGTCAGGCGTGAGCAGCCGGGACAGCGCACCTGCGCTTTCCGGGCTGTCGCCGGAACGGGCCAACGAGATGATCAGCAGGGGGCGTTCGGGGGGAAGTGATTCTTCGCCGCAGGTCAGCAGGGTTCCACCCCCCACCACAGCTGTGGTGATGCCAAGTTCGCGGCGCAAGCCCATACGTACGCAGTCGCCGGCGAACTCCGAGCTGCCCGACCCGGTCAGTACCACGGCGCGAATCCCGGAGGTGAACTCGCGTAGCTTTGGGGCCGCCGCAATCATCTGCTGCGCCGTGTTGAGCCACGTAACCGGCTGCTGACAAATCTCGCGAAGGGTATGGAAATAGCCGCTGTGCTTCTGCTGCTCCTCTGTCCGGGAAAGGAGTTCGGCAACCTTGGGCTGGCTCTCAGATAGTGCCTGCAGCCAACGCGTGTCTCCCAGAAGTGTTGCAAGCATCAGGGCGGCGATCCTTTCTAACCTGTAGTTCGATCAGAAGCAAAGAAAGACTATAGCAAGAAAAAGAAATGAATGAAAAACATTTTTCCCATAGAGGAGGGCTGCTCCCTACCTTCCAGGTTGCATTTGCGGGGTCGCGATGTCGAGAACCCCCGGCTTTCCATTTCGCGCTCCGTGCCAGACACTTCCGCCGAAGGTGGTGATGTAAATGGAATCTGGATCCGCAGGATCAGGTATAACCCGATGTCCCCACTTGAAATTAAAACCTGCAATGCGTGTCCAGTGCTCGCCCCGGTCAACTGATCGCCACGCGGAAGACTCGAAGCCGGTCGCAAACAGCCAATCCGGGTTGCGCGGATCAATCGTCACATCGTACACGTGACGGTCGCGATCCAGGATCTGGCGCCAGGTCTTGCCGCCATCTTGCGAAAGAAAAATTCCGCCGCCGTCTCCGTGCATGCCGGTGGCGCGAGCCCAAGCTGCCAGATAGAGGCGATTGGCATCGCGCGGATCCACAGTCAGGCCGTTCGGTCCATTGACCCCATCGGGAAGGGAAAGGCGCTCCCAGTGTTCAGCGGCGTCGCGCGAACGGTAGACGGCGCCGTCCCCATCATTGCCGATACTGCCATCTTCCGAACGCCGCGCCACGACGAGGTAGAGAGTTCCTGCTGAATCCTGGGTGAGGCGCCAGGCAAATGGCTGCGCTTGCGAAATGCCGTTGTTCTTCAGCGACCAGCTGCGCCCGCCATCGGTGCTCTTGTAAATCCCTCGTCCGAAAGCTGCGACGTATAGAACGCGCGCCTCAATCGGGCTCGACGCATCGAGCAGGATATGCGTCGGCGCTGTCTCTTCCATGCCGCTGTTGGATTTCGTCCAGGTGCGCCCGCCATCATCGCTGCGGCAGACACCGCCTTTGTAGGTGAGCACGGAATTCTTTCGCCACATCTTTGGACGAGGCAAATCATGCGTCCCACTGTTCACGCTCCAAATACGGCCGCGGACCTTGGGATCGAACACCACCCAATACGTCGTGTTCCACCACTCCTGCGGCACCCCCGCAGTTGAGCTCTGCCACGAACGGCCTCCATCTTCGCTGCGAAACAGCCCAATGTCGGTGTAGGTGATGAACTCACGCTTGGAATCGAAAGGATCGAAATGGATGCCATAGTTGGTGGTGACATCGAGGCCCGTGGAGGTCCACTGGCCCTCGGGCACTCTGCGCGAATAGAGCGCGGTCCAGCTCGCGCCGCCGTCTTTGCTCTGCATGGTGCGGCCAAAATCAGTGCCGTAGACAAGATTCGCGTCGTTATCTGAGGCGGTCATGTCCAACGGATTTTCCGCCCACCCCGGACCAAAACGCTCGCTGATCCACGCATCATGCACGTTAGCGGCGGATTTATCGGACTCCTTCCATACCAACTGCCAGCTTTTGCCCCCATCCGCGGTTTTCGCGACGCCCAGCCAGCGCGGCGGGTGACCCATCAGACTGTCCAGCCAATGGCCGCTTTCGATCAGATGGTTATAGGAGACATACGCGGTTTCGGGGTGATGCAAGCTCGTTGCGACGGCACGCACACGTGCTTCGCTGCCCGGAAGAGTCAGTTTTTGCCAGCTCGCGCCTGCATCACGCGAAGCGTAAAGCCCATCGTGGGCGGTGGCGTAAATGACAGGTTTGAAGTCGTGGTCAAATCCCATGGAAGACGCGCTGAATTCAACCGGGTTGGGGTGAGTCTGAAGTCCGTCGGAGTTTCGAACCACTACGAAGTGTTGACTGGCGACAAACACCGTCCTCGAATTCAGCTGCGGCCGCGGATCGAGCCAAATGTGCTGGGCTGATTCAGGAAGATCGCCGAATTCTTTCCATGAGTTTCCGCCGTCCTGAGAAACAAATAATTTCGCGGTCTTGTCTTTATGAGCCGAGACATAAAGCACGCGTGAATTCTCGGGATCAATGGCCAAAGCGGTGACCGTTCCCAACGGATCCGGATCGGCCACGATAGTTTCATCGGCGTGATCGGGGTTCATGCGAATGCCTTTGATGGTGGACGGCTTGGGATAAACAAGTCTCCAGGTTTCTCCATCATCGGTGCTGCGCCACAGGTCTTTAGTGCCCGCGTAAATGGTCTTGGGGTCTGCCGGGTCGAAAGCAAAGAAGCGCACGTCATCGCGCAGGTTGAACATACGCCACGATTTTCCCCCGTCGTGCGTGATGTAGGAACCTGTCATGTCGCAGGCGACCAAAACCGTGTTGGGATTATGCGGGCTGATGGTGGGATGAAACATCGCGCCGCCGCCGCCTGGGCCGAGGATCGTGAAATTGCCTGGGCGGCTCTGAGCGAAAAGGCTTAGAGACAGCGCCAACGGCAGCAAAGCGTGAGCTGTAAATCGAGGCATTTGATTCTTTCGTTTGCTTTCGATATCTTTCCGTTACACTTTGCGGCACAAGCCGCCGCTTGTCAACAGTTCTGGAGTGATGACTTCCCGATCGCGATTGTTGTGAAGGGCCCTCATGAATCGTAGAACTCTCTTCAAGAACGCAGCCATGCTGGCCGCTGCGGCGCCACTGGCGGGCAGAGCAGAGGAGTGCGCTCAGGATTACACTGCCGCTTTCCCCATCCGCGAGCGCCTGGGTCAGGGTCCTTTCGACATTGATCAGGACCAGGGCTGGCGCACAGCGCTCTTTACCACGGCGTCCGAGAAACCCCTGCGCAATCCCGGGTTGGGGTTAGTGGGATACACGTGGGAGGAAAGTGGCCCTTCGCTGGCGGTCCGAGCCGGAGGTAAGACTTTAGAGCGACAGGTGGAGGAAATCGCGAGCCTGCCGTTTGTCGATGTCCTATATATTCGCTGCGACTGGCGGAATGTGCAATCGCGGCCGGGACGGCTCGACCTTGATCCGGTCTGGCCGCTTACGTTGGATGCCGCCAAGCGTCATGGACTGCGCGTCGGTTTTCGCGTGCAGCTCTCCAATCCCGAATTTCAGCCCAGGGAAATTGCGCTTCCGGAATTTCTCCGCTCGCGAATCCCGCTGGTAACGATCGGCAGCCTGGCGCGTCATGGCAATGTCCCATATGTCGAGCCACGATATGATCATCCCGAGTTTCGCAAGGCATTTAGCGAACTGAACCAATTGCTGGCCGCTGAGTTTGATGGCAACCCGCTGATCGAGTGGATGGACCTGATGCAATACGGTTTCTGGGGGGAAGGGCACACGGGCGAGTTGCCGAATCCTTTTCCGGATTACGTGACCGCGGAGCGAACCTTCTCCGAAATGACCGAAGAGCAACTCGATGCCTGGAAAAAGACGCCGCTCGCGGTGAACACGCAGCCTGACATCAGCCACGTGGGCAATCGCCGCGTTCTCGACCTGGCCATGCGTGGAGGCGCGTGGTTGCGCTCGGACAGCATCCGTCTGGAAGAGCCGATCCAGATTGATGAGTTGGCCAATCGGCCGCCCTGGCTGGGCTGCATCATGGAAGACGGGGGACTGCGCCAGTACGAGGTTGGGAAGTTGCCGCCAGACGCAGCCGGCGTGAATCCGATGGAAAACCTGATGCTGCACACGCTCGATATTCGCGCGAACTACTGGTCTCTGTGGACGGAGTCCGACAATTTGAAGCGCTATAACGAGCGGTATCCCCGCGGCTTCGAGCGCCTGCGCACGAATCTTGGCTACCGCTTGCGTCCGGCCTGGGTCTGGCAACGCAAGCGCTACGGCACTTCGGAACTGATCGTTTCGGTGGTGAACCGCGGAGTTGCCGGCGTTCCGGGAATCCTTTGGATTGAACTGGAGAGTCCCACTGCCGGATGGAAATTGCAGGGAGCGCTGGATCCAGGACAGCCCTATGGCGGAGGGAACCGGGAGTGCTCGTTCTTGATGCCGAAGGGATATTCGGGGAGCGTCAAGATCACGGCGAAACTCGAGATTCGTCCCGGGGTGATGAAACCTGTGGCATGGGCTTGCGAGCAAGGAGTGAATGCGGACGGATCGATTTCGGTGAAGCTCAGCGCGCCGGATGAGCCGGACTGGCGCTGGGGAATTTGAATGCCGTTCACTGGTGAGGCAGCTTGACGTTCACGGCTCCCCCGATTTCCGCGCGGCGCACAATCGCCAACCTGCGATGGTGGATTGCCGCGGTACTGTTTGCCTCCACCTTCATCAATTACCTCGACCGGCAGAGCCTTTCTGTGCTCGCGCCTTTTCTCAAAACTCAGTACCACTGGTCAAACACCGATTATGCGTACATTGTGATTGCGTTTCGAATCGCGTACGCGATTGGACAAACGCTTTTTGGCCGCCTGATGGATAAGCTCGGAACGCGTCGCGGCCTCACGCTGACGGTGCTGTGGTACTCGCTGGTGTCGGTGCTCACGCCATTGGCCAGCGGCCTTGCCAGTTTTGGACTGTTTCGCTTTCTCTTGGGGGCGGGAGAGTCGGCAAACTGGCCCGCCGCGACCAAAGCCGTTTCCGAGTGGTTTCCTAAACAGGAGCGCGGGCTAGCCACCGCCTTCTTCGACAGCGGGTCATCGGTGGGCGGTGCGGTGGCCATTTTCATCGTTCTGCCCATCTATCTTCATTGGGGATGGCGTCCGGCCGTGGTCATACCCGGCCTGCTCGGTTTCCTGTGGATTCTCTTGTGGCGCAGGGTTTATCAGCCGCCTCCATTGCATCCCCTGATTTCCGAAGCGGAACGGAATTTGATTGCGCAAGACCAGACCGATCTCGCGGCTCATGGCAGCGAGTTTCGGCCGCGCTGGCGTGATCTGCTGAAGCTGCCGCAGACCTGGGGAACAATTATCGCGCGTTCGTTTACCGACCCCGTCTGGTTCTTTATTACCGATTGGTTCCCCATCTACCTGTTTGCCAAGGGCATTGGCCTGCGCGGCGAATTCATCGCGGTATGGGTTCCATTTATTGCCGCCGACCTGGGCAATTTTTTTGGCGGCGTCGCCTCGGGATGGCTGGTGCGGCGTGGCTGGCCGCTCGGTGCTGCCCGGAAAGCGGTAGTCGTCTTCGGCGGAGTGGGGGTCATGCTTCTGCTCCCGACCATTCTTACAACAACTTTGTGGATCATCACGACACTGTTCGCGTTAGCGACCTTCTCTTACGCTGCATTCAGCACCATCGCTAACGTGCTGCCGTCGGACCTCTACGAGAGCAGATCGGTGGCCAGCGTTAGCGGCCTGGGGGGCACCGGGTCGGGAATCGGGACCATCATCGCCTCTGGACTGATCGGACGCTATTCCGATGCGCGGCATGCCATGGGCACGCACGCTTTCGATCCCATCGTGGTGGTAGCCGGCCTGATTCCGTTCATCGGCATGTTACTGGTGCTCCTCTTGGTCAGGAACACGAAGGCGACTCAACAAGGCCTCGTCCGGCCCATTTAAACAACAACCTCGCGCCGCAAGAGAGCCGCGGAATCCTTGTCGAGGAAGACGTGGACATGGTCGTGGGTGCGCAGAATCGATGCCGGCGCCAGCGGGCTCACTTCGCCGCTGAAACATTTCGCGACCGCTTGCGCTTTGCGCGCGTCAGGAACCATGCAGAGGATTTGCCGGGCTTTGAGAATCTGACGGATGGTCATGGAGATGGCGCGGCGGGGGACTTCATCAAGATTTTTAAACCAGCCTTCGCCCAGTTGCTGCCGCCGGCAAGCTTCATCCAACTCCACCACGATATACGCTTCGTCGGTTTCAAAATCGGCCGGGGGGTCGTTGAATGCCAGGTGCCCGTTTTCGCCGACTCCGGCAAATGCGACGTCGATGGGAGCTTTGCGAATCTCGGCGGCGACCTCAGCAATTACGGATGTCGCATCCTTCTCCCCATCGAGAAAGTGATAGCGCGTAATACCCGTCTTACTGATCAGGCGATCGCGGAGATACTTGCGGAAACTGGCCGGGTGTGTCGACGGCAGCCCGATATACTCATCGAGATGAAACATTTCCACGTTCTTCCAGTCGATGCCGTCCTGCTTAGTGAGCGCCTCGAGAAACTCAAATTGCGACGCGCCCGTGGCGGCGATTATGCGCGCTGATCCTCGTTGCTGGACTGCGGTGCGAATGGTCTGCGCAGCTTCCGCGGCGGCGGCTTTCGCCAGTGCAAGCTTGTCAGGAAAAACCGTGAGATCCATAGGGTCCTCGGGATTTGCGGCTATTCACCCGCTCACCAGGAAACGAAAGAATTCACAAGCAAACGAAACCAATGTGCGCTAGACTAGCATGGCCAACCGAGACCCATCAATCAACAACTGAAAAACATTTGAACATGCAGACTCGGGCCGAAACTTTGATCGAGACCACGCCAGAGTTGGAAGACCGTCTGTCTACCCCTTCGCGAGCCGACGTAGAAGCCGTCGCTGTGCTTGAGGGGGACATCCTCATCTTGGGTGCTGCGGGGAAAATGGGACCCAGCATGGCCAAACTCGCCCACCGGGCGGCTCAACAGGCCGGCGTCAGGAAGCGAGTCATCGCCGTCGCGCGTTTCTCTTCTCCGGCAGTCCGCATAGATCTGGAGAAAGCTGGGGTGGAGACGATCCTCTGTGATCTGCTGGAACCCGGCTCGCTGGCCGACTTGCCGGATGCCGCCAACGTGGTGTTCATGGCGGCGCGGAAATTCGGTACCAGCGGCGCCGAACATCTCACCTGGGCAATGAATACGTTTCTGCCGGGGCTGGTCGCAGAGCGGTTTCGCAACTCCCGTATCGTCGCGTTCTCCACCGGAAACGTCTACGGCCTGGAGCCGGCTTTGTCAGGCGGGGCAACGGAAACGACTCCCGTGGCACCGGTCGGCGAGTACGCGCAGTCGGCATTGGGAAGGGAGCGCATGTTCGAGTATGGCTCGGCCAAATGGGGGACGCCGGTCACGATTCTACGGCTAAACTACGCCGTCGAGCTCCGTTACGGCGTGTTGGTGGACATTGCGCTTGCGGTTTACCAGCGGCGTCCGGTTGACCTGAGAATGGGCCATGTCAACGTAATCTGGCAGCGCGACGCGAACTCAGTTTGCCTTCGAGCATTGAAGGTTTGTCAATCGCCGCCGCTGGTCTTGAACCTCACCGGGCCGGAGACGCTTTCGGTGCGGTGGATTGCCCAGGAGTTCGGCCGGCGTTTCCAGCTTGATCCCGTCTTTGATGGTGAGGAGAGCGGACGGGCGCTGCTGAGCGACGCCAGCAAGGCGGATTCGATTTTTGGGCCGCCAAACGTATCTCCGCTGCAGATGATGGATTGGATTGCGCATTGGATTTCCAGCGGTGGACCGTTGCTGAACAAGCCCACTCACTTCACAGTCCGAGACGGTAAATTTTGATGACTGTCCGCCAGCGTTTGCGAACCGGGCTGGTGATTCCGGCGCACCCCCTGGCGCTGACCGCCGATCGGAAACTGGACGAGCGGCGCCAGCGCGCCCTCACCCGCTACTACCTGGCCGCCGGTGCCGGAGGCATCGCCGTCGGAGTACACACCACGCAGTTCGCCATCCGCAATCCGGAATTCAATCTCCTCAAACCTGTGCTTGAGCTTGCAGCACAAGAGACGGCGAAGGATGAGGTGATCAGAATTGCCGGGGTATGCGGGCAACGCAAGCAGGCCATGGGAGAGGCTGAACTTGCGCGGAAGCTCGGGTTCCATGCCGTGCTCCTGAGCCTCGCGGCACTGCAGCGCGAAAGCCTTTCCGAGTTGATCGAGCACTCGCGCGCGGTGGCCGAGGTCATTCCCGTGATCGGGTTTTATTTGCAGCCGGCAGTTGGCGGGCGCATGTTGAGCTACGAATTCTGGCGTGAATTCGCCGAGATTCCCAATGTGGTAGCGATCAAAATCGCGCCCTTCAACCGCTATCAGACTTTGAACGTGGTGCGCGCGGTTATTGAAAGCGGGCGAAAGGACGAAATTGCGCTTTACACCGGCAACGACGACAACATCCTCGGCGATCTGTTGTCGGAGTTTGAATTTTCCGGAGGGCGAGCGCGCATGGTTGGCGGCTTGCTAGGCCACTGGGCGGTTTGGACGCGCTCGGCGGTTACGCTCCTGGACTGCATCAAGCAGCAACGCGAGAACGTTTCGCCTGAGTTGCTACGCATCGCCCAGCAGGTGACAGATGCGAACGCTGCCATCTTCGACCCGCAGCATGACTTTCGGGGATGCATTCCCGGCATTCATGAAGTTCTGCGCCGGCAAGCGCTGCTGGCGGGCCGCTGGTGCCTGGATCCGGAAGAAGACCTTTCTCCGGGACAGAGGGAAGAGATCGACCGGGTGTGGAATGCGTATCCGCACTTGCATGCGGCGGACGATGAGCTGATCGCGAAAAATCTCGACGATTGGCTCCGCTGAGCCTAACCGAATTCAAATCCCGCGATGGAATAAATTCGCCCGTCGTCTGTCTGGAGCGGAGCACCGCGGCGCATCCGAGTGAGTCGACGTTGCGGTCGAAAGCCGAGTTCCGTCGCGAGGGTCACGGCGTCCTGGTTTTCGGGTAGCAGGTCCCACGCCCACCTGCTTTGCGTATTGCTAAGGGCTCGCGTCAACAATTCGCGGGCGCCGGCGATAGATTTTGCCATGCAGGGGCCCAGGTACGAAGCTTCACGACCGCCGCGCGCCAGCAAATATCCAAGCGTGTTCGTGTAGCACGCGCTGCGCTCGGCCAGGCCGGCAAGCAGAGATCTACGATCGGCTCCGAAACAACTTTCATCCATTTCGAACCACTCGGAAAGATTGCCCGTGCTGCGGGCCGGCGGAAGGTTCTGCGACTCATTCCGTGACCAGCGCTCGATGGGCTGCTCAAACTCAAAGCCAAGCTTTTCGTAGAGCGGTTGTCCCTGATCAGTTGCATCCAGCTTGATGGTTGGAATGCCCAAGGCATCCGCTCTCGTCAGGAGTTCGGAAAGCAACTGCTTTGCATATCCACGATGGCGATGGTCGGGATGGGTGAGCACCATGCCCACCCAGGCTAACCGGGTTGCATAACCCATCAGGGTAGCCGTCGCTACCACAGTGCGACCGCAGGCGAAACAGAAGCAGCCCGCAGGCGTCAATTCCAACAATAGTCGCCAGTCGTCCGCGGTCTGGTTCCAGCCTGCGAGCCGGGACAATTCCAAGGCCGCGGGGATATCGCCGGGAGTCATCAAGCGCAGAACCGTGGAGTTAGTTGGGCTCAAGGCAATGGTGCGGCTTGCGGATGACAATAGCACGGTTACTGCCGTCACAGACAGCAAAGGACGTTCGCCTGATGTCACGACGTAGTGTGATCCCAATCACTGTACTACGTTGCGCAGCACTTCATAATCGTTCCCAGGCAAGAAGCGGTACACTATGCGCGTGAGCAGAACAGGCGCCTTGGTGATGCTGGTGATCGCGGTCCTTTGGGCCGCGATGCCGGCTATGGCTTGCCTGGTCCCCCTGCGCGCGATGACTCCTGCAGAACACGATTGCTGTATGAAGATGGCGCAGGAGTGCGGATCTTCGACGATGCCTTCCAGTCACTCCTGCTGCCAGGAGCGACAGCGTAATACGGCTGTAAGTCCGACGCCCCTGTACGCGGCGACGCGGCCGTTTGAGGTGGCTATCGTTCCGCAGATTTCGATTCTGGTCGTGGTCAACCTACCCGTCTCATTCCCCGTTCCGGCGTTGGAAGCGCCGCCCCCTGAATCATCCCCCGGCGCCAGTTCCATCCTGCGAATCTAGATTCCTCCGCTACTGATCCGATGGTTGCCTGCCTGATGGCGCGTTTGTGTGCGCACCGCGACAGACGGCCGAGCGCTCGCTTGAAATCAGTACGGAGGAGTGATGAGAAACCTACGTGTCTTATTTTGTATCTGCCTGTGGGGATCTGCCTCGCTGGTGCGCGGACAAACCGCCATGCAAGATCGCGGCCCCGCCGACATCGCCGCCCTGCTTCCGCAGCACCATGCCATGCCGGCTGGTCCGGCTTTAACCCTAGACGAGATCGAGCGCATGGCCCTGACCGGGAACCCAGAAATCCGAGTCGCGGCACGGCGGCTTGCGGTTGTCCAAGCCCACATTCCTGCGGCCGGGGCTCTGGATGACCCCTCTGTGACGTATCGAGGCTGGCAGGTGCCTTTGCGCCACCCCTGGAACTACAGCGCCGGGCAAAACATGTTCATGCTCAGCCAAACACTGCCGGGATTCGGCAAGCGGTCGTTGCGCACCAGCGTGGCGGAAGGGGATGTTGCGCAAGCCAAGGCCGCGTTGGAAGCAACCAGGCTCGACATTCGGATTCGAGTTCAAAAGGCTTTCTATGACCTGCTGCGAGCGGAAGACGGACTCCGCATTCATGACGAGCACGTGAACATTGCCCGGCAAGCCGTCGAGGCTGCGCGAATCAAGTACACCGTCGGGAAGGTGCCTCAGCAGGACATGCTGAAGGCGCAGATCAGCGTGACGCGGCTGGCCGAACACCTGATCCACTTCGAGCAGGACATGGACATTGCTCAAGCGCATCTCAACACGCTTCTCGGACGCGATCCCCGCAGACCCATCAATGTGCGAGGCGACTATGGGATCTCCGTCGCCTTGCCGCGGCTGGAAGCCCTGGAACGGGAGGCGCTACAGTCGAGACCCGATCTTATCCAGACGCAAGCGGCGGCGGAGAAGAGCCGCAATGAGCAGGCGCTGTCGAACAAAGCCTTCAGCCCGGACTTCACCATCTCCGCAGGCTACATGCTGATGCCGCGCGGATCTGAGTTCCGCAACAACTACATGGTGGAGGGTTCGGTGACCCTGCCCTGGCTGAATCGCCGCAAGCACGATGCCGAGATCGCCGAAGCCGCGGCGATGGTCACGGAGCGGGATGCCGAGGTCGAGGCCATGCGCAACGCCGCCGTGGGCCAAATCCAGGAGGCGCTGGTACAAGCCAAAGCTGCACAGGAACTCGCAAACATTTACGAAAACTCTTTGCGGCCGCAAGCCGAGGCCACGTTGCACTCTACCGTGATCGCCTACGAGAACGACCGGACCGCGTTTCTCGATCTGCTCGACAGCGAGATGACGGTGATCGACCTGGATCTCGCCTATTTCCAGGCATTGGCCGATTTCGAAGCGCGAGTCGCGGATCTGGAGCTTGCGGTGGGCAAACCCCTGGATGCAGTTGAGACGTCCTCGCCGGAGGTAGCGCGATGAACGAACATGCTTCCAAGAAGGCTTTCGGAATCGCTCTTGTGCTTAGCGTGCTGCTGGCCGTCGCTCTGTGTTTCGAACTCCTTCGTGCGGACCACCAATCCACCACCAGCGAAGAAACCGATCCGGTGGTCGCGAGAGGTCCTATTGCCGTGCGACAGGAAAGCCCGGAGAGCGCTCGCTCCGGCGACAGTTCGTCGCCGGCTCTCATGCCGCTGCAATTGTCGCCCCAACGTTTACAGGCGATCGGTGTAAGAACTGCGATGGTTGAGAGTAAGCAAATCGATGACGAACTACGCCTGCCGGGAAACGTGGACATCAATGAGCAGCGGGTGTCCTATGTCCAGACGCGGTTTCCCGGATGGATTCAGAAGGTATTTGCCAACGCCACGTATCAGTATGTGCATAAAGGGCAGCCCCTGTTCACGGTGTACAGCCCCGATCTGGTCAGCACCGAGCAGGAGTATCTCCTCGCCAGGCAGAACCAGCAGTCCTTTTCACACGACATGCATGGAACCGCTCGGAAGGAAGGCGATTGGCTGGTGCAGGCGGCTGCTGACCGGTTGCGGCAATTTGCCGTTTCGCCAACCCAGATCGCGAAGCTGGAGCAAAGCGGCAAAGTGGAGCACGAAATCGAAATCGAATCTCCCGTTTCCGGCTACATCACCGAACGAAACGCGTTGCCCAATCAGTATGTGCAGAGCGATACCAGGCTTTACACGATTGCCGATTTATCCAGCGCGTGGGTTTACGCCAATGTGGCACAGGCAGAGGTGGGACGGCTGAGAGCCGGTAACCGCGCGACGGTCACGGTAGATGCATATCCCGGGCGCAAGTTCGCCGGGCGCATCGATCAAATTCTTCCTCAAGTTGAACCGATGACACGAACCGTGCGCGTCCGGCTGGTGTTCGGCAATCCCGGAGTTGTCCTGAAGCTAGGCATGTATGTGAACGTCAGCATTGATGTTCCTCTGGGCCGACAGCTCGTCATTCCGAGTTCGGGGGTTCTCCATGCCGGTACTCGCCAGATTGCCTTTGTCGATCATGGGCAGGGATATCTTGAACCCCGCGAGGTCGAGATCGGCCCGAGCGTGGACGACCACTCCGTGGTCCTTCATGGGCTGAGAAGTGGCGAACGGATTGTGAGTTCGGCCAACTTCCTTGTCGATTCGGAAGCCCAGCTTCAGGCCGTAATGGGGGCGTTTGCGCCCCCCCCGCCCGCTGCTGTGGCGGCAGCAACCAATGCGCCCAATGAGCAGGTCGGGATTGACTTGACGACCGATCCAACGCCTCCGCAGAAGGGCGCGAACACGGTACGGGTGAAGCTGACGGGCGCTGATGGAAAGCCTGTAATGGCGGCGCAGGTTGTCGTTACCTTCTTCATGCCGGCGATGCCGCAGATGGGCATGGCAGCAATGCGCACGAGCACAAGCCTGGCAGAGAAAGCGAACGGAGTGTACGCAGCGCCAGTGCAGTTAGCGACCGGCGGCACGTGGCAAGTCTCGGTATCGGCTCAACGCAATGGTGAGGCGATTGGCACCAAGCAGCTGAGCCTCAGCGCCACCGGAGGTATGTGATGATCTCGAGGGTGATTGAGTGGTGCGAGAGAAATCGCTTCCTCGTATTCACAGGTGCGATCCTGCTGAGCCTCGCCGGCGTTTGGTCGGTTCAGCGGATTCCTCTCGATGCTCTGCCTGATATCAGTGATGTTCAGGTCATTATCCACACGGAATGGGCGGGAGAGCCTCCCAACGTCATCGAGGACCAGGTAACCTACCCGATTGTTTCATCGTTACTAGCTGCTCCGCGGGTGAAGGCGGTGCGGGCCCAGACCATGTTTGGCGATTCCTACGTATTCGTGGTCTTCGAGGACGGTACCGACCTCTACTGGGCCCGTTCGAGAGTGACCGAATACCTGCAGCAGATTTCGGGCCGCTTGCCTGCCGAGGTGCATCCTGCCATCGGCCCGGACGCCACCGGAGCGGGATGGGTCTACGAATACGCAATCGTCGACCGCACCCACACGAGGAGCCTTGCCGATCTGCGCGCGCTGCAGGACTGGTACCTTCGCTATCAACTGGAAACCGTTCCCGGAGTGGCGGAAGTCGCGAGCATCGGCGGGTTTGTCAGGCAATACCAGGTCAAGCTCGATCCCAATAAATTGTTCTCCTACGGTATTCCCGCTTCGACAGTGATTGACCGCGTCCGACAGAGCACAAACGAGGTGGGAGGAGATGTCCTGGAAATGAGCGGGGCCGAGTACATGGTGCGGGGCCTGGGATATCTTCGATCCCTTTCCGACTTGGAGAACGTGCCGGTGGCCACGAAGGATGGAACCCCTGTCCTGATTCGCGATCTCGGAACCGTGGCATTTGGACCAGACATCCGGCGAGGAGCGGCGGACTGGCAAGGAGAAGGGGAAACCGTCGGTGGAATCGTGGTCATGCGCTATGGGCTCAATGCGCTGAATGTCATCCAGGGAGTGAAAACCAAATTTCGGGAACTCGCTCCTTCCTTGCCGCCCGGGATCGAAATCGTGGCCGGGTACGACCGCTCATGGCTGATCAATGAATCGATCAAGACCTTGAAGCGGGACCTGATCCTCGAGGCGATCATCGTCAGCTTCGTGAGCGTTGCTTTTCTTTTCCACTTCCGTTCAGCCCTGGTGCCGATCATTACCCTACCCATTGCGGTATTGGCCGCGTTCATCCCCATGTACTACCTCAAGGTCAGCTCGAACATCATGTCGCTCGGCGGCCTTGCGCTTGCGATTGGCGTGCTCATCGATGCCGCCATCGTGATGGTCGAAAATGGGTACAAGCATGTAGCCGAACGCAGCGGGCTGGCAGAAGGACAGCACAGCGGCATGCTCGCCGAGCCCGAGCGGCGCAAACTCCTGGTTGCATCGGCGAAGCAGGTAGGGCCGGCGCTGTTCTACTCGTTGATCATTATTGTCGTGTCTTTCCTTCCGGTTTTTCTGCTGGAGGCCCAGGAGGGCCGCATGTTCCGGCCATTGGCCTGGACGAAGACACTGGCGCTCGTGTTTTCTTCATTGCTCTCGATCACTCTTGTGCCCGCGTTGATGCCCTTGTTCATTCGCGGGCGCTTGCGGGCAGAGTCCGAGAACCCGGCAGCACGCATTACACAAGCCATCTACCTGCCCGTATTGCGCTGGTGCTTGCGGCATTGGAAGCTGGTAATCGCTGTCAACCTGATCTTCCTGGCGGTGACAGCGCCTTTGTACTTCCTCCTGGGAAGCCAATTCATGCCGGCGTTGTACGAAGGCTCGTCGCTCTACATGCCAAGCGCTCTTCCCGGCATTTCGATCACACAGGCAAGCGCTCTGATGCAGGAACAAGACCGGATCATTCGCTCGTTTCCGGAGGTGGCCACCGTATTCGGAACGGTCGGCCGATCCGATAGCGCTACGGACAATGCTCCCCTGGACATGTACGACACCACGATCATGCTTAAGCCGCGACAACAGTGGCGAGCGGGAATGACGTACGAAAAGCTGATTCAGCAGATGAACGAGAAACTGCAATTTCCCGGCCTCACCAATACCTGGACGATGCCCGTGGAGAGCCGACTCGACATGGAGTTAACCGGCATCAAGACAGCCGTCGGAATCAAGATTCAGGGTCCCGATCTGGACAAGATCCAGGAAATCGGAGCGCAGATCCAGCAGATTCTTTCGACGCTGCCGGATACGAATTCGGTATTTGCTGAGCGCGTTTCGCAGGGATCTTACCTGAATGTAGAGGTCAACCGGCCCGAGGCGGCTCGATACGGCCTAACCGTCGCCGATGTGCAGCGCGTGATCACCTCCGAGATCGGGGGGGCGACGGTTGCCCAGAACGTCGAGGGCCGGCAGCGATATCCCATTGCGGTCCGCTACGAGCGCGACTTCCGCGATGACCCGGCGGCGCTCAACCGCGCCCTGGTTCCAACTCCGTCCGGAGCGCAAATCCCCATCAATGAGATTGCCAGAGTTTACTTTTCGCGCGGACCAGCGATGATTCGCGACGAGGAGGGAGCGTTAACGGGATACGTATACCTGGATCTGAAAACAAAAGACTACGGCGGGTTTGTAAATCAGGCCGACAAGCTCCTGAAAGAGAAGCTTGTCGCGCCATCCGGATACAACTATCGCTGGGCGGGAGAGTACGAGTTCGAGCTCCGAGCCAAAGCGCGGCTGAAGATCATTCTTCCGGTCGTATTCTTCGTGATCTTCCTGCTCCTGTACCTGGTTTTCAACTCGGCTGCGGAAGCGGCTGTGCTGATTTTTCCCACGGTTTATGCGCTCTCAGGAGGGCTGCTGCTTCAGTGGCTGCTCGGTTACAACTTCAGTGTGGCGGTCTGGGTGGGCTACATCGCGTTGTTTGGAATAGCGGTCGAAACCGGGGTTGTCATGGTCGTATATCTGCACGAGGCTTTGCAGCGCCGCCGTATCGATCCCACCCCAATCACCGAAGGTGATATTGAGCAGGCCGCTATTGATGGTGCGGTTCAACGACTCCGGCCGAAGCTGATGACCGTGACTGCGGTTATTCTGAGCTTGGCGCCCATACTCTGGGAATCCGGCATTGGCTCCGACGTGATGAAGCCGATCGCTGCGCCCATTGTTGGTGGAATGATTACTTCCACCGTCCACGTCCTGATTCTTGTGCCAGTGTTTTTCTTCTTGCTGAAGAGACGCGAATTAAGACGAGGAAAAAGTACGCCCATGGGTGAGGTTCAAATCCCGCGTGCCAGGTAAGGAGGATTAGTCTCGCTCTCCACGTCAGCAACCCCGGCCTCGCCCCAGTGCTCGCAAGCCTCGGGGCCGACCCTTTTCAGGAAGGTTTCTAATACGAAAAACGTGAGTCGCCGGGGAAACAGCAAACCAACAACTTGTCTTCCATGCCGCTACAGAGATTCCGTCTGGTGCATCAGTCCCCCATCAATTACAACCGTGGTTCCCGTGATGTAGGAAGCGTCGTCAGAAGCCAGGTAGCAGACCAGCTTCCCAACCTCCTGCGGTTCGCCTACGCGCCCGAGGGGAATTTCGCGCTTGAGTGCCAGCTTCTTCTCGGGATCAGACAGCGTGCGTTCATTGATCGGTGTATTGATCGCGCCGGGCGCAACGTTAATGACATTAATGCCGTAAGGGGCCAGTTCCAGCGCGAGATCCCGGCACAACATGCGCAGTCCGCCCTTGGCCGCGCAATAAGCCGAGTAGCCGGGGAAGGGAAGATCTTCATGCACCGACGAGATATTAATAATGGTGCCCTTCTTTCGCTTAGCCATGTCTCGTGCAGCGGCCTGCGTGCACAGGAACGGTCCTTTCAAGTTGACGCCAATCACGAAGTCGAATTCGTTCTCGGGTTTCTCCAGAAATGGAGACTCCTTTTCCACTCCTGCATTGTTGACCAGCACGTCCACGCGTCCCATCTGCGACACGGTCTGAGCGATCATGTGTTGCACCTGATCCGATTTCGACACGTCCGCTTCGATCGCGATGGCCGTGCCGTGGTCGTTCTCGATGCTGTGTACCACTTCGTCGGCCGCACCTGGCTCGCCGATGTAATTGACGACCACGTTAGCGCCGTGTCGCCCCATTTCGATGGCAATCGCGCGGCCAATTCCGCTCGACGCCCCGGTAATGACGACAACCTTGCCTTTGAGAGACTTGTACAAATTCGCCAGCTCAACCTTCGCCGTAAGAGTGCTCACATTTCGCCTCGGTGATTAGATGACCGGAGGCTGGTAGGCGGTCATCCCTACGCCCACATTCCTCAGCTGTGGACAAGCCGGGCTAGCGACGTTAGGAACGAAAAAGCTTAACGAGTCTTCTCTGCGCCCTTTGCGAAACCTTTGCGTACTCTGCGGTTAAAAGCTTTTGATCGCCAAACATTGCAAGCGCTCGACGTATTTACTAAAGATCCTTCATCCTGACCCTCAGCAGGACCGCAGCTAAATTCAAAAGCTCTTAACCGCAAAGATCGCGAAGAACTGCCGCCAAGGTCGCGAAGAGAACCGATGGCATAATGGTTTTCTTTGCGCCCTTTGCGAAGCCTTTGCGTGCTTTGCGGTTAAAAGCTTTTGATTCCCAAACCTTGGAAGCGCTCGACGTGCTAAAGCCGCTTCATCCGGACTGTCAGCAGGACCGCAGCTAAATTCAAAACCTCTTAACTGCAAAGATCGCGAAGAACTGCCGCAAAGGTCGCGAAGAGAACCGATGGCATAAGGCTCTCTTTGCGCCCTTTGCGAAACCTTTGCGTGCTTTGCGGTTAAAAGCTTTTGATCGCCAAACCTTGCCAAGCGCTCGAAACTCGCGAGAGCGGCTTCCTTAATGGAATCTACCGGGGATAACCGGCCCCCAGACCAGGGGCGATGTTGCCGCGCGGTGGCTGGTCTCGACCGGCAAAATCTCTTCGAGCGTACCGTACCCTCGCTTGTAAGCCGCCTTGGACACTTCACACACTTTTACCTGGGGCGCTCTCACGCAGCTGGCGATCCGTGCGCCCTGGCAGAAGCAGTAGAGGATGTATTCTTCGCCGGAACCCGAGCCCGTTCGCGCCAGATGCGATCCGTTTCCATACGGGCTGAAGGCAATCAGGTAATGGACGTGGCAGTTGGGACATTCCACGCAATGACGAATGTGTCGAGGCATGGCAGAGTCTTAATCTACAACTGACGGTAATTTGCTGGCAAAACGCAGGGAGCAGCCCCAAGGCACACCACAAGACCACTGCATAAGTTTTGCACATGGTGTGCGAAATTCTAGGTCAAACTGCCGTTGTTGTCGATCTATCGCGCGATTTCGCTCCGAAGGCGTCGCGACGAGAAGGAGTTGATGTGCAGGGCATTCTTGTTGGCAGTCTAGAGACCCTGGTTATGTTAGACCAGTTTCGGGGCGAATCGCACGGCGGATTTCACCCCGTGCGAAGAATGTTTGGAGTGGGGTGAAGCAAGAACCATAGTTGGCGCAACATGTCTCGCTAGTGGTCAAGAACTCTTTTCTGCTGGAATCCATTCACCCTACTGTTCCTAGCGCCGGCGGGAGCGTGCGATCGCCTCCCGGGCTTCGCGGTCGGCGGTGCGGCGGCGCTCGGTTTCGCGCTTATCCCACAGCTGTTTGCCGCGGGCAACTGCAAGTTCCACTTTCACCCGGCCGTTCTTGAAGTACATTCGCGTGGGAATCAGGGTGAGGCCCTTCTGCTGGGTCTGCCCGACGAGCTTTCGGATCTCGTCCTTGTGGACCAGCAGCTTGCGGGTGCGCAATGGCGCATGATTAAAAATGTTGCCATGCTCATAGGCTCCGATATGGCAGTTGAGCAGCCACAGTTCGCCGTCCTTGACCAGCCCGTACGAGTCCTTGAGGTTGACTCTCCCGGCACGCACCGACTTGACCTCCGTACCTGTTAAGGCAATGCCGGTCTCGAATTTTTCCAGCAAGAAATAGTTATGTGAGGCGATCCTGTTAACAGCGGCATCTCTCTGCCCGGCGGCGGTGGGGTCGCGGCGGGGATTCTTCTCCGCGTTGGCTTTGGTCTGGTGCGTGGCTTGCCGGGGCATGAGCAATAGAGTAACAGCGTCGTACGAGGTTCGTCGTCCGTTTTAGGGAAACGAGATGACGGGAGCCAGGGCTTGGGCGTCCGACCAACGACCTGCGAAGAACCTCGAGCTTTGGTGCTAGCACTTCCGTGTAAACGTATGCAGAACAGTAACATCGGCGTGATTACCTGCGATGCTATAATTCCGCTTTCTTCACAAAGTATTTGCGTTGGAATCGCTTGGGACTCCAGTCCGCTGTCCTGCCGTTTGTGGAGAGAACGATTCTAGTGAGGTTTTATAGATGAAACGCGCATTCCACCCGGCGCTGCTGTTTTCTCTTGTTTTCTTACTGATAGCCCCAGCCACCGCCGAAAGCGCAAAATCGCTCTATAACAAAGGAAAGATCGCCGAGCAGCGCCAGAACTACGAACAGGCCTACGATTTCTACAAGCAGGCCTATGATCAGCGCCCGCAGGAGCTTTCCTATCGCTCCGCCTTCGAACGGCTGAGATTTTTGGCGGGCGCCTCCCACGTGCATCGGGGCCAGCTCTTGCGCGAAGCCGGCCGGCTCGAGGAAGCGCTGGCTGAGTTCCAGAAGGCCGCCGACATCGATCCCTCCAGCGCCATTGCCAAGCAGGAAATTCAGATCACCAACAAGATGATCCAGCAGGCCAAGGCGCCGGCCCCCCAGGCCGCCGCGCCGGAGAGCCCGCTGGAAAAAAGGCTGCAGCAGGCCAGCGGCCCGGTCGAACTCGAGCCTCTGCCCAATATCCCGATGAGCATGAAGCAGACCGAGGACAGCAAGGTCATCTACGAAACCATCGGGAAACTGGCCGGCATCAACGTTCTCTTCGATCCCGACTACACCTCGCGACGCATTAAGGTCGATCTGAATTCGATCACCTACGAAGAGGCGCTGCAGATCATCGCCATGGAGTCAAAGACCTTCTGGCGCCCGGTCACGCCCAACACTATTTTCGTTGCCGCCGATAATCCGGCCAAACGCAAGGAAGTAGAGCAGAGCGTGATCAAGACCTTTTACCTGTCGAACATTTCGAAGCCGACCGAGTTGCAGGATATTGTCAATGCGATGCGCCAGATCCTGGAAATTCAGCGCATCCAGCCCCTGCCTTCGGAAGGCGCGATTGTGGTGCGCGGCACGCCCGACCAGGTTGCCCTGGCGCAGAAGCTGGTCACCGATCTCGACAAGTCCAAGCCCGAAGTCGTGGTGGATGTCGCCGTGCTGCAGATCAACAAGGACAAGAAGCGCACGCTGGGGGTCAGCCCGCCGACCAGCATGAGCGTGCAGTTGCAGCCGAACGTTAACACCACCACCAACACGAATACGAATAACCCCAACAACCCGCAGAACAACACCTTCAACAACACCAACACGGGCACCAGCACGAACGGCACTATCAACCTGAATTCGCTGGCCAACCTGAACGCCACGGATTTCCAGGTCACGATCAGCCAGGCCAACGTAAGCGCGCTGCTTTCCGACAGCAGCACCAAATTAATTCAGAATCCGCAGATTCGCTCGGTCGAGGGCGAAAAGGCCACCCTGAAGATCGGCGATCGCATCCCCATCGCGACCGGATCGTTTCAGCCAGGCATTGGCGGCGTAGGTATTAACCCGCTGGTCAACACTCAGTTTCAGTACCAGGACGTGGGCGTCAACATTGACGTTACCCCGCGGGTCCATACGAACGGCGACGTCACCCTCAAAATTTCGATGGATATTTCGTCCGTTACAGGTACCTCGAACATCGGCGGTATCGATCAGCCGATCATCGGACAGCGCAAAATTGAGCACGAGGTCCGCCTGCGCGAGGGCGAAGCCAACCTGATGGGCGGCATGCTCGAAGATCTCCAGAGTAAGAGCCTGACCGGCATTCCCGGCCTGGCGCAAATTCCGTTGTTGAAGTACCTGTTTGGGCAGACTGCCACCGAACACTCGCAAACCGAAACCGTCTTTGTGCTGATTCCGCACATTGTCCGCCGCGAAGTTCTGACGGAGTTGAACGAAGAAGCCATCGATGTGGGCACTGCAAGCGGGACGCCCACCTTGCGGCATGTCACCCAGACTGCGAACACTCCCGCCACCACTACCAACCCGGCGGGCGGCGCCGGTTCAGTTGCCGTGCCGCAGCCGCCGGCGGCGCCGCCTGAGCCGCAGCTCATGCCCAGGGGAGCTGCCGCCAACTTTGGTTTTGATCCCCCCGCAATCACGCAGCATGCAGGCTCAACCTTCACCGTCAATGTTCTATTGAATGGCGCGCAAAACGTCTCGTCGGTGCCCTTGGAGCTGACCTACGATCCCAAGCTGTTGCAGGTGGTAAATGTCTCCAACGGCGGTCTGCTGGCGCAGGATGGGCAGATCGTGACTGTTACCCACCGCGAAGATGACAGCACTGGCACCATGCACATAACCGCCGCTCGTCCGCCCGGGGCTTCGGGCATTTCCGGCCAGGGCGCGGTTGTGACGCTCACGTTTATGGCTAAAGCGCCTGGGCAGGGCTCGCTGACCATTGCCCGCGGCGGAGCGCAAGATCCTGCTCACCAGGCACTCGCTGTGAACGGGGCTGCGGCAACGGTTACAATTCAATAAGGCGGTCGTCGGCGGCCAGCGTCACTCGCAAGACTGAAGCTGCTTGGCGCAGTTTTCTGGTCGGCGAGTGCTTACAGCAGTTTTCATGCAATATTTTCGGTTCAATACGTTCTCTCCAAAGATGGGCTTTCGACGGCAGCGCGGCTTCACCCTGGTCGAATTAATCGTGGCTACCGCGATTCTGGCCATTTTGACGACTTTGGCTCTGCCCCTGTGGCGGGTGACGGTCAAGCGCGAGAAGGAGCGCGAATTGCGCCACGACCTCTGGGAGATGCGCGACGCCATCGACCGCTACAAAGATGCCGCCGATCGCAACGCGTTTCGAACCAAGGTGGATTCTTTCGGCTATCCGCCGGATCTGGACACGCTCGTCAAGGGGGAAGACGTGGGTGGCAAGAAGCTTAAATTTCTCCGCCGCATCCCCATCGACCCCATGACCGGCAACACCGACTGGGGATTGCGCTCCATGGAGGACGATCCTACTTCGGATTCCTGGGGCGGGGAAAACGTGTTCGACGTTTATAGCAAGTCGGAAGGCACCGCGCTCGACGGCAGCAAGTACAAGGATTGGTAATGAAATCAACGGTCAACCCGAGCCGCGGCTTCACCATCATCGAACTCTTGATCGTCATGAGCATCATGGCGATCCTGATCTCCATCGCCGTGCCGATCTACCGCATTCACATGCAGCATGCGCGTGAGGCGGTCCTCAAGCAGAACCTGTTCACCTTGCGGAACCTGATCTCCCAGTACGGGCTGGATAAGCAGAAGGCGCCGCAGTCGCTGGATGACCTGGTCCAGGCCGGCTATCTGAAAGAGATTCCGGTTGACCCTGTGACCGGCCAGCGGGATTGGCAGCCGGTCCAGTGCGAAGAAGACACCATCACCTCTCCCGATCAACAGGACCAGGGCGGCATCTGCGATGTGACCGCACCGGCCTCCGCTACTGGCGAAACGGAGACGCAGCAGCAGTAAGAATGTCTTCGATCGTCGGCTTTTCGTTCCTGTTTCTTTTTACAGTATTGGAAAGCCGGTCGCTGGAACCAGGAGCGCCGACGGTAGCTTGCTGCTACTGATGCGTCTTTTCGCGCTACCATTAACCCATGCCAGTTGAAACCGAAACTCCCGCCTACACGCCGGTTCGCGCTCCCCGCGGCGCTTCGCTGATGTGCAAGGGATGGCCGCAGGAAGCTGCCATGCGCATGCTGATGAACAACCTCGACGAGGAGGTCGGTGAGCGGCCGCAGGACCTCGTCATCTACGGCGGGACCGGCAAGGCCGCACGCAATTGGGAGTGCTACCACGCGATTGTTCGTTCCCTGCAGCAACTTGAAAATGACGAGACGCTGCTGGTGCAGTCCGGCAAGCCAGTCGGCATTTTCAAAACCCACGAGTATGCGCCGCGCGTCCTGATCGCCAACGCCAACCTCGTCGGCCACTGGTCCAACTGGGAGAAGTTCAACCAGCTGGAGCGCGCCGGGTTGATGATGTATGGCCAGATGACGGCGGGTTCGTGGATCTACATCGGCTCGCAGGGAATTGTGCAGGGAACATTTGAAACCTTCGCCGCGGCTGGCGAAAAACATTTCGCCGGCGATCTGTCGGGCAAACTGATCGTGAGCGGCGGAATGGGCGGCATGGGGGGAGCCCAGCCGCTGGCCGCCACCATGAATGGCGCGGCTTTTCTGGGGATTGATGTCGATCCCGAGCGCATTAAGAAACGTCTCAAAACCGGTTATTGCGACTTCATGGTCAACACCCTCGACGAAGCGCTGCGGATCCTGAAAAACGCAGTGCGCAAGAAAGAGAACGTGTCGGTTGGCCTGGTCGGAAACTGCGCTGACATCATTCCTGAACTCGCCGGTCGCGGCGTCGTCCCCGATATCCTCACGGATCAGACTTCCGCCCACGATCCCCTGAACGGCTATGTGCCCAATGGTATGTCGCTGGTGGACGCGCGGGAGCTTCGCCAGCGCGACCCCAAGGCTTACGAAGAAAAGTCTCTCGACGCTATCGCCCGGCACGTCGAGGGCATGCTCCACCTGCAAAAAATGGGCTCAATCACATTTGACTACGGCAACAATATTCGGACCTTTGCCTTCCAGCGCGGCGTGAAGAACGCCTACGACTTTCCTGGATTCGTGCCCGCCTATATTCGTCCTCTATTCTGCGAAGGCCGCGGGCCCTTCCGCTGGGTCGCGCTTTCAGGCGAGCCCGCCGACATTCATGTCACTGACAGTCTTGTTCTCGAACTCTTCCCCGACAATCGCATCCTTCGCCGCTGGATCGATCTCGCGCGCAAACGAATCAAGTTTCAGGGGCTGCCGGCGCGCATCTGCTGGCTGGGCTACGGCGAGCGCGCGCAATTTGGCCTGGCCATGAACGAGCTGGTGAAGAAAGGCAAGCTGAAGGCGCCCATCGTGATGGGCCGCGATCACCTCGATTGCGGCTCGGTAGCCTCGCCCTTCCGCGAAACCGAAAGCATGAAAGACGGCAGCGACGCCGTCGCGGATTGGCCGCTGCTGAACGCCCTGATCAACACGGCGGCCGGGGCATCCTGGGTTTCGATCCACAACGGCGGGGGTGTCGGAATCGGGTATTCGCTCCACGCCGGGCAGGTGACGGTGGCGGATGGAACCGAAGCCATGGCCAGGCGCATTGAGCGCGTGCTCACGACCGACCCGGGCATGGGCATTGTGCGCCACGCCGATGCCGGCTACAAAGAGGCAGTCAAATTTGCCAAAGAAAAAGCCGTACGGATTCCCATGCGCGAGAACCAGCAGTAACCATGTGGTGCCAGCCCCCAGACCCCCGTCCACGAACAAAACCAGGCTCGCAGTATATTGAACTTGCTTTGCGAGCTTTGCGCGTCCTTAACGAACTTTGCGGTTAAAAGCTTTTTTCCTGTCCCTGCAACGTCGTTAGCACTCTGAAATAACCCGGCTTCTTTCGATACCGCGCATCCCACAACAGCGCCCAGTCCATCCCCGGATAAAACCGCGGAATCCACGAATACTTGTCCGTGAATCCCCAAGTCTGGAGCACCTTGCAAGCGGGTTGTCGAACGCAGATTCCCGCAATCTTGCCATAAAACTTAGCCTGCCGGGCCAATGAATCCGCGCTCGAATCGCGCAGCCGAATGTCCAGTTCGGTAATGTGCAACTCCAAACCAAGTGCCGCGAAACGCTGCAGATTTGCCGCAAACGAAGCCAGCGCCTCGGGAGTGTCGTACGCCACCTCAACATGGGCCTGAAATCCAATACCATCCAACGGCGCGCCGCGCCGCCGAAAGTCCTGCGCCATGGCGTAAATCGCATCCGACTTGGCGTTCACTCCCTCAGCCCCGTAGTCGTTGTAAAACAGCTTGGCTTTAGGGTCCGCCGCATGTGCCCACCTGAACGCTTGCTCAATATATTGCGTCCCCAGCCCGGCGAAGCCGATCCCCGGCTGGTCGTACCAGACGGTACTGCGCATGGTTCCGTCATCGTTGAAAGCCTCGTTGAGCACGTCCCACGCATACACGCGGCCTGCGTAGTGCTGCATCACGGTCGTGATGTGATCCTGCAAAATGGCGCTAAGTTCTCCTGGACTGTAGGCTCGCGCGGTAACCCACTGAGGAACTTGCCGGTGCCAAACCAAAGTGTGCCCGCGCACCACCATGCCATGACTCTCGGCGAACGCAACCAGCACGTCGGCAGCATGAAAATCATAGCGATCGCGTTGCGGATGCACTCTGGCAAACTTCATCTCGTTTTCCGGTTCGAGTTGGGCAAATTCCGAGCTCAGGATGCGTGTGTATTTCCGATCCTGCAAGTACATCGACGACGCTGCCGTTCCCATGGTGATGTGATGTGCGGTTGCGGCGCTGCGCAGCGTATTTCCTCTCTGCGGACCTGAAACATGACAGGAAAGCAATGAGACTAGCAGCAGAATGGCCAAAATGCCGGGCAAGGGAAGTCCTGGAAAGAGCCGCAATTGTATCATTGCTATTCGCGCCCAGCAGAATATGACGGTTGGCTATTGATGGGAAAAAAGTGACATCGCACAACCAAAACAATCTTCTCCTGCTCAACATTGGCCAGCTTGTAACCTTGCGCAGCAGCAAAGTTGGTCCGCGCCGCGGCTCGCAAATGCGAGCGCTCCGCGTTATCGAGAACGGCGCAGTTCTATGTGGCGCTGGCAAAGTCATCTCAGTAGGGAAGACCAGTGAGGCCGTTCGCGACCGCTGGATCCGGCGCAGTCCAAGAAAAATTGAGGAAATCGATTGCGCCGGCAAAGTGGTTCTTCCCGGATTCGTGGACGCGCATACCCATCCCGCGTTTGTTCAACCCCGATTGATGGATTTCGAAAAGCGCATCGCTGGCGCGACGTACGAAGAGATCGCCGCATCCGGCGGCGGCATTCGCTCCAGCCTCAACGCGGTTCGCAGCGCAAAGAAGAATGAACTTGCCGAACACGTGTTGTCAGCGTTTGTCGAACTGGCCGCCCATGGGACAACTGCGTTTGAGGCGAAATCCGGCTATGGCCTCTCGCTGGACGCCGAGTTGAAATCCTTAGAGGCGATTCGCGCCGCCGCATTACACTGGCCGGGGACGGTGGTTCCCACCCTACTCGGAGCACACGTCATCCCGCGCGAGTTTGAAAAACGCCGCAAAGATTATGTGCGGTCAGTTTGTGAAGAAATGATCCCCGCCGCGGCTAAAAGAAACCTGGCAATCTTTGCTGACGTGTTTTGCGATCGAGGTGCGTTCGACGAAGAAGAGACTCTGAAAATCCTGCAGGCTGCGCGACTGCACGGACTCGAGCTTCGCGTCCACATCTCCCAACTCACGCGCACGCCGCTTGAGCGCCCGCTGGCCCTGCGTCCCACCTCGCTCGATCATCTCGATCATGTGAACGATAATGACATTTATCTTCTGGCAAAAAGCGACTGCGTAGCCACTCTCGTTCCAGGCGCAAATTATTTTCTCGGCTCGCGAGATTATCCTCCCGCGAGAAAACTAATCGATGCCGGCGCAGCCGTTGCGCTCGCCACCGATTACAACCCCGGTTCCTCTCCCGTGACCAGCATGCCCTTCGTGCTCTCGCTGGCCTGCACACACATGAAAATGACTCCTGCCGAAGCGATCACTGCGGCCACGATTAACGGCGCGTACGCCCTCGGCCTCGGGGGTCGCAAAGGATCAGTCGAGCCGGGCAAAGATGCAGATCTGGCAATCTTTGACATTGCCGATTACCGCGAAATCCCCTACTGGGTAGGTAAGAACTCCTGCAGCGCTGCAATTGCCGGAGGCAAATTGCTGCAGGCGGGAGTCACTGCTGAAAGTTTCTCTTGCTGAAATTCGCTCCCGCGCAGATTTGCGGAATGAACGGCGGGTTAAGTTGGGATCTTGATTCATCCGCTCAGTCACTGCGGATCGCTTCGTCGTGGGACCAGAGGGCGGAGATGCTGATCTCTGCAGCGATTCCAGCCAGCCAAACGGCTGCAGGGACTCCAGGCGCAGGATGTCATCACCGCCAAATCGGCGTGCATCGCGCCGGGACTGCCGACCGAAATCGAATCTGCCCAACCCACATCGCGTTGAGCGAATCACACTCGATTGTTATAATCGGTTGCGACCCATACGTAGTTGCTCTGCATCGCGTCGTGGCAGCGGTTACGCCGAGACCCGGCGTCCCAAACTCAGGCCCCTCCAAAGTCGCGAGCGGAAAACGTGGCCAGGTAGCTCAGGTGGTAGAGCGCAGCCCTGAAAAGGCTGGCGTCGGCGGTTCAACTCCGTCCCTGGCCACCATCATTCCAAAGAACTTAGCGGAAATCAGGCGACCGGAGATTCGTAAAATCACCCACGGTCGATCACCCACTACTGGATGACCTGTTGAGCAGTTTCCTCGTTCAGGCCCATAGCCTCGATCATCGTGGCCTGAGCTTCCATGCGCTTGTCCATGCTGGAGTGCGCGTAGACCTTGAGCAGAATTGAGGGGTCTGCCCAGCGCAGCATATCTTGAATGGTTTTGCTGTCCGTGCCGATCTCCACGAGGAACGAGGCCAGCGCATGCCTTAGGTTGTGAAAGCCAAACCGATGGCCTTCTGGGATTTCGATCACCTGTTTGGCGGCCGGCCTGAGGTGGTCTTCCACCAGCATATTCGGCACTCTCGGTGCTTTGCCTTTCCGTCTGGAAGAGGCGAAGATGAAATCTTCGTCCCCTGCATACGTCGTCGTTTCCCGCCAGGCCTTGAGCAAGCCCATAACCAGCGGATGTAGCACAACAGGTTTTTCGAGGCTGCCGACTTCGGTGCGCCGAATTTCCCTCGCACGAAATTGGAGACCACATGGATCCGAAAGCTGCCCCAGTTGACATGCTTCCATCGCAGCGCCAGCACTTCGCCAATCCGCAATCCCGTAACCGCAATCAGCAAGGTCAACAGCCGCTCGAATGGTTGCATCCGGCAGATGATGTTCCACGCTTCCTGGGGAGTAACGAGAATGGCTTCGTACTCGTTTGTCGTGGCAATATGAACGTGGGTGACCGGGTTCGATTCCGACGTGCGCGGAATCAGATCGTTCGCCTGTGCCATCGAGTAGACCAGATGCATCACCCGGCGAATTTTGTCCACCGGCGAATTTTCCAGATCTTCTTCGTCCTGCACTGACTCCAACCAGCCTTTGATTTCTGAGGGCTTGATCTTCAAAGCATCCTGCTCTCCAAATCGCGGGAGGAGTCGGTTGCGAATGATCCTTTCTCGACCCTCGATTGTCGAAGCGGCTTTTGGTCTGCGCTTCTTGGATTCCGATACCTTCTTCAACTCCTGCACATAAAATTCCGCAAGAATTTCGAAGGTGAGGGTTCCACGTTTTGATCCTGGTTCGATCGTGTATAAGCGTAGGCGCTCCGCTTCTGCGAAAGCCTGATCTTTCGTGGGAAAGTCCTTGACTCGCCCGATGACACGATTGCGCTCGACCCTTTTGTTGTCGAAAGTTCGTGTCGCTTTGAAGCGCAGCACCCAAACCGCACCCTCCAAACGTTGTTCTACTTTCAAACTTCCTCGATGCTCCCGAATCATCTACTTCCTCCGATTCGGTCGCCGGGGACTGTCCACGTCGATGATACCGCGCCTGCGCCTCGCAGGCATTGGCCGATTGGCAATCACCGTTTCGTCCAACTCCGACAACAAGAACCGCCACGTGATCTGCTTGCCGCGCTTAGTCGCATGACCAGGGATTTCTCCAGAACGGGCAGTTCCAATACTCGGCTGCGGGGAATGCCCAAGAATTTCGCAGCCATGGAACTGGGCCCCCACAAATCAAACTTGGTCATGCTCGTTCTCCAAACGCGTGCGATGTTGAGTCCGCTGGGCCGTTTTCTTCCGACTTTCCGGGTGAACGGGCAGGTCGCTGTTATTCTTCCCGGCCCTCTGTCCTCTGCTTTCTTGCCGAAGAAGATCTTCCTTTTTGGGTTCGGTTGTGCATGGTGTTCTGGTGGCGATGGCCTGTGCAAGTTCACTTAGCCGAAATCGCCAAGTTCTCCGCGGGCCAGTGCCGATTGGATGAGCGGGAACGCTGCCATTCCGCGCCATCTGCAAGAGACGACGCCGGTTGATGCAAAGAAATTCAGCAGCTCTCTCAGCATCCACGAAGGGTTCGACATCATAACAGTACGGCGACGGCGACGCCCCTACACGAAAGTAAGCTTCCGGGGGCTGGCTGCGCGATTTCGAATCCGTTTCAGTTCGCGAAACCTATTTTCGCTGCACCGTTTACATTACTTCCTCGTATTCTCGTTGTCCCAGACTAAGGAGAAACAACTAACCGTCCATATCGTCTGAAGCAAAAGCAGACGGTTTGTAATTTGGTTTTGCTCTGTGTTTCCGCATGCCAAGGGCGCGTGCCATGACGGCAGCTGCATAGCTGAGATTCAAGATCAGAAATGGAAGTGAATGCCGAGTTCCGGTGACTGCGTCAAACGCCTGGCCCAACCTCATCTTTCGAGAGGTGTCGACGTTTCCTGTGGTGCCGGAGTGTCCCAGTCTGCGGGTAGGCACTGGCCCGAGCGCGTTTAAATGGACATAATTCAGTAACTGCACGGCAGTATGATCATTGCGAGCTCGAGTGCGCCGGCGCAGCACGCACCGGCAGTTAATTTCAGAAAGTCGCGCAGTTTTACGGTTCCTGGCATTGTGAATGCGTCCCTTTTGTTGGGGAATTGGCCGTGTGCGGATCGATCACCGGCACATGCGCTGTTCCCAATCCTTCGCGAACATGTTCAACTTGGCGTTCGGATCTTCTGGGTGCGCCGCCAATACCGGTTCGTTTACTTCGATTCCCCAGCCCGGTTTCGCCGGAACTTCGTAATACCCATCGATCACGCGCGGAGTGCCTGAGGTCAGCTCTTTGCGCCATGCGACGTCGTATCCTGAAATGTTTCGAGAATGAGGAAATTAGGTATGTTCGCGGCTAGGTGTATGCTCGCGACCGTCTTCAGCGGCCCATCACAGTTATGCGGGGCCACGCTGACGTAGTGCGATTCGGCAACCGCTGCGATCTTCTTGGTCTCGAGAAATCCACCTGCGTAGGTGATATCAGGCTGAATGACGTGCGCAGCTTTGCGTTGCAGGAGATCGAGAAACCCGTAGCGGCTGTATGTGTGTTCTCCTGTGGCCACTCGCAGAGGAGATCCCGCAACGACCTGCGCCATGGATTCATGGTTATGAGCGGGAATGGGCTCTTCGCACCAGCCGGGAGTCAACGGCACCATGGCTCGAATTGCTTCCAGCGCCATAATGGGGCTGAATCGGCCATGAAATTCCAGAAGGATGTCGACTTCATCTCCCACAGCTTTTCGAACAGCTTCGACAGTGTGCACCGCCTTGCGCAGATCCCCGCGAGAAATTTCCCGGCCTCCCGGGCCGAAGGGATCAAACTTGAGTGCTTTGTAGCCAGCCGCAATAACTGCTCGCGCCTTGTCGCACACTTCCTGGACGTCTGCGATGCTGCTGTACCATCCGTTTGCATAGGCTTTGACCCGCCTTCGCACTTTGCCGCCGACCAGGTTGTAAACAGGTTGACCGCAGGCCTTGCCCACAATGTCCCAGAGTGCCATCTCGAGCCCCCCATCGCGGAAAACATGACCGGGCCGGTGTTGTGTTCGCTCTGGTAAAGCCGGAACCACAGGTCTTCAATGTCGAACGGGCTCTGCCCAACCACATAGCGCCTGCCAAAATCGAGGACCAATTCGCGAACCGCCGTTTCTTTCCAGCCCAGAGTTGCCTCGCCCCAGCCCACGAGTCCTGCATCAGTTTGGACTCTTACGAAAGTAAAATTGCGCCAAGCGGCGGCGGTCAGAAACACATCCGCGCCTGTGATTTTCATCAGACGGCAAGCGCTTCTTGATTAACTCTCTCCCGCCACAAGGCACCGCTCCTCTCACAATTCTGAGTCGCTGAGGATGTGCCTGTCTCTGGACATCCTTCGGCTGAGAAGTTCCTCGATTCCGACTTTCTTAAAGGAGCGAAAGGATCAGGTTATAGCCGACGCTAGGCGAACATCGGCGCTGGTCACAGGTGGTCACAATAAATGGGTCACTCTGATCAGTTAAGTTGTTGATGAACCGCCACCATATTTTCTAACAACTTAGCGGAATTTTAAGAACGATTCGTTGAAGCAGTTTCCTCGCTCAAACCCACGGCCTCAAACCTGCCCGCAACTTCCTAGAACGCCATTTATCCTCAACTTCTCGTGTGATGTTCGACTGAGGGCGGCGGCCCGAAACCCTTACGCCCAGAATGCGGTTTAGCAGCCGAGAGGCGGTGGCGGCGCGGGGAAAGCACTCGCAGATGGCGGGGATGTTCGGTTCGACTCCAGCTCAGTTCGGAAACTCATTGAACCCACGCCCGCTCAGGATCATGGGCACGCACTTTTCCGCCCGTGCTGCCCGGGTTTTTGCCTGCTTCGCAGATGAGAGGTAGAAAATGTATGATCTCCTCCGGCCCGGTGTGAGCGCTGTGAATGCCGACCTGAGAGCCGCGTTTTCATTCAGCCTGCTCTGCAACTCCTCAGGAATTGGGTGCTCGGAAGGCTTCCTGAGCTCTATCTTCGCCCCCGACTTTTCCAATTCGACGGCTTCATAGAGGTAGTTCCTCAGCGTCGATCGTAGGGCCACAATTTCCCCAAGCGAGGTGAATTTAATCCATCGCCCGGCCTGCGTATGCTGTCCGATCCTTTCAAGAAGGTGCTTCGAATCTTTGAGCAGTGCGCCCTTGAAGAACGAGAACGCGCAAGATTCCTTGAGCGGGATCACGATGGCCACGTTTTTCTTCCGAAAGGTGAAGCATGGTTTCCCCCACTTGCGTTCTTCGGTCAGGCCGCAGTCGAGCGCGATCTGGCGGAGCTTATCGGTTTCCTTCTGCCACTTGTTCGCATAGGGAACTTTCATCGTTTTAGCCCTTCTTGGAGATGTTGAATTCATTCAATTCTGCCAAAAATAGCGTATGCCTGCCTCGCCTGAAGGCACGGTCAGTTTGATGTGTACCGGCAACCGCCCGAGCTGTCGAAGTCCATTCGGAGAGTTCAGCGTCAGACGAGGTGCTGCGGTGGATTGCCCGTCCGGAGAAGTCCGCCGTTGAGGTCGTGGCTCAGGCCGCGCCTTATCTAGCGCATGTGGGCAGTCGAGGATTGAACATCAGGCACGCTCTCACCTAGCGCCCACGGTGGAATTCCTGGAACTGAGCTGGCCAACTCTACGGCGGCAGCTGCGTGCCTCGGCCTCGGTGTTGGGAAGTAGCGCCGCCCGTACCGCTCGAGTCCAGATTTGATAGCCGGCTGCGCTCATGTGCAGCCCATCCTCCACGAAGATATCTTTCGGCTTGCCATTGTCGAGCATTGCCGAGACTACATCAATGTAGTGCAGATCGGAGTTGTCGTAGGTCTGGGCGCGTATCGCATCGTTCACCTGGGTTTGAAGAGGAAACTGTGCGAAGCGCAACTTGGAAGGCTTCAGAGAGATGAAATAGACCGGTGTTTTGCCCAGGGCGTGCCTCTTACGCCGCATGAACTCGTCGAAATCGCTTACAACTCTTTCTACAGACTTGCCTGCGTCGATATCATTCTCACCCGCGTAGAAGACAATGGCGCGAGCGCGGTACGGCGCAACGATCTGATCGAACCAGCGGTTGACATATTCGATATGCGAACCGCCGAAGCCACGGTTGATCACCGGCATCGGCGCCATGTCGCGAGCCAGGGTGTTTTTCCATTTGACGATGCTTGATGAGCCGACGAACAGCACCTGACAAACCGCAGGTGGCGCAATCCGATCCGCTGCGACAAATCGCGCAACCTCCCCACCGAGTTCCTGCTCCAGGGTGGGAACTTTCGTCGCCTGTGCTCCCGCAAGCATGCCAGGCAGCGCCAGCGCGGCGCATAAAACCACGCGGCGAACCAGATTGGAGTGCAAAGAGTTCATGATCCCGATTCCAACCATCAGCCCATTCAATTTCCGTCAACAATATACTCTTCTGTGAAATTATCGTCCGGAACTTCTCGCGGACAACGATGTCCCCCTCACCGTGGGTAGCACTGTAACCGCGCCATCCTGGAGGTTTGACTCCGCCGCAAGGGCGGCGCACGTGGCTGGAGCAGGGCTTCCCCGTTGCCGCCCCACCATCAGCACCACTGGCGGCTCAGTTTCATGCTATTCTTCGCTCGACTCTGCTTTTGCAGGATGATTCGTGATTCTCGAACTGCGCCTGGAGAACTACGCCGTCATCGACCACCTGGTGGTGGAGTTTGCCGGCGGCCTGAATCTTCTGACCGGCGAAACCGGCGCCGGCAAATCCATCCTGATTGACGCGCTCTCCCTGTTGCTGGGCGAAAAGGCTTCGCCCGATGTGGTCCGCTTCGGCGCCGAGCGCGCCGTGATTGCCGGAGTTTTTGAAGTGGAGGGTGCCGCCGAAAAGGGAATTGGCCGAATCCTCGAGCAAAACGGCATCGACGGTGATGAGAGTAGCTTGATCTTGCGCCGCGAGATCGCAGCCAAGGGCCGGGTTTTCGTCAACAATCAGCCGGCGACCGTGGCTGTCCTTAAGCAGTTGGCCCCTCATCTGGCCAGCGTTCATGCACAAAACGAATCGCTCGTTTCTTTCGACGGCGAAGTCAGGCGGGAATTGCTGGACGCATTTGCCGGCAGTCAGCTGCAGGCGGTTGCGGAAGCGTTCGAGTCCTGGAAGACGATCAAGGACCGCATTCGCGAGCTCGAACAAGGCGAGCAGGACCGGTTGCGCCTGGTGGATTTGTGGAATTTCCAAAAGCGGGAAATCGAAGATGCCAAACTTCAGCCGGGCGAAGATGAGCGGCTCGAAACCGAAAAACGGGTGCTGGCGAACGCGGAGAAAATTTACAACGCGGCCATGCAGGCATTTGATCTCCTCTACGAAGGTGCGGCTTCTACCTCGGCGTCTTTGCGCACCGCCCAGAAGCACATTGAAGAATTGATGCGCTACGAACCCAAATTTCAGGAGGCGTTCACATCCCTGGAAACGGCGCGTATCAGTGTGGAAGACGTCGGCGCCAGCCTGCGCGACTATGCGGGTGGCATTGAATCGTCGCCCGAGCACCTCGCCGAAGTCGAAGACCGCCTCGCCTTGCTCGATCGCCTGAAGCGGAAGTACGGCCCGGCGCTCGAAGATGTCATCCAGCTCAGGGAAGAAGTGACGCGCAAGCTTTCAGAAGTTGAGAACAAGGATGAAATTCTGCGGGAGCTGCGGGTTCGGCTTGCTGCAGCCGCCGACCAGTATCTGCTTGCGGCGCGTGCTGTTTCGAAGAAGCGCTATGAAAGCGCAAAAAAGCTGGAAAAGCTGGTCGAGGCCGAGATCAATGAACTGGCGATGAAGTCCCAGTTCCGCATCGAGATCAGCGGCAGCGACGAGGAAGAGGGCTGGACCACGTCGGGCTTTGATAGCGTCGAATTCATGATCTCCACCAATCCCGGCGAACCCTTGCACCCGCTCGATCAGATCGCTTCTGGCGGGGAACTCTCCCGCGTGATGCTGGCTTTGAAAGCCACGGTCGAAGCAGGCTCGCGCAAAAAAGTGTCCGGCGCGCAGCGCACGCTGGTTTTCGACGAGATTGATACGGGCATCGGCGGCCGCGCCGCGGAAGCCGTGGGCAAGAAGCTGAAATCCCTGTCGCGGTCGAACCAGGTTCTGTGCGTCACCCACCTGCCGCAGATCGCGACCTTCGCCGAGCACCACTATGTCATCGAGAAAAAGCGCGCCGGCGAGCGCACACGGACCACCATCCGCAAGATTAACGGCGCCGAGCGTACGGAAGAAATCGCCCGCATGCTCAGCGGCGCCAAGCTGACCGAAACATCTCTCAAGCATGCCGAGCAGATGCTGAAAGCAAATGCGTAACCCCGCAGCCCTTAGCCTTTAGCTCCTGGCCATTCCGTCAGTCTCTGCGCCGGGTAGAGCCGAGGCTAATATAAGCATCCAAGGTCAAGGACAGAGAGTCAAGGCCCGAGAGCCAAGAGCGATACCCATGCCCACAGAGCAAATCGTCGAAATCGGCGGCCGTCGTCTCAAGCTGACGAATCTGGAAAAGGTCTTTTATCCCTCGAACGGGTTCACCAAGGGCCAGTTGGTTGACTACTACGCACGTATCGCGCCCGTGCTGGTTCCGCATCTTACCAACAAGCCGCTCACGTTGAAGCGCTATCCCAACGGCGTGAGTGAAGAACCCTTCTTCGAGAAGAACGCCACCAAGCACCGCCCTGACTGGGTAAAGACCGTGCCCGTTTGGAGCCAGGGTAACCAACGGGATGTCAACTACATTTTGTGCAATGATCTGGCAACGCTTATCTGGGTCGCCAATCTGGCCTCCATCGAATTACACCCGTCGCTTTCACTTGCGGACGAAATCACGTGCCCGCGGTCGATCGTTTTCGACCTTGACCCTGGCCCTCCCGCCAACATCATTCAATGCTGCCAGGTGGCGTTTTGGCTGCGCGCGATCTTCGATCATTTCGGGCTTCAAAGTTTCCCTAAGACCTCGGGGTCAAAGGGAATGCAGATTTACGTTCCCCTGAACACCAAGACCAGCTACGACGAAACCAAACCCTTTGCTCACGCCCTGGCCCGGTTGCTCGAAAATGAACATCGTGAGCTGGTCGTTTCCGACATGAAGAAGGCGATCCGCACGAATAAAATTTTTGTGGACTGGAGCCAGAATGATGAGCACAAGACCACCATCAGCGTATATTCACTGCGCGCCCGCGAACGGCCCACGGTCTCGACGCCGATCACCTGGGAGGAGGTTGAGCGCGCGCTAAAGAAGAAGGACGCTACGCTTTTGGTGTTTGAGACTCCCCAGACGCTCGAGCGCGTAGAAAAGCTTGGCGACCTTTTCGCGCCCCTGCTCACGCTAAAGCAGAAGCTGCCAAAGTTGCCGGGAATCGAGCGTGGCAGGGCAGAATCGATTGCCAGCGGACTCGACATGGCGGCCCATGCCGGCGGATCGAAACCGAGAAAAGCTCCAAAACCAGCGCGCCGCGCCGGCCCCAGCCGGCGAAAGCAGAAGGTATAATCCCGTCGTCGGCCGTGCAGGAATATCGATGCGAAACGGTGATGGCTGAGCCATGGCGCAACTGTTTGTCGGCACGTCGGGATGGGCATATCCAAGCTGGAAGCCTGATTTCTATCCCCAGAAGCTTGCCCAGACCAAGTTCCTCTCCTACTACGCCGCCCAACTCAACACAGTCGAAGTCAACCTCACCTTTCGTCAGTTGTTGAAAGAAACGACCGCGCAAAAATGGATCGGCGCAACGCCCGAGAACTTCCGTTTTGGAATCAAGGCGCATCAGGTGATCACCCACATCAAGCGCCTGAAGAACACCGCGGAGTTTGTGTCCCGATTCCTCAGCACCATCGAACCATTGGCACAAGCGGGCAAGCTGGGGCCGGTCCTTTTTCAATTGCCGCCCAACCTGAAAGCCGACCCGCAGTTGCTGGGAGATTTTTTGGCAACGCTGCCGCGAGGCGTCCAGGCGGCATTCGAGTTCCGGCACGAGTCCTGGTTCGCCGATGACATTTTTTCTCTCTTGAAGCAGCACAACCGAGCACTGTGCATTGCCGAAACCGAGGAACGCGTCACCCCCGATGTTGTCACCGCCGACTTTGCCTATTATCGCTATCGCAAGCCCGAATACACCGCCGAAGAGCGGTCCGCCATGCTGCACCGCATGCACGAGCATCTGGCCGCGGGACGCAACGTCTTCGCCTACTTCAAACACGAGGAAACGCCGCAAGGAGCCATATACGCGGTCGATGTTTTGAGGCAGGCAATCCCATGACGGTGCGCAGTTCTCAAGATCTCAGGCCTGGCGCTCTCTCCGTTTGGCGCATGGTGTCGGCGAGGCGAAGCAACCTGGAGCTTGGCGCCTGAACCCAGTTTGCATCTGCTAAAATCGATCTCTCCCAGCACCACGTCAGCATCCCAGGACCAGGTTTGCCCACAAAACACATTCCCGACACGTTGCCGAAGCCGCAGCTGGAAGCGCGCGCGGAAATGCGGGCCGACGTGATCGTCATTGGCTCAGGACCGACCGGGCTGGCGTGCGCCATCGAGGCGCAAAAGGCGGGGTTCAAGGTCATTTGCATCGACAAGGGCTGCCTGGTGAATTCGCTGTTCAATTATCCGGCGAACATGATTTTCTTTACCACGCCGGAGTTGCTGGAAATTGGCGACATTCCCTTCAGCAGCGCCAACCCGAAGCCGAACCGGCTGGAGGCGCTCGAGTACTATCGCAAAGTCGCGGAACATTACAGCCTGGATGTGCGCCAGTATCAGCAAGTGGAGACCGTGGTCGGCAGCGACAACAACTTTCACCTGACCACGTGCGACCGCCTGGGCCGCGTCTACGACTACAGTTGCCGGAAGGTGATCGTCGCGACTGGGTACTACGATCGGGCGAACCTCATGCACGTGCCGGGCGAGGACTTGCCGAAGGTTCTTCATTACTACCGCGAGCCGCATCCTTATTTCGATTGCGACGTGGTAGTCGTGGGAGGGAAAAATTCGGCGGCGATTTCGGCCTTGGACCTATGGCGCCACGGCGCGCGCGTCACGCTGGTTCATCGCGGACCCAAGATGCACTCCCACGTGAAATATTGGATCCTGCCGGATATCGAGAACCGCATCAAAAACGGGGAAATCACCGCCTATTTCAGCAGCACCGTGCAGGAGATCGAAGCGGATTACGTGGTGCTGAATACGCCCGAAGGCGACATCAGAATCAGGAACGATTTTGTATTTGCCCTCACTGGCTATCATCCCGATTATGAATTCTTGCGTTCTATGGGCATTGAACTCTCCACCGAGCAGTGCCGTCCAGTGTGCGATCCGGTCACTCTCGAGAGCAATGTTCCCGGCATCTACGTTGCTGGAGTGATCGTGGCCGGTTCGCGGACCAATGAAATCTTCATCGAAAATGGACGCTTTCACGGCCAGCAGATCGCGGCGCATCTGCGGCAGACCATGGCTCTCTGAGTACCAGACAGGCTCCGGAAAGCTTTAGTAGCCGGGTCTGGAGACCCGCCTCCACACGTCAGCAGGGCATTGCCGCTTTCTTTAAGACCTCCTTCAATCCTGCAAAACTGGCGCGCGTCGAAGCTTCCGGGCTACCGGCGCCTCGCCAGTGAGTCTCCAGGCTGAGCGCGAAGTGAAAGCCGTCGCGCCGCAACGCCTGTAACTGGCCGGCCCAATCGATGATCCCGCCGCCCACCGGAGCCCAATCGAACTTGTCGCCCTTGCGCACCACATCTTTGCAGTGGCAGTGCCCGATGCGGTCTTTGGGGAGCAGGCGATAGCCGTCGGGGTAAGGAACCGAGCCGATCGCCGCCGCATTGCCGGGGTCCCAGTTGAGCATGAAGTTGCGGTTGGGAACCGCGTTCAGAACAGCGACGGATTCCTCGGCTGTAGCGGTATTGCACGACATTTCGTTCTCCAGCAGCAGGATGAGGTTCTCCTTCGCGCAGCGCTCAGCCGCTTCCTTCAACTTGGCGTTGATGGCGGCGCGATAAGGCTTCTGGTCATCAAGCCGCCAGAAATCGAAGCAGCGGATGCGGTCGGTGTCGAAGAATTTCGCGAGAGAGATACACTTCTCCAGCAGTTTGTCCTGGGCAGACGCGTCGACGGTGGCGTGAAACTGGTCGCGCCGTTCGCTCTGTTTCGAGATGGGCGCTCCCGGCCAGTCGGTCTTGAATAGCGGGCTGGCAATGTCAGTGACGCGCAGATTGTGGTCGCGGAGAATCTTCTTGGCGCTCCGCAGTTGCTGGTCCGAGAGGTCGGTCACATTCGTGTCCCACATGGAGCGCAGCTCCATCCAGTGGAGGCCGAAGTCGCGGGAAGCGATTGCGCAGGCTTGTTCGAAATCCTGCGTGATTTCGTCATTGATCACGGCGAGCCGGAACGGGCACCTCCCGCCGTCGTCCTGCCAGAAGGAAGCCGTGCCCGAAGCCTTTCTCGCCAGCGATGCCAAGCCGGCGAGGAGTCCTGCTGCCCCCAGTTCGGTGAGCATTGTCCGCCGCGTGTACGCCATCTCTACACCTCCAGGCAGATCAATATGTTTACACGTTTCCGCATGGCGTGCAGCGATTCGTTGCGCTCGCTTTCGCGTGGATTTTCCTGCAGAGAATTATTCGGTAAATGGCGCGCTGAAAACCAAGTCGCAAAAGTTCTTTGGCTGGAATGTGGGCACGTAACGTTCGCCAACGTCGCGCATGAAGGACCGCGTTGCGCCCGCGGGATACTTCCGCACGACATCGGCGCAGGTGTGGAGGAACGCTTGCTTGAAATGTAACCGGGGAAACGCCCGCAGCACTTCGTCGATTTGCGATTTGGAGATCTGGGAGGCATCGGGCCCAAGCACATCCGCTCCGGCCCCTTCTCCAACCAGCATGATCTCGGGTCGCTTGAAGTGGCCGATCATGGAGGCGTGCATGGCGATCCCATCCCATACGATCGCGGTCCTGTCCGGCGGATAGCCCCGCTCGGCAAGGAATTTCTTGGCGGTCTCGGCGCCCTGCAATTCGAATGGCAGGGAGCCCGCATACTGGTTGGTCAAGCCGAGGTCATGCATGATGCAGGCCAGGTAGAAAAGTTCGTCATCGAAGCTGAGACGTAACCCGCGTCCGACAAGGGCGCCGAAAAGGAACGTGCGTACCGCGTGATGAAACAGGTAAGGGTCGGAAGCGGATCGGGCGAGCTCGGTAGCCTCGCGTACGATGGCGGAGTCAGGAATACGAACGCCGGCGACCAGTTTGGGGAGTGTATTCGATTGCTGCTGCATGGGAAAAGCTTCCGATCTAGTAAACGCCTGGTTTGCGTACACGTAATCACCGCCAGCCTCTACGGCGACGACAAGCGGTAGCTGCAGGAATGTCCTTCTCTTCATCGGTGAAACCAAAACAGGGAGAGATTCTACTTCTTGTCACTTTGCCTTGCGAACTGTCAAGGCCTCGAGAGTAAGTGTGAGGTTTTCGTCGGGCCGGGCATGGAGAGTGATGCTGGATTGGTTCTATGGCGTAATCGGCGGGAAGATGAACGTAGCGCCCGCTGGGCTGTGTTCTGCCGGGCTTTATGGCGGGCCTGGCTTCCGTGCTCTAGAAATTCCAGTTCCGGGAGAGCGGTGTGCGGGTCAGAGCAGCGAAGCCAGCAGCTGACGCTCATCCAGCAACTGGAAAAGTTGCTCCAGTAGAGCTCTCATGCGCCCCGGGTCCTGCTCCTCCGAAACGGACTTGCACAGTGAGCGTACTTCGCGATCGGTCAAGGATTCCATTTCCCCTCCAGTATGGCGCGCCAGCGAACTGTCGATTTGCTTCCCATCGATCTAACCGTTGGAACACGTCAAGGGCAAAAATAGTTGCTCTCACGATAGAAATTGAAATATGTAGGAAATTGTTTCCTGCGCCGTGTAATTATTCTCGGGGTGGTTCACATCTTGGCGCCGCCTGCAGTAAAAACCCGATTCACCGCAAAGGCTGCGGAGACGGCGGTCGAACAGCACCGGGGAAACTCACTTCACTGCCGTTGGGGAGACCCTTTCTTGTCCAGCAGTTTCTCCATTTCATCCATGACGCGGTTCATTTTGCGGACGGTAAGTTCGAGCGGTTCGTCGGTGGTCATGTCGACGCCCGCGTCTTTCAGAAGCTCGATGGGATATTTCGACCTTCCCGAAGACAGGAACTTCAGGTAACGCTCCCTGGCCTGCGCATCCCCGGAGAGAACCTTTTCCGACAGCGCCGACGACGCTGTGAAAGAAGTTGCGTACTGGAAAACGTAAAAAGGATTGTAGAAGTGGGGGATGAAAGCCCATTCATGGGCGACGTAGTCATCGACCATGCAGACGCCCTGATCATGGCCATAGTATTTCTTCACGATTTCGCTGTAGAGGTGCGATAAGGCATCTCCAGTCAACGGCTGTCCTTTTTCCACCATTTCATGCATGCGCAGTTCGAATTCGGCAAATTGCGTCTGCCGGAAAACGGTTCCCTTAATGCCTTCGAGATAGTTGCCGAGCAAAGACAGCCGGGTAGCATCCTCTTTCGTTTGCTTGAGCATGTAGTCGTTGAGCAGCGCCTCATTGAAAGTGGAAGCGACTTCGGCCACGAAGATCGGGTAGTCCGCTAAGGGGAACGGCTGAGTTTTATTCGAGTAGTAGCTGTGCATGGTATGCCCGAGTTCGTGGGCCAGCGTGCTCATGTCGTCATACTTGCCGTTGTAGTTCAGCAGCATGTACGGGTGAACGTCGTAGGCCGCGCCATTGGAATACGCGCCGGACGTCTTGCCCTCATTGGGATACATGTCAATCCAGCGCTCGGTGAACGCGCGATGGGCGCCGGAGGCGTAATCGGGGCCGAGCGGCGCGAGGGCTGCAAGGATGTTGCGTTCGGATTCCTCTACGGTGAATCTGGTGTCGACCGACGAGACCAGCGGCGCGTACAGGTCGTAGTAGTGCAAATCCGAGAGGCCCATCATTCGCTTGCGCAGCTTGAGGTAGCGCTGGAAGGTGGCGAGATTGCGGTTCACTCCTTCCACCAGCCGGGAATAAACCGATACCGGGATGTTCGGCCCGTCGAGCGAAGCCTGCTGCGAGGTCTGGTAATGGCGGGCATGGGCGTAGTAGACCGCCGTCTGCACGTTGGAGTTCATCATCGAGCCGAAGGTCGCGCGGTACTTGCCCAGCGCGGTGAAGAACGCCTCCATGACTTTCTGCCGGTCCTCGCGATTTTGCGAGGCGCGGTAGAGCGTGAAATTGGCCTTATCCAGCTTGACCGTTTTGCCGTCGCTCAGGGTGACGGAAGGGTAGGGGAAGTCCGCATCGGAGAAGATGCCGTAGACTGCGCCCGGCCCGCTCGCCATCACCGAGGCGCCGGCCAAAAGCTTTTCCTCCTCCTTGCTGAGCGTGTGAGCGCGATGGCGTTCGATGTCCTCGAGGTAATGACGGTAGATACTCAGGCGAGGCTCCTGAGATAAGAAGCGCTGCAGGGTGGCGCTGTCGATCTGCAAAATTTCCGGCTCGATGAACGCCGATTCGGTTCCCAGCGCAGACCCGAGTTGGACCATCTCCTGCTCCATGCCCTGATACTGGCTCACGCGCGTGTCCTGGTCGGAACTCATCGCGGCATAAGAGAACAGGCGGCCAACTTCTTTCTCGAAGCGGCTGTGAATTTCCAATGCATCCGCCAGCCGCGCCGGGGAGGAAGCCAGCGTGCCCTGGAATTTGCGCAGCTCGGGCAAATCGGCCGCGAGCTTTTGCTTTTCACTGCGCCAGGCGTCGTCCGAGGGATAGAGCGCGCTCAGATCCCATTTGTATTCATCCGCGACCTTGCTGCGATCCCGCTCCTGCGCAGGCGCTAGAAGTGTAGAAGCGGCAAAGAGCATGAAGGCTCCCGGAAGATGGCGAATCACGGTGACTATGTCGATGTACATTGCATGTTCCTGCTGAGAATTACGGGCTTGTGAACGAACCGAATCGCGGCTGTTCGAGCGCTCATTGTTGCTGTGCGTTCCCAGTTTGTCAATTGGCAGGCCGGCAAACCAGATTCTTCCTTTAAACTATTTTGTCCTACTCGGGGGTTGAAGAAGTGCTCAAGCCGGCACGGTGTTCTTTCCTGCTGCTTCTGTCTGTGATCTTGGTTGCGCTCTCATTATTTGGACAGGCCGTTTCTCCCGACACCTTCAGCGCATTGAGGTGGCGTTTGATCGGTCCCTTCCGGGCCGGCCGGGCGGTTGCCGTGGCCGGCGTACCGGGTGATTCCACGACGTTTTATTTTGGCGGAGTCGACGGCGGAGTCTGGAAGACCACCGATGCGGGAGTGGTTTGGAAGCCGATTTTTGATGGACAGCCGATCGCATCGGTAGGAGCCATCGCGGTTGCGCCGTCAGACCCCAACGTCATTTATGTCGGGACCGGCGAGTCAGATATCCGGTCATCGCTTTCTTCCGGCAACGGCGTCTACCGCTCGGATGATGCGGGTCGGACCTGGAAGCATGTTGGTCTTGACGACACGCGCCACATCAGCAGGGTCGTCGTCGATCCGAACGATGCCAAGGTCGTATACGTTGGAGCGTTGGGGCACGTCTATTCTCCCAATGAAGACCGCGGCGTTTATAAATCGACCGACGGTGGCGAACACTGGAGCAAGGTTTTAGACCAGGGGCCGGAAACGGGCATTTCTGACCTGGCGATCAGCGCGGGGAATCCGAAGCTGCTTTTTGCCGGAACCTGGCATACGCGCCGGCCTCCGTGGACTACGTACGCGCCGCTGGATGGCCCAGGCGGCGGCTTGTTTCGAACCCAAGACGCCGGGAAAACCTGGGTGCATCTGACCGGTCATGGTCTGCCCGACGGCGATTGGGGCCGCGTCGGAGTCGCGGTCGCGCCGGACGGCAAGCGCGTCTATGCCCTGATTGAGGCCAAGCAGCACGGGTTGTATCGTTCCGATAACGGCGGTGATGACTGGACTCTGGTCAACGACGACGCACGTCTGACCAGCCGGGCATGGTATTTCAACAGCGTAACCATCGACCCGAGCAATGCGGATGTTCTATACGTTCCCAATATTGCGCTGTACCGGTCGGAAGACGGCGGCAAAAGCATCTCCATCGTGCGTGGCGCGCCCGGCGGCGACGATTATCACCAGATCTGGGTCGATCCCAGGAACTCCTCCCGCATGGTGCTGGGTACCGATCAGGGGACAACCATCAGCCTGGATCGCGGCAACACCTGGAGCACCTGGTACAACCAGCCGACTGCGCAGCTTTATAACGTTACAACCGACAAGCGATTTCCTTATGCGGTCTATGGCACGCAGCAGGACAGCGGCGCCATCGGAGTTTCGAGCCGCAGCCTGTGGGGACGCATCGGGCCGACCGACTGGTTTCCCGCCGGACCTAGCGAGAGCGGCCACATTGTGGTCGATCCCGGCGACTCAAACATTCTTTACTTGACCAGCGAGTATGGCGGGGTGGCGCGGTTCAACCGCCGTACTGGGTTTAGCCAGAACATCTCGCCGTGGCCGGTTTCGCTGTTTGGGTCCTCAGTCCAGCAGCACAAGTATCGGGCACCGTGGACCCCAATGCTGGTCTCCGTCCCCGCTTCGCCTGCGTTGTTGCTGGGAACGCAGTACGTGATGAAGACAGTCGATGGTGGGCTGCACTGGCAAAACATCAGCCCCGATCTCACCGGATCGGCGAAGGCCGCGGAAAATCAGCAGGGAACCACGACCCCGACACTCGCCGAAGCCAAGCTGCGCGGATATGGAGTGATTTCTGCGCTCGCGCCGTCTCCGTTAAGTCGAGATCTCATTTGGGCGGGAAGCAATACCGGGCTCATTCATCTCACGCGCGACGGCGGCAAGACCTGGAAGAATGTCACTCCGCGCGAGTTGAGCGACTGGAGCGAAGTGTCGTCGATCGAGGCATCTCGTTTCAATCCTGCGGTGGCATACGTCACCGTTGACCGCAGCCGGTTGGATGACCAGAAGCCACATCTCTATCGCACCAGGGACTACGGCGGCACCTGGCAGCCAATCACGAATGGCATTGCTGATTCTGCTTTCTTGCGGGTTGTACGGCAAGATCCGCAGAAGAAAGGACTGTTGTTCGCCGGAACCGAGCTTGGAGTTTATTTTTCGTTGGATGACGGCGATCACTGGCAATCACTGCAGTTGAATCTGCCGGTCTGTTCGGTGCGCGATATGACCATTCATGGCGATGACCTGGTCGCCGCGACGCACGGACGTTCATTCTGGATTCTGGATGACATCACTCCGCTCCGCCAGGCGGCTGATGCACAGGCGGCGCATTCTGCCTGGCTGTATCGCCCAGCGGCGGCGGTCCGGGTCGACAACGACACCTTTGTTGGTACTCCGTTGCCGCCAGAAGAGCCCACCGCCGAGAATCCACCGGATGGCGCGATCCTCGATTATTTTTTGAGGTCGCCGGCAAGGGAAGTGAAACTGGAGATCTATGACGCCCAGCAAAACCTGGTGCGCAAATTCAGCTCGGAGGATCAGAATTCGTCGAAACACGAAAAGGCGCCCATCGCCGAGCGCTGGTTTCCCAAGCCACAGGTGCTCGAGAAAACATCCGGCATGCACCGCTTTGTTTGGGACTTGCGCTGGCAGAGTTCCGGCGAGCCGCTTTCCGACGACGAAGATTCCCGCGTACCCAGCGGGCCGAAGGCGGTGCCGGGAGGCTATCAGATTCGTCTGACCGTGGACGGCAAGCCGCAGACCCAATCCCTGCAAGTGACAATGGATCCCCGTTCCGCGGCAACTCCGCTGGTGCTGGCGCAACATCTTCAACTGGCCAAGCAGATCTTCGCCGAAAGCATGCAGGCGCGTCGAACCCTGGCTGAAATCAACGCAGTACAGAAGCAGCTTACGGATGCGCAAAAACAATTGCCCGCGCAGGATTCCGCAATTCGCTCGGCGCTCGTCGAAACGCAATCGGAGATCTCAAAAGTTCTTACGACGAAGGAGGGGGAGGCGTTGAGCGCCCAAGGGCTGGACGGCGCCTATGCCGATTTATTGTCTGAACTGCATGCCGTGGAGAGCGGAGATCGCGCCGTGCCGTCGCAGGCCCTCGCCGCCTACGACAGTACGAAGCCGCAGATTGAAGCCCGCATCCGACAGTGGGAAACCCTTAAGCAATCGAAGCTGCAAGACGTAAATCAGCGCCTGCGCGAAGCCGGGCGGCCTGCGATCACAATTTCCCGGATCGAGCAGGAAGTGCGCGATCTCATGACGCGATAGCGGTCCTCATGGAGTGTTCGCAGCCAATTGCGACATTACCTTAACTGCCCTTGACACTGCATCGCCCGACGGGACCGCCGGATAGAGCCGTCGTTTCTCAGTCCAGGCTTTTTCGAAAGCAAAGTAGTCGGGATCAGAAGCCGGTTCGCCATCAGCCCGCGCCTGAAGTTCTCCGATGAACATCTGCCAGCGCGGGAGGTAGAAATCATGCAAAAGGCCTGACCATTCTTTGCCGGCGTAGTCATGTAATTCTGTCGAGGGATCGTCGGGTCCCCAATACGTGATCTGCGTCCGCCCATTTTTTTCGCACAGCTCTTTTTCTCTTGTGGTGTGTCCCATCTCCAGCGCGGCCGATAACCATGTTCCCAGCATAAGTTCGCGGCGCGTGGCCAGCAGAGCGTCTTCTGTCCGCAGAAGACTAAGGAATTTTTCCGCCGCCGCATTGAGCCGTTGCTTATCGTGCGCCTCAAACGCTCCAATCATGTCGCGATAAGCCGCCAGTCCCCGATTTGACAGAACCTGGCGAACGATATCGACCGCGTCGTACCGGTAAGCGTCATTGGATCCCAGGCGGTCGCGTGCCTGCAGGAAAAGGCGGGCCGCATCTTCGAATTTTGCGACGTCGTAGGGAATGTCCACCGTTCCCCATGTGGACACGCCTTTGACCGCGAGCGAGGGCCGCGCACAGAAAATAGATTCGCCGCGGCTGCCGGATTTGTACGCGGTTTCCAGCAGAAGCTCCCACGCGCGATCCAGTTCTGGCGTGCTTTCTCCGTAGCGGTAGCGAGCGTACTCGCGTGTCCATTCCGACAGGTTGGCCGGCTCGCTTCTCCATGCGATGTCGAACAGCAGGTCATAAACAATTGGGTTGTTGTTAATTCCTTCCATCAGCGCGCCGACGCCCTTCATGCTGCGTCCGTAGGGCCCTTTTCGCGCGCGCAGCGGCTCAGAGGCAATTCGCTGCAGGTCGCCAAACATGCCGGTGTTTTCGCCGAAGTTGTTGATGACACCCCATACCCACGGGATGCCATTGAACCCTTTACGCTTCTCCCAGTCGTCGCTTTGCATGTTGAGAATGAGCACGTGCGATGGCGAAAGCCCGTTCAGGAGTTCCCGCTTGGGGTTTCCCTGCCACGCCTGAAGGACCCAAACCGCATCCGGATTCGCGCGCAGCATGGACGCCTGCAGTGCGTGTCCGAGCGAGCTCAGATCAAGCCCCGTTGTGACTCCTCCTTCATGGAAGAGGTCGCCGCCGTAGAACCGCACCCGGCCGTACAACTTCTTCAGTTCGTCGTAGTAGATTGCAGCCATGCGCGCGAAAAGCGGGTCGGAGGACAGCAGGATTTGCGGGCGGCGAAACCCTCCCCAGCGCCCCTGGTCGATGATGCGCGCGGAGGGAAACTTCCGCGCCAGGGACGCCGGCACCATGCCGTAGAAACCCTGCATCACCGGCTCGATTCCCAGTTCTCGCATGCGCGCCAGAATTTTCCGTTCCAGCGCGGTGCGATCGTCGATCATGGCCTGCGTAACCGGGCCTCCCCAGCCTTCCAGGTTGCCCATGAGCCACCATGCGGTGTAAGCCGGGCCGGGAATAAAGTCGAGAATCTCCGCATCGCTGTAGCCAATCCGGCGCAGCGTGTTCTGCCAGACGGCTTCGCTCCCGGTGGTGGCCAGTGCGAGGTTGACGCCGTTCAGCGCCATCCAGTCAATTTCGCGCTGCCATTGCGTCCAATCGGCGAAGGCCAGCGAATAGTTCAGCGTGCAGTAATTAAACAGATATCGGTACTTGAATGGGGATGTGCGCCGCAGCGGATGCGCGAGCACGGGGAGCGACGCTAGAGGCGCAAGGTTGTTGCCAACCTGCGACGTGGAACGATGACAATAGTACTTAAGGTAGTAGTTGAGCCCCATAGTCGCGCCGGGCGCGCTGGACGCCCGGATAATGAGTCGGCCGCCGGAGGTTTGCAGTTCAAAAACGTCGCTGCCCTGTTCCTGGGGAATCGCTATCAGTTCCAGCTTGCCTGCCAGCCACGGCACCACCCGTTCCGCCAGATCGGCCACGGGCTTGAGATTGGCCGGGTAATCGGTCGTCGTTGCGGCACGCGCCACGAGGTTCGCGGCGAGCAATCCGGAGAGTAACAGGAGTTTGGTTCGAGTCAGCACCGGAAAAGAAGCTGGTTCGTTATAAATAGCCGGCGCCCAAAGGTCAACGAGGAACGCCGGTTCGTCCGCGAGATGGGAGGAACCCGCGTTGCTGTTACAGTTCGACTTGTAAAGGTTCACCCAGCTTCGGCCAGAAGAGACGGCCGGCAATGCCGGCGCGCTCGAAAGCCATCGCTATATCCGCGCGGCCTTCGGAAAAATGCGCCCATCCCTCAAAATGAATTGGGACAATGGTTGCCTCGGCAAGCTCACCGGCGGCGAGCACCGCCTCTTCAGCGGTCATGGTGAGATGAAACCGTCCCACTTCCGGAACGCGTGCGGCCCCAAGATGAAGGATCGCAATCTTTGGATGGAATCGCCGTGCCACTTCGCCCACGCCCTCATACCAAACCGTGTCGCCGGAAATGTAGATGGCCTCTCCTGGCCGATTCGAATCCTGCAGCACGAAGCCGAGAACCGCGCCGCGGCTCAATCCTTGTGGACCATGGCGCGCCGGAGTGGCGGTCAGGCGCAGAGTTCCCGTGGATGTAGCCAGCTCGACGCTCTGCCACTCTTTCAGGCCAACGCCGTTCCCGCCAAGTCGTTGCGCGCCTTCGGTTGTGGTGAAAACCTTCTTCGCTTTCGGCAACAGCTCGCGGCCGGAACGATCGAGGTTGTCGAAGTGGTGATCATGG
>DASVAJ010000097.1:0-42684 GCA_036376415.1 Terriglobales bacterium
GCCCGCCGCACTAGTGCCGATGTTGGGTAGTTGTGCCGATGTGGGTTAATTGTGGCCATGTGGGGACGGGCGCCCTCGCCCGTCCAGGCCGAGGCACGCTCGGCGGCGGTCGGCACAGGCACTTATCCAAGACCAAGCACCGCATTCCAGCATAGTGACTTTCGAGTATTCCCCTAAGGCATTCCTCTTATTGTCCCTACAAACATTTCCGCCTACCTTTTCTGCGACAAACATTTTCAGCTCTGACCCTCGAACGCGTTGTCGAGGCATTCAGAGCCATCGCGGAGGGGTTCATGAGGTTACGTGTCTTCCAGGCTGTGCTCTGCCTTGCAGCTGCCTTCTTCTTTGTTTTTGTCGGTGCTAAATCCGTAAGCGCTGAAACCACCATGAATTGTCCGTCGGGCACCTACGACATGCTCGACTGGATGACTCTGGATTCCAGTCTTCGTGGTACCTACCACATGGCGGGCTCCGCCAACCCGCTCTACACCAACCTGGCTACGGGAAAGTTCTATTGGACAAAGGGCGGCAACGGTTCCCCATGGGACATTCAGCTCGTCGACAACAACTATATTTATCTCTGGATCACGGAACTCAACTGGACCAATCCGCAGACCTTCAAGAAATTCGCCAATAACACCAACATGCCGCTGGTTCCGCGCTGCGCCAAAGCCGGCTTCCCCGGTTCTCAGATCTTCGTGCCCAACACCTCTTACCAGACTTATTCCGACTGCACCCACTACATCACGCAGAACTTAAAAAAGGGAGTCAATCAGGTCTGGGGACCGTACAACATCACGCTTGGTGGAAACCTGCCCGGGAACTTGAAAGTGCTGGTCGCCAGCTATCGCTATAACTGCGATTCGAACTACGCCAATTGTGGGGACAAGGAAGAGTATTACCTGGCTCAGAAGTATGGGCTGGTGCAGTGGGTGCACTATTCGCTGGTCAGCGGCACCTACCAGATGAAACAAAAGACGGTTTTCAACCAGCTGGTCGCGGGATCCACCAAGCCGGTTTTCCCCTGCTTCTAGCGGCGGAGAGAGGCGAGGCTACCCCCGGTTTCGCCTCATCCTTGATCCGTTCCCGTCCTGGCCGGTTTGGCCTCGCGGCCGGCAGAGATATAGACCACTTCCGCGCTTCCCGATCCATTGACAGGCTGCGCACTTGCCCCTTGCACCGCGGAATTCCGCAGCAGCAGTTTGCGCGCTTTGCGCCGCGCGAGCATCTCCCGCATGGGAAACCAGCGCGGCAGCTTGCGCAGCGTGGAAATCGACCTCATGGTCCCGATCTCCTGCCGCAACTCAAAGGTGCGCAGGTATTGCCGGATGATTTCCGGCATGCTCATGCGCATGGCCGCCGAAACGTTCTGCATGGCCATCTCTTCCTGCCGCTCGCGATCGGCCAGCAGGTCCACCAGATGATCCGCGAGCGCCTCCGCATTTCCGGGCGGAAAGAAATCAATTGCCAGGCCTTCTTCCTGGGCCAGGCGGCGAAAGTCGGGAATATCGGAAGCAATGATGGGCACGCCATAGGTGCAGGCCAGATGGGCTATGCCACTCGATCCCGCCGATGAGGTGTAGGGCAGCGCAGCCAAGGTCGACCGTTGCAGCAGCGGGCCAATGTCGGACTCGGCAACGTAACCGATGAAACTAACCTCCGGACGATCGCGATATTTTTCTTGCACGTTTTTCAGATAGCCCGGCGTCTTGGGGTGATCCGTGCCCGCCACCACCAGCCTTGCCTCCGGACATCGCTCGACCACCAGCTCAAAGGCTTCCAGCAACGTCTCCAGCCGCTTATACGTCCCCCATTTTCCAAATGCCAGAATGCGGTGTTCCGGATTTCCGCGCTGCGATAAATCCGGATATTCCGGACGGGAGGAAAAAATCCCGTGCCGCCGCACATAGACTGCGCCATGTCCGTACTTCTCGTTCAGCACGTTCTTGTATGCGGGCAACATCACCGAAACTGAATTCGCGAAAAGCAGGAGCTGCGTCGCGATAAAACCGCCTACCTTGTACGCCAGAGGAAAACGCACTCCCGCATCGTTCAGGTCGACGGTTTCCATCAGTTGATGCAGGGTCACGTGGGTGTACGAGCCGGTCAGGCGCGCGAGGAAGGGGATGGTCACGCCCAGAAACGCGGGTAGCGCCTTGCCGCCGAAACTGGCCATGCCGAGGTTGAACCACACCACATCCGGGCGCTCGCGCCAGACGGCCTTCAGCACTCGCCACGGATTGCTTAAGGCATCGAACCTCCAGCAGCGCGTAACCGCAAATCCATCCAGTTCAGCCTGAGCGGGCGTGAACTCATCGCCCAGGATGGTCATTTGGATTGCGGGGATTTCGCGCAACTCGCACGCGATGTGAAATCCATACTCGTTGAGCGCGTCCCGGCTCGGCGGAAACGATGTCACCAGGCAAATTTTCATTGCTGCCCCGGACGGAAGAGCGCGTAGCGAGAAAGTTTCCCCAGCAGGCTGAAGTATTGCAGCGCGACCCGAACATCCGCCTTGCTTTTCCCCGAGTAGCGGTTTCCGAAGTGAAAGGGAACTTCGACGGCTCTCTGGATTCGTCCTTTCACCAGGATCTCCAGGAGAATTTTGAATCCCTCAGGCTGCAAGTCGAGGCCATCAATGGAGTCGCGGCGCACGATAAAAAATCCCGACAGCGGATCTTTTATGCGTACCTGTTTTCGCTGCAACGGCGCGGTCGCCCAGGTGCCGCATCGCGAAATCAACAGCCGCAGCTTGTTCCACTCGCTGGCGCCATTTCCGTTCGCGTAGCGGCTGGCGATGGCAATGTCCGCTCCCTCGAGAATGGGCTCGAGCAGCGATGGTAAAACTTCCGGCGGGTGCTGCAGATCGGCATCGATTACGCCGAGCAGATTGGCATCCGTGTGTTCCCAGCCATGAATCACCGCCCCCGCAAGCCCGCGCTGTCCTTTTCTCACCAGCAAGCGCGTGCGCGGATTGCGCTGGGCGTAAGCCTGCACGGCTTCAGCGGTTCCATCCTGGCTGTCGTCGTCGACGACAATCACTTCGTAATCGACGGATGCGTTGCTGAGCGCGCTGTGAATGCGGTTCAGCAGCACCGGCATGTTTCCTGCCTCGTTCAACGTGGGGATAACAAGTCCTAACTTCAAAATTGAAGAATTATTCATGGCGGGACCCTGAGTCTCGTGGCGCAATCCTTGGATGTTGGTGAATTCGGAGGTGTTGTCGTGGAAACTGCTGCAAAAGCGGGGGTTAATACTGTAGGAGCTACTCAGGCGATGACTGCGGAACTTACCTCGGCCGCGCCTGTCGCCTGCATCGTGTACTGCTGTAGCCGGCCCACCACCGCCGCGTGCACATCCTCTGGACTACCCGCGGGAATGACTTCCAGCCCTGCCAGATCGCGCAGCACCAGGTACGATTCGCGGTACTGCCGCATGAACTCTAACGGGTACTCAGGTTTTCGCGCCCGCGCTTCTTCCGGCACAGCATCCAGAACATAGGAAAGGTCAAGCCGCGGCGCCAATTTCAGCAGCCATCGCGCAAACCCACGCGCCCATGGCGCATGCAACGGCAAGGCTGCGAGTTGATCGTAGATATAACGGTCGAAGATCACGACGCCGCAGGGCCTCGACGTGGCTTTTCGAATGACGCGCCGCAGGCTGATCGTATCCGCGATGTGCAGGATGCAGCGGAACAGGAGAAGCGGGAGGGATTGCACGTTTTTGTCGCGGCGTTGCGACGGACGCTCGGGTGTGCCAATCTCGCCATCGCTCTGCAGAACGCGTTGGCTGAATCCCGAACGCAGGCCGCGCAGCACGACTACGTTGTCCCAGAAGGTAAGCTCGCCGACGGAAATCCCGGCCGCAGCGAGATGCTCTTTGAGCAGCTGAATTTGCGTGGTCTTGCCCGCGCCGTCAATACCTGAAAACGAAATCAAAATTGGTGGCAAACTCTTGCTCCAAGTAGATTAGATCAATGACCCGGACTTCCGGGCACGTGGCCAGGACTCGCCGCGGACAAGGCCACGACGGTGCCGATCGCAGCACCCGCGCCCGCCAGAAATCCCAGCTTAATCAAGAGCGAACGCACCCGCCGCTGCTTCGGAGGGGCGATGGCCACGCCCGCCGGCTTGGACGCTGCGCCGCCGCTCACTTGCACCGGAGGCGCAACCGCCGTCCCATTCGGTTCCGGTGTCGGCGCCGGAGGCTTAGCCGGTGATTGCGCTAGCGGTTGCGGATTCGTGGAGTTTTGCCCAGGGTTCTCGGGCAATTCAACTGGCGGCAGAGTACTTTGTCCCGGGGGTTGCTGCTGCGATGCAGGTGCGGACTGCTGTGCCGCTGGCGGCGACGACTGTGGCGAACCCTGCTGCGCCAGCAGCGGTTCCGTCGCACTACTTACAAAAAGTACAAGAGAGCCAGCCACCACTCGGCTGATTACGCGATTCATGGCAACTCCAAGGCGGCCCGGGTTCGGGCCGCGGCGGTTACGCAGCGACCGGCGATTCGACCGTAACTTCCTGAGCCGTTTCCGGCACCATCTCGGGGCTGAACTCGAACGTGGGGGCCTCCGCAGCGAAGCCCGGGAACTTGGCAAACAATTGATCCATCCGCGTGAGTTCAAACAGGGTCGCGGCTTCCGGGGACATACCCGTGATCTGCAGCGCGCCATCCTTCTGCGCCACTCCCTCCATGCACTCAAGAAGAGCTTCCATCCCGTTCAGGTCCATTTTCTTAACGCGCGAAAAATCGGCAACCAGGTTCGCCGACTCATTACTGAGTTTGCTTTTCAATTCCCGTTCCAGTTTGCGGGCTTCCTTCGCGCCGAAGGTTTCCGGCAGCTTGATCAGGATTGCGGACGAATTATGCATGTGACCTTCCCGGGATCAAATTCATTGACGAAATAGCGGCGACCATCAATGCTCCCAACCTCAATAAAGATGCGTTTTGCAAATGACGGGTTTATCTTTCCTGAACCCATCAGTCTGCCGTCTGTGGCTCGTACCGCAGAAAAGACTCGATCTTTGTCAGCAAGGAACTGGAGCCCTTTCTAGGGCCAACCAGTCGCGGGTCTTCGCAACTGACGGCCACGTTTCGGTCGAGATGAAACAGGCGCTTGTTGCTCACCACGGAACGGCGGGCCGTGAGCGCCATACCGATATAGGTGTTCGGAAGAACCCAGGACTGGCTCACGGTTGTGCCGCAATCGATCTCGCAGTTTCGTTCTATCGATGTCGTATCGGCAATCGCGCAGCACGCGGCAACCCGCGATCCGGCTCCCACGAATGCCGGCGCAGTAATTGCCGCCGAGTTGTCGATCTCCGCCCCTTCGCCCACCCACACGCGCTCGCGTACTTCGCTGCCCGCCGGAGTTAACGCGCATGCGCCATGCAGTCCATCCGATACGAGCTGGTAACAATCGCGCGCACTGCGCAGGCGATTCACGTACCCGCTGTACGGAAACCGGCGCTGTGCTGCGATGAGGGAACTCACTCCCGCCAGGCACGAATCCGCCGTCCGCAGATGAGCCGCTTTCACCAGCGCGATCTCGAGCGAACCATCAGGCGCATAGACCTGCGTCAGCGCGCTGTTGGTTTGCAAGTGAAAGTCCAGGAGTTGCTGGTAATCGACTTCGTGGTAGGCGTTCACGCGCAGTAACAACAGCATCTCGACGCCGTTCTGCACGTAGCGGGCGACCGACTCTTCCCAGGCTGCGACAAAATTCGCCGACCGGGTGTTTTGCTGTGGCAGAAAATGGCCCGCGCTCGCTCCCTCGGAAATCATGCTGGGCGGCACCGTGGCAAACTGTTTCAGGGTGGAAACCGTGCGGTCCAAAACGCTGCTGCCCAGAACGTCAACCAGCACGCTCGAGCGGCCGAGGATCTTGGCCGCCCGACTGGAGGTGAATGAATCTTCCTCCACTGATGCCACGGTCATCACTGCTCCGATTCGCACGTTCCCGCTCTCCGTATTCAATGCAGCGCGCTAGCACTTTCTCTTTCTTGCAAAGTACAAAACGTTCTACAGAAGGTTGCTACTGCAAACTACACGCCGGCTGCGGTGAGTTGCGCCGTGTACGACTGCACTGGGATAGAAACCGGTCCAGGTTCTTGCTCCCATTGCCGGCGGTCCCTTCGAGAGCGGACGTGACTGTTGCGCGGCGCATTGGCCGGTTCGCCTTCCTGCGGCGCGCGGCTGAGCAATTCGCGAATGCGGAGCTTCGCCTTGTGCAGTTGCGATTTCGAATTTCCTACCGAGCAGTCCAGCAGTTCGGCGATTTCCTGGTGCTCGTAGCCTTCGACTTCGTGCAGCAGGAAAATCGTGCGGTATCCGTCCGGCAGTTCTTTGATCGCGCGCGCCAGGGCGATGCGATCGACAGAGCCCGCGAGGCGATCGTCGCGGCTGCCGTATTCGCGGCGCACCGTCTTTGCGTCCTGGCTATAAGGCTCATCCAGCGAAATTTGCCGCAGGGCTTTTTTGCGGAAGTGCATGAGCACCGTATTCACCGCGATGCGATACAGCCAGGTGGAGAGCGCCGAGTCGCCGCGGAATGTCGCCAGCTTGCGGAACACTTGCAGGAATGCGTCCTGCGTCAGGTCTTCTGCCTCCGCCGCATTGTTTGTCATGCGCAGGCAGACCGAATAGATTCTTGCTTTATGAGCGTGAAATAAGGAAGCGAACGCATCGGCATTGCCTTCCTGCGCGCGCTTGACGAGTTCAAGATCGGAATCGAAACGTACGGTGGGATTCGTGTCGGTGGTCGTCACTGGCCTTCTCCTTTCGAAACGCCGTGTCTGGTCAGACATTCCATCGAAGGTGCTTTTTCTTGCGATCACACTATCGAGCGTAGTTTCGTTCCTCGGAATGGTCTATCCGGTGAGGTCTGTATCCACATGGAGACGTTGCTGTACCGCATTGATTTCGAACGGCATCCGCGAAAACCCGCGCCAGTAGCGGCTTTGACACGCTATTTACGCGCCGGTTCACGACCGAAACGCCTGCGTGGATTCCAGAGCACCTCAGGGTTTTCCTGATGCACTGGCGAGTCGCACTCCCGGGTGTTGCGCTCCGCGGTTCCACCTCTTGCGCTCGCGCCATAGTTCTGCTGCCCTCTCGGGTTCGGTCGCAACTTTGATATTTGCAGCCCTGGGGAATTCGCGCTTCTCTCGATACAGAAACTCCTTCAGAAAAGTACAGGCTCGGCAGGATTGTTCAACCCGCGCCCGTGGCCTATCTTCAGACTCACAAAGCGAAAGTTGCCCTCAACTTCCCCACCTCTCGAGCAGGAACCGGCAGGGAATAGGCTGCCGGTCCTGCTTCTCGCCTATTACTTGCGAAGCGCAAGCGCGCGCATTCTGCCCATGCGTGGCTGCACTGGATTTTCTTAGCGAACTTTGCGCAACCTTGGCGCACTTTGCGGTTAAATGCGTTCTGTCAGCACTCTCGGGACTACCGCGGCGGTAAGTGACCCGCCGCAGTTAGAGGAAATTCAACGAAGCGCGAAGGACGAAGTTTCGCGAAGACGAAGGGGAAGAGGTCGAAGCGAAAATAAAGCAAGACACGGTGGCCAGCTTCCCATGAAAACTGGCCACGAACCACTAGCCGCTAACCATTAGCTACTACTCAATTCCCGCCTGCACCACGTGCACAATATTGTTGCGCACCGCGTACAGCACGAGGTCGCTCACCGAGTGCAGTTGCAGTTTTCGCATGATGTTTGAGCGATGGGTTTCTGCGGTCTTCACGCTCAACCCCAGCGCCACCGCAACTTCCTTCGTGCTCTTGCCCTCGGCCAGCAGTTGCACAATTTCCCGCTCGCGCGGCGTCAGCCGGTTCCGGCCGGGAGTGACGGGAGCGCCCGGCGTCCCGCCCTTCAGATAGCCTTCCAGAACCATGGACGCGACTTTGGAAGTGAAGTACGTCTTGTCGTGCCGCAACGCCTCGACCGCGGCGACCAGATCGCGGGCCGCATCCGACTTCAGCAAGAATCCGCGCGCCCCCGCATTCAACACTTCGCGCACTACCTGGTCCGAATCGTGCAAGGTCAGGATCAATACCCGCGCCTGCGGATTCGACTTCAAAATCTGCCGTGTCGCTTCCAGTCCGTTCAAACTGGGCATCCCGATATCGAGAATCACGACATCCGGCTTCAATTGCAGCGCTTTGTCCACAGCTTCGCGCCCGTCCCCCGCTTCGCCGATCACTTGCCATTCCGGTTGAGCCTGCAACAGCGAGACCAGGCCCTTGCGTACTACTTCATGGTCATCTGCAACCAGGATCCGAAATACCGACATGAGGGCCTCCCACGAGAACTGATTCTCGATACACTGATTTCATTTTTTCTGTAACGTACCGGTAGAGATTCCTGACATGCACTGGACTTGCCAAACCTGCAAATCTCGTCTAACCAACGGATAAGGACGGCTGACGAGATCCGTACCATGTAATTCTTGCTGCTCCCGAGTCACTGTTCCGGCGCGTTCTTACCAGCGTTTTGCCTCTACCACGTCCTGCGACGCTGTCGCGCAGTCCGTAGCCCGGCAATTCTGCTGTTCCAGGGAAAGCAGCTTCAATCCTCGCGCCGGTTCGAGCACCAGCGTGTAGCTCGACGCGCACCGTCCACAAAGCCAGAAATGCACCGTCTCACGCTGCGGCTTCTCGTCGAATGGCGCCGAGGTCTCATCCGTGGCCGCTAGCGAGATCGAAACCACTTCGAACTGAAACAACCGCCCCTCGGAAAACGAGTGCAGCGGCCGGTTGCAACTCTCGTTGATGCAGCGTGCCAGCATGTGAGTACCTGCCACAACCCGCCCAAACACTACAAGGAAAAACTCAGGTTTCCAATACAGTGCCAACTGTATTTTCGGAGTTTTGTTAGGCTTACGGACAGTCCATTGGATGCCAAAATGTTCGATGAGACGTTGAAATATCGATCTCCGGGGCGCCCCAGCGGTAGCGTCATGCTTATACGAGTGTTGGGTGTCCGACCACCGTGTTGAATCCAAATGTCCACCAAGGTCGTCTGTTATACTAGACCCCGCAAAGGAGAGTTTCTAATGGCTACCACCACCACCCCGCAAGTCACACCGCAGGAAACCAAGAAGGCGCCTATCATGCTGACCTCGAAAGCCGTTGCCAAGGTCAAGGAAATCATGGCGCAGCAGAATCCCGTGCCCGCTGGCCTGCGCGTCGGGGTTGTTGGCGGCGGTTGCTCCGGCTTCTCTTACTCCATGTCATTCGAAAACAATTCCGGGCTCATGGACAAGGTTTTCGAGATGGAAGGCTTGAAGGTTTTCGTCGATGCTACCTCGCTCACCTATCTGAACGGATGCACCGTTGACTACCTCGAAACTCTCGAAGGCGCTGGCTTCAAGTTTGATAACCCGCACGTGAAGAGCACCTGCGGCTGCGGCTCCTCGTTCAGCGTGTAAACCGCTGCCCGCCATCGCCCGTGCCGCGAAAAGTTAACAAGGGCCCGTCAGGGCCCTTGCTGTTTGCTAAGCATTATTCTCCCGGAACATCTACGGCGCTTTGTTAGTACCCGCGCCCTCATGCCACTGCTGCGTCCTTCGTTGGGGCGCACTCCCCGGCCTCATACAATTGCCGAAGTTCGCACTCGCCTTCGCCCGCAAACTGCAGAAAATCCCTGGTCAGCTGAATCGCTTCCGCTTTCGAGTTCGCTTTCAGAATGGCAAAGCCGCCGACCACCTCTTTGGTTTCAGCAAAGGGCCCGTCGGTTACGCTGATCTTGTTATCCGCAAGCCGCACGCGGGCGCCCAGCGCTGTGGGCAGACAGCCCTCGGTAGCCAGCAGCCATCCGGCCTTGAATCCGTCTTCCACGAGTTTCCCCATGCGGGCAATCTCCTCCGCCGAGGGTGGAGCTGATCTTTCGCGGGTTTTGTAAATGCTCAGGAATCGCATGTCTTCTCCTTTATTAGTGGGTTTCGTCTTCGCTTGTCAGGCATCAATTTGCCTTCATCAGTAAGTCGAACGGGCAAAGCCGGAATCGACATCCCTGATTTCTTCCGACCTGTATTCCATGTTCGCGGTCCTTGATATGCGCCTAAAGTGAAAACATGCTACTCACATCTCAAAGATGATTCAGCTGCGTAACGTTCCAGACCCGCTGCATCGACTGCTGTAGGCGCGCGCAGCAATGGCGGGAATGTCGCTTTCGGATTACTTGTTGCCGAGGTTCGGCAGATTGCCGAACCTCCTAGGTTGGCTGAACTACAGGCGACGGCAGGCTGGCGACAACCCCGGGCCACGGGGCGCTCGTGGAGACGCTTTAATTTGCGGAAGCCAGCTAATTTCTCACCCCGGGCACTTCGAGCTTAATGCGGTACAGGCTAGTGCTAGCGGTGATGTACAAAGACTTGCCATCCGCGTCGCCCCAGGCGACGTTGCTCACCACTTCCGGCACTTTGATGGTGGCCAGGTGCTTGCCCGCGGGAGAAATGATCCACACCCCACCCGGTCCGGCGCCGTAGATGTTACCGGTTTTGTCAACGCGAATGCCGTCCGGCCCTCCGGGCGCTTTCTCGGCGGAAGCATCCAGCAGCAGCTTGCCGTCGCTCACCGAACCGTTCGCATGGACGCGGTAACTCATCCACACTTTTTTCCCGGAATCGGCGATGTACAGCGTCTTCTCATCGGGAGAGAACGCGATTCCGTTCGGCCGTGGCAAGTCCTTGATGACCAGTTGCAGCAAACCGCGCTCGGGCGGCGCCCCCGCCTTCTGTTGGCGCGCATGCGGGATGCGGTAAACGCCATTCACCTTGAGCTCTTTCAACGGGTCGTTGTCGCCCTGGGTTGGCAAGCCGTATGGAGGATCGGTGAAATACAGTGATCCATCTGACCGATAAACCAGGTCATTGGGGCTATTCAGTTTTTTGCCCTGGTACGAATCGGCGAGCACGGTGATGGTCGCCGTTGGATCGAGCCTCTCCAGCCTCCACACGTTCCGCCGCGCATGGCCGGCCACCGAAACGCGCCCATCCGCATCGAGCGTCATGCCATTCGATCCCGGTTCCGGGCCGCCATACGGCTTCGATCCCGTGTAACCGCTGTGCTCCATAAACACCTGAGCGCCTTTGGCTGGGGACCACTGCTCGATGAGATTTGCCGGAATCACGGCGAACAGCAGTGTGCCTTCGCGCGTCCAGACAGGCCCTTCCGTCCATTTGTCGAAGCCGCTGGCAACGCGTTCGAGCTTGGCATGCGCCGGAATAATTTGGTTGGCGGCTGGATCCAGCCGCTGAACTTCCTGTGCAACAGCAGCGGCCATGGAGACCAGAGCCACTATTGCAAGCGCGCAGATTTTTCGCATGTTCATAAGGCGACATCTTACCTCAGTCAAAGAACTTTCACCTCGCCCAGGCGGAGCGCTGGCTGCCATTACTTCAGTCCGCGGGTCCCCCATCCCAACGGCGCGTTCTTTGCGCCGTTAGGGTGGGGAATCTCATCATCCCATTCCGATCGCAAATCCAATCCAGGACAACTCGCAGCCGCCGCTCATGCTTTACTTCGCTGGAACCAGGTCGAACTTCCCGGACGATTCCTCATAGAACAGCGCGCCTTCCTTCTTGTCGCCGCCGCTCCAGTGCTTGTGGCCGCCGGGAACGCGCAGGAAATCGCCGGGTCCGACCCGCTTCTCGCCGGCTTCGTCTTTGTACAGATAGGCACCCTTGATTCCCACGATCCAGACGTCGTTGGTGTGGGTGTGCATCCCAGCATCGAAACCGGGAGCGAACTTGGTGAAAGTCGCGTGCGCGCCGGTATTAGCATCGCCCCAGATGGGGGCCATCGATGAGCCGCCCCGCCCGGCGGTTGCGTACATTGCCTTGCTGGAATCTGCGAACAGAACCTTTCCCTCCGCTTGCCCCTGCATGCGCCCGATCGACCACGCCAGCATCAATGCCACCGCTACCGCAACTGCGTACAGTGATCGCTTCATGTGTCCTCCCTGTTGGTTATCCCGTTGGTTCAAATCCGAGCCGCCGAATTGTACACCCAAGCTTGGCTCGAATGGCCGGGAGTGCTCGCGCCTGCGTATCATCCATATGGAGTCCTTTGATGACGAGTGATGCCGCGGAACTGATGAGATTGCTTGAATTGAAGCCGTTATCGGAAGAAGGCGGATTTTTTGTTGAGACCTATCGCTCGGCGGATACGGTCGATGCGCGGCAGTTTCAGCGAGGACACACCGGAACGCGGTCGCTGTGCACGGCGATCTATTATCTGCTCACGCCCGCTTCTTTTTCCGTGCTGCACAAATTGCCGGGCGACGAAATTTTTCATTTCTATCTTGGCGATCCCGTGGAGATGCTCGAATTGCATCCGGATGGCGCAGCACGGGTGCTTACGCTGGGCGCCGACGTGGCCCATGGAATGAAGCTTCAGCACGTTGTGCCGGGAGGAGTGTGGCAAGGCTCGCGTCTCCTCGCCGGCGGCAACTACGCACTGCTGGGCACAACCGTCTCGCCCGGTTTCGATTATGCGGATTTCGTGAAGGGGAGCCGCGAGGAGTTGACGCGGCTCTATCCGGTTCAGGCCAGAATGATCACCGAACTGCTGCCGCGCTGAATCTGCGCGAGACTGCGGGCGCCTGACAGCCCGCGACGAGGTAGCGATGGCCAAACGAGTATGCCCCTGGTGGTTGGGATATTTTCTTGCAAGTCCGGTGCGGCGCTGGATTTCCGATGCTCCCTCCACACTTTTGGCGCCCTATGTTCGAGAAGGCATGACCGTCTTCGAACCCGGGCCCGGCATGGGTTACTTCACGCTCGAACTGGCGCGCCGCGTAGGAGCTTCCGGAAAAGTGGTTGCCGTGGATCTTCAGCCCAAAATGATTGCGGGGTTGAAACGCCGTGCCGCAAGAGCCGGGTTGCTGGACCGCGTCGACGCGCGTGTCGCGTCAGCGGATTCGATGAATGTAGCCGATCTGGCCGGCAAGGTGGACTTCACCCTCGCCTTCGCCCTGGTCCATGAGATGCCCAGCGCGGCCAATTTCTTCCAGGAGGCGGCGCAAGTCTCAAAGCCGGGTGCGTTGCTGTTGTTCGCAGAGCCGTCGGGACACGTGAAGCAGGACGAATTCGATGCCGAACTGCGGCATGCGGCCGATGCCGGATTCGCCGTCGCAGCACTCCCACCCGTGCGCCGCAGCCGCGCCGCCCTGCTGAGGAAGTCTTCTGTAGTTTCAGGGCATTGAGGACGCGGCCCCTGCCATTCTTGCAGTGATCCGGGCTCCTTTGTATGGACCAGCTATCTCATGGCTTAAAAAGCCGATGCTAATTACACAATTAATACCCGCGGGCCGGGCGATGTCCTTATTCACTCTTGACTTGCGCCGCCAAAGCGCAATAGCATGCCACCACATGCCTGCCTACCGCAGAATCCTGATCATGGCGTTTTCCACCGGCATTATTGCGGGCTTAGCCGCAAGTCTGAGCATCGAGTGGATGCGCTACTTTATGGTCGTTCTGATCGGGGTGGTCGCGGCGCTATTTTGGCAGCTGAACGAGATTCGCGAGGAGGCGGAACGACGCGTGGTTCGCGCCGTGTCGCACCATGTGAATAACAGCCTGAGCATCGTGATGAACCGGCGCCATCTTGATCCGACTGCCCGTGAACAGATCGTGGACGAGCAGTTGATGCGATGCGTTTGGGCTATTCAAACTATCTTGCCGGCACTTAATGTGCGCTTACCCGAACTCCTCAGCATCAAGCGCCATTCCCATCCCACCGAGTGGACCCAGCCCGACCTCGAGGAATTGCGCCGGCAGCAAACGCCCACCGTCCATTAAGAGCTCTGCAACCCCGTGAAATTTTTAGGGTCCGGGTCTTCTCCTCCAACCTCATACTTTCGCGGCAATCGGCGGGAGCTCAGGCAATCCCAACTTCCTCAGCAAAAACATAGCTGGGCACCAGTTGGTCAAACCTGACTGCAACAGATTCAGCCCAACCGCAGCCGTGAACAAATACCAGTAGGGGCTGACCCAGTGTCCCAGGGCCAACGAAACCAGTACGAATGTGCCTGCCATCAATCGAAGTCCACGCTCCACCGTCATACTTGTACCTCCTGTAATTGAGATTTTGAGACCTCTGCCTTGCGGTAATTCCGGCGTTCGCTCATGTAGTAGAGAACCGGCACCGCCATCCGCGAGAGAACCGTGGAAGCGACTTCCCCGGCCATCAGGGACAACGCCAGCCCCTGGAAGATGGGATCGAACAGGATGACGCTAGCTCCCACAACCACGGCGGCCGCGGTCAGCAGCATGGGACGGAAACGCACGGCGCCCGCATCCACCACCGCCTGTTCGAGCGACATCCCTTGCGATCGCCGCAGTTCAATGAAGTCGACGAGGATGATGGAATTGCGCACGATGATTCCCGCCCCGGCAATGAATCCGATCATCGAGGTTGCGGTGAAGAAGGCGCCCATGAGGGTGTGGGCTGGAAGAATGCCCACCAGGGTCAGCGGGATCGGCGCCATGATCACCAGCGGCGTCTTGAAGCTTTTGAACCACCCCACTACCAGCACGTATATGAGAACCAGCACGGCAGCGAACGCTAAGCCCAGATCGCGAAAAACTTCGACCGTAATGTGCCATTCGCCGTCCCATTTCATCGAATAGCGATCGGTGCGCTCGGGCATGCCGGTTCCTTTGTACTGCTTTACCGAGTAACCGTCCGGCAGCTTGATTTTGGCGATCGCATCGCTCATTTTGCCGATGGCATAGACGGGACTCTCTTCTTCGCCGGCAACATCGCCGGTTACATAGACCACCGGTTGCAGGTTTTTGCGGTAGACGCTCGAGTCGATGCTGGTCTGTTTCAGATCGGTCAGTTCCTGGAGGGCGATCTGCCCTCCCGATGGGGTCGCTAACTTCAGGTTCTGCAGTTCCTGAATGCCGGAGCGGTCGGGGCGCGACAGCCGCACCTCGATCGGAACATCCTCGCGCGATTGAGGGTCGTGCAGCAGGCCCGCATCAGCCCCGCCCAATGCCACCTGCAACGTGCGCGTCACATCCGCGGCAGAAATTCCATGCAGGGATGCCTTATCGAGATCAACCTTCAGGTCGTACTTGGTCTGCGCATCTTCCACGTACCAGTCGACGTCCACAACGCCCGGCGTCTGCTGAAAGATCTGCTTGACCTGCGAGGCAAGTTGAACCTGGCCTTTATAGTCGGGGCCATAGACTTCGGCGACCAGGGTTTCGAGAACCGGCGGCCCCGGCGGAACCTCGGCCACTTTGATACGCGCGGAGAAGGGCGCCCCTAATTTGACCAGTTCGGGGCGGAGCCTCCGCGCAATTTCGTGGCTCTGTGCTTTGCGGTCGTGACGGGACAGCAGATTGACTTGAATGTCAGCCTGGTTGGGCTGCCGCCGCAGAAAATAGTGCCGCACAAGACCATTGAAGTTATAAGGACCGGAAGTTCCCGCGTAAATCTGGTAATTGGTGATTTCAGGCTGCTGCGCGAGATAACGTCCGAGGGTCTGGGCAACCCGCGTGGTTTGTTCGAGTGGCGTGCCATCGGGCATATCGATGATGACCTGGAACTCGCTTTTATTGTCGAAGGGAAGCATCTTCACCCGCACCCATTTCAAGGGGATGAAGGCGACCGCCGCCAACAGCAAGACCACCACGCCGCCCAGAAAGATCCAGCGCCGTCGCGCATCGAGAATCAGCGGGTTCATGATCCTGCGATAGAAGCGGGTCGTCCATCCTTCTGATTCGTGATGCCCGTGTGCGCTATCGTTCGCGTAATGTCGCAGAAGACGAAGAGCTGCCCAGGGAGAAACCACAAAAGCCACGACCAGCGAAAACACCATCGCCGCGGAGGCGCCAACCGGGATCGGCCGCATATAAGGCCCCATGAGCCCGCGGACGAACGCCATAGGAAGAATCGCGGCGATTACCGCGAAGGTCGCCAGGATGGTAGGATTGCCAACTTCATCCACAGCCTCGACCGCAACGTCGACCAGCGAACGCCTGCGGCTCTCCGGTAAACGGAAATGTCGAACAATGTTCTCGACGACGACGATGGCATCGTCGACCAGGATGCCGATGGAGAAGATCAGCGCAAACAGCGTAACCCGGTTCAGCGTGTACCCGAAGAGATAGAAGATTGCCAGCGTGACCGCCAGGGTTACAGGCACCGCCAACAACACCACCCCCGACTCGCGCCAGCCCAGCGCCAAAGCTACCAGCAAGGTCACCGAGAGAGTGGCGATCAGCAGATGCTTGAGAAGTTCATCCGACTTATCCTGGGCCGTTTCCCCGTAATTGCGCGTGACCGTGACATTCAAGTCCGCAGGCAGCATGTAGCCGCGCAGGTCGTTGACTTTTTCCAGCACGTTTTTCGCGATAACGCTGGCGTTGGTTCCTTTGCGCTTGGCGAGCGTAATCGTTACCGCCGGATATTCCGGGCCGGCCGCTTGCTTGCTGGAGCCTTGCGCATTGGCAAACAATACGTAGTTTTCCGGCTCGGCCGGCCCATCTTCGAGTTTGTCCACCACATCGCGCAAATACACCGGACGCGCGTTGTGCACTCCCACGACGACCTGCTGTAAGTCCTCGGCGCGAGTAAAGAACAAACCGGCCTCCACTTGAAACTCGCGGTTGTCGCGGGCAAAGCTGCCCGCTTGCCCGCGGCTGTTCGCGCCTTGCAGTTGAGTGACGACGCCTCCCGGGGTCAGGCCATAGGCCGCGAGCCGTTGTGTGTCCAGCACCACTCGCACCTGGCGGGGTTGCCCCCCGATCATGGCCGTTTCGGATACGTCGTTCAGCTTCTTCAGCGAGTCTTCTAATTCGCCCGCAATCCGGCGCAAGCGATACGCGTCGTAGTTCTTTCCCCACAGCGTGAGCGCCATGATGGGCACATCATCGATCGAGCGGACCTTGATAACTGGTTGCGAAACTCCCAGCGGGATTCGATCAAAATTCGAATAGAGTTTGTTGTACGTCCGGAGGATCGCGTCTTCTTCCTTCGTTCCCACGTAGAAACGCACAATCATCATGCTCAATCCGGGGTGGCTGATGGAGTAGATGTATTCCACTCCCGGCACCTCGCGCAGCAGCTTTTCCATGGGTAGACTGACGCGCTGGGCTACCTCCTCGGAGGACGCACCCGGCATTTGCACGAATACGTCCAGCATCGGGACCACGATTTGCGGCTCCTCCTCGCGGGGAGTCTGCACGATTCCGAAGACCCCGAGCAGGAGAGCGGCAACAATGATGAGCGGAGTCAACTTGGAGTCAATAAAGGTGCGAGCGACCTTTCCCGCCAGGCGCAGGGCAGGCTGCCCGATGATTCCGAAAAACCCATTGTTCCTGTCAGCGCTCATTGCGGACTCCTAGCGTGATTCGACTCTCTTGCCGCTGAGCTCTCCGCTTCCCGGATTGGCGACCAGCATCTCGCCTGCCTGCAGGCCGGCAAGCACCTCCACTTGCCCCGCCAACGGAATACCCAGGGTCACGTAGCGCAGGCCCGCAATGTTGTTCTGATCGAGTACATAGATACCCTGCAGTTGGCCGCGCTCCACCACGGCGGTGCTCGGGATCAGGAGCGCCGTGCGCTCTCCGCGACTGAATTGTGAGCGCCCAAACAGGCCCGAACGCAGCGCAGGATCGAAAGGAATTTCAAGCTTTACCAAAAAGCTCCGGCTTGCCGGGTCGGCTGCAGGCACGATCTCCACAACTCGGCCTTTGAGCTCTTTGCCGGGGAGAGCGTCAAGCACAACCGGCACCTGCTGCCCCATGTGGACGTAGCGCAGGTCGGTCTCATTGACCGTGGTTTCCAGACGATAGCGGCGCAGGTCTTCGACGGTAAAGACCGGCATTCCGGGGCTGGCAAGCGTGCCAACATCCACTTTCTTTTCGGTGACCACTCCGTCGAACGGGGCCAGAATGCGGGTGTATTCAAGAGCGGTGCGCGCCTGGTCGAGAGCGGCCTTGGCCTGAGCCTGCCCTGCTTGCGCCATTGCGCGATGCGCCTGCGACCCTTGGTAGCGCGCCTTCACTTGGTCGAATTCCTGGGCGCTGACCGACTCTTTCTCGTACAGGACCTGGTAGCGCTTGAATGTGGCTTCCGCCAGGGTGAAGTCAGAATCAGCGGCGATGATCTCCTGCTGGGCCGCGAGGTCGCCTGCGGTTGCCCGCTCGACCGCGGCCCGAGGCTGCGCATCGTCGATCACAGCCAGCACCTGCCCACGATGGATACGGTCGCCTTCGTGAACGCGGATCTCCACGATGTTCCCCATCATCTGCGCAGCCAGCTGGCTGGTCTGGGCCGCGCGCAGCGTGCCCACGGCTTCGACCACGTCCGGCACCTGCGCCACCCGTGCGGCAACTACGGGGACACTACTCACGATTTCTGGCGCCGCGTTTACAGTTTTGCTGTCACTCGAGCAGGCGAAAAGAGTCGCCACACCCAGCAAACACAAAGCCAGGATTCCAGCCCGTGCAGGTTTAAGCCCTTTCGGTTCCGCAGTACTTTTAGAATTCATGGAGTACTTCCCGCTTCGCCCAGTCAGTTTTTTCGGCAACGATTTCGTAGGTGGTGTGGAGGGGGGCCGTCTTCTGGACCATGGCTCCTACCGAGCAGTACTTCTCTTCCGATAAACGAATCGCCTGCTCGATGGCTGCCGCATCAATTTCGAAGCCCCGCACGACGTGGTGAATTCGCACCGCCGTGAACACTTGCGGCGGCCGCTCCGCCTGGTCCGCCTGCACGCGAACTTCGTATCCGGTGACTTTCTGATGGTATTTCTGGCGCAAAATCGTGATCACATCAAACGCGGTGCATCCCGCTAGTCCGGCTGCGACCAGTTCGATGGGCTTGGGACCCGTGCCGCCTGCGCCATCGTCTACCAGAAAACAGTGCTCGCTGCCGGTGTGTACGACGAATTGCCTGTCCTGATCCAGCGGCCGTGTCAATTCGACTTTCGCGGTAATCATGTTCCTCCTCCACAGGCTCTACCGGAGAGCCACATGAAAGAAATGCAAATTGCAGGGAGTTTGTTACAGGAAGAAAGAAACTTGCAGTCACTACCCCGGGAATCTCAAGAAAACAAAGCTCTTGCAGCGCTTATTTGGCGTTCGCGGCGAGCGCTCGGCCGTAAATCGACAGGAATTGTTTGCGTAGCGCCGCGGCCTTGGTGGGATCCGGACAATCGCTCTGCGAGTGCCGGCAGCGCTCGATCGCAGCCTGCAGGCTGCGAAGAAATTTCTTGCAGGGTTCACAGCCGTCCATGTGGGCTTCGATTTCTTCACAGGAGAACTCGTCCAGTTCGCCGTCAAGATAGTCGGACAATCCGGCGAATATGCGCCGGCAGCGGCGACTGCGAGAGGGAACTCGCGCACCGTCCTGCGATCGATCTTTCCCGCCGCCCCCTTTTATTTTTGCCAGCTCTTTACGAACAAACAGCCGAGCCCGGTGCAGGCGTACGCGGACGGTTCCGGGACGCAAACCCGTTATCTCTGCGGCTTCCTCATCGCTGAAACCTTCCATGTCACGAAGGACGAGAACAATGCGATAGTGCGGCGGCAGGCTTCGAAGCGCCTCCCGCAAGCGCTGATTCTGCTCGCCTCGAATCGCAGAGTCTTCTGGAGTCCCGTCCTCGGATGCGCCGAGCCGCTCCAGTTCCTCGCGTTCAGGCATCAGTTCTTCCAGCGAAAGCTCCTGTTTGGGCGCGAACTTGCTGCGACGACGACTCATCAGGCAACGATTTTTTGCCACTTTGTACAGCCACCTGGCCAATGCCCCGGGATTATCGAATTGCGGGAGGTAGGGAATAGCCTTAACCAGCACCTCCTGCATGGTGTCTTCGGCATCCTGCTGCTGACCGCAGAGCCGCATGCTGAAAGAAAAAACCGACTGCTGCAGCAGCGAGATTGCCTTTTCCAGAGCGTCTCGATCGTCGCTCTTCAGCAAATGGATGACCTGCTCGATGTCAGACCGCATGGCACGCTCTATTCGTTCGATCGTGGTGGGCGCAGGCTTATGTGTCCAGACTATTCGGCGACAGCGCACTTTGCCGTAGCGCTGAACCGTCGTATTCAATATCCATGACGTAGGTGTCGCCGCAACGCGCCAAAGCCCCTCACCCAGTATGCTCTTGTTTCCGCGTGCCGTGAAACAATCCGTATAACTAGACAACCAGACCGCATCCTACCCGGCTCGGTCGAGGTATAGAGGCCTCCTGTTTTTGACGTTGTCGTTCTTACAAGCAAGCCTGGCTCGCCGCAGACCGTAGTGTGAACCACGAACTCGCGAATACAGTAATTTCCGTATACCCAGTTGGGTGCCGCTTCGCAGATGATTTTGAAGCAGTGTCTCCGCGGGGCATCAGTCCCGCGCCAATGAGAGAGGCCGCGGTGAGCTCATCCATCAAATTGAATCGTCGACTGGTGGACATCTCGGAATTGCGCGACCGGCGGACCACTTTATCCGGCGCTGACGGACTGGGCTCCGTCTTTGCCGGCGGCGGGCAAATGGGCGAACTCATGCGTAAGCTTGACTGGGCGAACACACCGCTTGGCCCCGTCAGCGCGTGGTCGCCGGCATTGCGCATGATGGCGCGGTTCTTGCTCGCCAATCGCTTCCCTTTGCTCCTGTGGTGGGGGCCGCAATTCTGCCAACTGTACAACGATGCCTATCGGCCTATCCTGGGAAACAAGCATCCTCAATTTGTAGGGCGACCGGTAAGCGAGTGCTGGAACGAGATTTGGCACATATTGGAACCGCTCATCCGTACGCCATTCGAGGGCGGCCCGTCCACCTGGATGGAAGACATTCCGCTCGAGCTCAATCGTCACGGCTTCCTGGAAGAGACCCACTTTACCATCGCCTATAGCCCGGTGCCGGATGACACCGTTCCCAGCGGCATCGGAGGCGTGCTCGCCACGGTCCACGAGATTAGCGAACAAGTCGTGGGTGAGCGCCGCACCAGGGCGCTTCGGGATCTCGGTGCGGGGATCCTCGAAGAGAGGACCGCGGAGGAAGCCTGTGTTCGAGCCGCGGGTGTGCTCGCGCATTATCCCAAGGACATCGCTTTTGCCCTCTTGTACATTCTCGATGCAGAACGAAAAGTCGCGCGGCTTGCGGCTACGGCCGGAGTCGATGCCGAGGATGTGGATATTGCTCCCGCATCCATCGAGATCGTGCGACCCGATGCCAATTGGCCTCTTTCCCGGGTCTTCGCGGCCGATCGCCTGGAGCTCGTTAAGGATCTACGTAAGCGGTTCAGGGCCGTTCCCGCGGGTGCCTGGTCCGATCCAGTGGAAACTGCTGCTGTTCTGCCGATCCGTTCCAACGTATCGCATCAACTCGCAGGTTTTTTGGTCGCGGGCCTTAGTCCAAGACTGCGGTTTGACGATTTGTATCAGAGCTTTCTCGAGCTTACCGCCTCGCAAATTGCCACCGCGGTGGCTAATGCCCGGGCTTACGAAGAGGAACGCAAGCGCGCCGAGATGCTGGCCAGACTCGACCGGGCAAAGACCGCGTTCTTCAGCAATGTGAGCCATGAATTTCGAACCCCGCTGACGCTGATGCTGGGCCCACTGGAGGAGGCGCTCTCCGACGCCACCCTCCCCGCGAGCCAGCGCCAGCGGCTCGACAGCGCGCACCGGAATTCGCTGCGCTTGTTGAAACTGGTCAATACGCTCCTCGATTTTTCGCGTATTGAAGCGGGGCGCGCGCAAGCGGCGTACCAGCTTACCGATGCCACAACCTTTACCGCGGAAATCGCAAGCGTTTTCCGTTCCGCCATCGAGAAAGCCGGCCTCAAGTTTCGGGTCGACTGCGAGGCCATTCAACAGCCGGTCTATCTCGATCGGGAAATGTGGGAAAAAGTTGTTCTGAATCTCCTCTCTAACGCCTTCAAGTTCACCTTCGATGGCGAGATTGCGGTTCAGCTGAAAGACCGTGGCGCCAGGTTTGAACTCAGCGTGAGCGATACCGGAACCGGCATTCCCAGTGAAGAGTTGCCGCGCGTGTTTGAACGCTTTCATCGCATCGAAAAAACGCGCTCCCGCACCTACGAAGGCACCGGAATTGGACTGGCGCTGGTTCAGGAACTCGTCAAGCTGCATGGCGGCACGGTTGAGGTTAAGAGTGAACTCGGGCGAGGCACGACCTTTCTTGTCGTGGTTCCCACCGGGAAGGCACATCTTCCGCCGGATCGAATCGAAGCCAAGCGCGCCGTAGCTTCGACCGCCCTCGACAGCAATTCCTACCTGCAGGAAGCCTTGCGGTGGTTACCGGAAAGCTCGGAGCCTGGCACACTGGTGGGCGTGCGGTCACCGGCCCCGCAAAGTTCGCCTTCCGGCGATCTCATCGTAGTGGCCGATGACAACGCGGATATGCGCGAATATGTGGCGCGTTTGCTCGCGCCGCACTATCGCGTCCACGCGGTTGCCGACGGAAAACAGGCGCTGAAGGCCATTCGACTGCTGCGGCCTTCGATGGTATTGAGTGATGTCATGATGCCGCTGTTGGACGGTTTCGGAGTTCTGCGGGAACTTCGCCGGGATCCCGAATTGGCCAGCACCCCCGTCATTCTTCTTTCCGCGCGCGCAGGAGAAGAGTCCCAGGTAGAGGGTCTGCAAGCGGGGGCCGACGATTACCTGCCCAAGCCGTTCACCGCCCGCGAACTCCTGGCGCGAGTGGAGACTCACCTTAGAATGGCGCGATTGCGCGACCAGGCTGCGGACCGCGAACGTCAATTGCGCGCCGAGGCAGAATTAGAACGCGAACGCCTCCAGGAATTACTGGCTCAGGCTCCAGCAGCCATCGGACTCATGACCGGGCCCGAGCACCGCTGGGTCTATGTAAATGAACGTTATGTCAAGGTCACCGGCCGCTCTGGCCCCGAGGACTTTGTCGGCAGGACTATCCGCGAGAGCCTGCCCGAGATCGACAGCCAGCCCTATGTCGATCTGCTGGATCAGGTTTATCGGACAGGAAAGCCCTACGTTGGCCGCGAGATGAGGGCAACCCTGAATCGAGCACCCGGCGGTCAACCCGATGAAGTCTACTTCGATTTCGTTTATCAGCCGGTGCGCCGCGCGGATGGCAGCACCCAAGGCATTCTCGTTCATGCCGTCGAAGTCACCGATAAGGTAACGGCTCGAAAGGTGATTGAGCGGAATGCCCAGCGATTGCATCTCGCACAAACTGCCGCTCAGATAGGCACCTGGGAGTGGGACCCGGTCAAACAGGTCAGCGTGCTTTCTCCGGAACTTCATCGCATGTTCGGAACTGACCCCATGGACTCCAGGCACTCGGAAAAGTGGCAAAACAGGGTGCACAAGGACGACTGGGGCCGGGTTTCAGATCTGCTGCTTGCGGCAACGCATTCCGGCAGCATGGATTTCGAGTATCGCTACCACCACCCCGAACTGGGCATGCGTTGGTTTTACTGTAAAGGCGCCCGGTTCCACGACGACACCCGCATGTTTGGAATCGTGCAGGACGTGACCGAGTCCCGCCTGGCGGAACGGGCGCTGCGGGAGAGTGAAGAGCGGTTGCGGAAAACTGAGAAGCTCGCCGCCGCGGGCCAGCTGGCAGCATCCCTGGCGCACGAAATCAACAACCCGTTAACCTCGGTGACAAACTCGTTGTACCTTCTGGAGAAGCGCGCGAATCTCGATCCCCAGGCTCGCAGCGTGGTGGAAATTGGCCGCTCGGAATTGGGCCGGATGGCGCGCATCGTAAAACAAAGCTTGTCCTATTACCGCGGCACCCTGGCTCCCAAAGAAGTGGACGTGATGGAGATCCTGGACGAATCGCTCCAGGTTTTTGGCCCCAAGCTCCAACGCCAGGGCATCCGAGTGGAAACGCGAGTTGAGGGTTGTGCGCCGGTGATGGGCTTTGCCGATGAGATCCGCCAGGTGATTGACAACCTGTTGGTAAACGCGGCCGAGGCGATGCCGAAAGGCGGAAGGTTAACTCTATCGCTGCATCCTTCGCTGGATTGGAGAAACCTGCGAGCCAGAGGAATTCGGTTGGCCGTCGCCGATTCCGGCGTTGGGATCCGAAAAGAGCTTTTGCCAAAAGTTTTCGAGGCCTTCTTTACCACCAAGCTCGACAAAGGGACCGGCTTGGGACTTTGGGTGGTTCGCGGCCTGGTCGCCAAGCATGACGGCAGCATTCGGTTGCGCACCTCCATTCGACCCGGCCGGACTGGAACCGTGGTCTCCGTGTTTTTGCCGCTCGCGATGCCATCGTGAGGACGAACTTGGACGATTCCAGCAGCAGCCGAGCAGAAGAAAGGCGCGATTTGCGGGTTTTGGTCATCGATGACGAGAAGTTTATCGCCGACACCCTGGTCATGATCCTCCAGGATTCTGGCCTGGAAGCTGTCGCCGCCTACGACGGCGCGACCGGCGTGAAGGAAGCGCAAACTTTTCGCCCCGATGTAGTGATTTCCGACGTGATTATGCCGGGCATGAATGGAATTGAAACCTGTTCCGTGATCCAGGCAAAGCACCCGGATTGCCGTTGCTTTCTGTTTTCCGGACAGTCGGCGACTATGGAGCTGATTCATGAAGAGAAAGCCAGGGGCATAGACTGGGAATTGCTGGCAAAGCCCATCGAACCCGAGGAGTTACTCGCGAAGCTGGCGACGCTTAGATAACAGATCGCGCGCCGCGAATCGCAGCGGCGCTTTATGCCGCCTCCAGCGCCCCGCGGTCCCATTGTCCCGTCGTCGCCCCGGCCTCATACGTACTTTGCAGAAATTCCATCAAAGCGCCGGTTGGGGATTTGGCCCGCCTTACGTCGTCGTACATCAGGAGATACTCGCCCATCCCGGAATGGTAAAAGGCTTCGGCGGGACGCACTCTCTGTTGCGCGAATCCGGCCGCTGCCGGCGCCGCATAGCAATAAAATGCCGCCTCCTGGATCTCTCCGCCGCCCGGCCACCAGCCCGCGCTGATCACCTCGTGTGAGTACGCTTCCTGCATGATCTTGCGCAGGACGGGGTCGGGATCACTGCGCGCGGGAGCGCGCCGCCCCGAAAAACGCGTGACCGCCAGGTCGAAGCTTCCCCAGAAAAAATGTACGGGACTCGATTTTCCGAGAAACCGGGAACGGAAAACCTGGAACACACTGTCTACTGACAACAAAATGCGCCACAGCCGCTGCACGGCCTCGGCATCATAGGCCTGGTGCGCGCTGTCCCTGTCGAAGGGGACCGCGTCGGCTACCTCCACAGGCATTTTCCAGATCTTTACTTCTATTCCCAGCGATCGCAGCTCAGCCATGACCTGCTGGTAGAAATCCGCGACCGAGCGCGGAGCTAGCGCTACCGCCGCGGATTTGGGGTCCGAGGTGCGGATCATGAGCTGGTTTGCCAGAAAATCAAACTCCATATCGAAATGACGGCTGCCGTATGGAATGAGCGAGGTGGTCAATCCGCGCGGGCTCACATACAGGGGTACGTTCCACCAGTGGTTTACCCTGGGCGTCAGCTCCAGCCGTATCTTGCCCACGATTTGCGTCCACATGTGAAGCGTGGCATAGGTGTCTTTCCAATCCGCCAACCGCAGAACCGGCCAGCATTCAGGTGAATCCGAAACAGTCGTGGAATGCGGGTTCATTATCTGGAACCTCCTCCCTACGATGAGTTTCTCACGCTGGGGGCGCCAAACCGCCATTAAGGGCAAATCCACCTCTTGCTAACCGAGGGGAACCGCGCTAATCTAGCTCGGTAACCGAGAGGAGACCCGGGTGAGTAAACCCGCCGACCTTGTCCAGGGGACCTTGGACATGTTGATCCTGAAAATCTTGGCGCTGCAGCCTATGAACGGATGGGCGATGAGCCAGCGCCTCAAGCAGATTTCCAGCGATGTCCTCGGCGTCAGTGACGGTTCGCTCTATCCCGCGCTGCATAAGCTCGAACGGCGTGGATGGATCCGGGCCCAGTGGAAAGCGAGCGAAAACAACCGCCGGGCCAAGTTCTACTCCCTGACGCCGCTCGGCCGGAAGCAGCTTGAAAAAGAAACTGCCAACTGGGAGCGGGTGTCGGCGGCCATTTCCGGAATCGTTCAGCTGAGAGAGGCATAATCATGAGTCTCGAACATCTGTTCTATTCCCTCCCGCTGCGTTTGCGTTCTTTTTTCCATGCGAACCAGGTCGACCAGGAAATGCAAGAAGAACTTCGCGGGCATCTTGAGCAGCAGATCACAGAAAACCTTGCCAAAGGCATGTCTCCGGAAGAGGCGCGCCGCTCCGCGTTGATCGCCATCGGCGGGCTTACCCAAATCGAACAGCAGTGCAGAGACGCCCGTGGGGAGAACCTGCTGCAGGACTTCCTTCAAGACCTGAGTTACGGGTTTCGCCAGCTGCGGCGAAGCCCCTGGTTTTCTGCCCTCGCAATCCTGTGCCTAACGCTCGGCATGGGCGCGAACGCGACCGTGTTCAGTTGGCTTGAGGGAGTTTTGTTGCGCCCCTATCCCATGGTTGCGCATCAGGAGCGCCTGTTTGCCGTTGCGGGGACAGTCCCGGGTAAGAGAATTGACGGGCTCTCCTGGCCGGATTTCCTCGACTTGCGCAGAAACTGCACCTTGTGCCAGGACGCGTTCGTCACCACCATCAGAAGCGGCACGTTAAATATTGGGGACCGTGCCGAAGTCACCACTGGAAGCATTGTCTCGGAAAACTATTTCGATGCGCTGGGTGTGCGTCCGATGCTGGGTCGCGGTTTCAAGGCGGGGGAAGACGTGGGCAACGATTCCCATCCGGTAGTGGTCATCAGTTACCAGATGTGGCGCAATCGCTTCAAAGGCGACCGGCAGATTATTGGGAAGACCCAGCGATTGAATAACATCCCGCACACGATCATCGGGGTTGCGCCGGAAGGATTCTATGGAACGTTTGTAGGCCGAGCCATACAGTTCTGGGTTCCCGCGTCCATGGAGGAAAGCTTCGATGGCGGTGGTTACAAGCTGGAAGACCGGGGCGCGCGGTGGATCGAATCCTATGTGCGCCTGAAAGCGGGCGTTAGCCGGGCACAGGCACAACAGCAAATTTCGGCGATAGCCACAAGGCTGCAGAAGGATTATCCGGCGACCAACCGTGAGCGCGGCATCGGGATATGGCCGTTGTGGGAGACGCCGTTTAACCATGCCCGCACCATGGGGCCGACACTTGAACTTATGGTTGTCGTGGTGGCTTTTGTTCTGCTCATCGCATGCGCAAATGTCGGCAATCTGCTGCTGGTGCGATCGTTGGTTCGACGCCATGAAATAAGCGTACGGATCGCCATTGGGGCCAGCAGCGGCCGGGTGCTGAAGCAACTCCTCACCGAAGGCCTCCTCCTCTCCGCGCTCGGAACCACGGGAGCATTTGTGATGGCGTATTGGTGCCGGCACCTGCTGCTTTTGTTCGTGCCCGAGAAAGACCCACTGTACTTGCCCGGAGCAATGGATGGACGTGTAATGGCAATGAGCATTGGCCTTTGCCTGGTAGTGACGCTCATCATTGGCCTGGTTCCGGCATTGCAGGCGCGACACGTCGATCTGGCCGGCTCCATGAAAGCCGGCTCCGGAGGCGTGGTTGGGGCTCGATCGCGAGCCTGGATTCGATCGGCATTGGTCATCTTCCAAGTGTCTTTGAGCTTCCTCCTGCTGGTCGGAGCCGCTCTGTTGCTCGAAAGTCTGCAGAAGATTCGAACCACCAGCCCCGGCTTTTCAACCACCCGAGTAGCTGTCACCGGAGTGTCGCTGGTGGCGGCTGGCTATGACGTACCGCGGGCCAAAGCATTTCAGGATGAGCTTACGGACCGCCTCAAGCCGCTGCCTGGGGTCGAGTCGGTCGCGTTCGCCGCGGTCACCCCCTTGGGATACCGCGGCTTTTCTTCCGCCCGGATTGCGGTGGATGGCTATCAGACTCCTGCCCATGAGCAACCTGAGGTTGAATACAACCAGGTCAGTCCCAATTATTTCCAAACTTTGGGTATCCCTCTTTTCTCCGGTCGTGAATTCGAGCGGGGTGACGACGAGAACGCCCCATTGGTCGCGATTGTGAATCGCACAATGGCCGAGCGATATTGGCGTGGCCCGGACCCGATCGGACGACGATTACAGGTGAAAGGCGGTTGGGCGCGGGTCGTGGGCGTCGTTGCCGATTCGAAATATGAAAGCATGGCCGAGACATCTAGGCCTTTCTTCTACGTCCCCTTGCGACAGGACTTCCGCCGAGAACCGGATTTGTATATTCGCACTTCGCAATCCCTGCAGAGCACTTCGGCTGCAGTTCTCCGCGAAGTACGCGCGCTCGATCCAAACCTTCCCCTGTACGAAATGAGCACGCTGCAGGAACAGGTGAATCGCGCCGCAACGCCGCAGTTGGTCGCTGTCACCCTGGTCTCGATCTTGGCAGGGTTGGCGCTGCTGCTCTCTGCCGTCGGCCTGTATGGAGTGATGTCTTATTCGGTAGCGCAAAGCACGCGCGAGTTGGGACTACGCATGGCACTGGGCGCCGACGCGAGGAATTTGCTCCGTTTGGTCATGACACGCGCCTTGCGGTTGACGGCGGCGGGCGTTGTTTTCGGCGCCGCTGCCGGGCTGCTACTCACCCGACTACTCGGACAGCTCCTCTATAAAGTGAGCCCGTATGATCCGGTGGTTTTCGGATCGGCTCTGGCGGTGATGACGATAGCCTCCCTGGCGGCCTCTCTCATGCCTGCGTGGCGGGCAAGCCGCACCAATCCGGCGCGCGTCCTGCGAGATTTTGCAAACGCCCTGTGAAGTCCAACTCGGTACGGAACGTGACCCCATTTCTATTGGGCGACATTGTTCATGAATCCCTCGACCCAATCAGGGATTGCCCGACCTCGACTATCCCTTCCGCGCCTTCCAGTTGATGAGCGCGCTGCGTTGGCTAATACCCTTCTCGACAGTCTTGAGACCCGGAATCAATCTGTCGAAACAGCCTGGAATGAAGAGGTCGCCCGACGAATGGAAGACCTGAAGGCTGGCAAGGCCGTCACCGTTCCTTGGGAACAGGTGCATCGCGAGCTGCTGGCCATGGTGAATGAGCGTTAAGCCAGTCGAATCACACCCGGGCACTATCGTGGATGTAAAGAGCGCCGTCACTTGGTATCGAAAACGTAGTCCTAAGGCGGCTTTGGACTTCATCGACGAACTGCACAGAGCTTCCGATACCATCCGTGAAGCGCTGGAACGCTGGCCGCTCGGCAAAAGATCTGTGCGAGAGACGTTAATCGAATACTTGTCGCAACGAATGCTACGCAGCGGGCTTGTTTTTCAGCCTCTTAGCAGGGAAGAGCACAGTGGCGCCAGAAGTTCCGCCCGCCCCAGCGATTCCGCCAACGTGTTCAAATTTTGCACGCCAAATTGCCTCCTTTTGTGGGGCATCCTCGCGCCGCTTTGACCTGCTGTAAAGCTATTTGACGCGCCGGGTTGTCAATACTCGGAATGCCGCGCTCCCGGAATCATTCGGTACTGCACCGGTACGCTACTGTAGCCAACCTAGACAGAACATGGCACTCGCAACTATGCCTTTTTTTGCGCGGAAGCTCAGCAAACCCTGACTTCCTCGAATGGAACCATGACCACGCATGCCAGCGACGCCATTGCACGGACTCGTTCTGTGACCCCAAAAGGCTTATTTAATACCGCCGACGGAACAAATCTTGTTGTGCCCTTCGTGCTGATCACGTCTCTATTCCTGCTATGGGGATTCTGCAATGGGATGATCGACATCCTGAACAAACACTTTCAGGATACCCTCGGTATCAATAAGGAGCAGTCCGGCCTGGTCCAGGCAGCCAACTACCTGGCCTATTTTATTATGGCGATCCCCGCGGGGTTACTCGCGAAGAGATTCGGCTACAAGGGGGGGATCGTTGTTGGTCTGCTGCTGATTGCGGGTGGCGCCTTCTGGTTCATACCCGCCACGAATATTGGCACCTACTGGGCTTTTCTGCTGGGCCTATTTGTCATTGCCGCGGGCATGACGTGCCTGGAAACCATTGCAAACCCATATGCGACCGTCCTCGGAACCCCCGAGACCGGGCCCACGCGTATCAACATTGCGCAAACCATGAACGGACTAGGCTGGATTCTCGGTCCGACGGTCGGAGGGTCTTTTGTTTTTTCCGCCGATAAAGGGATGCGGTCGAGCAGCAGCCTTTCAACACCATATGTCGGCATCGGTCTTTTCGTGGTTCTGTTGCTGATCATATTTGCCCTGTCGAATATTCCCGAGTTGCACGTTGAGGATGCAAACCGTGCAGCATCCGAACAAGAGCGCCTCAGGCCCACGGGTGTTCAGTCGGTAGCGATCGCAGTTGCGTTGGCGGCGGTTTGTGGCGTGCTCTATTTCTTTATTGTCCCAATCATGAAGCTATTGTGGACGGTGTTTTACATGAACGAAGCGCTTCTGCCCGCGGTGCAATACAGCCTGCTGGTTATCGCCTACTTGACTGCATTCCTGCTGGTCGCAGGAAATTGGGACCTGTTCCGGCGCAAGCACTTCACCCTGGGGGTTGGCACGCAATTTATCTATGTTGCGGCTCAAACCGGAATTTTCAGTTTCTGTGTCAATTATGTTCTCGAAAACGACCCGGGCGTGACACGTTTGCAGGCATCCAAATGGCTGGGCATGATCGGCTTCGGGCTGTTCATGATGGGGCGTCTTTGCGGCAGCGCGATTATCAGTCAATTCAGGCCGAACCGTGTGCTTGCCCTGTATGCCGGCATCAACGTCGTGCTGGTGGCGATCACCATGGGCGGCGGCAAAATCGGGCTGGCCGCCATGTTCGCCAGCTTCTTCTTCATGTCAATCGGATTCCCGACCATCTTCGCTCTGGGGATCCGCGGGTTAGGGGAGCACACAAAGTTCGCGTCGTCGCTTATCGTGATGTCCATTGTTGGCGGGGCGATCGCGCCTCCCTTCATGGGGCATATCGCGGACCGCCATTCCATGCGCACCGGTTTCGGGGTGCCGCTGATCTGCTTCATCTTCGTTGCTTGCTATGGCCTGGCGTGGAAAAAGCTTTACTCGCAGGACCCACACGGATACGCAGCGGTTATGGTTGCTGAGAATTCAGTTCTTGTGGAAGTGGATTAGACAAAGCCCCGGCTTACCAGAAACGCACAGCGACGATCGCCGGTGGACCGGGAATATCGTGTGTCACGTTGGTGTGCAACACCACTTGGACGTTCTTCCTGCTCCAGTCCTTCGGAGCTTGCTTGACCAGTTCTGCAATCATCTGCGGACTGGTGACGAAGTTGCCTGCTGCCCGGGTGCCGGTATGATCAAGTCCCGCCACGGTGACTAAGACGCTTCCAGTTTTGGAGTCGATAATGCGGGACACAATCGCGTAGTCCTCGACAAATTTCCCATTCAAGATTTTGGGCCACCAGGAACGCGACGGGTCGGATTTGTCTTGCACGTGCATCTGCGCGGAATCGCCCTGATCGAAGACGAAGCCCAGGTTGTCGGTCATATTCAGGGTCCAGCTGTTGTTGAAGGCCCCGATCAGGACGGTGGGAGCACCTCGCAAGTCGCCAAATGAGAGGTCATTTCCGAAGCGCAGGTCATAGGCGTGGTGGCGCGAAGTGAAGAGGGATGCAATCTGCGCGGTTGCTGAAGCATCTCCCACAGTCAAATAAGTGTCCTGGACGGGAAAAAAGTCTTCGCCGGTGAGGTTCTTGAGTTCTTCTCTCGGTATCAGCAGTTCTAGATTCGGAGTGCCATCGTCTGAAGGCGAATGCCGCTTTCGGTAGCGAGCCCGGGCTTGCTCCGACAGGCGATACACGCGATTGCTGCCTGCGCAGACCAGCGCGGGCTGCGGATTGTCTAAGACCGGCGCCCAAAACAGGTCGAAAGGAGTTGCCGCCGCGTAACTGGTACGAATCAGCCACAGGCCAATGAGAACGATTGCGACGAACCCAAGAACCAACCCTGAAATCCATAGGAGCGTACGCTTTTGAGGGGACGGAGCTGGAACTACTATGCTTGGCTGGCTAGGTGAAAGCACCACTGCCGACTGCGCCGTAGCCACAGGACTTTCTGAACTTTGAGGCGGTGCAGGTTCTTGGTGAAATTGCGCCTTGTAGGTTCCGGTCGGAATTTCAATCTTCCATGGGATGGTCTCGGTCTTCTGCGCCTGATAGTACTGGGCCAGGCGCTTCCGGACGTCGGCAGCGCGAACTCTTACGACCGGGTCCTCGGCAGTATCGTAATCGGGCGAGCGACCGAACACCTCGATTCCAATGATCCGTTCTCGAAGGGAATCCTCCGACCCCGCCAAACTGTGTTCGACAATGAATCGAAATAGATCCTGGCATTGGCGGCTTGTTCGAAAAGGAACACTCCGTAAAATGTCCTCCATTGATTCGCGCACACTTAATTGCGCTGGCGGGGGGATCGGCTCAAGAGGAATATTGTGTTGAGTGGCCATGGACTCCCACGAGTGTCATCCTTGGTAAAGAGGCACGAAGATCAGCGGTATTTTACTGCTAAAGTAAAGGCGCTCAGAGGGTTTTATCTCCGTGCCTAATACGTTGTCAACACAGGACTTTATCTCCGGAACCCCGGTAGCCTACCGTAACCCACCTAGACGTTGCCGAAGATCGGGCCTATCCATTCCATTCAACGCCCCGACGCGTTTCAGAGAATCGTGTCATATTCAGTGTGTGACGAACGGTTCGCGGGGCTGAGAATCAAGGAGCCTTCGCAAATGTCCAAACTCAGGAGCCTCTCCCCACTTCTAGCCTTGGCCGTCGTGGCTTTCACTATCAGCATGGCGCCTGTTGCACACGGGCAGAGCGCAGCTTCCACCGCCACATTCTCAGGTTCCGTCGCGGATTCCACGGGTGCCCGCATTCCCAATGCCAACGTGACCATCAACGGCCCGGACAAGGGAATCACCCGCACGTATAAGACCGACGCTGAAGGAAACTTCTCGTTTCCCCTGTTGCCTGCTTCAACCTACACGCTGACGGTTTCGGCCCAAGGTTTCAAGACATTCCGGCAAGAGGGGATTGCGCTCGAGGTTGGCCAGTCGGCGAGCCAAAGCGTGACCCTGAAAATAGGGACGGCTGAGCAAGTGGAGGTGACGTCAGAGGCGCCTCTTCTCCAAACAGACAACGCGAACATCGGCGCCGAAGTCTCCACCAAGCAGATTACTGAGCTACCTCTCAATCTTCGCAACGTGTTTAACTTCGTGGAGTTGAACTCGTCGGTCAACAACCTGTCGCAACGGCAAACCATTTCGTCGGGCGGACAGCAGGGTTCCTCGGACCAGGACGTTTCTTTTCTTAACTTCGGTGGCGGCTACTTCGGAACCAACGCGTTCCTTCTGGACGGGGCTTGGGACACCAGCGAAGGTTGGGGCGGGGTTATCTACGTCCCATCTCCCGACAACGTGCAAGAGTTCAAGGTGCAGCAGAATTCGTTCTCCGCACAGTACGGCTGGAGCACTGGAAATGTGATCAACGTGGTCACCAAATCTGGTGGCAGTAGCCTGCATGGCGATATTTACGATTATTTGCGCAACGCCGCGCTTGATGCGAACCATTTCAGCGTTCCAGTCGCGCCGAAGCCGAATTCCCACCGCAACCAATTTGGAGTCGCGGTTGGCGGCCCCGTATATATTCCGGGAATCTATAAGCAGCGCGACAAGACGTTCTTCTTCTTCAACTTCGAGGGCCACCGGGATCATAACGGCGGGAATACATCTGGGATATCCCCCGTTCCAGCTTTCCGTACTGGGGACTTCTCTGCGTTGCTCGGCTCAAATGTTGGAACCGACGCATGTGGCAGGCCAATTCTGTCTGGTCAGCTGTACGATCCCTTCTCTACTCGTCCGGCGAGTGCTTGTGGAGGGCCAGCGGCGTCGAATATTCGCGACCCAATTCCGGGTAACAACCTGGCAACTTACACGTCTCCATTTGTGCCCGGCGGCGCCGGGAACCTGATTAATGCCATTGGTCAAAAACTGATCAATTATTATCCGGCCGCGAACCCCGGCAACCCGACAGGGACCAATTGGAGCGCCTCCGGAGTGCTCGCGGACTATTCGGATGAGTATAGCGGCCGTATCGACCACAACTTCACCGAACGGACTCGTCTTTATGGGCGTTATTCTTACAAGAAGGAATACAAAGACGAAGAAGCTGCCTTCTATGGCGCAAGCGACCCAGCCGGTCCGGGTCAGCGTAATCCCAATAATCGATGGAACGTTGGCCTCGGTCTGAGCCAGGTATTCAGTCCTACTTTTACCATGAGCGTAAATCTGGGTGGCATGAAATGGGTTGAGGGCAATGACATGCAGAGCAAAGGCTTTAAGGCCTCATCCCTCGGGCTGCCCAGTTTCATCGACACATACTCGCCGCAATTCCCCATCATCGCCATGCCCACCGGGTATCTGCCGGAAGGCCCGGTGGCGGGGGCAGGCCAGGGTGCATTTCCTCGCGCAGCGGCTAGTGGATCGGTGGATTTTGTTAAGTCACGTGGAGCGCATCAGCTGTCTTTCGGATACATGGCGGTTGCAACCGACGAAAATGGAGGCCGCTTCTATCAGGCCGGCTTTAACTTCGACAGTGTTTTCAGTGGTGGGCCGGATCCTGCCGCGGAGGCTGCTGGAACCGGTAATCCATTCGCCTCAATGCTGATGGGAGTGCCTGCAGGGGGCAGCGCCGGAGTTGCCATTTCCAATGTTAGCCGCACCTGGTTCCATGGGGTGTATTTGCAGGATGATTGGAAGCCCACACGAAAGCTAACTCTGAATCTTGGCCTGCGCTACGAGATTCAGCGCCCGGTAACCGACCGCTACAACCGGCAGTCGTCGTTTGACTACAATGCGGTGAACCCGATCAGCTCTGCCGTGGGTCAAACATACAAGGGCGAGCTGCAATACGCCACTTCCGGCAATCGTGGGCTCTTCGACACCAACTATAAGAATTTCGCGCCCAGGTTAGGTTTTGCGTATCAGCTGAGCCCGAAACTTGTAATGCGAGGTGGATATGGCGTCTTCTATCCGCCTACCTATCGCGGAACCGGGCCTGCCCCAGGGTTCACCTCTGTGACGCCCTACGTGGCGTCAAGTAATGCGGGATTGACGCCGGTAAATGGCGGACTGAGCGGAGCATTCTCGGGCGGCCTCGTGCCGATTACGGGGAGTTCACAAGGTGGCTTAACGGATGTCGGATTCAGCGTGGGTGCGGTCTCGCGCAGCCGCAAGACGTACTACGTTCAGCAATGGAGTTACGGCGTCCAGTATGCTCCGACCCACAACGACGTGTTGGATATTACTTATGTTGGCAATCACGGCGTGCATGTGATCGCCAGCGGTCTGAATCTGAACCAGCTCGATCCCAAGTACTTCTCCATGGGCAGTGCGTTGCTGGCGCAGGTGCCAAACCCATTCCACAGCGCTCTTCAGACATCGGCGGCGGGGAGTCCCTGCAACCTCGATCAACCTACCGTTGCGGCGGGCCAACTGCTCAGGCCATATCCCGAATTTTGCGACATCAACGAGAACCAAGACCCGGCTGGCACTTCACATTACAATGCCCTGGACGTGAACTACACACACCGGGTTTCGCAAGGGCTGACGCTTTTAGCCTCCTACACGTTCTCGAAATTCGTCGATGACGTCGGCGGGCCCGAAAACTGGGCGTCGGCATCCGCCAACTTCTCGGAAAATATCCGCAATGTTTACAATCTCGCGGCCGAAAAGTCTGTCGATGCAACCGATACGCCTCATAGCTTTGTTCTGAGCTATGTTTACGAGTTGCCGGTCGGCAAAGGCAAAATGTACGGCTCAGCCATGAATGGAATCGCCAACACCCTCATCGGCGGCTGGCAGACTTCCGGCACCCTAACGTTAAAAGAGGGCTTTCCCCTCACCGTCACGCAGAGCGATACCAATCCCTTCGGTGTGGGGCAGCATGTGAATGTGGTGGGAGACTATCACGTGTCGAAGCCCACCGCCGGGGCATGGTTCAATACGTCGGCGTTCGCGCCGGCGCCACAGTTTACCCTTGGCAATGCGCCCCGCTACTTCTCAGACCTGCGCGCACCTGCCTATAAGAATTGGGACGTGAGCATTCAGAAGTATTTTCCAATAACCGAACGCTACCGTTTCCAGTTTCGCATGGATATGTTCAATGCGCTCAACCACACCAACTATTACAGCCCCAACACTTTTATAGGCGGTGGTTTTGGGACGATTACCAATGCCTGGACCGCGCGTCAGATGCAGGCAGCCCTCAAGTTTTACTGGTGATGCGTGCGCAGTGCATGGGTCAATGTTGTTGCAGGTGGTGCGATGCTTTGCCTCACGTCGGGCTGGCTGCTCTCGCAGCAGCCCGATGCATTCGAATCGCTCCTGGACTCGGCGCAACAAGCCCAGGCCAGGAGTGACTTTCAATCTGCTGCCGAGTTCTATAAGCAAGCTGTAGCTCTCCATCCCGAAATTCCCGAACTCAAAGCCAACCTCGGTTTGATGTACTACCAGACCGGGAAGGACGAGCAAGCTGTGGCGGCATTCCAGCAAGCGATTCGACTGAAACCGGCGTTGTTCGTCCCAAATCTGTTTCTTGGGCTGGATTACATCCGCATGAAGCGGTTCAAAGAGGCCGTTCCGTACCTGAAACGGGCGGCTCTCTCGAAGCCGAGTGAGGTGCAAACCCATCTCGGTCTTGGTGAAGCCTATGCCGGGACTGGCGAGACGCGCCTGGCAACGGCTTCGTATCTGCGCGCCACCCAAGTTGCGCCGAACAACGCCGATGCCTGGTACCACCTCGGCGTCAGTTATCTGGAGCAGGTCGAAGCCGACGCCCGTATTCTGCTGTCGCGACATAAGGACTCGGGATATGTTCGCGTCCTGGTGGCCGACAATCTCGCTGACCAGCATGCGTTTCCTGCGGCCGCGGAAGCCTATAAGAAGGCTTTGCTGTCGGCCTCCGTCCCGGCCGGAACCCGCGCCAGCTATGGTTTTGTTTCGATCTATCAGCACGATCTGCAATCCGCCGAGCACCAGCTGAATGCTGAGCTGAAGGAGAACCCAGGTTCGTTGCTGGCCAAGCTTGGTCTCGCGAGATTGCAGATTGAGCAAGGCGCACCTGAAGAAGCCGCCAACAGGATTCAAGAAATCTGGAAGACAGACAGCGGATTCTTCCCAGCCAACATTGAGAAGTTCAAAGTTGGAATGGAGCCGTCCAAGCGCGCCGAACTTCAGCGAGTCTTAGACGGAAGGGAAGCAGCCGGAGAATTGCCCGCAGGGTTCATGGCCGCTTTGCGCGGGGGGCCAGAGGGTGAGGAGTCTGCAAAGGGAACTACTTCGCGATCGAGCAGCGCGAGGTCAAATCCCGCAGGCCTGTATGCCAGCGGCAACTACCTGCAGGTCTTGGCCGCCGCACAAAAACTCGCGCTCAGCGCTGCAAGCGAAGCGGAGGGATTGTACTGGGAAATCAAATCGGCGCAGAAGCTTGCTACCGAAACCCTGGGACGCGCCAGCGAGATGGACTCGGGATCACCGAAGCTGCATGTCCTTTTAGGAGACCTTTATCGCCAGCGGCATTTCTTCGCCGACTCCGAGCGGGAGTATTGCAAAGCCCTGGCACTTGCTCCCAACGATACCGGTGCGTTGTTCGGATTGTCATTAGCCCTGCTTGCAGATAACCAGCTCGATCAAGCCTTCACTGTCGCTCAAGCGGCTCTGAAGAACAATGCGGACGACCCGGAGCTGAACGCGGTCATGGGCGAGATTTTGTGTGCCCGGGATGACTACCCTGGGGCCGAGCTATTCCTGAAGAAAAGCTTGAACACAAAACCCGAATACCTCTCGCATGTGCACGCCTTGCTAGGCAGCGTGTATGCCAAGACGAATCGTACGCAAGAAGCAATTGCAGAGTTGAAGCTTGCGCTCCCGGACGACAAGGACGGCCACATTCATTATCAACTTGCCCGACTTTACTTGAAGGTAGGCGATCACGACGCGGCGAAACAGGCATTCGAGGTGTCGAATCGGCTGCGCAGTGAAGGCCTCGACCGGGCGGCGGTTGCAATGCAGCAGACGTCTGTCGATAAAGACTGGCAGTAGAGCGAATCAAACACCTCCGAAAAGGAAACACAGCGAACCCAAATGACGAATCGATACGGCATTGTTCTGTTCCTGTTTGTAGCTAGCTCGCTGACCTGGGCCGAAACTCACCACGGATTTGCGATCAAAGACTCACATGCGGATGCCAATGGTGTTACCTTGCAGACCGCTGCCGGGAAAATGCGCGTCGAGGTGTGTGGAGATCACGTCATCCATGTGATCGCCAGTGCAACGCTGGAAATTCCAGCGCCGAAGGTTCCTGTTGTCACGCAGCCGTGTCATGCGAATGGCCTTCGGGTTAAGAACGAGAAAACGGCAATCGTACTCTCTACCTCGGTGCTGACCGTATCAGTGAGCCGCAGTAGCGGCGCGTTGAGTTTTCTCTCGAAGGACGGGAAGTCATTACTGGCGGAGCCCGGCGTAGGCGGCAAGACGTTTGACGTTCCGTCTGTTTATGAAACCAAGACTTGGCAAGTGCAGCAGACATTTCTTTCACCCTCCGATGAGGCCCTGTATGGGCTGGGGCAGCATCAAGAAGGCATCTTTAATGTCCGTGGAGTTCCCATTCGCCTTCATCAGGCGAACACGAACATCTCTACTCCGTTTCTGTTGTCGAGCAAAGGATACGGCATCCTTTGGAACAATCCATCCCTGACGGACTTCAATCCCGCTGACCTGGCTATCGCGGTCGATCCTGCAACCGGTGGCGGCAAGCTCAAAACCACCGAGAAAGGGAATTACGGATTCCTGCTGAGCAGTGACAACCGCAACCAACTGACCGTCGATATCAGCGGCCAGCATGTAATTGATTTGCAGAACATGTGGACGCCAACTTCCGCGTCTGGTGTGGCGCAGTTAGATGCCAACAAGGAATACGACATCGTTGCGAAGGGAGGACCGGGCGGCGTACAACTGGCGGTACGGCCACCGTCAGATACGACGACCTTCCGCTCCGAGGTGGGGCAAGCGATCGACTACTACTTTTTCTATGGGCCGGACCTGAATCGCGTCGTCTCCGAGTATCGGCAACTCACCGGCGAAGCGCCACTATTTCCCAAATGGGCGTACGGATATTTGCAGTGCCGCGAGCGCTATCACAGCCAGCAGGAGATCCTGGATACGGCGGCGGAATTCCGCAAGCGAAATATCCCAGTAGACGCCCTGATACAAGATTGGCAGTACTGGGGCAAATATGGCTGGAGTGCGATGAAGTTCGACGAGGACCATTATCCGCAGCCGAAGGAAATGCTGGACCAGTTGCACGCGAACAACCTGCATATGTTGATTTCCATCTGGTCGCGTTTCGGCGAAGACACAGATGTCTACAAGAAGATGGCTGCGGAGTCCCTGCTGATTCCCGGTACTCCGTGGACAGATTTCTTTAACCCCAAAGCGCAGACTACTTTCTGGTCGGAACTCAACCACGGCATTTTTCAGTACGGCATGGACGGCTGGTGGATGGATGCATCGGAGCCCGAGTTTGACGTGCTTAAGGGCAAGCAGACGTTCCTGGGTGCGGGGGAGTCCGTGCGCAATGCGTACCCGCTGTACGTGACCAAGGCCATCTATGAAGGTCAACGCGCAACCACCGATCGAAAGCGGGTGATGATTTTGACCCGCTCCGCTTTTGCTGGGCAGCAGAGAAACGCGGCTGCATCGTGGTCGGGTGACATCACCGCCGACTGGATCACCCTAAGGCGGCAGATTGCTGCGGGTTTGAGTTTCAGCATGTCGGGATTGCCCTACTGGACAACCGATATCGGCGGATTCTTCAGGCCGGACGATCAGTACACATCCGACACCTACCACGAACTGCTGATCCGCTGGTTCCAGTACGGCGCTTTCTGCCCTCTTTTTCGCGTGCATGGGTACAAGTCAAACGCGGAGCTCTGGAATTACGGACCCGAAACAGAGAAGGTCCTCACGCAATACGACGAGCTGCGCTATCGGTTGCTGCCCTACATTTATACGTCGGCGTGGGGCGTGACCAATCGCGGCGAGACCCTGATGCGGGCGCTCCCGCTTGAGTTTTCGTCCGATCCTGGAACTCGCGGAGTCGCTGATGAATTCATGTTTGGCCCCAATCTGCTGATCAATCCCGTGACTGTTTCCGGGGTGACACAGAGAAGTGTTTACCTGCCGGCCGGGAGTGATTGGCTGGACTTCTGGACAGGTAAACGCGTGAGTGGCGGGCAGACTATCACCGCGGATGCGCCACTAGACCATATTCCGATATTCGGGAAATCCGGCTCGATTGTTGCCATGGAGCCTCGCGTTGAATCGAGTGCTGCCAAGGCTGATCCGCTTGAGATCCGGATTTATTCCGGAGCAGACTCCAACTTCTCACTGTACGAAGACGAGGGCGACAATTACGACTACGAGCGCGGGGCGTATTCTGTTATTCCGATGCACTGGGACGACCAGGCTCAAACCCTCAGCGTTGGAGCGCGTCGCGGAAACTTCCCGGGGATGCTGGACCACAGAACCTTCCAGATCGTCGTCGTCAGGGAAGGGCGCGGAACCGGCGTTGAGCCAACCGGTGATCCGGACGCAACCCTTGAGTACGATGGGAAGGAAGTCGCCGTGCACATTCAATCCGCTAGTCGGGTTGCGAGTACTTCGTCATCGATGCCGGTTGGTACGCCGAAGCCAATGAAGATTGGAGCCAGACGATTGGTGCATGGGAACCGTCCGCCAAGCTAAATCATGCGGCCCAAAGTCGCTGGAAGAAAAGTTAAGAACTCTGTTTAGCTCGACTGGAGTGAATTTGGCGTTGTCGAATGCAGCTTCTGCGCTCGTTGCTACCGCAGGCACAGCACCCTGTGCAAGCAGTGCCTTCAATGTAGGAACACCCACGCCGACATTCTTGAGGAAGTCTCGACGTGACGAAGCGCTCATTTCTTGACCTCTGTAACGGCGTTGCCCCGCGGATGGACAAAGATTGTACCCGAAGCTTCGATCCGCGCCGATTACCTGGTTCCGGTAGGCGTCAAGCTGGGACTCGGCAGGATTGGGTTCCACACGTTTCGCCATACCTATCGCGCATGGCTAGACGAAACGGGAGCACCAATGGGAGTACAGCAGAAGCTAATGCGACACGCTCACATCTCAACCACGATGGATCAGTATGGCAATGCTTCAGCAATTGCGAAGCGAAAAGCCAATCGGCCAATCGTGCAACGGGTCCTCAGAAGAGAAATGAGTCAGCAGATCTCGATTCAATAATTAAGGGGAACTGCGGGCCAGTTCCCCTTATTGGACAGTTTTGGACAGTCGCTACAACCGCCGAATTGCCCGTAACCGTATGATTCCGTTGGTTGCGGGGGGTGGATTTGAACCACCGACCTTTGGGTTATGAGTGTAGCCAAGGTCGGAAATACAAGGACTTACAAGGGACGGATGGCAACCAAGAGCCTTGTAAGAGCTTCAAGGGAACAGTTAATGTTCCCCAGTTGTTCCCTCGTTTCGAAAAGATTGTCTGACACTCCATGCACGGTGCAATCCTTCTGGAATGCTGAAGTTTCTCATCGCGCTAGTCGCGTGCATGGATATTGCAGGCCCTTGCCCCGCCGCCGCTTCAGATAAGCCCCAGAAGTGCATTTGGACAAGAACAAATATCTCGTCGGAGAACCCGTCTTTGTCGTATGGGAATACAAGAACATTGGTTCTCCCGATGTGCCCTTCGAGAGATTTGACCCATATTGTCCAGAACCGGGTATTCGTGCGCCGTTCGAATTTGCGAAACTGTTTTTCCCTGTCCACACGACAATGTGATCTCCGACTGCGAATCCGTAATATCCGCGCTAAAACCCGGAGAGACGCACGAGACAAGATTCCTACTGAACCGTCGTTTTGATCTAATGCAAGCCCGAAATCTATGAGATTGTCATTCTGGTAATCGGGAATTCCGTGCATCCATGGCCTAGAACTGTCGATGGTACAACGATTTTGACCGTGGTTCTTCAGCCAGCGACTGAAACAGATTTGAGACCCGCATATCAACCGTACTGCGATGTGCTCAACTCCGACGCGTACTCGCAAAAACGCGAAGCTTTGCGGGCTCTTGCCGAATCCGGCGCAAAGGCTCGCAGAGACGGAGCTACTGCGTTTTTCAAATGATCCGCAGAGCGGGTTCGATTCTCAAGACTTGGCGGATAGAGAGTTGTGTCGTCAATCTAAGCAACTCATTCGTGCGTCAGAGCAGTTGTGCTGTCGGGGAGATGAGCTCCGCGCTACATTCATTGCTAATCGCAACGACTTGCGCAATTCAACGATGCGTACAAAATCCAAATAGACAAGCTGGCTTCTTCTTGCTGGCTTTGGCATTCGCCACCCGCTCCCGCCTATCTTTCTGGGTTGCTCAAGGTCGGGAGCGGCGTTGCTGCTGATTTGTTGTGAGCGAGATCATCTTTCCATCATTCAAAGGCCGCCTTGCTGCAAACCTTTCCTGGCGGATCCAGCGCTTCTGCAGTCCAATCATGCGGGCAGGTCGTTCATTGCGGATGCGATGGGATCTGTAATACGCAACTTCGTCCGCTGTGTGTTCCTAGACTGCGGAAAGGGCTGCGGATTGGAAACTTTGTCGGGTCGCTCCACTG
>DASVAJ010000006.1:0-2432 GCA_036376415.1 Terriglobales bacterium
AGCTACGGTATCACGCCAAATTTGAAGCTGGCAGTATCCGGCCCCCTCGTGTTCCAGCCGGACCCTTACCTGCGCTCAACCGTCACCACTAACACCCCGATCAGTGGCGATTTCAGCGGTCTTGCATGGTGGCGCTTTCAAAGAAAGGACCTTGCGGGCAAGCGTATTGAAAGTACGGCCGTGGGTGGCATTCTCGTACCTGGCCCACAGCAGGAGGCAGGAATCTATCGGGGCCTGAATAGCGGCCTCGGCTATCTCGTTGGCGCGGTCACGGGCGTTGCATCACGCAGTCAGTACATATGGGTGGGGGCTACCTATCAACGATACGCGGAATCTCAGGGCGATCGCCGCCCCGATTTACTTTCTTATACGGCTGTTTACGGTTATCGGCCTCTCTCATGGCGCACGGATTACCCGCGTTGGGATTGGCGCATCTTCGGCGAGTTTACGGGGGAGCGCGCAGGGGCACTCCAACGGCAATTGGTTGAACTCCCCAGCACTCGAGGCAATCAGATGTTCTTCGGCCCAAGCCTGCTTGGCGTATACCGTGCGATCGGGATTGAGGCCGGAATTCAGTTTCCGATTTATCGCGATGTGGGTCCGCTGTTTCCAAAAGAGCGCTACCGCTTCGCGCTCAATTTCGCGTATTTCTTTTGAAAGGATATGAACATGAAAAACAGATTTTCACTTCTCGCGTGCGCTTGCTGCTGGCATGCATACCCGCGCGGGCCGAGCTGCTGCAAGTCGACCTGTCCATCTACGGCATGGATTGAATGACATGCGCCCACATCGTGGATGTGGCATTGAAAAAGACGCCCGGCGTGGAAAGCGTCGACGTGAGCCTGAACAAGGGGCTCGCCACGGTGAAGCTAAAGCCGGGGAACACGGCATCTGTGCCCCAGTTCTGGCAACTGTTGCATGAGAAGGGATACACGCCGAAAGCGACCAGCGTTTCCGTGCGCGGCCAGCTAGTCGGCGGGCCGGGGCGGCTGCAACTAAAGGTTTCGGGAACGAAAGACACGCTCGATCTCACTCCCGACCCGAAAAATTCTGCTGCCTACAAGGCCGCTGCCGCAAAAACGGGACAGATCGTTATCGCTCAGGGCGTCATGATGCCGGGAAAAAATTTGAAAATGCTGGTGCCATTGCAATTCAGTCAGGTGCATTAGGAATACGAATGGAATCGACAATCACCGGTGCGCCGCCACGCCTCCGCGGCGGCGCGCTCAGTTATCTTTCGCTCTTTACCTCATTGGGAACGCTGCTATGCTGCGCTCTTCCCTCGCTGCTGGTCCTCGTCGGATTGGGCGCGACCGTTGCCTCGGTGCTTTCGGAAGCACCATGGCTGGTCGCACTGTCACATCACAAGAATTGGGTCTTCCTCATCGCCGGCCTGCTGATCTTCAGCAACTTCGGTTATGTGTATGCCCTTGCTCCCCGCCTTCAGGCTCGAAGCGGCGCATGTGACCCGACGGATCCGGCGGCATGCCGAACCGCCGGCCGCGTCAGTCGTTTCGTCCTTTGGTGCTCGGCAGTGCTGTATCTGATAGGCTGCTTCTCGGCGTATCTGCTTGGACCAATCCTCATGCATTTCGATTGATGCAAGATAGCCGGTAGCTGCCCTCCCCTATCCTGAAACCATGACCATCTTCGTTACGGGAGCTACCTCGGGATTTGGAGAAGCCTGCGTCGAGCGGTTCGCGCAGGATGGCGCCAGAATTATCGGCACCGGGCGGCGCAAAGACCGCCTCGAAAAGCTCCGCGCAAAATTGGGCGACAAATTCCTCCCATTGCCCTTCGATGTCGGCAAGCGCGCGCAGGTTGAACAGGCCATCGGCTCACTCTCTCCGGAGTTCGCCTCGGTGGACGTACTGGTCAACAATGCGGGGGGCGCCATCGGGCTCGATCCCGCGCAGGATGCGGACCTGGACGACTGGGACGCAATGATCGACAGCAATATCAAGGGTCTGGTCTATTGCACGCGCCTGCTCTTGCCCGGCATGGTGGAGCGGAATCGCGGGCACATCATCAATATCGGCTCGACAGCCGGCGAATGGCCGTATCCGGGCGGCAACGTGTACGGAGGCGCGAAAGCATTCGTTCGGCAGTTCAGCAACAACCTGCGCGCAGATCTGCTCGGCACCGCCATTCGCGTCACCGACATCGAACCGGGCCTCGCAGGCGGCACCGAGTTCTCCGAAGTACGCTTCAAGGGCGACAAGAAGAAAGCGGCAGCGGTTTATGAAGGCACGCAACCGTTAACCGCGGAGGACATCGCCGACGCCATCCACTGGGTGGCGACACGCCCAGCGCATGTGAATGTGAACGTGATGCAGATCATGCCTGTCAGCCAGGCATATGCACCACTTGCGGTAAAGCGCAACTAGCACTGAAGATCCCCGCCTGGCTTACACAGGCGTTGTGTGGGGCGG
>DASVAJ010000019.1:0-11245 GCA_036376415.1 Terriglobales bacterium
TTGCAGTATCAGCTGCGCGTCCTGCCGATCCGTCTTCTGCTTCCGTACTCGCTTGGTCCGAATCTCGGCGGGATCTCCGATCCACAACTCAAACTGCAATTCACGCAGCAAACGCTCGAACCAGCGCGAGTGTCCGCTGGACTCCATGCCCACGCGCACGGATATACCGCACTGCTTCAGTTCCCGATAGAACTGCTCGGCCTGCTCCCGATGTGCCAGCCGCCGTTCGCTCAGTTCTCCCGTGTCTGTATCGACCAACGCAATTTGCTGCAAGCCCGGATGGTAATCACAACCTATAATCAGCATGTTCGGCTCCTTTCCTCCGAGCCCTTTGGTTGGTTTGCGCCTCCAAAGTTTACTCGGGCCTGGGAGCCGACATTGTTTATGGAATCATTACACTCATCATCCACTGCTAAGGCGTCACGGCGATTCGTAAACGCACTTCTCGATCACGTCGCCGCTCGGAAAAACCTGGGGACAGACGGGACGTACCCCGCTTGAGAATTGCTAAAGCAGTTTCAAACGGCCCTCGCAAATCAGGATTAGGCGACCCGATTTGCGCATCGGCGACAACAGCCTGAAATTACCTCGCCACTAAGACACCGCGAGACGGCAGTACTTGTCTCCTCATCTCCACCGCTTGCTCAGTCATCTGCCTCGCCTTTCTGCCCATCTCCTTTGCAAGAGCTGCCTGTCGGTGCGACCTGTGTAAGAACCCATCGTAGCGCGTCGCGAGAGCTTGCAGTGAACCGCTCCCGATTTTGGGGGAAGATCTTGCCATTATTGGCCTCCGTGCCAAATCTATCAATCGCACAAGAGACCGACGCCGTTGTGGGCGCGGCGGAGAGGTGTGTAGTTGACACTTCCACAATACGCCAGCAACGAAACAATAGCAAACTGCTTCCGCGAATGAACTTTTGCAAACTCTGTCTGACTTCAACTCAAAGCCCGACTAAAAAGCGCATGCAGCAAAGCTTATGCAGTCCGGGATTTCCTGACAGACAAACCTCCCAGCACGTGCATGGAATTTGATCCGGCCAAAGGAGCCGAGCAGATGCTGGCCTATTCTAACGATCCAATCTTGGACGAAATGATTCGGAGATCTCGGCAGAATTTATTCCGCTGCTTCGAACTCCAAATGACCGAAGAAGTGAGCGCACAGCGCCTCGACGTTCTATCTCGCACAATGCCATTTGTTCGGAGTTATGACGTGATCTGGAATGGGAATGGGTCTTTCGATACTCCGCAACGCATCGAAGCCAAAACGAACACGGCTATAGAATTTTGATCGTAGTGCCGATTCGCTTCTGCCTCCGTTTCTCGAGCGCACGAGCGAGAATAGGGAATGGCACGTGTGCGCGTGCATGCGAGAGGAGTGAAATTCCTAAGTAACAAACGCTCAGCATGGGAACTGGAAGCGAAAGAAGTTGAACGTCCCTGTTAGCGCCTCATTTGAACCGCCTGGTTCTACGGATTTCTTCTTATTGCACGACACAACAATTTCTTTAGACAATTTCTCCAAGATGGTTGGTTCCGAAGAAAATCGACACAGAATGAAACTGATGATTGGTAGAACAATGCTGGCAGTTCGTAAGAGCCGTGAACTGATTCGGCAGACGAACAATCTAGTAAAACAGTGTCCGGAAGCCTCCTCCCAACCCAGGGTTACGCGCCTTGCACGCCTTAGCGACCAGAGGCTTCCTAAAATAGACTAGAATCTCTGGCCGAGGCTCCTGAGTTCGCTTTTGAGCCGCTGCAGATTCGCTTCCAGTTTGCCCGCTTCCGCGTCACTTAAAGCAATATCTTTCCTCAGCCGCATAATCGTATCGTAGGCTTTCCTGGCGGTCTGAGAGGTTCGTCTTCTCTTTTCCTGATCTGTTGTTCCCAATGCTACGCTGGCAAAAGTCAAAGCAATTTCGCAATCAATTTGCAGGAAATTCGCTCTCAGCTTGTTTGTTCGACTCTCTAAGGTGCGACGCTTCGCCATCGAATCTAGGGGGCCACGAGGAGAGGTGACCCATTCGTCCAATTCAGTTTTCGTCGCAACTACTGCCCCCGACGACTTCCCGGCAGGTCGATGGATTGGCAAGCCCATCTCACGCTCATAGCGCTGTATCGTGCGAACTCCCTTACGCAAATAGCTCGCAATCTCTTTCCAACCACTCAGAATTTGGATTTTTGCCGTTTTTTGTGGGCGCATCGAGACCGGAAGATTTTACCTCGACTGCCCAGCCAGTTGTAGGGAAGGTCCGGTAGTGTTCAAAACAACGAAAACCTGGGACAGACCGGACGTACCCCGCTTCAGTGGGGCATTTCGCCCTCGCCAGAAAAGAAGCGGTAGACGCAACGAGCACGGTGCTTCTGCTGCGCGCTGCGCCTCACTTTTCCACAGCCAAACTTCACGTCCATGTGACGAACGACCTTGACCCCAGCCAGGAAAAGCGCACACTGGAATCGTGCGCGTTCGCATCGCAACTTATTCAGCCAGAGCCTCCCAGACCACCCCTGCGGTCCTAAGTCTGCTAAGTCTCTATTCCAGAATACTTTGCGTGTAAGTCGTTCTTTGACAATACTTTGCAGGCAGCGCCTTCGGCTATGGAACCCTAAGGGTATTTAGCTTCAAGACCTTGCGAATTTCGGGTCAAAAAAAGGTCTCAAATCAATGGCGTCTAACTCCATATTCCAGAGTACTTTGGCCCTAAAGTATCTATTTTGAATACTTTGCGAGCCAAGGAAACAGCATAGCGGTCCCAAGTTCCGCATTATCAAGACTTTGCAAAAATCAGCCCGCTTTTTTCGGTCACCGTGCTTTCCGCTGTCGAGCTTCGCTCGACTGACGGCGATTGTCACTCACATTCACGGGGTCAGAGGGTGGGCGGCGGGTTAGATCGTTTACAGGATCTTCTTCCCAAACGCCGATAACGCCAACTCTACCGCCAGGTCGGCGGTCTGGTTGTGCTCGTCGATTACCGGATTCACTTCGACGATCTCGAAGCTGAGCATGCGGCCGTGGTCGGCGATGATTTCCATTGCGAGGTGCGCTTCCCGGTACGTCGCTCCGCCGCGCACGGGCGTGCCTACTCCGGGCGCATCTTCCGGATCGACCCAGTCCATATCGAGCGAAATGTGATAGCCAGCCGTGCCGCGTCCGGCCATGCGGAGCGCTTCTTCCATAACCGTGCGCATGCCGCGCTCATCGATGTCGCGCATGGTGAAGACACCAATCCCGGCCCGACGCACGTTCTCTTTTTCCACGGCGTCGATGTCGCGCACACCCACCAGCACGCAGTTCTCCGGTCTGATTTTCGGGCAGAAGTCAAAGATGTTGGCCAGTTCTGAATCCCACAATCCCATGAGAGCGGCGAGCGGCATGCCGTGGACATTCCCGCTGGGCGAGGAGTCGGGAGTGTTGATGTCGGTGTGGGCGTCAATCCAGATCAGGCCGACCCGCTGGTTCTGACGCCGATAGAACTCGGCAACGCCCGACACCGTGCCTGCCGCCATCGAATGATCTCCACCCAGGCACAGCGGCACCCGCCCCGCTTCCACCGTCTTCAGAACCAGTTCGGCGAGCTTGGTGCAGGTAGCGGTGATTTCCCTCAGGTACTTCGCATTGGCCGCGCCTTCCTTCTTCTGTTCTGGCATGGCAACGGCCACATTGCCACCGTCCTCCACTTCGTGTCCCAAAGCTTCCAAACGCGCCTCAAGTCCGGCAACGCGCACCGCCGACGGCCCCATGTCGACCCCGCGACGTGATTGCCCAAGATCGAGAGGGACCCCGATGACACGAATCTTTCGACCAGCGATATTGGTGGAGGGGGCGATGGTTGTCGTCATGAAGAAGTTTGTAATTTTGTAATTTGAATTTTTTTTAGAATCAACCGCAGTTGAAATTACAAAATTGCCAAATGACCCGATTGCCAGATTCTACGGATAAAGCCGGTACAGCATTCTTGGAAACGGAATGGTTTCGCGCACGTGCTCAAGGCCGCAGATCCACGCCACCGCGCGCTCGATGCCCATGCCGAAGCCGCCGTGGGGTACGCTGCCGTATTTTCGCAAGTCCAGGTACCACTTGAAGGCTTCTTCGGGCAAGCCGTGCTCGTGAATGCGCTTGAGCAGCAATTCGTGCGAGGCCATACGCTGCGACCCGCCGATGATCTCGCCGTAACCTTCGGGCGCGAGAACATCTACACAGAGCGCCAGGTCGGGCCGCTGCGGGTCGGGCTCCATGTAGAAAGCCTTCACCTTCGCGGGATAACGGTGGACCATAACCGGTTGATCGAATTGCGCCGAAAGATAGGTTTCGTCCGGCGAGCCGAGATCGCCGCCCCACTCGAACTTCGATTCCAGCGCGCCTTTGGCGTGGCCTTCCTGCAAATTCTTCACCGCGTCGTCGTAGCTGATGCGGGGGAAGGGAGGCACAATCTTTTCCAGCTTGGAGATGTCGCGGCCGATGGTCTGCAGGTCATTGCGTCGTCGATCGAGGCAGCGTTTCACCAGGAAACTGATCAGCCCCTCCGCGAGTTCCATAATGTCGTCAAGCGTCCCGTACGCAACTTCCGGTTCGACCATCCAGAACTCTGTAAGGTGACGCCGCGTCTTCGACTTCTCCGCGCGGAACGTAGGCCCGAAGGAATAAACCTTCCCCAAGGCCATGGCGGTAGCTTCGATGTAGAGTTGGCCAGATTGGGTGAGATACGCCTGGTCTTCAAAATAGTCGACCGGGAAAAGCGTGGTAGTGCCTTCGCAAGCGGCAGGAGTGATGATCGGCGGGTCAGTCAGCGTGAAGCCGCGCTCATCGAAAAAATCGCGGGCAGCCTTGATGATCTCGGCGCGGACGCGAAGAATCGCGGCCTGGCGCTGCGAGCGCACCCAAAGATGGCGGTGCTCCATCAGGAAGTCAGTGCCGTGCTCTTTGGGCGTAATGGGGTAAGGATCGGACTCGGGAACACGCTGCAGCACTTGGACGTTGGCAACGTCGAGTTCGAATCCGCCGTGCGCGCGCTTGTCGGCGCGTACCTTGCCTTCGACGATCACGCTGGATTCCTGGGTCAGAGTCTTGATCGATTCGAAGATTTCGGGGGGGACGGCGTTCTTCGGCACAACTCCTTGAATCACACCGGAGCCGTCGCGAAACTGCGGGAAGAGCAGTTTCCCGCTCTCCCGCAAGTTGTACAGCCAGCCGCGGATGGTGACGGACTGGCCTTCGTGCTTCCCGATTTCGGCGATCGTACTTACAGGTGAAGACATAAAGCAATTTTGTAATTTGGTAATTTTGTAATCGGGTAATTGAAAATCTAAACAGTACAGGCTTTTAAATTACTCAATTACAAAATTACCCGATTACAAAATTTCTTCAGCTTTCCTCCAGCTTTGCGAATACCCCCGCGAGCCTGTCCACTGGATTTCCCTTTTCATCATCGCCAATTTCCAGCAGCAGGGGTGGAGTTTGCGGGGCTGAGCGCAAGAGTTCGATCGCTTCTTTCCAATTGATAGTTCCCTGCCCGGGCCACAGATGCGTGTCTTTGTCTTTGGCGTTGTCGTGAACGTGGGTGGAACGAATGTAGTTCCGCAAGATCTCGAAACTTTCGCTGACGGAACTCATCATGTGTGCGTGTCCGAAATCGAAGCACACACCGACATCGTCGAAGTGCGCGCCGCGGATCATCTCTACCAGGCGATCCGGAGTAGAAAGCTCATTGGGAATGTTCTCCAAAAGGATTCGAACCCCGAGCGGTTTGGCAAAGGCGCGCAGGTGCTCGATCGATGTCATGGCTGCTTCAAATTTCTTTTCGCTGAAGTCCTCATTGGCAGTGCCCAGATGCTGAATGAGGAATCGAAACGGAATCTGCTCGGCGATTTCAAGGGCGCGCTTCACTTCGTCCATGGCCTCAATACGGCCGGCACGGTCTGTCGATGCGATGTTGACGGGCGGAGCGCCGGCGCGTCCCCATTCATAGTCGGCATAAAGCGGGGAGTGAACCGAGTTCAGAGGAATGCCGCTGGTGCGAAACCAATCGGCAATCTCTTTTACATGGGCTTTGCGGTTGGCGTAGTCGAGGTGCTGGCGGGCGGCGAAGATCTCGACGGCCTGCACACCATTCCGAACGAGTCCGTCGAGAATGCCGGGATGCAGCCGCTCTTTGACCAACAAGTAGGTTGAAACCGCTCTTTGCATGCAGGACCCTGAAATGGTTGAAATGCCTTTCTAGTATCCCATGGCCTTCCCGTTGCTGTTGCGGACATCGGTCGCGCCCAGGCGCTGGCCGGATTTCTCATCGACCGCGATGCACTCTGCGTCGCTCCAGTAGCCGTCAGTGTCGCCCGCTCCGAGGCCGACCTGAATTTTGTAGCCCATGCTTCGCAGCAGGTTCTGGGTATCAGGCGATAAGGTTTTCTCCACGTTTACAACGTCCGGAAGCCACTGGTTGTGGAAACGGGGAGCATTTACCGCTTCCTGGAGATTGAGGCTGAAGTCAACAACACCCAGCAGAACATTAGCGACGGTGGTGATGATTTTCGAACTGCCCGGCGAGCCCAAAATCATTACGGTCTTGCCATTGTGCACGACGATGGTGGGCGTCATGGAAGAGAGCGGGCGCTTTCCGGGACCGATCGCGTTGGCCGATCCCTGGATCAGGCCATCGGCGTTGGGCACGCCGGGCTTGGCGGAAAAATCATCCATCTCATCGTTCAACAGGAAACCAAGGCCGTCGGCGGTTACGCGCGAGCCGAACCAGTCATTGATGGTAGTCGTCACTGCGACGGCGTTGCCCTGATCATCGACGACGGAATAATGCGTGGTGTGATTGCCTTCGTGCGGCGGCGCCGGATGGGCGGAGGCATAGGTTTCCAGTTGGCTGAAAATGCCGGGACGCTTCAGTTCTTTGCTGGGACTGGCGTGCGCCGGATCGATGCTGTCGCGCCAGGCATTGGCGTATTTCTTGTCGATCAACTGAGCCACTGGAACCCGAGAAAAATCCGGGTCTCCCATGAAGTCGGCGCGGTCCATGAAGGCGCGGCGGAAAGCTTCGACGATGAAGTGAATCGACTCCGCCGATCGATTCTGCATCCTGGCCAAGTTGTAACCCTCCAGAATGTTCAGCGACTCGATGAGAACCGTGCCTCCAGAAGACGGCGGAGGCGCGCTGATCACTTCATATCCGCGATACGTACCGCGAACCGGTTCGCGCTCTTTCACTTCGTAATGGGCCAAATCGTCAGCGGTGATGAGGCCGCCACCCTTCCGCATGGCGGCGGCGATTTCGCGAGCCAAAGAACCATGATAGAAATCGTCGGGCGTGGTGGCGATGCGCTCAAGCGTCCGTGCCAGATCCGGTTGCTGGAAGATTTCTCCCGGTTTGTAGTAATCGCCATTTCGCTGGAAGACCCGGTGCGACTCAGGAAACCTGGCCAGGTACTGATCGTGCATCCAATCGGCCTCCTCCCAGGTAAGAGGAAATCCGTCGCGGGCAAGTTTGATCGCGGGAGCCATGACTTGCTTGAGCGTGAGCTTCCCATATTTCTGCTCGGCATAGGCCATGCCGGCTACCGAACCGGGCACGCCGATGGACTTGTAGCCGACTTCGCTGGCGCCCGGGATGACGTTTCCAGAGGAATCGAGATACATATCGCGGGTTGCGGCCGCGGGAGCTTTCTCGCGGTAATCCAAGAAATGCGTTTTGCCGTCGGCCATGCGGATCAACATGAACCCGCCGCCCCCAATATTTCCCGCGGGAGAATGAACCACCGCCAGCGCGAATCCCGTGGCGACGGCCGCATCGATGGCATTGCCTCCGGCTTGCAGGATTTCAACCCCAACCTGGGAAGCAAGTTGATGCACGGTGACCACCATCGCATGCTGGGCGCGTACCGGGTGAGTGGACGCCGGGCAGATCGTAGCGGTGAACAATAGCAATCCGGCTGCGAGCAGCGGATTTATTGATCTGCGCGGAAATGGCATGAAGATTGAAAATCCAAGGAGCGGAAGACTCTAGAGGCTAGCCGAGGCAAGCGGGCGGAGTCAAATCCGGAAGGCCAATAGTGAATGTCATTTCCTTGTGCTTAAGATTCCAGCGGTGATCAACTTTCTATTCGGTGCGGACGCTTGCGTGGCAATGTTCAAAAAGTTTATGAGACTGAATCGTCGTCAGTTGGCACGAATCCAAAAACAAATGGAGACTGGAATGAATACTCGCACTCTTGGCAATTCAGATTTGCAGATTACTCCTGTTGGCTACGGAGCCTGGGCCATTGGCGGCTCAGGCTGGCAATTTGCGTGGGGACCACAAGACGACCGTGATTCGATCGAAGCCATTCATCGGGCCCTGGAAATGGGAGTGAACTGGATCGATACCGCAGCCGTGTACGGCCTCGGACATTCTGAGGAAGTAGTGGCGCGGGCACTGAAGAGCTGGTCCGGTCCGAAGCCATACATCTTCACGAAATGCGGCCTGCGCTGGGACAGGCGCGGGCAGGTACAGAAGGTCTTGAGTGGCACTTCGATCCGCGGTGAACTGGAAGACAGCCTGCACCGGCTGGGGGTGGATGTTATCGACCTGTATCAGATCCACTGGCCGCCGGACCCGGATTCTCCGCTGCTCGAAGAGGGATGGTCCACCCTGGCCGATCTCAAGCGCGAAGGTAAGGTACGGTGGATTGGGGTTTCGAACTTCAGCGTAGAGCAATTGCGGCGCGCCCAGCAGATTGCGCCGGTGACTTCGCTGCAACCGCGATACTCGCTGATTCATTGCGAAGTGGAAGCCGACGTTCTTCCTTACTGCCAACGCGAAGGGATCGGAGTGATTGTGTACTCTCCGATGGGCTCGGGGCTTCTGACTGGGGCTATGACGCGGGAGCGCATTGCCCAGCTGCCGAAAGATGACTGGCGAAAGGCGCACGCTGATTTCAACGAGCCTAATCTCTCGCGCAATCTGGCGCTAGTCGATCGACTGCAGGAGATTGCGAGACGTCGCGGTCTCACAGCCGGCGAGGTTGCCATTGCGTGGACACTGCACAATCCCGCGGTCACGGGAGCGATCGTTGGAGCGCGGAATGCCAAGCAAGCGGAAGGTGTCATGCGGGCAGGTGATCTGCGGCTCAACGCCGAAGAGGTGCTCGATATCGCCGAGTTCTTTGCAGCCACGACGGTTTAACGCGCCAGCAGTTCCACCATGCCTTGCTTCACGGTTGGCCACTCGGACGCGGTGATCGAGAACCGGGCCGAGTCGCGTGGAATGAAGTCCGCGGCCATGCGATGGGCGCGAAGAATCCCTTCCGGTTTCGCGCCGATGCGCGCCAGAGCGGCGCGGGAACGTTCGTTGCGGACGTCCGTATGAAAGCAGACGCGCAGCACCTCCCAACTCTCAAAGGCGTGGCGCAGCATGAGAAATTTGCTTTCGGTATTGGCCGCGGTGCGAATGGCTGAAGGGGAATACCACGTATAGCCGATCTCGCATGCATCCGGCGTAGCGCGTCCATGGGAAGGATGGCCTTCGGGCCATGCCCAGCACTCGATGTTCCAAAAGCGGGTTGAGCCGATCACGCAGTCATCCGCCAGCCGCACGACGGCGAAAGGCACGGCGCTTCCTGCGGCCTGCCACGCCAGGGCCGTGTCGATGTACTTCTCAGCGTCTTGCCTCCCCTGAGGAACCGGACTCCAGCGGTATAAGGATGGATCGCCTGCAGCCGCGGCAACCAAACCAGCAACGTGCCGATGCTCCAGCGGTTCAAGTCGAACATAGCTGCCGGACAATACAAGTGGCTCGCTGCTCATGCATTCACTATCGCAACGATGCGGCTGAAGGTGCAAGAGCATGACCGCGCGTAGAGCGCAGCATGAGGGCACAACCGCCGCTACAGGTTCTTGACTACTGTCACCTTGCTATAGGCTACCCGGAATCCCAACCTTTCGACGTTGCGCTGCGAGGAACTACCGCCCTGCGTGACGACAACCGCATACTCACATCCGGCTTGCAGGGCGGCGGACATACGCGCCTGCAGTAGAGCGGTCTGCAGACCGCGTCCGCGATAAGCAGATAATGTACCCGCACCGCACAGGGCGAAGACCCGGTGCTCGTGAATCACAATGCCGGTCCCGCAAGCTACCGGCTTGCCATCCACAGTGGCCACGAATGCGAGAGCATTCTCCATTTCATACAGCGGGGCCATCAGACCGCGGAAGGCCTCCGGTGCGCCGTCCGGAAAGAATGCGTTCTCGACAATTGCTCCGGTGAGATCGGACTCCTCGGCGGGGCTTCGCCGGATTTCAACATTCGTGCCCGGCAGAGAAGGTTCGTGCGTGTCTTCGAGTTTTCGATACAACACATTATTCAGTTCGGTGAAGGCATAGCCACGGTCTTTGAAAAGTTCAAAAACTTGTGGGTCATGCAGGGGAGTGAGATCGACTTGCGAGGGGGCACCGCGTTCGCGATAGAACTGCTCGATTTGGTCCAGATCGTGGGATGTGAGCGGTTGATTCAGGCCGGCGCCTGTGGCCCTGCCAATGGGAGAGCCCAGACCAGCGAAGACCATGTGTCCGCCACAAATCTGTTCTTGGGCAGCGCCGATTTCCGGGCGCGTTTTCTGAAAGACTCGCGCGTAGAGCACTTGGGGCATTTCCTCGCACGCTTCCAGGCGGCGAGCGAAAGCTTTATCGACGAATTGCATGGGAGAGTCCTTTCATTTTGCAGAAAGCACACGGATGGGGGACGGGCATGGAGACAGAATGCCCGGGCATTTCGCTGACAGCTAACCGCGGTTAAAGGATGGCAGTCATAGGCAGGGGCTTAGGGTAATGCATGATTTGCATCCGGTGCAATAGGCGTGCGGGGCGGCACGCAATTATGCCCCGCGCGCCATGTGCTGAGGCGTTTGCACCACAGAGGACACAGGGGATCACAGAGGAAGACCCAGGATCTCGTATCTTCGAGGCGCCTACACGCTCGCTTCCCGAGCGGGGCGGACGAGGCGGCCTACACTTGCTGGCGGGCTTCGCCTAGGGAGACGCTTACATCCATCTTTCTTTTGCCCCGGTAGATGGTGACCTTCACTGAATCTCCGGCACGATGATTGTTCATGATCTGAGCCAGGTCCTGCTCGTCTTCGATTTTCTGGTCATCAATCGCGACGATCAGGTCGCCCCCTAACGAAATCGGGGTGTTTCCGAGGTAGGCGCGTTCGGTACCGCCACGGAGTCCCGCCTGATCAGCAGCGCTGCCGGGGGTCACCTGAATGATTAGCA
>DASVAJ010000020.1:0-9137 GCA_036376415.1 Terriglobales bacterium
GAGGCGATCCTGGCCAAGGAACCGCAGGCCGACTACGCGCTCTACGGGCTCTCGATCCTGGAGAGCATGACAGGCCAGACTGAGCAGTGTCTCGAGCACCTGTCGCAGGCAATCAGCATCAACCCACAGAATCGCATTCACGCGCGCGTGGATTCGGATTTCCAGGACATGGCGGACGATCCCCGGTTCACCGAGCTTCTGTATCCGGAAGTTCAATAAAGGAACCGCAGCAGTATGCCGGCGACGTCGAGCAGCGCACCCGGGCAGGAGCAGGAGTTGACGGCTCCGATCCGGCGTTCGTCGCTGCGCGTGGTGGCGATCGGCGGCGGCACCGGGCTTTCCACGCTGCTGCGCGGCCTGCGCCGCTATGCTCCTTCACCACAATCCAGCGAGCCCGATGCCGACGCCACTCCCAGCCTGATCAGCGATCTTGCCGCGGTGGTCACGGTGACCGACGACGGCGGATCGAGCGGGCGGCTGCGGCGGCACTTCAACATGCTGCCGCCGGGCGACCTGCGCAACTGCATGGTGGCGCTGGCGGATGACGAGGCGCTGCTGTCGCGGCTCTTCCGGCATCGATTCTCGGCAAGCACGGCGGTCGCGGCAAACGGCAACGGCGACAACACGGCGAGTCTCGAAGGCCACAGTTTCGGCAACCTGTTTGTCGCCGCGCTGGCCGAGATCACCGGGGACTTCGCGCAGGCGATCAAGCTTTCGTCGCAGGTGCTGGCGACCCGCGGCCACATTTATCCGGCAACGACCAAGAACGTTACGCTCTCCGCGCGCATGGACGATGGCTCCCTCGTCGAGGGCGAGACCAATATCACGGCGAGCAAGCACCGCATTTGCGAGCTGACGCTGGAGCCGGCGGGCGCCGAGCCGCTGCCCGAGACACTGGATTCGATTGCGCGCGCGGACCTTGTCACACTCGGGCCGGGATCGCTCTACACCAGCCTGATCACTAATCTGCTAGTGAAGGGCATTCCCGAGGCGCTGGCCGAGGCGCGCGGGCTGCGCGTGTTTGTCTGCAATCTGATGACGCAGTCGAACGAGAGCCTGAACCTGACTGCTTCGCAGCACATTGAAAAGATCTATGAGCACACCGGGCAGGCGATCTTCGACTACGCGCTGGTGAACACCGCGCCGGTGAGCGAAGCGCTGCTGCGCAACTATGCGCGCGAAGGCGCCGCGCCGATTGTGCCGGACGTCGAGCGCATTGAAGCGCTGGGCGTCCGGGCGATCCCGGGCAACTTCGCCGCCGAGGGCGATGTGCTGCGCCACAATGCCGACCGCGTGGCCGACGTGCTGCTGCATCTGGGGCTCCAGGCGGACCTGGAGCAACTGCATCCAATGGCTGAGTGAGGGGTACCCCCTCCCCCTCCCCGACTGGCTTTGGCGTATAAACCACCGCGATTCAGTCGGATAGGGTGTGTGCCGGATGCTAAATGCGGTGTATAAAGGACTTAGAGCTAAAAATGGCCAAGCAAAGGACTTAGCGGAAGGCAAGTCAGGCCAAAATTGCGAAAGCCGCCTGGTGGCGGCCTTTGATTTTCTATCTATGTTTATTGTAGCGAATCGAGTCGAATTAAATGGCAGTCTTCTTGTGGATTGAGAAACTGGGGTAATGGGTGATTCTGTGGACGCTTCCCGTCGACTTAATTCGCCCACTTCTGCTTTGCAGAAATGGGGCACCCGGCTCATTTGCTGCCCGAAGGTAGTAGGCCCTCTGTGAGGCAATTTAGGCTGATGGCTCCTTATCGAGAGATAACGAATGAAGCAAGGTCTGACACATCTGAAGTCGACCGACTGAAGGCAGATTACTCAGCTCGTATTGACAATCCGTTTGCGAACGAATGGGTGAGCACCTTCGTCTTCGCGATTTGCCTAATGGTTATGGCGGATGTTCGCGAGCACTCAAATGATGTGCACGGATTTCATTTCTGGATTGGGGAGCCCTCCTTTGTGCCTTCCTGGCAGCTATGCCTTCCTCAAAGCACGCTGGCCGCCTAGCTAGTTATGCTGACGGATATTTGGATGGACGAAAGGCCGCTGGCACACGAGAGGCATAGCGCGGTCGATATCGGCGATCACTTGCAGACAAAAGAGGAAGCTTCGTTGGTGCTTCCCTTCCCTTTGTACTGGGCCTGCTGCGGGTAGGGGCATAGCGGGCGTGTCATGAGGACCTTGTCCGGGTCGGCATGGTGATTGGGCAGCTCTGCGTATTTTGTCGCCGTGATGGTGACGGGCGCTTTGCCCTCCTCGACCCAGTCCTGAAGCGCGAGCAGTGCGTTGTCAGCTGCGTTCGAGTGTTTAAGTGACGGCAGGCCGAACTGACCGATGGAATCCGGGCCCGGTCCTTGTGCGCAGTGCTTGACGCCCGGCATGAGGTAGAAACGAAGGAAGCCGGCTGTTTCGTCCTTGCCGAGAGTCCGCTGGACGGATTCGTAATACTGGATTGTGTAGAGCGGGCTGATGGCCGCGTCTCCCCAGCCGTGGTACAGGATGAGCTTGCCGCCGCGATTGTGAAAGGCATTGAGATCGGGATGGGCGTCGAGGTCTTTGCCGGTCTTCTCCCGCGCGGCGGCGAGGCCGGCTCCGGGATCGAAGGTGCGGAAGTCCCATTTGCGATCGCTGTAGACCATGTTGGCGAAGTAGCCGTAGCCGAAGCCAGCCATGGCGGATTTTCCGCGCTCATGCCCGGTGATCCAACTGGGCCAGCCGTTGGGATCTTCTTCTGCGCCGGAAGGTAGGAAGGGCGGGATGGTGGTGTCGCCAACCTTGTGCGGGCTCATCAGGGCGACGAGCGCTTTGACCTGCGCGGCGGTGAAGCAGTCTTCGGAGTCGCCAGCTTTGCAGGCGAGCTTTGCGGGGTTGAAGTGGCAGGCGCGCGGGTCGTCGACGATGCCGTCTTTCACATCGCCGGGAAACATGTCGAGCTGGTCGCATTGGGCCAGAACCGCGTGCTGCAGCAGCGGAACTTTGGAAGCCGGTATATAGCTGGCGTCGTTTGCGAGCAGGGTCTGCATACCGATGGCGGCGCTGGTGAGCAGCGCGGTCCAGTTGTAGGCGGAAGCGCCGGCGAGGATGCCGTCGTAGTCGGCGGGAAAGCGCTGGGCTTCCATGAGCGCTTCACGGCCGCCGTCGGAGCAACTAGCGAAATAGCTGTGCGTGGCAGGCGCGCCGTAGTAGGCCGCGAGCACGGCCTTGGCCTGCACGGTCATCTGGTGAATGCCGCGCCAGCCGAAGTCGGTGATCTTCTCCGGATGATGGAGCGCCCAGCTTGCGTCGATGCCGTCGGCGAAGTGGCCGGTGTCGGTACCGGCGGTGGCGTAGCCATCGGCGAGAAAGCGGGCGAGCGCCTGGTAATCGATCTCGCCGGCAAAGCCGCCGTTGCCCTGTCCCTGAAAGCGATGGTTCCACTTTGCTGCCTCAAGCGGCAGCCAGACTTCGATCTGGATGTTGGAATCGGAGCTGGGCGTGGCATGCACCTTCACGCGGCAGAAGGCGGGGAGCTGCTTGTAGAGCGCTACCTGCTCGTTGGGCCCGGTGGGCCGCGGCGGGGCTACGAAGGTGCCGGAAGGGACGATTTCGGCGGAGAGGACGTGGGCGTGCTCGAGGGTGATTTGCTGGAGGTTGGCGCAGCGGGTTTGAGCGGATTGGGCGAAGGCTGGAGCGAGGAGAAGCGTGGCGGCTACGAATGCGAGTCGGCACATGTCGCAACCACTCTATCGCATGGTTTATCGAGCAGTGGTGAATCTTCCTGAGCCCAGATACGCTCTTTGCCATGACCCCTTATGAAGAATTTTGGGACTGGTTCGTACGACACGAGACAGAGTTATTTGATTTTGAGAAGGATCAGAAAAGAATTTTTGACAAGCTTTTAGCTGCGCTACGGAAGGTTAATCAGGATCTGGTTTTTGAATTTGGCCTCAAAAAACAAGAAGAGGGAAAAGAAAGACAGGAGTTCGTCATCAGCGCAGATGGTATCAAAAGCGCATTTCCCGCGGTCATATCACTCAGGAATACTGCACCTGACCTTCCACGCTGGCAGATCACCGCTTTCCGACCAAGACGCACCACCATCAATATCGTCGAGATTGGTGATAGGCGCATCGACCCGAAAGACGTTCAGTTTACGTTGCTCTCCGATGGGAAAAATGCGGGCCTTTACCTATTCATTCCCGATTTTCGGGAGAACGACGACGCATTCAAGCAGATAGGTTACCTGATGCTTGATGAAGCGCTCGGAGAGTTTGATGTTGAAACGCGGCTCGGCTTAATCAAAATGCTCACGCCGGAAGGACACACTCATGGAGAGCGGCACCCATTGCCCGAACTGCCACGCCTTTTTGATCAACTGACCGTGCAACTTGAGGGACGTTCAGGAAAGCCGTCATAGACCGGCAGACCGGCGATGTTCCGCAAACCTTGGCTCAATCTGTCGTTGCTGCGGCTTCCGTCGTCTTCTTCAACTGTCCGCAAGCCGCATAGATATCGCGGCCTCTTGGCCGGCGGATGAAGGCGGGAACGCCCCGCGCGATGAGTCGCTGCTGGAACTGGGCGACATCCTCACCCTTCGGTTGCCGGTAAGGGATGCCGGGACCGGGATTCCAGACGATGAGATTTACCTTGACCGGGAAGCCCGCGCGGCGGGCGAGTGCGACCACTTCATCGGCATGAAGGAGCGAATCGTTGACGCCGCCGAGCAGCACGTACTCGAAGGTGATCTTCTCGCGCGGCGCCAGCGGGACAGCGCGCGCGGCTTCGAGGAGGCGCTCGATGGGCCACTTGCGCGTGATGGGCATGACGGACTCGCGCACCTCGTTGTTCGAGGCGTTGAGCGAGATGGCGAGCCGCGGTCGCAGCGACTCCTGGGCGAAGCGCTCGATACCGGGGACGATGCCAGAGGTGGAGACGGTCATGCGCGACACCGGAATGCCCACCCCGCTGGCGCCGCCGACTTCGTTAACGAGCAGGCGGACGGCGTCCATGAAGGCGTCGTAGTTGAGGAAGGGCTCGCCCATACCCATGAAGACGAGATTGATTCGGTCGCGGCGTAGCTGGACTTGATGGCGGCGCAGTACGGTGACGACCTGACCGGCGATTTCGCCAGCCGTGAGATTGCGCTCGATGCCAAGTTTTGCGGTGAGACAGAACTGGCAGTTGACGGCGCAGCCGATCTGCGAGGAGACGCAAATGGTCGCGCGCTTGCGAGTGGGCGCAGTATCCGCTTCATCGTCGTTGTCTTCGGCGCCATCGCCCTCGGGCATCCAGACGGTCTCGACGGTTTGGTTCCCGCTTACTCCGATGAGATAACGCTCGGTGCCGTCGATCGAACGGAAGGTCTGGAGAATGGGCGGAAGACCGACGACGTATCCGGCATCGCTCAGTTTCTTGCGGAGCGCGAGCGGCAGGGTCGTGACGGCGTCCAGATCCGGGAGCCAATCACGGTAAAGGGCCTGGACGAGTTGTCGGGCGCGGAATTTTGGCTCATCAAAGCTACTTACCAATGAGCTAAGTTGCTCATAACACAGGCCGAATAGCGGCTGCACCTCGGCTGGTGCAGGGCCCTGAACCGATTCCGGCCTGGCAGAGTCTAAAATGAAGAAGCGCTCCCCCGTTGATCCGGACGGCGGTCCAGACTGAGGTTCTGACGGCAATCCGGCATCCAATGGCATCGAAGCGACCCGGCAACAGGCAAGGATAGAGCATTTCCAACGGCAGGAGGAAATGGCTCGAGCATCGGCTTAGCAGCACGCATGTGCTTAGCGCGCGGACGCGTGTCCGCCTTTAACGAGTGTCCGGTTAACCAGGGGAGCGGCGAAATTTATGATGAATGAACGCAGCGTACAAAGAACGGTCCTCCCGAACGGGTTGACGATTTTGACCGAGCGCATGGAGAACGTGCGGTCGGTGGCGATGGGCGTGTGGGTGCGGGCGGGTTCGCGGCATGAGATCGCGGAGCTGAACGGCATCTCGCATTTTGTGGAGCACATGGTCTTCAAGGGGACCGAGACGCGAACGGCGCAGCGGATTGCGCGCGAGGTGGACGCGATTGGGGGAAACCTGGACGCATTCACGGGCAAAGAGACGGTCTGCTTCAACATTAAAGTGCTGGATGAGCATGTGCCCACAGCTCTTGATGTGCTGAGCGATCTGGTGCTGCACCCGATCTTCGCCGAAGGCGATATCCAGCGCGAGCGAGGCGTGATCTTCGAAGAGATCAAGATGGATGAGGACAATCCCGACTACCTGGTGCATGAGATCTTTACGCAGAACTTCTGGCGGGGACATCCGCTGGGCAAGCCGATCCTGGGAACGAAGGAGACGGTGGGTCGGCTGGAGCAGGCGAAGTTGTTCGGGTACTACGGGGACCGCTTCCGCGGCGGCAATGTGGTCTTTACCGCGGCGGGGAACCTGGATCATCAGAGCTTCGTGGACGAGGTGCGGCGGCGCTTTGAGGCGATGCCCGCCGGTGTGCCTACGGACACGAGCCTGCCGCCGACGGTGAGCGCGAAGATTGTGCTGCGCAACAAGAAGGCGCTGGAGCAGGTGCAGCTCTGCATGGGCGTGCCGTCGCTGCCGATCGGGAGTGGCCGCCGATTTGTGGCGCTGACGCTGAACACCGTGCTCGGCGGCGGGATGAGCTCGCGGCTGTTCCAGACGGTGCGCGAGGAGCGCGGGCTGGCGTACTCGATCTACAGCGACCTGAACCCTTACAAGGACACCGGGATGCTGTGCGTGTACGCGGGCACGTCGTCGGACCGGGCGCTGCAGGTAATTGACCTTGTGACCGATGAGTTCCGCCGGCTGAAGCAGGAGCCGATGCCGGAGGATGAGCTGCGCCGGGCGAAGGACCAGTTGCTGGGCAACATCATCCTGAGCATGGAGTCCACGGGGGCGCGCATGTCGAACCTGGCGCGGCAGGAGATGTACTTCGATCACTTCTTTGGGATCGAAGAGGTGATGCAGCAGGTCGAAGCGGTGACCGCGGAACAGGTGACGGCGCTGGCGCAGGAGTTGTTTGTGCCGGAGAAGATCGCCGTGACCATGCTGGGACGGCTGGATGGAATCAAAGTGGAGCGCGGGAATCTCGCCTGTTGAAACCCCGCCTTCCATGGCACTGGAGACAAACGGCAGATCCCTCCACTTGGCCAGCGACGCTGAGCGTGACGGCTCCGGTCGGGATGACGAATCATTATGCTTGAGCGGAATGGCGTGGTCGCGCGTCTTTCTGGGGCGTACTTTGGCCGCGCTGGAGATATTTTCGGCGCTATGGAAGTTTTGGTACTCTGCGGTCGGCAGTACCGCCAGAGGATTCTGAGGGTTCAGATCATGAAGAAGTATTGGAAGGAGCCGGTGGCGGAAGGCCGCGACCGGCGTAGCGAAGCAGGCTTTACGCTGATGGAACTGCTGATCGTGATGGCAGTGATCCTGATCCTGATGCTGGTGGCGATTCCCAGCCTGCTGAACATGACGATCCATGCGCATGAGACTTCGGCGCTGGCATCCCTGCACGCGATCCAGGACGCGGAGGTGCAGTACACCTCCACGTATCCGGCGAATGGGTATGCATGCACACTGGCGGCACTGGGTGGAGCGAGCGGCAGCCCACCAAGCCCGCAGGCGGCGCAGTTGCTGCAGGGCACGCTGGCCGCCGGCCTCAAGGACGGTTACATCTTCAACCTGACCAACTGCACCAAAGCCCAGGGCGCAAATAACCAGGACGTCTTCACTTCGTACGAAGTGACGGCGGTGCCACAGACGGTCGGCAAGACCGGGAACCGCGGCTTCTGCATGGATATGTCCGGACAAATCAAGGCTGACCTGGCGGGAGGCACCAACTGCACCGTACCGATCTCGTGAGGTTTGCAATTCGCCGGAAAGGTCAGCACGTGTGCTGGCCTTTTCTGTTTGTGCTGCTGCTGATCGCGATCCCCGCGCGTGCGCAGAGTGCGCCGCTTACCGCCGCGCAACTCGCTTCTGCAGTGGACCACCACTACAACACGCTGAAGCGGCTACGGGTGAAGTTCACCGAAAGCTACCAGGGCATGGGGATGGACCGGCATGAGACGGGCGTGCTGCTGCTCGAAAAACCGGGGCGCATGCGCTGGAACTATGCAGAGCCTCCGGGCAAGGTCTTTGTGCTGGATGGGAAGTACGGCTGGTTCTACACGCCGGGGGATGCGCAGGTGCAGCAGATTCCGGCGAAGAAGCTGGATGACCTCCGGTCACCGCTGCGCTTTCTGCTGGGGCATGCGCAGCTCACGAAGGAGTTGGACGGGCTGGCGATGACGCCTGCGGAGAATGGGCAGTTCCGGCTGCGCGGCGTGCCGAAGGGGATGGAGCAACGAGTGCGGTCGCTGGAGGTGATGGTGACGGCCGATGGCACAATCCACGCGATGACGCTGGAGGAGCTGGACGGTTCGCGGACGAGCTTTGCGTTCTCGGATGAGGAGGAGAACCCGGTGCTGGCGGTGGGGACGTTCCGGTTTGCGCCTCCGGAGGGCGTGCCGGTGGTAGAAGGGACGCCGCCTGTTTAGGAGCTACACTAGCGAACTATTACACCCGTGAAGCTTGAAGGGACTACTAATGCGGAAGGCGTTCTTTTTTTCCAGTGTTTTGATTCTTCACTTAATCCTTCAGTTTGCTGCGTGGAGCTATGCCGATTCTCCAACGCTGAATAGCGCTGCAATGCGAGCGCTTTTCACTATTCTGGCAACACCGGTTGTCGTGATATGGGGATCATTGGGAATGGGTATTTTTGGATTCCGATGATTGCGAACTCTGCTCTGTGGGCAGCGGCGGCAACGTACCTATGTGTTCGATTTGGCAAGTTGCCGATGCCTTCGTGAGTTCGTCGATTTGCCTCTGACGGTTGCGGATTCCATAGCTACATTGAGATTCCGCCGGAGCCTTCAGCATCAATTCACGCTATTAGGACGATGCTGGGAGCAGGATGCATCGATACTCCAAGCTGATGGGTGCGGTTAGCGGAATCCTTCTAACCATTCCAGCCTATGCACAACGTGTCCTTACGAAGGTTGCGGATGTGCAGATGCCGGGGCCGGCGGTTCGGTTTGACTACCAGAGCTTCGACCCTGCGAGCGGGCGGCTGTACATCGCGCACATGAACG
>DASVAJ010000021.1:0-27732 GCA_036376415.1 Terriglobales bacterium
TCCCCCACGAACACGTACACCGGCCGCAACTTGCGCGCCTCCACTTCGGAAACGAAGCGTTCCGCCTGGGCAAAGGCGCGCATCAGAAGGCCTCCAGAACGTTGGCAACCAGGGTGCGCGCGAAATCGCGCGACAGGCGGCGAAAAGCCGGCGAATCTTCTTCGAAGAAGCTGCTCAATTCCTCCGACACCTGGTACTGCTCGCGAAATGTGTACGCCGGATTCTGGTAGAGGACGCGACCCTTGCGGTCGGTGAGCGACACATTCATGCTGACGATGACTAGCACCGTGGCGGCGCGCCCGGTTTTTGAATCGTACGTCAGCGGAGTCGTGTACGACGACAGCACGGTTCCGTGCAGAACCGCATCCGCGGAAGATGGATCCGCGGTGATGCGGTAATTCGTGCGCGTGGCAAATTCCTGCACCACCGCCGTGGTGAGCATCTGCTCAATGCTGTAGGTCTGCGTTTGGTTCACAAACGCCGGCACTGCGATGGTGCGCAAGTCGGCGGGAAGCAAATTGGATTTGCCCACCGTGTGATAGCCACATCCGCAAGGGAGGGCACAAAGGAACAGCAGCGGAACCATGCGATTCACTGGATGTGCCCCCGCGGCCGCGTCGCGGCCATGCTCTCAGCGCACTCGACGGCGGTGAGCGCGGTAATCCGTAGATTGTCGGAGACCGCCCAAATCCAAAGCGAATTGGCATGCGCGGCATCGGCGGTCACAGAGACCAGGATGTCAGCTTGACCCGCGGCGCTCACATTGCTGGGGGCCTCTTCGGTCGAGGGCACGACCGAAACGTGGTCCCCCGGCAATGCCGAGGAAATCCCCTTCACATCGGCAGCAGACTCGAACTGCACATGCAGAGAGATGGCATGCCCGTGAAACACCGGCGCCTGCAATGCCTGGATCGACGGAACGGGGGCGCGCCCGCCAGTGATCTTGCTGTAATGACTTGCGATGCGCTCGCCGGCTGCGGCCAGGTTCTCCCGTGACTGAGTTCCGAATCGCGAGATCATGTTGAAAGCAACTTGAGAATCAAAGACCTTCTTGGGCAATTCCTGGAAGGAAAGCAAGTTGACCGTCTGTTGATGCAGTTCATCCATGCCTTTCTGGCCAAATTCGGAGGCGGGTTCGAGGACGCTGGCGATCGCGCGCGCCACCGGCGCGGCGCTCTGCAGGCGGCTCAGCAGGACCGCCAGGACCACCGCCGCGGGATCCGCAACGACCGCCGGACCTGGTTGCAGGTCGGGAGCGGCTGCTTGACCGAGCTGGCGTTCCAGCCATGGCGCGCGTACACTCGCGCCGGGTTCCCCTTCCAGCGCGTAAGAAAGATCGACAATCGCGCTGCCCGCCTGCTGCGCTTGCTTCCAATTCGCGCGTGTACACTCCGCATCCGAGGAGAAGAAGGTGAAATCGACGTGCTCGAACTGCTCGGCGCGAACACTTTGGATAAACGTGATCTCGTCCTTCACCGCCTCCAGCTGGCCGAGAGTCTCATCATCGTCCAGCAGGCGCACATCCGCCGCCGGGAAATTCCGCTGCTCCAGCACCTCGGCGACCTCTTTGCCTTTGAGCGAAGCCGCGCCCACAATGGCGACCCGGTACAAGCCGACGGCCATGTCGGTGCTTGCGCCCGCCGATCTGAAATTCGAACTCATGAAACCTGCGACGCCTCCTGGTACGGCGGAGGCGGAGGATTCCGCCGCCGCCGCACAATCCAATGCAGCCGCCAGAAAATTCCCGAAAGCATGTAGGTTAATGCAATGAAGGCAAGCACGGGCCGGGAAAAAAACCAGATGGCGGCAAACAGGAGCCCGAAAATGACGATCAGGCGAAAAGGCTGGCGGGCACGGAAATCGATGCTCTTGAAACTGTAAAAACGCCAGGTGCTGACCATCAAATAGGAAGCCAGGAATACGATGATCAGCCAGGTCAGCGAACTGCCCCACCACACCAGGGGATCGCCCTCCACAAAATGCACCGTCGCGGCAATCACTCCAGCCGCCGCCGGGATGGGCATGCCCACAAAATACTTTTTGCCGGGCCGGCCGGGATTCGATGGCTGCGGATTGACGCTGATGTTGAAGCGCGCCAGCCGGCTGGCCCCGCACACCAGAAACATAAAGCTGAACACCGCGCCGGCTCTGGCCACAATCATCGCAGCCTTGGGCGCAGAAATGTCAAACGAGATCTGGTGGAAGCCCCAAGCCCAGGCCAGCAGCGACGGCGCAATTCCAAACGTGATCACGTCGGCCAGGGAATCCAGTTCCCGGCCGAAATCGCTGGCGGTATTGGTCAACCGCGCGATAAAGCCATCCAGCCCGTCGAAAAGAATGGCAAAGCCAATTGCCTTGGCGGCATTATCGAAGTGCCAGGCTTCTTGCACTGCGTTCTGGGTGGCGTGCGCAACCGCAAACTGGATTGCGCCGTGAATCACCTGCAGAATCGCGTAGTACCCGAGCAGCACGTTCAGCGCGGTAAAAATCGAAGGCACAATGTACATGCCCTTCCGCAGACGCCGCGGCCGCTGGTCGTCCTTTCGCCGCCTGGGATGCTCGGGCTGATTCTCCATCACCGCGACCCCTCTTTGGCCTGTGCCGCGCCAGCAGTGGCCAGGTCCTGCGGTTGCGCGTTCAGGAACGCGAGAATGCTCAGGCCGCCCTTTACGCGATCGCCAACTTTCACCCGAACCTCCGCCTTGGGCTCCAGCAGCACATCGGTTCTTGATCCAAACTTGATCAGCCCAATGCGTTCGCCGCGCTGCACGGCATCGCCGATCTGCTTGGTAAACACAATGCGCCGCGCCAGAATACCGGCAATCTGTTTCACGATGAGAGTGTGGCCCTGGCCTTCTATGGTGATGGTGTTCTGCTCGTTGCATTCGGCGCAGGCAGGATTCATCGCGTTGAGGAATTTTCCCGCCTGATAATGGGCGCCGCGAATGACGCCTGCCACCGGTGAACGGTTCACATGAACGTCAAACACGCTCAAAAAAATGCTGATCCGCTTCCGCTTCTCGCCATCCACGGTCACGCTGGCGACATCAGTGACTTTGCCGTCCGCCGGGGAAACCACCGCGCCGGGCTCAGGAGGAATCACCCGCTCAGGATCACGGAAAAACCACAGGAAAAAGGCGCCCAGCACAACCGGAATCAGCGCCCAGAGGGGAGCCGTCAGCCAGCCGACCAGCGCCGCCGCCGCGAACATCACAAAGCCGTAATAGTAACCGTCACGAACCATGGGGAGAGCTTAGGCGATTATATTGCACCGCCTCGCGCCCACTAAGCTTTTCATTCGACAGGGCTGTTGCGCGAGGGTAGGCGCGGGCAGATTGTGGATATATGAATCCTGGGCCGCTTGGAACGGCGGTTCGAATGGACAGATTTTCTTAGGCGACTTGGCCGCGCGACACGTGCTCGCGGTACTGCCGCTCGATCATTTCCATCTGATCGCGCAGGCGCAGCTTCAACTTCTTCAACCGCACTTCTTCTAACTTTTCGTCGTCGGTGAGGTACCGCTTGTGGGTAAGAGAGGAAAGGCGTTGTTCGTACTGCGTATGCTCCTGGGCCAACTTGCGGAACTCTTCGTGCGTGGCCAGGAGATGGTCTCTAGAGGCTAGCATCCTGCAAGACCTCCTGATTGAATTGTGAAGCTAACCTAGCACGGGACCAGCACTGGAGCAACGAAAAACTTTTCCCGGAAGTTCACACCTAAGTCATGCAGCCTGAATAGTTTAATTGCACCGGAACCAGGGCAGTTCAGAGCTGCAGAGTGTAGAGAATGGCATCTTCGCTGGGACCACTGTAGTAGGCCTGGCGGCGGCCCGCGATGGCGAATCCGAGTTTCTCGTACAGGCCGCGTGCCTGGGCATTCGATTCGCGCACTTCGAGGAAGATGCGTCCGGCATTGTGCGCTTTTGACCATGCAGTCAACTCCTGAAGCAGCTTTGTGCCTGCACCGCAGCGTTGGCGCTTAGGGGAAACGACAATATTCTCCAATTCGCAATCGTCACCCGCAAGGCGTGCGACCACGAAGCCGTGCAACTCCGCATCGTGTTTCTCAGCAACCAAGGCAATCCGGACCGGAGCTTCCTTCGAGAACATTTGCCGATACGCAGTTTCCGGCCAATGCGCGGCCGATGAACTGGCGCGCTCAAGAGCGACGATCGCAGCAATGTCATTGCTCGTCGCCGGGCGGACTCGGACGGCAATGGCAGTGTGGGGCGAGCATTCTTGTCCGCCCGCCGCCGTCTGCCGCACAGGCCGCCGGAGAGTGCCGGCCCGGTTCTTCTGGAGAACGGCTTCCGCATTGCAGGAGTTGCTTTCATTTCTCTGAAATTCGTCAAACTCGCCGATCAGCTTTTCGCTCGTGGTAAGCGCCTCGCACTGGGCATCGATTCTCTGGTACGCCTCGCGATTCTTCTTCCTGAAGTCGTCGTACGCAGCCCGGGAGTTCCAACGATCGAGTGTCCTATATCGCAGCGGGGTATCGTGATCACGAATGAGTTCGGTGCCAAGGTAGCTCCTGCTGCGGCGAAAGAGTTGCACCCAGACGCCTTCGGCCCCGTATGCCTTCTCGAAGGCGCGCTGCTTGCCGGATTTGACGCGGAACTCCCAAACCACGGTGAAAGGCGGCGTCTTCGGCGGTTTGTCGCTCATCGCGACGAACCCGATTTCACGATCTCGGCATCACTGCGGCGAATGTAGGTGGCGTCAAGGGCTTCGGGCGAGATCGTTCGGCCGGCACGGATTTTTTGATAGCCGAGTCGCGCCACCGCATCGGCTTGCGGCAGTGCAATCAAAACTGCTTCGACCCCTGCGCGGCGCGCGCTTTCAGCAATTTTTGCATCGGGCGTGACCACCCCACGTCCGCCCGCGCCGGCGAGAAACTCCGGCAGGCTCAGAAGATCTTCGCCGAGAAGTTCGGAGCGCCCATCCTCGATCCTGTACACACCTGAGTAGACTTCGTTACGGCCAGCGTCCAGCGCGGCCATAACCTCACCGGAACCTTTCGACAAGCGAGCGATGACCTCCAAGCGGGAAACGGCTGCAATGGGCTTGTGCAGCACCTCAGCTAACGCCTTAATCGCCGCCAGCCCCACCCGCAACCCGGTGAAGGAACCGGGACCCGAGGCCACGGCAAACGCATCGATCTGTTCCTTCTTAAAATTGTGTTTTCGCAACAAAGCAGAAATCTGCGGAACAAGTTGCGCCGAGAATGTGCCCCCTTCCAGAGGAACGAGATCAAGAATTTCGGAGGCCCTGCTCTGCGAACTTTGCGGCTCTTCTTCACGCCCTGTGCGGTTAAAAGCTTTTTCCGTGCGGCCGATGTCATCAAACCGCGCGAGGGCAATGCTGCCATTTTTTCCAGAAGTATCGGCGGCGAGGATCAGCATTTCAGTGAGGTGACTCGACCAGTTCGAGCAGCACGCCTCCCGCGCTCGAAGGATGAACGAAGATATAGCGATGACCGCCCGCCCCGGTCTTGATCTCGTCGGAGATCAGGCGGACACCGTCTTTCTTCAGCTTCTCAACCGCCATAGCCAGGTTCGGAACCCGCAAGCAAATGTGATGCAGTCCCTCGCCTCGCTTGGCAATGAACCTGGCGATGGTGGAATCGGCGCTGGTAGGCTCCAGAAGTTCGAGGCGGGTCTCGCCAATCGGAATCATGCTCAAGCGGACTTGCTCGTGCGGCACCACTTCTGCCGGAGACGGGCGCAACCCGAGTTTCTCGTAAATCGCCCGAGCCGCGTCGAGCGATTTCACCGCAATGCCGAGATGATCAAGAGCCAACGTCATCTTTGCTTGAGACTTCCGCTAAATGATTCAATCTGTCATTCCGACCGGAGCAGAATGAGGAGCGCAGCGGATCATTCTGCGGAGTGGAGGAACCTGCTCTTGCCAGCGCAGCCAGGCAAGCAGGATTCTCCACTCCGCTCGCAGCGACAGGCCTTATCGGGCATCAGCTTGCATACTTAGTCGCGCAACTTGCCCGCGATTTCCTCAATCACAGAATACGGATCGCGCTTGTGCTCGGCAATGTCGGCGGCATAGCGAGCCAGGTCGCCATCGGACATGGTTGCCTGCGCCTTCTCCAGCAGCGTATCCCGCAGCATTTCCAGCAGGCGCGTTTCCCAGTGCTGAATGCGCTTGCGCTGCAGAAGGTTGTTTTCGCGCAGGTAAGACCCGTAGGCGTCGATCGCTTCCGCCAATTCCTTCACTCCCGCTCCCTCGGTCGCCACCGTCTTCACAATGGGCGGAGTCCAGCCGTCTTTGCGCCCGGCGATCGACTGCAGAGCGCGAATTTCCTTTTCCACGCGCTCTGCGCCCTCGTGATCGCTTTTGTTGATGACAAAAACGTCGGCAATTTCCATGATGCCGGCTTTGATCGACTGCACATCATCGCCCATGCCCGGGACGAGGATTACGACCGTGACATCGGCGACGCGAACGATATCCACTTCGTCCTGGCCCACACCGACAGTTTCGATCATCACGATGTCGCGGCCGGAAGCGTCGAGCACCAGAGAAACATCGGCGGTAGCGCGGGCTAATCCACCGAGCGAGCCGCGCGTGGCCATGCTGCGGATGTAAATGCCCGGGTCGGAGAAATGGTCCTGCATGCGGATGCGGTCGCCGAGAATCGCGCCGCCAGAGTAGGGACTGGTGGGATCGACGGCGATAATTCCGATGGTGCGGTGGCCATCGTTGTCTGACAGCTCGGGTGGCCCACCCAACGCGGTATTCGTTGGGGGGGGATTTTCAGCCGGCTGCCCCGGGCTCAAGCGCAGTCCCCTGCTCGCTTCGGCTCCGACACGTGGGGTCTTTTTCCTATAGAGCTTCGCCAGTTGATCCACCAGCGTACTCTTCCCCGCGCCGGGGGAGCCCGTGATCCCGATGGTCAGTGCGCCTCCGGTGTGCGGAAAGATGTCTTTGAGCAAATCGATCCAGCCCGGCGAATGGTTCTCGACGGCGGAGATGGCACGCGCCAGCGCGCGCCCATCGCCGGAGCGCATTGCGTCGATCAAGGTTGAGCGATTAGCGTCCAAACTGCTCCAGTGTAAAGCAGGATGAGGCGAAGAGGAGCGCGCAGTTCGGGGAGGTGTAATCGCAAACTTAACGGGCAAAACCGGGGTTTCCAGGATCGGCTATCAGAAAAAATATAGAGGGCAGAAGCCTCCGCCCTCTTTGGACGGGACAGGCGGCCCGCCTGTCCACTGCTGGGGTGTTGCGACTACTATCGTTGTGCCGTGGTTGCGGTGCACGCCCCCAGGTCCTTGCTCATTTTCTGGACCTCGAAGGTGGGCTCGCCGGAGTCGCCTTTGGCCTTCTTGCCTAACAACTCCACGCGCTCTCCTGGCTTGAGAGTCTCGTTTTGCTGGTTGTCAAGGGTGTAGGTCTGGTTGTTCTTTTCGCTCACCAGTTTGTCTCCGTTGCCCTGTACACAACCCAGGAGCTTGGAGCGATGGTGATGCTTCCAGTAGATCAGCCCGCCTACGATGGCCGCGCCACCGGCTACCGCGCCGATGATGGGGCCCTTGGAGCTATAGCTGCGATGAGGGTTGTAGGTTGGACTGCCGGGCATGCCGCCACCCGTCCCGCCTCCGCCACCGTATTGCGCAACCGCAAGATTGCTCAGACCAACGATCAACGCTGCCGCCAAACTGAATTTGAGGACGTACTTCAACATAGCTAGGGTCCTCCTTGTCCTCTCACGTTTTTCGTACAGTGCGTTCGATTCCCCGAGACCCTCGGGACGGCTGCCTGGGAAACGAGGAAGTGACTATTTCTTTACATCTGGGGCAGGGGCTAGAGGGGGGGAGATGAACTTGGGATTGTCTCGCCAGGTTCCCGCAATATCGCTGAGATCGCGTTGTCGCGTGCGGCTCTCGATCTGACCAGAGCCACGGGCGAGCGCCTGGACGGCGACCTCATTGAGGCTTTTGCCTTGCCGGCGGGCCAACTGGCGAAGGGCTGCATCCAGAGCTTTGGGGACTTTGCGAATCACGTATTGCATAGAGGAGATTTTGCTAAGAGCTAAAGGCCAGAGCCAAGAGCTAGTCTTTCAGCAACTGCCGGGCAATCACCAATCGCTGAATTTCGCTTGTCCCTTCGCCGATGGTGCACAGCTTCACGTCGCGGTAAAACTTTTCCGCCGGGTAGTCCTTGATGAAGCCGTAGCCGCCGTGGATCTGCACGCCTTCGTTGGCGCACTTCACCGCGATCTCGCTGGCGAAGAGTTTGGCCATGGAGGATTCCAGCGTGGTCTTCAGACCGGCATCTTTCATGGAAGCGGCGCGGAAGGTGAGCAGGCGGGCGGCTTCGATTTCCGTGGCCATGTCGGCGAGCTTCCACTGGATCGCCTGGAAGTCGCTGATGCTGCGGCCGAACTGCCGGCGCTGCTTGGAATAATTCAGCGCGGCCTCGTAGGCTCCCTGGGCCATGCCCAGCGAGAGCGCGGCAATCGAAATGCGGCCGCCGTCGAGCACGCGCATGGCGTCAACGAAGCCCTGGCCTTCGACACCGAGCAGATTTTCGGCGGGCAAGACGCAATCTTCGAACACGAGTTCGGCCGTGTCGCTCGCCCGCAGTCCCAACTTGTCTTCTTTCTTTCCCGGGCGGAAGCCTTTCGTTCCCTTCTCCACGATGAACGCCGAAAGCCCGTGGGTGTGCGCGGCGCGGTCGGTCACGGCGATGACAACCAGCACGTCGGCGTAGTGCCCGTTGGTGCAGAATGTCTTGGTGCCGTTCAGCACCCAGTCCTTGCCGCGCCGGACCGCGGTCATGCGGGCGCTGCCTGCGTCCGAACCCGACGACGGTTCGGTTAACCCCCAGGCGCCGATGAATTCTCCGGCCGCGAGCTTTGGAATGTATTTATGCTTTTGAGCGTCGTTGGCCGCGAGAAAAATGTGGTTGGAACAGAGCGACGTGTGCGCGGCCACGATAATTCCCACCGACCCGTCGACGCGAGAGAGTTCCTCAATCGCGGTGACGTACTCCACGTAGCCCATGCCCGCGCCGCCAAGCTCATGCGGAAACACCACTCCCATCAGCCCGAGTTTCCCCAGTTCTTTAATAGTGGACAGCGGAAACTCTCCCGCTTCATCCCACTTGCGCACGTTGGGCGCAATCTCGCGCTCGGCAAATTCGCGGACGCTCTTTTTCAGCTGCAGCTGTTCTTCATTGAGCTGGAAATCCAAGACGTTCTCCTTGAAAACTCAGCCGCGGAGGGCAGTGCTTTGCGAGGGGAATTTCGCAGCGGTGAGTTTTATCCAAGCCCCTCTGCTCTGTGGTGTCTTCATTAAATCACAGGCGAGCAGAGCGAGGGAAACGCCCGTACCGACCGGTTGGTTACATCTCAGGCGGCGCCCTTCGGGCGGATGGGCACGTCCGCCTTGGCACTTCCTCGAAGCTTCGCCGCGAGTCTTCTCCCCATCCAGAGCGGCGCCACAAACACGTGCACGGGATTGGTGAGAAACGCCGGCTTGTTGCCCTCGATCAGGTGACCGATCCAGGCAAGCGCGAAGGCGGTGGGAATCAACAGCAGCGCGATCACCCAGTGAAACCAAACAACGATGATCGACGAGAATCCGACGGGGATAGCAATCAGGTGCAGCGCGCGATTCACCGGGTGGGTATGCGCGCCGTCGTAGTGCGAGTAGAGGCCCATGCGCACCTCGCTTTCGGTCGAGGATTATAGCGCACTACTCACCACCGAGACACAGAGAACGTCTTTTACTGAATGCTCAGGAAAGAGCAGTAGTCGGCACTCCCCGGGGCTGATGAATTCGCTTGTCTCTGTGACTCCGTGTCTCTGTGGTGAGTAGTCAGGAAACCAGGGCATCCGAACTGATCGCAATAAACTTTTGGAAGACCTCGTTAGAAAGCACGCGCCCCCGCGGCGTGAGGCCGATGTTTTCGCCGCTGCGTTGAAGCAGGCCATTGCGAATGAGTTCGTCAATTGTGGCCATGACGGAATCTACTCTCTCGCGGCCGAACGATTCTGACACGCTGCGCAGGTCAACTCCCCGGTTCAGCCTCAACCCGAGGAAGAAGGTCTCTTCCAATGCCTGTTCGGCAGAAACGGGCGTCGACTGGCGAGGGGCGCCGACCAGGTATTTGTCCAGCGAGTCTGGGTCGCAAAAACGCACCCCTGCTTTTCCGGTGCCGGAAATCAGCATGGAGTGCGCATCGACGCCGAAGCCCAGGTACGGCTGCCGCGTCCAGTACTTCAGGTTGTGCCTGGACTCAAATCCCACCTTCGCGAAGTTGGAAATTTCGTACTGCGCGATTCCGGCTGCGTTCAGGCGCTCGCATGCGCGCTCATACAAATCTGCCGTCGAGTCTTCGTCCGGGACAAAGTGGGCGTGGTATTTCTGCCCCCCAGCGATCAACTCGCGTCCCAGCCGGGAATCTTCATCGACCTCGAGCATGTAAATGCTGGCGTGAGGAACCCCGGTGTCAATCAAGGCGCCTACCGACTCTTCCCAGCTTTCTCGCGTCTGGTGCGGCAATCCGGCGATCAGGTCAACGTTGATGTTGGCAATGCCCGCTGCGCGCAGGCGGGCGATGTCGCTCAACGCCGTTTCCCGGTTGTGCAGTCGTCCCACGGAGCGCGCTTCCTGATCTACGAATGACTGCACGCCCAGGCTCACCCGGTTGACGCCGCATCGCGCCAGCGCGCTCATCATCGGCTCGGAAAGCGTGCCTGGAGCGCACTCCACGGTGATCTCGGCATCGCGCTGCACTTCCAGATTTTGCCGGATAGTGACAAAGACGGGTTCGAGCTGTGCTACATCCAAGAGAGTGGGCGTCCCGCCGCCAAAGTAGATGGAGTCGATCAGTGCATCGAACGAACCGCTGATCTGGCGGCAGGTTTCGGGGGCCTGCTCGATTTCGGCACAAAGCCGCGCCACATAGTTCTCGAACCGCGCGCGCGAAAAAACGTCGGAGGCAAAGTTGCAATAAGTACACTTCGTGCGGCAAAAGGGCACGGAAATGTACAATCCGAGGGGCATGGTTTGATTATCGCCAATTTTTAGGCTTTTAGCTTTTAGCTCTTAAGCTTCTAGCTTTCGCAGGCTTCTCGCAAGCAAAGCGAGAATGGCTGGGTAATTAACAATAGAAAGCAGCGACAATCGGCAGTGCAAAGCTAAAGGCTAAGAGCTAAAAGCTAAGAGCTGAATCCCTATGCTTCCACGCGTCGTCATCACCGGAATGGGCGTCGTCAGCCCGAACGGCATCGGCAAAGAAGCCTTTGGCCGGGCCACGCTCCTCGGCAAATCCGGGGTGAAGCGCATCACGCGTTTCGATTCCTCGCACCTGCCCGTGCACATTGGCGGCGAGATTCCCGAGTTCGATGAGTTGGCCTGGGTGGAAGCCCGCGAGCGCAAGCACGTCTCGCGGGTGGTGCCGCTCTGCCTGGCGGCGACGACGGAGGCGGTGAAGGACTCCGGCCTCGACACCTCCGCGATGTCAATGGACGAAAAGCGGCAGATCGGCATCATTCTCGGCACCGGCGGAGGCGCGCAGGAATTCTCCGAGCAGCAATACCGCCTCTGGCACAGCGGGAAGGAGAAGCAGGTCAGCCTGTTCTGCGTTCCCAGCGGAACCATGGGAACGATTCCCAGCGAAATCAGCATGCGTTTTGGTTTCCGCGGATACAGCCACGTCGTGACCGCAGGGTGCACCTCTTCCACGGACGCGCTGGGTTATGCCTACCAGCACATTCAGGCGGGAGTGCAGCCGCTCTTCGTTGCCGGCGGCGTCGATTCGCCCATCACCGAAGGCATTGTCAAGGGCTACACCATGATTCGCGCCCTTACGCAGTCCTGGAACGAGGAACCGGAACGGGCATCGCGGCCCTTTTCCGCCGACCGGGACGGGTTTGTGCTGGCGGAGGGTTCGTGGATGTTCGTCCTGGAAGACTACGAGCATGCCAAAGCCCGCGGCGCGCGTATCTACGCCGAAATTGCGGGTTATGGCGCGACCTGCGAAGCCTTCCATCGTGTCCGCATGAGCGACTCGCCCGACGAGCCGGCGCGCGCGATTACGCTGGCGCTCGAAGAGGCACGGCTTTCGCCTCAGGACATCCAGTACGTCAGTCTGCATGGAACTTCGACGGAGATGAACGACCGGGTCGAGACCAAAGCGGTGAAGCTGGCGCTGGGCAGTCACTCCTACAAGATCCCAATGTCGGGATTGAAGTCGCAGATCGGACACGCGCAGGGAGCATGCGGCGCTGCCAGCGTGGCTTCGACCCTGATTGCAATGGAGCACGGGCGCATTCCTCCCACCATCAACCTGGAACAGCCCGATCCCGAGTGCGACCTCGACTACGTTCCCGATGCCGGACGAAAGGCGCAAATCGAGAACGCCGTGTGCAACTGCGTCGGTTTCGGATCCAAAAACTCCACCCTGGTGCTCAGCCGCATTTCCTGATTCAATCCCTGACTGAGTACCCGTTTTCATGATTAACTCTCATCCATGAGAGTGTGCGTGTTCATGCTCGCCACTGCCGCGCTGGGTTGGGCCCAGGCCGACAGCCCGAATTATCCCTACCTGTTGCGGCTCGCACACGAAACTGACGACCGGTACTCGTGCGTGCTCCTGCAGAAAACCGGCGCCTTCCACGTAGAGGTCACCACGGGAGAAAGCACCAAGGTTCTGGAAGGCAGACTAGACGAGCGGAGATTGCAGGTGGTTCAACAGGAATTACGCGATCCCTTTCTGGCGTCATTGGAGCAGTCGCAAATCGACGAACCGCTGATTCGCTCCCAGGAGGACCGGCTTCGCGTCAGCATCGTGCGCCAGGACGGCTGGCAGGATTTGAATTTTCAGAGCCTGGAGAGCCGGCGGCCTTTCGAGCGCGCGCTGAAGCCGCTCTTGCGCTGGATGGACGATTTGCACAAGGTGCCACACCGCAACTTAACTGAAGATTCCGGCAAAAACAGTTGTCAGCCGGCGAAGGTTCTTGCCCTGAAGAAACGCATCTTCCCGGCCGCTCAACCCTCGCAGGCGCCTGCGCCCAGCGTGAGCCCGGACCGTGCTTCTGGCTTATTGCGAGTTTATTCTTTCAGCTTGAAGTCGGGGAGCGCGCACCAGCAGTGCGTGCTGGTCACCGAAAGCGGCAAATACCGGTTCGAGGATCGCGCCCAGAAAGCGGAGAACAAACCCGTGGTGACGGGGGTTTTCACAGGCGAGCTCTCGTCAACGGATGTCCAGGAATTGCGCAAGCTGCTGGATGCGCCAGCGCTCGTCAAATTAAAACATCGCGAGCCGCCAGGAGGCCGCGTGCCGGTCATGGGCGACATACTCAACCTCACAATTTCGCGGCCCGGCGGAGATCAGAAACTCTTCCTGTCGGATGGATTCGGACGCCAGGTTGGCGCGTTCTTCGGCGGCGACGGGCCCATCGCGGTTGCCGATCCGCTAAAGAAGTTTCTCGCTCAACACGTAGAGAGCAATCCCGCCGCCATAACCCTCGATCCAACTGCGAGAAACAACTGCGACCATCCCTGAGTTACTAACTTGAATAAAGCGATAAACCTCAGACGATTCTCCCCACCAGATCATAGTCATGGGTTTCCGTGATCTGGCAGCGATAAAAGCCGCCGGGAGCAGGCTCGATGCCCTCGCCGACATCCGTGATGTAGAGCTTGCCGTCGATTTCGGGAGCATGCATTTCGGCGCGCCCTTCGAGCAGGAGATCGCTTTCCGAGGACGGTCCTTCGAGCAGGATTTCAAGTTCCCTTCCTCGCAACCTTTTCTTCTTACGCTTACTGATGCCCTGCTGAATACGCATCAGGTGCCTGCGCCGGCGCTCTATCTCTTTGAGCGGCAGCTTCTCTTCCAGCGCGTAGGCGGTAGCGCCTTCCTGATCGGAGTACGCAAATGTGCCCATCCAGTCGAACCCAGCCGCGCGCACAAACTCGCACAGCTCTTCAAATTCCTTTTCGCTTTCCCCGGGAAATCCCACGATGAACGAAGTCCTCAGCGTCACGTCCGGAATGGTGCGCCGGATTTTCTCCACCGTGCGCAGGAAAATATCGGCGCTTCCACCGCGCTTCATGCGCTTCAGCGTGGCCGCCGATGCGTGCTGCAAAGGAACGTCCACGTAAGAACAAATCTTTTCGTGCGCTGCGATCGTCTCCAGCAGGCGGCTGGTGATCTTGTTGGGATAGGCATACAGAAACCGGATCCAGCGCAGATGGTCGATCCCCGCCAGCTTCTCCAGCAGCACCGCCAGGCCGTCTTTCAGCCCAAAATCTTCGCCGTAGCAGGTCGTGTCCTGGCCGATGAGAGTGATTTCGCGCACCCCGGAGCGCGCCAGGCGTTCCGCTTCGGCAATGACGGATTCAAAACGGCGCGAGCGGAACTTGCCCCGCAGTTGCGGAATGATGCAGAAGCTGCAGGGGTGGTCGCATCCTTCGGCAATCTTGATGTACGCCGAGTGCCGCGGCGTGGCCAGCACGCGCGGCGTCGCGTCGTCATAAAGGTAGTTGGGAAGGTCAGAAACCGCGCCCTCCCACGATTCCCGCGAGAAACGCCCCTGCTGCTCGCGCACATCGCCCTCGGCCCGCGAATGCCCGCTGAGAATTCGAAAAGGAGAATCACTAGGCTGAGTGCTAGTGATTCCCGCCGCCGCGATGATCCTCTCCAGTTCCCCGGTCCCGACCACCGCATCCACTTCCGGGATATTTTTGCGGATCTGGTCACGGAAACGTTCGACCAGGCAACCCGCGACCACGAGCTTTTTCGCCCTGCCCGCCTTGTGCCGCGCCATCTCCAGGATCGTGTTCACCGACTCCTGCTGCGCGCTTTCAATGAAAGAGCAGGTATTGACCACGATGACGTCAGCGTCTTCGGCGCGGGGCACCAGTTCGGCGCCGGAGTTCGCCAGAAACCCCATCATCACTTCGCTGTCCACCAGGTTCTTGGGACACCCCAGGCTCACGAATCCGACCTTTGGAGCTGAGGTTTTCGGCGCTTCCGGGGTCAATACGGATGAGGATTTCGATGCCATGCAATCCTCTGATTTTACCATCGCTCCTGCAGATCTCAGGCCGGGCAAAAGCCTTTAACCGCAAAGGAGGCGCAAAGTTCGCCAAGAATTTTCTTTGTGTTATTTGCGAATCCTTCGCGCCCTTTGCGGTTAAAAGCCTTTCTTCCGATTCATCCCGGATGAGTCGTGAAAACAGTTACCGACGGCATCTTCGTCGTCTCCCATGAAGCGACTAGAGTCTAGACATGAGCTCAAGCACCGGAACCGGCAAGAAGTACGTCTGCATGCAATGCGAAGCGCCGGAAGACAAGTGTGGCTGCGAGAAGTACTGCTGCTTCTGCCAAAGCCAGATCGATGTCCGCCTCTGCCAGGATGGCCTTTACTACTGTCCGCCCTGCCGCGAAGCCTGCGACTACCGTCCTGTCGACCAGTAGGCTCCTGCTTCGAAATGACGATCTTTTGACACTTCCCAAGCGGCACCTGAAAACACGGCGCCGCGTTTCCTGATATTTTCTACGTGATGAAGCGCCGTTGCGTGATTACCGGCCTGGGGGCGGTCAGCCCCAATGGAATCGGGGTACCCGCCTTTTCCGAGGCGGTGCTGGCCGGCCAGAGCGGGGTGCGGCGAATCTCGCGTTTCGACCCTTCGGCCATTGAAGTTCAGATTGCGGGCGAGGTGCGTGATTTCGACGAACTGGCGTGGGTAGAGAAAAAAGAACGCAAGCACGTCTCCCGGGTGCTGCCGCTGGCCCTGTGCGCGGCGACCGAAGCGCTGACCAGCGCAGGCGTCGACACCCACGCGTTGCCGATGGCGGAGCGCCGCCGCTTTGGCGTGATTATCGGAACCGGCGGTGGGTCCCAGGAGTTTACCGAGGAGCAGTACCGGCTCTACTTTCACGGGCAGGTGAGCAAGATGAGCCTGTTCTGCATTCCCACGGGCGTTATGGGGAGCATTTCCAGCGATCTCAATGTGCGCTTCAATCTGCGCGGGCCCAGCCATGTGATCACCACCGGATGCACGTCTTCCACCGACGCCTTGGCTTACGCCATGCGGCAGATCGAGTCCGGCAGGCTGGATTCGGTGCTGACCGGCGGGGCGGATGCGCCCATTTCCCTGGGCACGGTGCGCGGCTTCATTCTGATGAAGAATCTCCTGACCGAAAGTTGGAATGCGCAGCCCGAGCAGGGATCGCGTCCATTCTCGGCGGATCGCGACGGATTCGTGCTGGCGGAAGGCGCGTGGATGTTCGTGCTGGAGGAGTACGAGCACGCGCGCGCGCGCGGCGCCGCAATTCTGGCAGAAGTTGCTGGATATGGCTCGACCTGCGAAGCCTATCACCGCGTGCGGCTGATGGAGTGCGGCGAAGAGCCGGCGAGGGCGATTGGGCTGGCCATGCAGCAGGCCGGGGTGGGAGCGGGAGACATTGATTATGTGAACCTCCACGGCACCTCGACGAAGCTGAACGACCGCATCGAGACCCGGGCCCTGAAGCTGGCCCTGGGAGAAGAACGGGCGCGGCAGGTGCCGATGTCGGCGCTGAAGTCGCAGATCGGGCATCCCCAGGGCGCCTGCGGGGCGGCGGGAGTCGCAGCCACGCTGGTGGCCATGCAGAATGAACAACTGCCGCCGACCATCAATTTGGACAATCCGGACCAGGACTGCGACCTCGATTATGTTGCCCAGGCCGGAAGGAAGAAGAAGATTGAACACGCGGTGTGCAACTGCATCGCGTTCGGATCGAAGAACTCGGCGCTGGTGCTGCGGCGAGCCGCCTAGCAAGCGCAGTGTGCCGGCCACTGCGGGCACGCGGTGTATAACTGGCTGCAACTGGGTCGCGGGCTTGGAACCCGCTGCCACGCGGGCGCCTCGAGCGTTAGGCAGTTGCGAGATTCCTGCTAGAATTCGTTCTGAGAGTTTGCCTATCCCGTCCCGGCGTGATTCCCAGCAGTAGAATCCCTGCAAGAAGGCGTGAACCCAGGCGTTCCCAACTCGGGACCTAAGCCGGTCTCAACCGCATGCCAGAGTGACACAATCTGTCAATGCGCGTGGCAAAATGTGACAGAAAGGCTGGCTGGGGGTAATGTGCGGCGGCAGACACGTTCTCATAAATAGTTGAAAAAACGGGCCAAACAGCTTGTCAGGCAAGGACTTTGGTAATTAACGGCAATGGCGAGGGAAGTGCGAACATACGGGCACTGGGTCGCTGAGCCCTAGATTCGAAACATAAACGGGTTTAACAAACCGAGAAGAGGAAAAAACGAATGCGGAAACAGAAGGGTTTTTCATTAATCGAGTTGCTGATCGTCGTGGCGATCATCCTGATCATCGCGGCCATCGCGATTCCGAACTTGATGCGAGCCAGAATCGCGGCCAACGAATCTTCGGCCGTCGGCTCAATTCGTAACGTCATTACGCAGGAAATCGCTTATCAGAGCACCTATCAGGCACAGGGTTATGCTCCGAACATCATTAACCTTGGACCTCCGAACGGCCAGGCAGCTTGCGCGCCCGGCTTTGTGCCGACCAGCGTTTCCGCCTGCTTGGTAGACGGCGCGTTGTCTGGTGCCGATCCGACCGAAGGCGGCGCGGCGACCAAGAGCGGATACGGGTTTGAATCACTTGGCTCGAACCCGACTCCTGGCGGCGCCAACCAGAGCTTCACAGCCGCAGCCGTTCCGGTCACGTTCAACCAGAGCGGAACCCGCGACTTCTGCGCGATCGAAGATGGCGTGGTGCGCGGTAACCTGCCAGCCGCCGGTAACACGGGTGGCTTCGCGGGCGCCGGCGCCCTGGCTGGTGGCGGTTCGGCGGTCTGCACTGCGGCTCCTTTCGCAGCCTTGCAGTAACCTGAGTTAGGCAATTACCTGGGGGAGGGTAAGAGCCGGGAGCGCCGGGTGGCAACATCCGGCGCTCTTTTTTTGCCGGACGGGCCAAAGGCCAACGGGCAGTTCCAAATCGGGAGACAAACCTTGGTACTAGGCTCCCGGAAAGTGGTAGCTAAGCTGCAACCAAGGTAGCGTAGGCAAGGGGCTAAAATGCGTCGCCAACAAGGCTTTTCGCTAATCGAGCTGTTGATCGTAGTGGCTGTCATTCTGGTCATCGCCGCCATTGCTATTCCCAGTTTGCTGCGGGCAAGGATTGCGGCCAACGAAGCCTCCGCGGTGCGGAGCGTCCGCGAGATTTCGACGGCCGAGGTCGGATATCACTCCACCTATCCAGCCGTCGGCTATGCTCCTGGCCTGATCAACCTGGGAGGAGCCATGCCCTGCACCCCGTCAGCGGCCACGGCGTGCATTCTTGACGACAATATAAGCCTGGGCACCAAGAGCGGATATCAGTTTTTCGCCGCCGGATTTGCCAGTGGCGGAGCCCTGACGAATACCGACTATGTTGGCAGTTCGGCGCCCCTCTCCTTCAACCAGAGCGGCGTCCGCAATTTCTGCACGGTATCTGACGGAGTCATGCGCGCCCATCCTGGGGCGCCGGGATTACCGCCGGCGGCGACGGTCGCCGTCTGCGTGAATACCTACGTCGGCATGCAATAAACGCCGCTCCAGTCGGAAGGATGAGTGGTTTCCGCGCTCCACACTTCCGTAATGTTCCGCCCAGGCTAAGTGTCATCATTGCTTGTACAGTTCAATATAATTTTCCTCGGGTCTCTCCACTCCCATGGATGCGATCGAAATTCAGCAACTGGAAAAGGTTTATAGCGTCGGCTTCTGGCGGAAGCGCCCGAAGCGGGCGCTGCATCCACTGAATCTGACGGTGCAAGAGGGCGAGATCTTCGGCTTTCTGGGGCCGAATGGCGCGGGCAAAACTACGACGCTGAAGATTCTGATGGGACTCGTGTTCCCGACCAGCGGGAGCGCGCGCATTCTGGGCATGGAGCTGCACGATCCGCGCATGAAGGCGCAGATCGGGTTCCTGCCGGAGCAGCCCTACTTTTACGACTATCTCACCGCGCGGGAGCTGTTGCGGTATTACGGACAGCTTTCGGGGATGAGCGAAAAACAACTGGCGGCGAACGTCGAACCGTTGCTGCAACGGGTTGGGCTGAAGGACGCTGCCCACGTACAGCTGCGCAAGTTTTCCAAGGGAATGCTGCAGCGCGTGGGCATCGCGCAGGCCATTCTGCACGATCCCAAAGTTGTCTTTCTCGACGAACCCATGTCCGGACTGGATCCCATGGGACGCCGGGAAGTGCGGACGCTGATTGAACAGCTGAAGGCCGAGGGCAAGACGGTTTTCTTCTCCACTCACATTCTGGCCGACGCGGAAGCCCTGTGCGATCGCGTGGCCATCATTCACCTGGGACAGTTGCGCGGCGTGGGCGCGGTCGAGGAACTGACTGTCGGGGTGAAGGCGCAGGTGGAAATGATCTGGACCGGAAGCGGCGAGCCTTCTGCATTTAAAGCGTTGGGAGCGGAGACTCACGCAGCTGGAGATACGCTGCGCGCGATCGTTCCCGAGGAGAAGCAGGACGCTGCGCTCGATGCGCTGCGTCGAAGCGGGGCGCGGCTGATATCGCTCACGCCGGTGCGGACGTCGCTGGAAGATTATTTCGTACGGCAACTGGGCCAGAATTCGGGGGCTGCGAACGGGGCTGAAGCCAGAGAGATGGCGGAGCTGAGTTCCGGCCCGCGGGAAGCTGAGGGAAGGCAGTAGAGAACCGGCAGCACGTGAATGCCGCGGCGGGTCTGGAGACCCGCCGCCACACGAATCGCTCATGAACTCGCGCATTCGACATATTGCGGCCAATACGTTTCGGGAAGCGGTGCGGGACCGCGTGCTTTATAACCTGATCGCTTTTGCCCTGCTGTTGACCGGGGCGGCGGTGCTGGTGGGTCAGATTTCGATCGCTATCGAGCGGCTGGTGGTAATCAATCTCGGCCTGACCGCGGTATCGCTGTTTGGCTTAGTGATCGCGATTTTCATCGGCATCGGCCTGGTTTCGAAGGAGATTGACAAGCGCACGTTGTACACCGTTTTGTCCCGCCCGGTGCGCCGCTGGGAATTCATCGCCGGAAAGTTTTTCGGTTTGACCGGCACCCTGGTGGTCAATACGTTCTTCATGGCGATCGGCGTCTTTGCCGCGCTGTCGTACGTCTCGCGCCATCATCTCCTGCAGGCGAGCGATGGCTGGGTGCTGGTCGCGCTGTATTTCATCGTGCTCGAGTTCGTGATCGTCACTGCCCTGGCGCTGTTCTTTTCTTCGTTCTCTTCCCCGCTGTTGTCTGCCGTCTTTACGTTTTCGCTGTTCGTGATCGGCACGTTCTCCGAAGATCTGCGCGGGTTCGCGAAGATGACGCACGGTGTTGCGGGCTGGCTGGCGACCGGGGTGGCGTACATCGTGCCCAACTTCTCCGCCCTGAACGTTATTGACCGGGTAGCCCACGGAGAAGGGGTTGCAGGGCAACTGATTGCGTACGACACGGCTTATGTGCTGATTTATGCCGTAGCTGTGCTCGCCGGCGCGACGTTGATCTTCGAACGCCGGAGCTTGAAATGAAGCGCAGCCGCAAGCTGACCGCGGTGGCCAGCGTTCTGTTGATTTCGTGCATCGCCGGATCGGTGGTGCTGCTGCGCGCCATCGACCGGGTCCGCTCGGGCGCAACCCTCGAACAATTCCTTTACATTTCTTCTCCCCAGATGGTTAAGCGCCTAAGCCTGGGTTACGACGGGATTGTGGCAGATATCTACTGGACTCGGGCGGTGCAATACTTCGGCGGGACATTCCACAAAGGCGGGGGGCGCTATGAGCTGCTTTGGCCGCTATTGAATATCACGACGCAGCTCGATCCCCATATCATTCCGGCTTACCAGTACGGAGCGACATTCCTGACGGCAAAGCCTCCCAACGGAGCCGGCCTGCCGGACAAGGCGATTGAGTTGGTGCAATTCGGCATCAGGAACAACCCTGATAATTGGCGGCTTTACGAAGACCTGGGATTTATCTACTACTCCGATCTGAAGGATTATCCAAAAGCGGCCGAGGCATTTCTGCGCGGGTCAAAAGTCCCCAACGCGCATCCCTTCCTGAGGGTCTTGGCGGCTCAAGCTGCCGAACACGGCGGAGAACCGGAAACCGCGATGTTATTGTGGACTGCGATTTACGAGACCACTCCCGATAAGGACATCCGCGTCACGGCCGCGTGGCACCTGCGGGCGCTGAAGGTGGATAAAACGGTAACGCAACTGAATCAGCTGGTGGAGAGTTACAAGCAGCGCTTGGGGCGCCTGCCCGGCTCATTTGTTGATCTGGTACGGGCGGGACTGCTGCCCGGGATTCCGCTCGATCCATACGGCAACCCCTACCGTCTGCAGAGCGATGGCCGAGCCGTGGTTGCCGACCCGGAAAACTTCCCGTTCGTTGAAAAGGGACTGCCGGATGGGTATGTTCCCACAGATACTATTCCGCGCAACGCGGAGCACTAGCTTCTGGTTCTGGGTTGAGGGTTCAAGTTGAACGGTTACGGCCGACCCACCTTTCGCGCTCATCTACTTGCGCGCAGGTCTCTGTGATCTAATCACTCTACTTTGTCTGCGGAACCAGAGCCGTCCTTCGCGCGCATGCAGCGGAGCGAAGCAAGCGATAGCACCGCAACCCGGCCACTGACGGGAAATGCGCCTGGTCTGATTGCAGCGGTTGTGCGGTGGTGGCGGGATGAACGGCGTGCCGCCTCCTGGCGTGTCACGTCGCGCCGGCTGATGGGGATCGGGTGGGAGTTCGTGCGCGATTCCTTTCCCGACCGCAAACGGCAGCGCTACGGGGATGCCGAGTTCGACTGGAACCATCGCGTGAACACGACCAGCGGAGGAGTGGGCTGGCGCGCCCGACTCATCGGGCTGCTGAATTCCGCATATCAGCCTATGGAGCCGGAGCTATTTTGCGAAATGCTCAACGGCCTCGGCATTAATTACGCGGATTTCACCTTCGTGGACATTGGCTCCGGCAAAGGACGGGCCTTGTTAATGGCGTCGGAGTACCCTTTCCGGAGGATTTTGGGGATCGAGCTCTTGCCCGAGCTGAACCAGATCGCGCGGGAAAATATCGCTAAGTTCGTCGGCCCTGAGCAGCGGTGCCAGCAAGTGGAAGCGGTATGCGGCGACGCGACCGCATTCCAGTTCCCTGCGGGACCGTTGGTCGTCTACCTGTTTCATCCTCTGCCCGAAAGCGGGTTCCTGCAGGTCATGAACAATCTGCAACGATCATGGCGGGAACAGCCAAGGGCGGTACACGTGGTGTACGCGAATCCCGTGTTTGAGGCCATACTGGCTTCGCGGCCTTGTTTTCGCAAAAGCGCCGGCACCCATCAGTATTCTCGGTTTGAGTTGCGGGATGGAGAATGACAGGGATGCCCGAAGCGGCCTCAAGCTTCAGGGCTTCTCGAGGTGGATTGGTCAGTGCTTGTGGCCGTTTTTGTCATCTTTCGGTTTGCGGTGCAGGGCAATATCCGCCAGTTCGATCCAGCGCTGAAAGCGCATTCGCAATTCGTCGCTGGAGCGCCGGTTGTGAGGAGGTTCGTTCTGAAACAAGTGTTCGGCAGCGTTGGCATCGGGGTGGCGACGGCGGCGCTCGATGAGCGGTTTCTGGGGGGAACCGTTCACTCCCTGATCATGACAGCTCCGCCGCTTTAGTTCGATACAGTACAATTAGTAAACTTCCTAGGGGCAAACCGCAGCCCACATGAGGGTCGTCAGCCCCGTAAGTTCCGCTCTGACAGGAATAGTGAGAGGACCTTAGCCCGTTTTGCAGCCTGGCACTCTGCGCTCGGGTCGTGTGGACGGGTGATGTCAAATCGGCTTGAGGACTTGGCTTAAGGCGGCGAGCAGTGCCTGCGGACCCTCCTCCGCAATGGCGACCGCATCCGGAGCAATGCGGCGGTCCTGAGTGTTGCTTTGGGCTATGGCGATGACGGGACAGTCCGGGCAGTACTGGCGTGCGGCCTCAGCCAGATGGTCCACCGTGCGGCTGGGGAGCGTGTAACTCAGCAGGATGGCATCGAAGTGGCCGCGCCGCATGATGCGGACTGCCTCATCGAGATCGCTGGCGGTCATTACCGTAAACCCGGCTTGAGCCAAAAACTGGGCGCGCTACAGGGCAAGCTCCCGCATGCGGCCAACCATGAGTAACCGGTTGCCGCGACGCTTGGCACCTTCACGGTGCTCAGTGCTGGACTGGTTTGTCGAATGATCAGGTCTGTTTGAAAAAGCCTTGAAAAAAATCGCTTCACTGCCCGGGAATCCTGCCGGCTGCAAATGGACCAAGCACACCTCTCCTCAAGCCGCAACACAATATCACAAAGGCTGAGTTCCCGCGGGTGTCTCCTGCGCAGCGGGCGCCTGTCACGAACTTGGCTGATCAGGGCTACGACCTTTGCTCGATGCTCGTTTCCTTCAGCTTCACAAACCAGAGGTAAATTTCGTCGACCTTGTGGATGTCTTCGGTGAGGATGGGTTGATCGGCGTACTTAACCACATCGAGTTCATTGTGACGGCTCTTCAGGGCGGCTACCAGTTGATAAAGCTCATCGACCTTGGCATGCATGATTCGCAGGTCACTCACGATACGAACTTCCTGGATGGTCAGCGAACGGACCTCGACGGACTGGGTGGGGTGTTTTGGGTGCATGCGGAAACGTAGGCTGCGGAACATCGTACCCGCAATCGGGAATAGACTGTAGCACTTTCGGGGGATTGACAAGGGCCCAGGCGTACCCGGGTGGTGGGCGGCAGGCAATGGCGATTGCCCTCTTGCTGCGCAGGCTTGAGTTGCATTCACCGCGACGGGTAGACTTCTTCCGGTTCCATGGCAGCGCTCGATAAAGACTCAGGACAGAGTGCTCGCATCCAATCTGGGTAGAAGGGATTGTAGCTACCGCGTAAGATCCAGCCAAGGTGAAAATCAACTCTCGATCCGTGGCTCTCGCGGCTGTGCTTGTGGGCGGGCTGATTTGCATGCGCACCTGGGCGCTGCCCAGCGTGCATGCGGTGGCGCAGGCAGTCGACGCCCATTACAACCGCCTGCGCACTCTGGAGAGCGATTTCGTCGAGGTTTACCAGGGATCGGGGATTCAACGGAGCGAATCGGGAACCCTGTGGCTGAAAAAACCGGGCAAGATGCGCTGGGAGTATCGTTCTCCGGAAGAGAAGCTGTTTGTGACGGATGGGGACCAAGCCTGGTTATATCTGCCCAATGAAAAACAGGCGCGGAAGTCTTCCCTGCGGAAGATGGACGATCTTCGATCTCCACTTGCGTTTTTGCTGGGGAAGACAAAGCTGGAAAAGGAGTTGCTGAACTTATCGTTTGCGCCCGATGTGCAGGCTTCGAGCCCGGAGAACTCGGTGCTGCGGGGTACGCCCCGGGGAATGGAAGACCGGATCCGGCAGGTTCTGGTTGAAGTGACCCCGAAATTCCAGATTGCGCGAATTTTGATTGACAGCACGGACGACTCGATTACGGAATACCGGTTCAGCAACCAGAAGGAAGATGTGCAGGTGGCGGACAGCAGGTTTCAGTTCCGGGCGCCTGCGGGGAGTGAGGTCATTGAGGGTGAGTGAGGCTTCAGGCGTCAGTCGCCAGGCCCGACTTCGTTTTATTTATGTTACTGCCGGTACACGTGGGTCGTAAGTAGCGGTAAAAGAGCAACTTTCCAATGCTAGACTTAGAGAGACCAGCCCAGGTTTTGAGGAATCCATGGCAGAGTTTTTAGTTAAAGTCGCCGACGAGCGCGGCCGCCAGTTGCAGCAGGTCGAAACCGGCTTCTCCGAGGCCGAGGTCCGGGAACGGTATACCCAGCAAGGCTTCCTGGTCTATTGGGTCAAGCCAAAGGGAATCCTCACCGGCGGGAAAATTGGGCGGCGGAAGAAAGTTAGACAATCGACGTTCCTGGTCTTCAATCAGCAATTCCTCACTTTATTGAAGGCAGGCCTGCCGATTCTGGGCTCGCTGGACCTACTCATTAAGCGGCAGAAAGACGCCTATTTCCGTTCCCTGCTGCAGAATGTGCGGGAGCGGGTGAAAGGCGGAGAACTGCTTTCCGAGGCATTTTCGGCGCAATACGTTTTTCCAAAAATTTACACAACCACACTGATGGCGGGGGAGAAAAGTGGCAACATGGATGAGGTGCTGACCCGTTACATCAACTTTCAGCGCCTGACCCTGGGTTTCAAGAAAAAGCTGGTGGTATCGCTGGTATATCCGGCGCTCCTGGTGTCTGTAGTCCTGTGCCTGCTGATCTTCCTGGTCACGTATGTGGTTCCGCAGTTCGCCAAGTTATACGAGGACCTGCACGCCAGCCTGCCCGCGATCACCCTGTTCATGCTGAATGTGGGCACACACGCGCAACGCTATGCGCCGGTGGGCGGGGTCGTGCTGGTGGTGGCGGTGTTTCTGTTGTGGCGATGGAAGGCAACGGACAAAGGGGCGGAAACGATCGATGGGGCGATGCTGAAGGCGCCGATCGTCGGCAACATCCTGCTCAAGCAGCAGGTGGCAACGTTCTCGCGCATGCTGGCCACGCTGCTCGCCGGTGGCATGCCGCTGGTGCCCTGCCTGGAAACAGCCGGCGCCTCGATGAGCAGCCGGAAAGTGCTGCTGGGCGTGCAGGATGCCGCCGCGCGGGTGCGCGAAGGACAGTCGCTGGCCAAGAGCCTGGAAGACCAGAAGATATTTCCCGAGCTTTCGGTGGAGATGATCGAAGTGGGCGAATCGACGGGAGCGCTCCCGGCCATGCTGAACTCGGTGGCCGAGTTCTACGAGGAAGACGTGCAGACGGCGCTGGCCGCGGCCATGGCGCTCATCGAACCCGTCATCCTGATTGTTATGGCGGTGTTTGTCGGCGGGATTCTTATTTCCCTCTATTTGCCGATTTTCAGCTTGGGGGCGAATATTCACTGACGGGCACTAAGGGAACGGGGCTGCAAAACAGAGAAACGGCCGGGTTAGGCGGGTTGGAATGGCAGGCATGGCGGAAAAAAAGACGGTAGTGGTGAATGGCGGAAATGCCGGCAACGGGCAGACTTCCGGCCATTCCAATGAAGTGGCGCGGGCGCAGGACATCGCGCGCCGCTACCGCTGCGAGTTCGTGGACCTTCACGATTTCCAGCTGCATCATGACCTGTTCTCGAAAATCGATCCGCGGCTGATGTTCCGCTACAACTTCATTCCCCTGGAAGAAACGCACGACGGAAAACTCGCCATTGCCATTGCCGATCCCAGCCAGCTGATGATGATCGATGAGATCGGGCTGCTGCTCAGTAAGCGGATTGTCACCAAGGTCGCTACCCTGGCGCAAATCAGCGAGATTCTCAAGAAGACCGAACAATCGAAGCGCGTGCTGGAAGATGCCAGCGAGGGCTTCACGCTCAATGTTGTCCGCGAAGACGAGGGCGGCGACGAGAGCATTACCATCGACAAGCTGACCGCGCAGGGCGACATGAGCCCCATCATCCGGCTCGTGGACACCACCATCTTTACCGCGCTGCAGCGGCGGGCGAGCGACATTCATATCGAGACGCGCGACGATTCGGTGGTGATCAAGTTCCGCATTGACGGCGTGCTCACGCAGGCGATGAACCCGATCGCCAAGGAGCATCATTCGACGATCATCTCGCGCATCAAGGTCATGAGCGAGCTGGATATTTCCGAACGGCGCGTGCCCCAGGACGGACGTTTTCGCGTGAAGTACGGCCAGCCGGAGCGGCCAATCGACTTTCGCGTGTCGATCATGCCGTCGATTCACGGGGAAGACGCGGTGCTGCGCGTGCTCGATAAGGAATCGATGAGCGAGAAGTTCCGCACGCTCACGCTGGACGTGGTCGGATTCGACGAGGACGACCTGCGCCGGTTCCGCCGCTACATCAAAGAGCCTTACGGCATGGTGCTGGTCACCGGACCTACGGGCAGCGGCAAGACCACGACCCTGTACGGCGCCGTCAACGAGATCAAGACCGACGAAGACAAGATCATCACCATTGAAGACCCGGTCGAATATCAGATACGCGGGATCACGCAGATTCCGGTCAACGAGAAGAAGGGCCTGACGTTTGCGCGCGGATTGCGATCGATATTGCGGCACGATCCCGACAAGATCATGGTCGGCGAAATCCGCGATACCGAAACCGCGCAGATTGCCATTCAGTCGGCGCTTACCGGGCACCTGGTGTTCACGACCGTTCACGCCAACAACGTGGTCGACGTGCTCGGGCGCTTCCTGAACATGGGCGTTGAGCCCTACAACTTTGTTTCGGCGCTGAACTGCATTCTGGCGCAGCGGCTGGTGCGCTTGATCTGCAACACCTGCCGCACGGTGGTGCATTATCCGCCGGAGGTGTTGGAAGCCAGCGGGCTGGATCCCGAGCAGTGGTCGAAGGTGGCGTTTTATGAGGGCCAGGGCTGCATCGAATGTGCCGGCACCGGGTTCCGCGGGCGAACCGCGATTCACGAATTGCTGGATTTGAGCGACCGCATCCGCGAAATGATTCTGGCGAAGAAGCCAACCTCGGAAATCCGCCGCGCCGCGCGGGAAGAGGGCATGCGCTTCCTGCGCGAGTCGGCGCTCGACAAGGTGCGGCTCGGCCTCACCACCCTGAAGGAGATCAACAAGGTTACGTTTATTGAAACGATGCGGTAGGAAAAGCGGCTTCAGGCTTCAGGCGTCAGGCTTCAGGGGCTTAGAGACGAAATTGGCTGAATTTCCTGAAGCCTGGAGCCTGGCGCCTG
>DASVAJ010000023.1:0-10588 GCA_036376415.1 Terriglobales bacterium
CGGTTGGTTGCGGCAATTACACGCACATCGATCGCAATCTCACTCGTCCCCCCCACCGGGCGCACCGTCCGCTCCTGCAGAACTCGCAGCAGTTTCACCTGCATGGCCAGGGTCATCTCGCTGATCTCGTCAAGAAAGATCGTGCCCCCATCCGCCACTTCGAACAACCCGCGTTTGTTCTGGTTCGCTCCGGTGAAAGCGCCCTTCACGTAGCCGAACAGCTCGCTCTCCAGCAAGGCTTCCGGGAAAGCGCCGCAATTGACCGAGACGAACGTATCGCTGGCTCGCGGCGAACAGACATGAACGGCGCGCGCGACCAGTTCCTTACCGGTTCCACTCTCTCCCTGGATCAGTACCGTGCTGGCCGTCGAAGCCACCGTGCGCACCGTTTGCTTCAGCTTCTCCATTGCAGGACTCGATCCAATGATGTTGTCCAGCGAATTTCGTGTGGCGGCATCACGGCGCAGCGCAAAATTCTGTTTGCTTAGGACCAGCTTCTCCAGCGTGCGCTTCATCGCTAGCTTGATCTCGTCCACCAATCCCGGACTCTTACGGATGTAATCCGAGGCACCACCCGCTTTCACCGCCTCGACCGCGGCCTCATAGTCATCGACCGCCGTGATTAAAATGACGGCCGAGTCCGGCGAAACGCGGTGCGCATGGCGCAGAACCTCGATGCCATCGATATTCGGCATCTTGATGTCCGTGATGATGACGTCGTACAAAGCGCCGTCTATTTTGTTTTTTGCGCCCTGCCCCGACTGAACGGTCTCGACTTTATGGCCTTCGCGGCGCAGCGAGATATCCAACATTTCACAGATGGAACGTTCGTCATCGCAGACCAGAATATTAGCCATGCGAACCTCCCGCGGCGCCCGCCAGCATCTTTTGTCCGAGTCCGTTCGCTGCTACCGCTGGCTGCTCCGCTTCAAGCCGGTGCAATCTCAGCACAAACGTAGTCCCCTGCCCCCGCTTGGAACGCGCCCATACCTTGCCCTCATGCGCCTGCATGATCTGGTAAACGATCGCGAGTCCCAGTCCCGTACCGCCTTCGAAATTCGACTGGAAAGGTTCAAATATCTTTTCCGTTTGTTGCGGGCTCATGCCCTCTCCCGTATCGGCAAACCCGATTTGCCAGTCCTCACCCGCGTCTTCCAGACTGACCGTCAGCATGCCTCCATGTTTCATGGCGCGAACCGCGTTCTCGCAAATGTTCCAAAATACCTGCTTCAACTTGTCGCCATCCGCCAGGCTCCACGCCTGCTTCACCGGGAAGCATCGCTTGATCGTGATGCCGGTATTCTCCGCCTTCATCCGGTGATCCATCAGCGTCAAAGTGTCTTCCACCAGCTGAATGAGATCGACCTTGTCGAAGTGATATTGCTTGGTGCGGGAATACGCTAGAAAATCCGTGATAATCGCATTCAGCCGCTGCGATTCGCGGGTCACAATATCGAGCAAGCGGCGGTGTTCCCCGTTCATCTCAGGCACGCCGGAAAGCATGCTGACCGATCCCGCAATCGACGTGAGCGGGTTCCTGATTTCATGCGCGATCGCCGCCGCCAGGCGACCCACCGCCGCCAGCCGATCCTGCATCCGGATCTCTCGCTCCAGCCGCCGGAGCTCGGTTAGGTCATCCAGGACATAGACATAGCCCTGGTCGCCCCGTTCCGGCACGGTGAGCGCCGCAACCCGCACGCGCAACGTCTTGCGAAACTTCCCCGGACTCTCAAACCGCACTTCGGCATGCGCATGCTCCGACTCCACTGTGGGCAGAGAATCCATGAACAGTTGGCTGACCGGCGTTCCCACCAGCTCCGCCGCGGTGTGTTCCAGAAGCCGCTGCCCGGCCGCATTGACCAGCGTGATGCGCCCCTCCAGCCCCGTTGTGACCAGCCCGCTGCTGATCGAGTGGACGATGTTTTCATGCAGCACCTGCAGACTCTCCAGCGCCCCGCTGGTGTCTTTCAGCTGCACGCCCACCTGCCGGAGCTTGGTCGTCAGCAGCCCGGCCAGGTACGCAACCGCAAGGAAGGCAAACAGATTGACGAAGATGATTGCCTGCAACGCCTGAAATCCCGGGTGAGTGCTGCAATAGGAACGAATTACGGCGTAGTAGTTCAGCTCCAAAACCAGGCCATAGAGAATAAACGCCAGAGCCGCGATCAAGTAGGCCCACACCCGCGGCAATAACACGCTGGCCACAATGATGACCAGCGGATACAGAAAATTCAGGGAACTATCCCAGCCCCCGGTCTCATGCACCACAAGGCTAACGAGCACCAGGTCAGTGAGCACCTGTATCGCTGCCTGAAGCCGGTGCTCTTGCCATAGCGACAGAAGAAGAGCGAAAAACAGAGAAAGGCTGAACCAGAACAGGATCGTACTGACGAACAGCCGCATGGGCAGCGGCGCCGGGCTGAATTGCGCAACCGCTACCTCAATGGCCAGCAGCAGGGTCAATATGAATATCCGGACCCGGACCAGCCAACTCAGCCAATTGCGTTCATCGAACGTCGATTGCATGGGATCCCATGGCTACAGGTTCCAAAGTCCCTTGGCATCTGCGCTGGAAACTTTGAAACCTGTCCCTTTTGAAGCTGCCCTTAGCCGGCCAGCTTCGCAATCATGGAGAATAGCGGCATATAGAGCGAGATCACGATGCCACCGATACTGACGCCCAAAAGACCAATAATCACTGGCTCCAGCATGGCCAGCATGTCCTTGGTCGCCGCGTCCACTTCTTCCTCGTAGAAATCGGCAATCTTCTGCAACATCGAATCCATCGCGCCGGTGGCTTCGCCCACTCCGATCATCTGCGTCACCATGTTGGGGAACACGCCGCATTCCCGCAGCGGATCGACTATCGTGCGCCCTTCTTCGATCGCCTTGCGCACTTTCATCAGCGCTTCTTCCAAAACCGCGTTGCCCGACGTCCTGGCCGTGATGGTCAGTCCTTCGAGAATCGGTACGCCGGAGGTAATCAGCGTTCCCAGCGTCCGCGTGAAACGGCCAACGGCGATCTTGCGCAGCAGGGTTCCCATCACGGGAAGCTGCAGCAGCATCTTGTCGAAGTAGTAGCGTCCGGTGGGGTGCTTGCGGATTTGCCTAATGCCGAAGAACAGTGCAAATCCCCCCACCAAAAACATCCACCAGAAGGTTTGCACAAAGCTGCTCAGCCCCATGACGATTCGCGTGGGAAGCGGCAGGGACACACCCAGTCCGGAAAAGAGGTTCGCAAAAATAGGCACAACCCATTTCAGCAGCGCGCCTACGATCAATACCGCCATGCCGACCACCGCCACGGGATAGATCAGCGCCGATTTCACGGCGGCCTTCAGCCGCACCGCTTTTTCCACGTAGGTGGCCAGGCGCTGCAGAATGATGTCGAGGATACCGCCGGTTTCGCCAGCCTCGATCATGTTGGTGGTCAGGTCATCGAACACTACCGGGTACTGTCGCATGGCATTGGCCAGGGTAGCCCCGCCTTCCACCGTGGTACGCACGCCGGTCAGCGTCTTTTGGAACGCAGGGTTTTCCTGGTTCGCCGCCAGGATTTCCAGACACTGCACCAGCGGCAACCCGGCGTCGATCATCACCGAGAACTGGCGAAAGAAGATCGCAATGTCTTTGGTTTTGATCTTGGTTGAACCGAAGGTCGGCATTGAGAATTCTTTGCCTTTTTCGCGAATGGCTCCAGGCGTGATTCGTTCCCGGCGCAAGGCCTGGGCCAGCGCCTGCTTGTTCACCGCCATCCGTTCGCCGGATATCTTCTGTCCTGACGCGTCTTTGCCCGAAAATGTGAAAACTGGCATGATTTTGCTTCTCCTGACTCTCTTGGCTGCAACCTAAACTGCCGCTTATTCCAAGCTTCCAAATATCCAATCCTTTAATGCTTCGACGGAGCCGCTCCCCGCGCCAGCGTTGTTCCTGCCGCGGTCGGCCGGTTTAACAGACTGGCACCCCGGTTAATCATTTCCGTCAGTTCGTCAACATTGCTGGAGCGCGCCATCGCTGTCTCCATCGAGATCTGCTTCTGGAAATACGCCGTCGCCAGCGACTGGTTGAATGTCTGCATTCCGAACTTCTCCTGCCCCGACTGCATGGAGGAGTAAATCTGGTGAATCTTGTCTTCGCGAATCAGGTTCCGCACCGCCGCGTTTGGCACCAGAATCTCCATGATCATGGCCCGCCCCTTGCCGTCGATCCGGGGCACCAGGCTCTGGCACATGATTCCTTCCAGCACCAGCGACAGTTGTGCCCGTATCTGCGGCTGCTGGTGCGCCGGAAACACGTCGATAATACGGTTGATGGTCGAGGTTGCCGAGTTCGTGTGCAACGTCCCGAAAGTGAGGTGACCGGTTTCTGCGATGCGCAGGGCCGACTCCACCGTTTCCAGGTCGCGCATTTCGCCGATCAGCACTACGTCGGGATCTTCACGGAGCGCGGCGCGCAGTGCGTCGGTAAAGCTTTTCGTATCTGCGTGCAGCTCGCGCTGGTTCACCACGCAGTTCTTGTTCATGTGCACGAATTCGATTGGGTCTTCGATCGTCAGAATGTGGTCGTGACGCTCGGTGTTGATCTTGTCGATCATTGCCGCGAGCGTGGTCGACTTGCCCGATCCGGTCGGCCCCGTAACCAGTACCAGTCCGCGCGGCTTGTCGCAGAGCTTGCTCACCACAGGGGCGAGTCCCAGCTGGTTGAACGACTTGATCTCGAACGGAATCACACGAAACACCGCAGCCGTGGCACCGCGCTGGTTGAACACGTTCGCACGGAAGCGGGCCAGCCCCTTCAAACCGAAGGAGAAGTCCAGTTCGAGGCTTTCTTCAAACCGGTGCTTCTGGGAGTCGGTCATCACGCTGTAAGCCAGTTGCTTGGTCTCCGCCGGCGTCATCTGCGGCAGGTCCAGCGGCACCAGGTGCCCGTGTACCCGAATCTGCGGCGGCGAGTTCGTGGTGATGTGCAAATCGCTGCCGTTCATCTCCAGCATTCGTTTGAGCAGATCGCTTAACGACAAACCCATGATGAAAGTCCCTTTCGTGAGTCCTAAGTCCGTAGCCCCTTAGTCCCGAATCCCTGGTCCCTAGTCCCTGATCCTGACCTTCTGTTTTTTCGCAGTTCTCAGTTCTCAGGACTCGTGACTACTAGTGAATCGTTTCCCGCGCCACTTCTTCCAACGTTGTCATTCCCGCCGCCACCTTGATCAGACCGCTGCGGCGCAATGTAATCATGCCTCTCTCGATCGCCTTCTTCTTCAACTCCAGGGCTGAGGCGCCCACCAGCACCAGTTCGCGAATCTCGTCATCGACCTCCATGACCTCATACAAGCCACAGCGGCCCTTGTACCCGGTGTTGTTGCAAACTCCGCAACCCTTGCCTTTTTGGATCTTCACCGTCTTGGCTTCTTCAGGTGTGAAGCCCGCATCAATCAGAGTCTGAGGAGGCACGTCCACCGACTCGGTACAGTCCTTGCAGACACGGCGAACCAGTCGCTGCGCGCAGATCAGGTGCACCGAGGTCGCCACCAGAAACGGCTCAATGCCCATGTTCATCAGACGAGTAATGGTTTCGGGAGCACCGTTGGTGTGCAGAGTAGAAAGCACCAGGTGGCCCGTGAGTGCGGCTTTGATGGCGATTTCTGCGGTTTCAAAATCGCGGATTTCGCCCACCAGGATGATGTTCGGGTCTTGCCGCAGGAACGATCGCAACGCCGCCGCAAAATTCAACCCGATCTGCTCTTTCATTTGCACCTGGTTCACACCGCCCAGCTGAAATTCGACTGGGTCCTCCGCCGTCATGATGTTCGTGTCCGGCTGATTCAGTCGCGAAATGGAAGAGTAGAGCGTATTCGTCTTGCCCGATCCGGTTGGCCCCGTAACCAGCACCATGCCATACGGCTTCAGAATCGCTTTCTCGAACTTCACCAGCGACTCAGGCTCGAATCCGAGCTTCGTCATATCCAGCCGCAGGTTTTCTTTATCCAGCAAACGCAGCACGATCTTCTCGCCCCACAGCGTTGGCAATGTGCTGACGCGGAAATCGAGCTGCTTCTTCCGTCCCCCGATATTCATCTTCAACATGATGCGGCCGTCTTGCGGCAGCCGCTTCTCGCTGATGTCCAGCTTCGACATGATCTTTAGACGCGACGTGATCGCATCTTTCAATTTCATCGGCGGCGACATGATCGACTGCAGCACACCGTCTATACGGAACCGCACGCGAAACTCTTTTTCGTAGGGCTCGATGTGAATGTCGCTGGCTCCACGCTTTACCGCATCGCCCAGCACCACGTTCACCAGCTTGACCACGGGAGCTTCGTCGGCGGCTTTCTCCAGTTCCGCCAACTCCAGTTGCTGCTCTTCTGATTGCAGTTCGACGTCGCTCTCGCTCATCTCCGACATCGACTGCATCACGGCGTTCAGATCTTCTTCCTTGCTGGCCCCGTATGCCTTCTCGATTCCCGCGACAATCGAGCTTTCGGAAGCGACCACCGGCTCGATATTGAATCCGGTCATGAACTTGATATCGTCCATGGCGAACACGTTCGTCGGATCGACCATGGCGATGGTGAGCGATGCCCCCACCCGGCTCAGCGGAAGTATCTGGTAGCGTTTCGCGGTCTCAAATGGGATCAGCTTGACCACCGCAGGATCTATTTCGAAGTAGGAAAGATTGATTGCGGGCACGCCATATTGGCGGGAAAGGAAATTCGTGACATCCTCATCGCTGAGGAATCCGAGCTTCACCAGAGCTGAGCCCAGCCGGCAGCTCTGCTCCTTCTGCGCCTTCGTCGCTTGTTCCAACTGCTCTGGGGTAATGATCTTCTCTTTAACGAGAAGGTCACCCAGCCGTTGAGACATACCCTGATCTCCTAACCACGTAGATGGAACCATGCCTCACAGATGTGCAGGCATGACGCGCGCGGCCGCCCGTTCTGGGGAGAGGAAGGCAACTCATTCGCGTTGACATAAATTGTCAACGCAAGCGAATGACTGCACCACTTACTTAAGTACTTGCCCGTCATGAAGACTATTGTTTCCAAGTGGCTCGGCTCCCTCGATTTCACGAGAATTGGCCATTTCCACCACTTTTTTGACACTTCCGATTCAATTCGTACATGCACTTCAGTAAGTCCTAATCCAAAATGGTGATGCCCGGAAAACGTCTGAAGGCTGGCTCCATTACACTCGAGAGAGGACTTTCGCCGTGCATTCCACCTCTGCCGGAAAAGAAATCCGAACCTACTTCGACACGCTTTACCGCGCTTGGGGTGCGCAGCATTGGTGGCCGGCGGAAACGCAGTTTGAGGTGATCGTCGGCGCCTACCTCACCCAGAACACTGCGTGGAACAATGTGGAACGCGCGCTGGCCAATCTGCGCGACGCTGGCGCACTCTCGGTTGACGCATTGCGACGCATCAGAATCACGAAACTCGAGCGCCTGATCCGGCCCTCCGGGTATTTCCGGCAAAAAGCCCAGCGCCTGAAGACCTTCGTCAAGTTCCTTGACCGGAGATATAACGGCTCGCTGGAGGACATGTTTTCGCAGCCCACCCAGCAACTGCGCGAAGAACTACTCAGCTTGAGCGGCGTTGGGCCGGAAACTGCCGACTCGATTCTCTTGTATGCCGGAAATCACCCCGTCTTTGTCGTCGATGCATACACTCGGCGCATCCTCGAACGCCATGAAATTCTTCCGGCGAATACGCACTACGAAGAAATACGACGACTCTTCGAGAAGGCTTTGCAGCCTGTAGTTCAGCGGCACGAGCAACTGCAGAACTCCTGCTCAGCCCCCCCGCTTGCCACCGGCGTTCGTGGCGCCTCCCATGCTCCCTCTGCCATGAGCACTGCCACCCGCACCGCACTGGTTCAGATTTACAACGAAATGCACGGCCTGATCGTCGGAGTCGGCAAGAACTATTGTGGGAAATCCAAGCTCAAATGTGACGAATGTCCTTTACATCCCTTCCTGCCTTCCGCTAAGTAAGGGAAGGTGACACGATCCCAGTTGCTCGCCCTTCTCAGCCTTTTGGCCGTGCTCCTTGCCAACGGTTCTGCGCCTCCCGCAACCTTGCGCCGGGCCGCCGCTGCTGCGGGCCTGCTGGTAGGCACTGCTGTCCGCCCTTATGCCCTTTCCGAGGCCGCCTACTCCCAAACCCTCGGTCGCGAATTCAACATGGTCGAACCTGAGGACAGCATGAAGTGGTGGATCGTCCGCCGGCAACCTGGCGTTTTCGATTTTCACGAGGGCGATCAAATTGTCCGCTTCGCGCGCACCCACGATATGAAAGTTCGCGGACATTGCCTGCTCTGGGATCACAACAATCCCCAATGGCTGACCACGGCGAAATTCACTCCCCAGCAATTGGCACGCCTGCTGCAAGAACACATTGCGACCGTGATGAAGCACTATGCCAGCCAGGTTTTCGCCTGGGACGTAGTCAACGAGGCCTTCGACGAGCATGGAAATCCTAAAGACTCCATCTGGTTCAATCAGCCCGGTATCGGGTTCTCCGCACAAGGCACGGCGTACATCGAGCAGGCATTTCGCTGGGCTCGCGACGCAGATCCCGAAGCTCTCCTCTTCTACAACGAAGCTGAAGCAGAAGGCATGAGTCCCAAATCCGATGCCGTATACGCCATGATCAAAGACTTCAAGCACCGTGGCGTTCCCATTGACGGAGTCGGCCTGCAGTTGCACATCTCCAAACTCGATTTCGATCCCGATCCCCTCGCCAAAAACATCGTCCGCCTCTCCGCCCTCGGTATTCAGGTTCACATCACCGAGCTTGACGTTTCTTTGCCGGTTGACGCTACCGGCGCGATTCGCGACAGCGACCTCCAGCGCCAGGCCGACGTCTACCGTAACGTCCTGCACGCCTGCCTGCAGAACCGAGGCTGTACGGCTGTTCAAACCTGGGGATTCACGGACAAGTACTCCTGGATCGGCTCCCATTCCTACCGTGCTCGCGGTGGAGCGCTGCTGTTTGACAAACGCTATAAGCCAAAGCCCGCCTACGCCGCCGTGCTCGAAGAGCTTTCGTCCCAAGCAATGCGCGGGCATTAACACCAGCAGTATTCTGCCTGTTGAACCAGCTTGGTTCGCGGCCCGCAGGATGCAGCATCCGCCCATCTCCGCGCATCTATAATGACTTCGAACGATCTCAGATCTCGGGACTAAGGACTCGGGACTCAGGACTAACGTGGACCAACCCGCTCCAACCCGATCCGTGAAGACTTCCTACCGCAAACAGGTCATCATCCTGCTGTCGGTCTCTGTGTTTCTGCTGCTCGCCATCCTGGTCTCGCAGACAGCCTTCGACCTGAACTTCCTGCATCCAGGAAACAATCAGGAAATCGTGGTTTTCGCCGCGCTTTCCGCGCTCATCTTCCTGCTCTTCGTGGCGCTCACCTTCGTATTGATGCGCAACCTGCTTAAACTTTTTGCGGAGCGTCGCCTGGGAGTGCTGGGAGCCAAGTTCAGAACGCGCATGGTAGCCGGCGCCCTCCTTCTGTCCTCCGTGCCAGTCATGATGATGTACTGGTTCGCCTATGGACTGATGAATCGCTCCATCGATAAATGGTTTTCGACTCCCGTAGAAGAAGTCAGAGCCGACACTCACGCCATGGTCACATTGCTGGCGGACTATGCCATGCAAAACGCCCGAGCGGAAGCTTCTGCGCTGGCCGCCTCTCCGGAAGTGGAACACGGCTTTGGCGGGCACGGTTTTTCCGGCGTGGCCGACGAGTTTCAGCACCATGAAATCACTCTGCAGGGCGGCTTCGCGCTTGCCGTTCGAGAAGGCAACGCCGAGGCCAGCTATAACGCTCCTGCGCCCTGGCCGGTGCTGAAAGGCTCTCTCCCCATTGCGCAGGCCGAAGCCGGAGGTCCCGCTCAGTTTTCCTGGCAAGGCATGGACTACACTTTGGGCAGTGCTCCCGTTCAAGGCGGCGGCCAGATCCTCGTTGCCATCCCGCTGCCTAAAAATTTTTCCCAAACCGTTCGCGACGTGCAAGCGAGCCAGAAGCGTTATTACGATCTTGCCCGCGAACGCCGCGTCGTTCGCCGTACCTATATGGGCCTGCTTCTGCTGCTCACGATGACGGTCCTGTTCGTCACCACCTGGCTGGCCTTGTTCCTCGCCAAGATTGTTACCCGTCCTCTTTCCGCCCTGGCGGAAGCAACCCAGGAAATCTCTCGCGGACGCCTCGACTACCGCGTTGATGTCAGTTCCGCGGACGAAATCGGTGACCTGGTGCGCTCCTTCAACCGCATGGCCGAGGACTTGGAGGGCAGTCGCCGCCAAATTGAAGCTTCCAGCCGCGATCTGAGTGCTGCCAATGCGGAACTGGATCAACGCCGCCGGCAGATGGAAACTATTCTCGAAAACATTCCCACTGGCGTGCTCTCTCTCGACGGCGATCTACACGTGACCCATGTTAATCAGGCTCTCCGCCGAATGTTCCATCCCGACGGCGGACACGATAGCGCCCCTGAAATTCTGATCGGAGCCTCCCTGGCCGAGCTCTTTCCTGGCGAAATCCTTGAGGACTTCGAACCCATCCTCCGCCGCAGCGATCGC
>DASVAJ010000033.1:0-56487 GCA_036376415.1 Terriglobales bacterium
GAGCTGCACGGAACCGACTTCGCGCAACATCGGAACATTAGGCTGCAGGAGCGGCGCTGGTTCCATTCATCCTCTTCATTCGACGCAAAATCGCCCACCTACACACGGGCGCGACGAATGGCGGATTTCAGTATGGCAGAGAACCTTTGCCAGCAGCCTTGATTGAGTTGGTTCCGCGCTGTGAAAGAAATGGAGATTCACAGGGCAGCGTCCGGGAGACTGGCTATACTTGCGCAAAGTCGTACGGCGCGTCGCCTGGACAACAGGGTTCTAGAGCCGCGGAGGCAAGGATGAATTGGTCGGAACAGGTCGTGCTCGTAACCGGGGGCACCGGTTCGTTCGGCAAGAAATTCGTGGAGATCATGCTCAGCCAGTACCGGCCGCAGAAGTTGATCATCTTCAGCCGCGACGAACTCAAGCAGCACGAGATGCGGGCCGCCGGACTGGACCACCCCAGCCTGCGGTATTTTCTCGGCGATGTTCGCGATCAGCAGCGCCTGGAGCGGGCTTTCGCGGGGGTGACGGTGGTTGTCCATGCGGCCGCGCTCAAGCAGGTTCCGGCTTGCGAGTACAACCCCTTCGAAGCGATTCAGACCAACATCAACGGCGGCAAAAACGTAATCGAGGCCGCCATTAACCGCGGCGTGCGGCGAATCGTTGCTCTCAGCACGGATAAGGCCGTCAATCCGATCAACCTTTACGGCGCGACCAAGCTCTGCGCGGAAAAGATGTTCGTGCAAGCGAACGCCTACGCCGGCGCCCAGGACACTCGATTCAGCTGCGTACGCTATGGAAACGTGGTCGGCAGCCGGGGCAGCGTGGTGCCCATTTTCATGGAACAGCGCAAGCGGGGGAGGATCACGCTCACCGACCCTCGCATGACGCGTTTCTGGATTACGCTCGATCACGGCGTCAGGTTTGTCATTCGCTGCCTCGAGCAGATGCACGGGGGCGAGATTTTCGTCCCCAAGATTCCCAGCATGAAATTGCTGGACATCGCGCAAGCCATCGCGCCCGATTGCCAGATCGACTGCGTCGGCATCCGCCCGGGTGAAAAGCTGCACGAGGTTCTGCTGTCCGAAGACGAAGCCCGCAACGCGGTCGAGACGGAAGACATGTTCGTGATCCAGCCGGCGCACTCGTGGTGGAAGAAAGAGAACTGGACCAATGCCCAGCGGCTCGCGGACGGGTTCCGCTACTCCAGCGACAATAACCCCCAGTGGCTGGCGCACGAGGACTTGGGCCGTCTGATTGAGGCTGGTAAGCCGGCAACCGCTGACATTCCCCTCGCCCCGACCGTGGCGCGTGAGAAAGCAACGATCGCTAGGCCGTCATGAGAATCGTAACCATCGTGCAGGCCAGGATAGGGAGCAGCCGTCTCCCTGGGAAGGTGATGCTCGATGTTTCTGGAGCCACCGTTCTGGCGCGGGTGATTCAGCGATTGCAGCGAGCTGAACTGGCGGGTGAGTTGGTGGTTGCTACGACGCTCGACTCCGCAGATGACAAGATCGTCACCGAAAGCAAGCGACTTGGAGTCAAGATATTTCGCGGCGAAGAGAAAGACGTGCTCGATCGCTACTATCGCGCCGCGCAACACTTCAAAGCAGAAGCTGTCGTGCGTATTACCTCGGATTGTCCGTTGATTGACCCCGAAATCACCGATAAGACCATCCGCGCGTTTCTCGAGCGCCAGCCCGACTACGCGAGCAACGCATTGCAGAGGACATACCCGCGCGGCCTCGATACCGAAGTCTTTACATTTGACACGCTGGCGCGCACGTGGAGGCTGGCCGAGAAGTCCTATCAGCGCAGCCATGTTACTGCCTACATTTACGAACACCCCGAGCAATTCAATCTCCTCCCGGTCACGGCCGCCGCTGACTATAGCTGGCAACGCTGGACCGTCGACACCCCGAATGATCTTGAATTCATCCGTGCTGTCTACTGCAACATGGCCGATCCCGACAACTTCACCTGGCACGAAGTTTTAAACCTGCTGGAGCGCAAGCCGGAGTTGCTCGAACTGAATCGGCACGTGATGCAAAAGGCGTTGCAAGAGGGCTGAATGACTTTGGCTGTTCGACCTGCGGTTCTCGAGAGAAAGGTATCGCTTTGATTTTGGTCACCGGCGCAAGCGGGCTCCTGGGCTCCAGCCTTGTGCGAGAAGCACTCGCGAGGGGCCGCCAGGTTTCGGGCATTTGCCGCCAAAATTCGTTGCCCCTGCCCGGTGCGGATGTCTATTCCGTCGATCTCACCAATTCTGTTGCGACTCAGGAGCTCGTACACGCCCTGCACCCCTCGATCATTCTCCACTGCGCCGCGGCAACTAACGTGGACTGGTGCGAAGATCACCCCGAGGAAGCTCGGATGATTAATGTTGCGGCGAGCGCTTTTCTTTCCAAGCTGGCGCGCGAAATGGATGCAACGTTTGTTTATGTGTCGAGCGACGGCGTTTTTGATGGTCACCGTGGCAACTACTCTGAAAGTGACGCGCCGAATCCGCTGAATGCCTATGCGGCAAGCAAATGCGAGGCAGAACGCGAGGTTTTGGCCGCTGATCCGTCCGCGCTCATTGTTCGAGTCACGTTTTATGGATGGAACCCCCAGCAAAAGTCCAGTCTTGCGGGATGGATTCTGAGCGAATTGAATCATGGGACCGCGGTTCGCGGCTTCACCGATGTGTTCTTCTGCCCATTACTGGCGAATGATCTCTCTGGAATCCTTGTGGACATGCTCGACCGCCAGTTGTACGGCGTCTACCACGTCGTTGGGTCCGAGCGGGTGAGCAAGTTTGATTTTGCCGTCCGGCTCGCCGCGGTCTTCGGATTCGATCCGACACTTGTCATCCCGAGTTCGATTATGGACGCCGAGTTGCGCGCTCCGCGCCCAAGGGACACCTCGCTTTCGACCCAGAAAATTTCCCAAGCATTGGGCCGCGCCATGCCGGACGTAGACTCCGGCCTGCGCAGGTTCAGAGCGCTGCGCAACGGCGCGGGCGCTCGGTTGCAAAGCTGCATAGCGGGAGGAAACGCATGAACAAACTTACGCTAGGTTCGCGGACGGTGGGTCTGGATTACCCCACGTATTTTGTCGCGGATATCGCCGCCAATCACGACGGCGATTTGGAGCGCGCCAAGCGGTTGATCCACCTGTGCGCCCAAGCGGGCGCCGATGCCGCCAAGTTCCAGAACTTTCGCGCCAAGACGATTGTCAGCGACCAGGGCTTTCGCGCGCTGGGAGCGCAGGTTTCCCACCAGTCAAAGTGGAAGAAGAGCGTCTACGAAGTTTACGACGATGCAAGCGTGCCGTGGGAGTGGACGCCAATTCTCAAAGCGGAATGCCGAAATTGCGGCATCGACTACTTTTCAACCCCTTATGATCTCGAAGCTGTCGATATGCTCGATCCCCAGGTCGACCTGTTCAAAATCGGTTCCGGCGATATCACCTGGCCGGAAATGCTGCGTAAAGTAGCCGCGAAACAAAAGCCGGTGCTGCTCGCGACTGGCGCTTCCGATATTGACGAGGTAAGCCGGGCGGTAGAAGAGATTGTCAGGATCAATGACCAGCTCGTGCTCATGCAGTGCAATACGAATTACACCGGCAGCCAAGAGAATTTTCGCCACATTCACCTTCGAGTACTGGAAACATACCGTTGCCTGTTCCCGTCCGTCTTGCTCGGCCTTTCCGATCACACACCCGGGCATGCCACGGTTCTCGGAGCCGTAGCCCTGGGCGCGCGAGTAGTGGAGAAGCACTTTACGGATGACAATCGGCGCGAGGGGCCGGACCATCCTTTCTCCATGACCTCACAAACCTGGCGTGAGATGGTGGACCGCACGCGCGAATTGGAGATGGCGCTTGGCTCGTCAGTGAAGGGGATCGCTCAGAACGAACAGGAAACTGTGGTTGTGCAGCGGCGCTGCTTGCGTGCAACACACCCCCTAGCTGCCGGAACGACCCTGGAGACCGCGATGCTGGAGGCTTTGCGTCCAGCTCCACGCGATGGAATCACACCCTTTGAGCTGCCAAAACTGCTTGGCAGGCGGCTCACGCGAGCTCTCGAAACGGGAGAGCATTTGACGTGGGCCGATCTGGCGGAGGGCAATGTCAGCGTAAGTGCGTCCGACCTGCAATGTGGGGTCGCGGGCCGCCAGCCGGAAACGTACGTCTCCGCTCCCTTGGTGCCATGATCCATGCGCATTCTGCTAGTGCATCCGCAGGACAGCCCAGTTGAGGGCCCATGGGCCATGCAGCGCTGGGACACCGTGCTCGACTTGGGGCTGGCGGGCGCGGAATCCTATCGACGTTGGAGTGATTCCCTTCGTTGTCCGGTTCAGCCCGCCGCCAAACTAGCTCGAGCAGAGTTCGATCAGATTCGTACGTTTCTGGCCAGTGGCTTAGGGTGTCTTTTGGATCGTTACGGGCTCGACTGGTGGGAGCTGATTTCGCTGGAATTTCATGCCCGCATCGAACAGTGGCTGCGCTTTCGAAAACTTGCTGAAGAGATTAGTTCTTGCGACGAAGCCTGTATTTCCCGCGGTGGATCCGAGAGATCGGCGATTGCGGCGCTCCTGGGCCGTTCTGTTGCCAGCTTTTCCCCAGCGGTGACCCCTGTACGACGCTTGCAGCACTACGCCCGCTTGCTCTCGACCTTTTCCGGTTCTCAACTATTACAGATTCTTGGGGATAAGTACGACTCGGGCTACAAGCTCCGGCGTCTGTTTACGGCTCGCGGCAAGCCGGGGATTGATCCAGTCGTGCTGTTGCCTTCATCTTATGTCAACGCCTCGCGAACCGCTTTGCAGTACGCCCAGATGCTGCCGCAGTCGAAGTTCCTGCTGGTCGCGACTCGCCGGAACGGCCAGATAGCTGATCTCCCGCGCAACGCAAAAGCCGCTCGCCTCGCCTCATACGCGCCAGGCGAGTTTGACCTCAATGAATTCCGCTCCCTGCTTGAGCAATGGCATCAGCTAAAACAAGAGTTGCAGAGGTCAGAGCCACTTGGCCGGATGTTAGGGGCTGGAGTTTTCGAGGCATTGGAGGCGACTCTGCGCCAGGGATTAATGATCCGCGACGCGTGGCTGCAGGTATTTAATCGCGAGTCGGTCAGGGCTGTACTGTGCGCCGATGATGTAAACCTGCCCACTCGCGTGCCGTTGAAAATTGCCAGCGCGCGGGGTTTGCCGGCGATTTCCTGCCATCACGGCGCGCTGGACGGGCGCTACCACATGCGCGCTCATCCCGATGGACTTTTTCTCGCCAAAGGGAGAATGGAACAGAATTACCTGGTCAGCGTCTGCCGCACCGATCCCGCGGCTATTGAACTCGGAGCGCCGGGCGGCATCCCTTCGCGGCCCGACGCATCAACGGGAAATAAGATCGTTTTTTTCTCTGAGCCCTACGAGTCCGTTGGCGGGCGAGCGCTGGAATTCTATCGCGACGTGCTGCCGCCACTGGCCCAGATTGCGGCGAATCATGGCCGGGAGTTCGTCATCAAACTGCACCCTGCCGAGAGAGAACGCGAACGGCATGTCTTTGCACGCGCAGCTCTCTCCAGGCAGCAGCCTTCACACCCCCCACGGTTTCTGACGGGGCCATTGACCGAGGAATTGCTCAGGAATACCTGGTTCGCGGTGTCCGTGCTTTCCACGAGCGCGATGGAGTGCACGTTGAGTGGCATTCCAGCCTTTCTTTGCGGCTGGCTAGACTACTCGTCTTACGGATACCTTGCGCAGATGACGAAATTTGGAGCAGCGATGCGGCTGGACAGTCCCCATGACCTTCTGCAAATTCCGAACTGGTTGGAGCGTGCGCCTGGTACGGTTCCCTGCGGATTGAGGGACCCGATCAATCCGGACCGGCTGGAGCGATTGCTCTCCGGACAGGGGGAAAGAATAGCGGCAGCAGTTTAGGACAACTGAAACCTTAATGGCATTAGGCACTCTTCTGATTCGCGCCGACGCGTCCGCCGAAATCGGCACCGGACACGTCATGCGGTGTGTTGCGCTCGCCCAGGCCTGGCAGCACGCGGGCGGCAGAGTTGTGTTTGCCCTGGCCGAATCAACGCCTTCAATTCTGGAGCGGTTGCGTTCAGAGGGATTTGCTAGCGAATCGATTGCAGCGCTCGCCGGCAGCCAACGCGACGCCCGCCGGACCGCTGCTCTTGCCCTTGCCAATGCCGTGCGCTGGGTTGTCGCGGATGGATATCGCTTTGGCCACAACTACCAGCACGCAATTATCGATTCCGGACTTCACCTTTTGTGCATCGATGACAACGGTGAGGCAGGCGAGTATTGCGCCGACCTGGTTCTGAATCAAAACCTTCATGCCCGCGAGCCTTTGTATTCGAACCGGGATGCGCGTACTCGCCTCCTGCTGGGACCTGCGTTCATCTTGTTGCGCCGGGAGTTCGAGGCTTGGCGCCAGTGGGAGCGCGAAATCGGCTTTGCGGCAAATCGCATTCTCATTGCCATGGGCGGCAGCGATCCTCGCAACCTGAATTCAGTTGTGCTTCGCGCTTTGCAGTCCATACCCGATAACGAGCTTCAAGTCAGAATCGCAACCGGAGGAAGTAACCCACGCGTTGACCAGCTGCGAAGAGCAGCGGAAACCTGCCGTGGCAAAATCCAGTTGGACGTCGATGCCAATATGCCGGAACTCATGGCCTGGGCAGATCTCGCCATCGCTGGCGCGGGCGCGACCTGCTGGGAAATGTGCCTGCTGTCCTTGCCGGCGCTTCTGATTGATGTAGCCGGAAATCAAGCCGAGATTGCCGCTTCACTTGAGAAAGCGTCCGTCGCCGTGCATTTAGGCAACTGGCGCGAGGTCACGGCAGAAATCATTGCCGCGGAGATCGAAAAGCTCCGGAGATCACGGGAGCGCCGCCAGCTCATGTCTCAAAGCGCTCGCTCCTTGGCGGACGGATGCGGCGCGCAACGGGTCCTTCGCGAGATCCTCCGGCACGAAGCGCACGCAGCTCGGATTGGAGATTTCAGTCCTGGCAAGCACACCTGCGGCCTGGTGCGCGCCCAATGAAGCTCATCAGCCCGCTTCTCAAGCATGTTGTTTATCCCGGGCTGAGCAAGGCCGGTTATTTGCGCCCATCGGCGCAAGCAGAACCTGCCGTTATCACCTACCACGGCGTTTATCCGTCCGGATATCAACCCCGGGCTTTCACGCTTGACGGCCACCTCGTGACCGCCGGCGCGTTTCGTGCACAGATTCTCCTGCTGCAATCCAAGTACAACCTTATTTCTCCGGACCAGTTTCGGCGGTGGTGCAAGCACGAGTGTGAGCTGCCTTCACATTCGGTGCTCCTGACTTGTGACGATGGCCTGCTGAATACTCTGACCGACATGCTGCCAATCATCCGCGAACAGGATGTGCCTTTCCTGTTTTTCGTGACCGGAGCTTCCGCCTCCGGACTCGGTTCTATGCTTTGGCACGAGGAGCTGGAACTGTGGCGCGCGCACATCGGCAACAGGATTGTGCTGCAGACGCCATGGCGGCGAGAGCCTTACAAGGCAAGCGGACAAGCCCAAACATTCTCCCTATGGCTGGAACTGCGACGGCAGCTCTCGGCTTTTGACACCTGCACTCGCCTCAGCATTCTGGAGGACATGCGAATCCAGCTTGGCATAGCCGGGGATTGGCGCTCGGAATATTCTCAAAATGAGCCGCTGCGGCGAAGATTCTTCATGCTCAATCGCGATCAACTACACCAGCTGGCTGACGCCGGCATCACCATTGGCGCGCACACCATGTCGCATCCCATGCTTTCTCAAATGCCGGAAGATCTCGCATTCCGGGAAATAGCCGAAAGCCGGAGACAACTGGAGAAAGAGCTCGGCCGCGAGGTGTGGGCGCTGGCCTACCCGTTTGGCAACGGCGAAGCGGTTAGCGCCCGGGAGGCTGATCTTGCCCGCCGGGCAGGTTTTAGCTGCGCGTTCATGAACATGGAAAATACCCCCGCCGCAAACACCTTCGCTTTGCCGAGGATTCATGTTTCTGCGGGCATGGGCCTGTCCGAATTTGAAGCTCATGTTTCCGGCTTCTACCGAAGCCTTCGCGCAAGAACACTCCGTGTGGCCGCGGGGAACCCCGCATGATTGAACCGTGCCTCGCAAAGCCGGATTCCTCAATCGCCATTCATGGGGAACATCTGCGTCTCGTGGTGTTCAACGCCATTCCCGACAACGCGCGATTCCGGCAGGCGTGGGATGAACTCGTCTACCGAATGGAGTGCCCTGAGGTCTTCTACACCTGCGAGTGGGCGGAGGCGGTCATTCGAGCTTTCAGCGGTTCTCTCCAGCCACTCATTTTCGCCGCCTACCGTGGCCAGGAACTAGCCGCGATCGCCGCAATGCAGCTTGACAGTGACGGCTATGTCTCATTTCTCACAGCGTTGACTGCCGATTACTGCGACCTTGTCTGCGCCCCTGGGGACCGTGCTGACGTCTGGGAGCTTTTGTTGGCCCACATTGCCAGCATGAAATCCATCCACGGTCTGCGCCTGGCGAACCTGCCGGCTGATTCCGCCTCGGTCCCGGCACTCCGATCCGCCGCGCAGGCTTCGCGCTACTCCATCTTCATGCGGCCCGCGTATTACTGCGCCCAGATATTGTTGGATTCACCCGGGCAAAGGCAAGCGGCCGCTCAAGCCGCCAAACGACGTATAAAGAAATTAGCTGCGGCTGGCGCCGGCCTGGGCGAAGTGCGCGTGGAGCACGTGCGCACCTGGGAAGGCTTCGCCGCTGAGTTTCCACGGTTCACCAGCACGCACATTGAGCGCTTTCGCGCCGCCGGCCAGGTCAGTAACCTGGTTTGCCCCGAACGCCAGCGCTTTGCCGCCGAGTTGGCCCAGCGGCTTTCCGCGAAAGGATGGCTGGCCCTCAGTGCGCTCAAGGTGAAGGAGAACACCGTCGCCTGGAATTACGGCTTCACCTTCGCCAATAAATGGTTTTATTACCAGCCGACGTTTGCTCTCAGCGCGCGAAGGTTGTCGCCGGGAACCTACTTGTTGTCGGAAATTATCCTCGCCGCCTGCCAGGATGCAGGCATCGGCATTGTCGACCTCGGCCTGGGAGACGAAGAGTACAAAGCACGCTTTGCCGAAAGCGGACGGCGGACTCTGCACGTGACCGTCAGCGGCTCGAAAACAAAGGTGGCCTGGTCGGCCGCTCGTTATCACGCGGCTGCACTGGTGAAGCGATCGTCGGGATTGGAGAAGTTCGCGCGCCTCTGCCGGAACAAGCTTCATGGCTTTAGAAACGGCGCGGTGTCCCAGGCATGAGTGCGGCCACAAACATTCCGACTGTGGCAACCGCCGCGCCGCCGCCGGCTGCTCCGGCAACGGAGTTTCGCCGCCGCGTAGGCAGCATCTCACGTCAGTCCACCGTCTACTTCGGCGGAACCCTGCTCACAGCCGCGGCTGGCTATTTTTTCAAAATCTACCTGGCGCGCACCTTGGGGGCTGAAGCCCTGGGTCTATATGCCTTGGGAATGAGCATTGTGGGTGCGGTGGGCCTGTTCAATGCCTTTGGCTTGCCTACGGCGGCCACCCGCTTCATTGCTGAATACTCGGGACGACGCGATTACGCCCGCCTCGGCGGTTTTCTCAAAGGCGGATTGTGCCTGCTTTCCGCCGCCAACTTGCTGGTCGCGCTTGCACTGCTGAGAATTGGCCCGTGGCTGGGATCGCGTTTCTATCGTGCGCCAGGGCTCGGCCGCTATTTCGTATTCTTTGCGCCCATCCTGCTCTTCGCGGTTTTGCGAAACTTTCTGGAAAAATCCATGGCCGGATATCAGGGGGTGGCGCGTCGAACCGTGGTCACGAACCTGATTGGCACTCCTATCAACATTCTCTTCGCCGTCATTTTGATCAGCCTGGGATTTGGCCTGGCCGGCTATCTTGCCGCCCAGGTCGCCAGTGGGCTTCTGATCCTGGCCATGCTCGGATTCTCGGTCTGGCGGCTAACCCCGGTTTCAGCGCGCTCGGCTCCAGTTTCATGGCAACTGGACAGAACAGTTGTCTCGTTCTCGGCCGTGGCATTGGGTCTGGCCATTGTTCACTTCGTGCTTACGCAAGCCGACAAGATCATTCTTGGTTTCTATCTCGATCCAGCGCAGGTCGGCATTTATGCCATCGCCATGGCAATGGTGGGATTTATTCCGATCGCCCTGCAGTCCGTGAACCAGATCTTCTCGCCCATGATCGCCGAACTGCATGCCAGCCGCAGCCATGAGTTGCTGAGACGCCTTTACAAGTCGCTGACGAAATGGGTCCTGATCCTCACTTTGCCGCTGGCACTCACCGCCATGATGTTTTCGCGGCCGCTCATGGGCGTTTTTGGCCGCGGCTTTCAGGGCGGGGCGGCCGTGCTGGCAATCGGCGCTGTCGGTCAGATTTTCAACTGCGGAGTGGGGTCGGTCGGATTCTTGCTCCTCATGTCGGGATATGAAAAGAAGCTGATCCCCATCCAGGCAGCCAACGCCGGCCTGGTCATTGCGGTAAGCATCATGCTGGTGCCGCGGCTGGGTATTACCGGAGCCGCAATTGCCGCCACCAGCGCGGTCATTATCACCAACCTTTGGGCCCTTGCCGTCGTCGTGCGCACCCTGAAGCTGTTCCCCTATGACGCCGCCCACCTCAGGCTGATCGTACCGACAGCACTCTGCGGCCTGGCCCTGTTCGGCTTGCGGCGGGCATTGCTTCCCTGGCATTCGGGATGGCGCGCGGGGATTCTGGCGCTGATCGCCTCCTACGCCGCCTTCTTCGCGTCCTTATGGATGGTGGGCTTGGACGGCGAGGACCGCAAGATCGCCAGAATCGTATGGAACAAGATTTCGTTCCAATCGCAAAGAATCGGAATGGGGCTCTCATGACCACGACTCGCTGTGTTTCTCTTCCCGAAGAGCTCTGCCGCAGCGCAGAGCAGAAATTTCGGCATCGCTTCGGAAGCCTAGAAGAACTGCTGACCGCGCTCATGACCGAGTTGCTTTCAGAGGACGCGGCCAGGCTGGACGAAGGCGAGCAGCGGATCATCGAGCAAAGATTAAAGGGCCTGGGATACATCTGAACCGGAGCTGGGCGGGCACAAAGCTGATGGTGAGATTGAATTGCTGAGCGTCATCCGCAATTTGTTTGGGACGCAAAAACAGGCTCATCCGTTCGCCTTCTCGCGCCCGCTGGTGTTGCTGCAGAGCGATGACTGGGGCCGCGTGGGCGTTCGCGACCGCGACGGCTTCGAACTGCTGCGCAAAAGCGGCCTGCGCCTGGGCGAGCATCCCTACGATCTTTACACGCTGGAAACCGCCGAGGACGTACACGCAGTAGCAGATTTGCTGCGGAAGCATTGCGACTCGGCCGGCCGTTCGCCTTGCCTGGTGATGAATTTCTGCACGGCAAATCTGGATTTTCGAAGCATGCGGGCGCAAGGCTTTCACCAGCTCCATTTTCTTCCTCTGGGGGATGGCCTTCCCGGACATTGGTCGCGGCCTGGCCTGCTGGACGCATATCGCCAGGGGAAAGATGAATGCCTGTTTCTCCCATCGCTGCACGGTACGAGCCACTGCTCCGCTCAAGCTCTGCTCAACGCCATCGCTGGCGGCGGAGAGCGCACGCAGATGTTGCATCGGCTGTGGGAAGCCGAAACTCCTTACATCTATTGGCGTATGCCGTGGGTAGGTTTCGAATACTGGAATCCGCACAAGCCTCATGCAGGCTTCCTGGCCTTGGAGCAGCAATGTCAGTTGGTCAAGCAGGCCAGCGAAAATTTCAGAAAATTGTTTGGCGAGCGTCCGCGCTCGGCCTGCGCCCCTGGTTACCGCTGCAACCGGGACACATTCCAGGCATGGGCGCAGTCAGGAATCCATGTCATGGCCAGCGGCACCGGGGATGGACTCCGATTTCCGCACTTCGAGGCAGCAGGCCTGCTTCGCGTTTACCGCACGATCGACTTCGAGCCCACCCAGCGGAGCCTGGAAATCGACAAATATCTGGAGATCGCCGCAGCCTGCTTCGCGCGCGGCATTCCCCTGACAGTTTCCATTCATTCCATCAACTTCCATTCCACCCTCAAGGATTTTCGCTCTCCCACGCTGGCGGCCCTTGACCAGTTGCTGTCCGCCCTGGAAAAGCGCTATCCCGAGCTCCTGTACATCCATAATGAAGATCTTTACAGCATTATCAGCACGGGCGCGTTCCGGAGCCGCGGCACCGAAGTCAAGGTGACCGTGACGCGCGTGCGCTCGGCGGAAGCAGGTGCCAACTGATGCAGCCGCGGTCCTTGATCCTGATCACCATAGACTGCCTGCGCGCCGATCACGTGGGCTTCATGGGATACCAGCGCCCCACCACGCCGTTCCTCGATTCCCTCACCGGCGAGAGCATGATTTTTCGGCATGCCACAGCGGCCGGCACCCCCACCTACTACGCCATGCCGGCGATCATGGCTTCCCGGTATCCCTTGGCTCTTGGGCGTGACCTCATTGGCGTGGCCAGCGATGAGAACACTCTTGCTTCGGTGCTGGCCGAATCGGGGTTCGCAACCGCAGGCTTTTCGGCGGGAAATCCATATATTTCTGCGCGGTTCGGTTATGAGCGTGGTTTTGACACCTTTCGTGATTTTCTGGATCGTCGATATGCGCCCGAATTCATAGCGTCAGGTGAAGATGGCCTGCGCCATCGGGCCAACCAGGCGATCTCCCGCGCGTGTCACCACATTGGCCCGCTTGGAGCGGCTTATGACGAGCTCTATTTCCGTTATTGCCAGCGAGTCAGTGAGCGCGCTGCAAAGTCCCTGGATGAACTCCGCCGATATCCCGCGGCCGACGTTATCGTTGACTCGGCAATTTCATGGCTCAAGCAGCACTCTGCCGGCCGATTCTTCTTGTGGCTGCATTTCATGGACCCGCACGCTCCTTACTACCCCAGGCGGGAGGCTCTCCAGAAGATGGGGCATGCGGGCATCGGCTCCCGAGAGGCCATCTATCTGAATTCCTACTGGTCGAGAAGCGATTTGAGCAACGGCCGTCTTGCAAAAAAAAGAGAGCAAGTTACCAATCTTTACGACGCGGGCATTCGCTGGGCGGACGAACAAATCTGCAGGCTGGCAAGCTCTTTAGTGGAACTGAACGCCTGGGACAAATGCGCATTGGCGGTCACTGCCGATCATGGCGAGGAGTTTCTGGATCACGGAGCCCGCTTTCATAGCCCCTTCACGCTAAAGCAGGAAATGCTGCATGTTCCTTTCCAGGTTCGGGTCCCCGGCATTGACGCGAGCGAAGTCGGATGGCCGGTAAGCTCGATCGATATTGCGCCAACCCTGCTGGACATGCTCGACGTGCCGGCGCCCGCCGATTTCCGCGGTCGCAGTTGGTGGAATTCGCACCCTGCACCGCAGAAGCTCCGGCCGGTGCTCAGCGAGTGCGTCCATGGATGCACCAACCCTTTCCGCTCCCGCAATCGACTTGGACCTAGAATCCTGGCGGTTCAGAAAGGTAATTACAAACTCGTGGTCGATTTCGCCACGGGGCTTGAAGAACTCTTCCATCTCGATGCCGACCCCAAAGAACTGAGCCCGTTGCCGCTCGGCGAAGCCTCGGCAACCCGCAAAGAGTTGCTGCAATTCGCCCGCAAGCACTTGGCGGAATCTCATCAGTCACGGGATTTCGACAGGCGGCAAGCGCTCCTGGTACGCGACCTTCGGCTAGAATGGGCGCATTCAGCGACTCGCAATTGATCGTTTTGATTCCCGCAGCGGAGTTGCCATGGCGCCAATCCGGATTCTGGTAGACAGCTTTGCCGACGCCGGACTGCCCAATGCGCAGATGGGAAATGCCCGGGAAATTATCACCCGTTTGGACCCGGATCTTTTTCACGTAAGCCTGTTCGCGCTGGGTGAACCCGATTCGCGCATTGCCGCGCGCAGGAACACCCGCCTTATTAAGCTTCCGGACCGGCGGCAGACTCCCAGAATTCTGTCCGAGTTCTTGTTCGGTTCTCATGCGTTGCTCTTCTATATCAAGTCTTCGCCTGCCAGCCGGTGGTACTTGAGCCTGCGGAAGAAATGGCGCGATCGCCGCGTCGCCATCGGCACGGTTGAATCGCAATGCGATTTTCACCACTTACCCGACGTTTCCCAGGAAGCGGTCGATTTGTGGACCCAAACCGTTCTGCGTTGCGACCGGCTTTACAGCAATTGCGAGTTCGTTCGCCGCAGCCTGGAGCACGAGTATGGCGCCCCCAGCGAAATTATCCCGACTGGCGCCGATACCCGGTTTTTCACTCCCAGACATGATCGGCCTGGCAACCCGCGCCTGCGGGTGCTGTTTGCCGGTTCGCTGTGCCGGCGCAAGCACCCTGAAGTGTTGCTTTCCGCCGCCGCCCGGTTTCCGCAGGTGGATTTCAGAATTGTCGGAGAAGGGCCGCTCCACGGCGAGTTAAGGACGCGAATCGGGCAGGAGCGGCTCGGCAATGTCACTCTGGCTGGCTGCCTGGGCCCGGAGCAACTGCGGGAAGAGTATCGCCAGGCGGACATATTCTTCTTCCCATCGACATTTGAGGGGTCGCCTAAGGTCATCGTGGAAGCGGCGGCTTGCGGCCTGCCGGTCATTGTGCGCGACAGCTACTCTCCTGACACCGTCATTCACGGCGTGAGCGGTTTCCATTCCGCTTCGAACGAGGAAATGTTTTCATTTTTGAAGTTGCTGCTGGAGAATCCCGTCCTGCGACGCCAGTTCGGCGAAGCTGGAAGAAAGCACAGTGTACAGTTCGACTGGGACCAGATTGCGAATCAATGGGCAACCACGTTCGCCGCCCTTGCCCAACCGCAATTGAGGAGCGCATCCTGAGCGCAGCAGATTACGGTGTGGCACCGGCTTCCATTTCGGAGCGGCCGTCCGGCGCTCAAGCAAGCGTGCGGCCGTTGCGCATCCTGACCCTGACCCCGTTCTACCCTTCCAGAGAGGATCCCGCGCAAGGCTGTTTCATTGCCGACCCCTTGCCTTGGACGCAACGTTTCGGCGTGGCTAACCAGGTCTTTGCCGCTCAACCGTTCTATCGCCGGCCTATGCATGAAATCGGAGACGGGGTACCGTCTCGCTGGCTGACCTACCGATCATTTCCGGGGAAGGTAGGGCTCGTCATGTCGGGTGCGGCCATGGCACGCGCCGTGATGCCCAGTGTGCGCAGATTGCATGCGCACCAACGCTTCGACCTTCTGCATGCCCATGCCGCTTTGCCCTGCGGCGAGGCCGCGGCAATTCTGTCGGATCGACTTGGTATTCCTTTCGTGGTTTCGGTTCACGGCTTAGACGCGTTTGCCACAAAACAATCCGGCCCCTGGCTTGCGCCATGGTCGCGAAAACTCTCTGCCAACGTTTATCGCCGGGCGCGAGCCGTGATCTGCATCAGCCGCAGAGTCTGTGAGCAGGTAGCCCGGTTCGTAGCGGCGAATACTGTGGTCGTTCACAACGGCGTTGACGTGGACAGGTTCTCTCCTGGCGAGGAATCACAATCAGCTCCGATCATTCTGAGCGTAGGAAACCTGATTCCCGTCAAAGGCCAGGCCTTGTTGCTGCGCGCGTTTGCGAAGCTGATCCGTGACTGCCCCAGCTGTTGGCTTGAAATTATCGGCGACGGTATGGAGCGAGCAAACCTGATGCATCTTGCCGAAGCCCTGGGTATCGCCGCTCAGGTCAGGTTTAGAGGCCGCCAAAGCAGACAAGCAATCGCCGAAGCGATGCGGCAGTGTTCTGTCTTCGCTCTGCCCAGCAGCTATGAAGGTTTGGGCTGCGTGTATTTGGAAGCCATGGCGTCAGGAAAACCGGCTATTGCATGCAAAGGTCAGGGCATCGACGACATCATCCATCATGGCAAGAATGGCCTGCTCATTTCGCCCGGCAACGAGCAGGAACTCGCCGATTCTCTGCATACGCTTCTCCTCAGCCAGGATTACCGGCGTCGACTCGGAGAAGCGGCGCGGAACACCATCCTCGAACGCCACACCCTCCAGCACCAGGCTCAGCACCTGGTGCGCATTTATCAGGAGTGTGTTCGATGAGGCGAGTCGTAATCCTTACCGAGATCATTGCGCCGTATCGAATCCCCGTTTTCAACGCGCTCGCCCGCACGGCTGGCATCGATCTGCATGTGATCTTCTTATCGAAAACCGATACGTCGATGCGCCAGTGGCGCGTCTATGAGAACGAAATTAAGTTCTCTTATGAAGTGCTGCCCGGCTGGCGAAGGCGCTTCGGGAAGTACAACGTGCTTCTCAACTACAGGCTGGGCGAAGCTCTCTCCCAATCACGGCCCGGGGTCATCGTATGTGGGGGATACAACTATCTGGCGTCGTGGCAGGCGATGCGATGGGCGCGACGCCATCGCGTGCGCTTCGTGCTGTGGTCGGAAAGCACCGCTCAAGACAGTCGCAGCGAACATCTTCTGGTGGAATCGCTGAAACGCGAATTCCTGAAGCGCTGCACCGGCTTTGTGGTGCCTGGACACGCGGCTCAGGAGTATCTGCTCCGCCTGCGAGTGCCGCCGCCCAAGATTTTCATGGCCCGAAACGCCGTCGATTTGAAACTGTTCTCGAACTCCGCGGAGGCCATCTCACAACAAGCAGATCGGGTTCGCGCCGAACTCGCGTTGCCCGACAGATATTTCCTTTTTGTCGGCCGCTTGGTGCGCGCCAAGGGAGTACTGGACCTAATCGAGGCCTACGCTTCGCTGCCTGCAGAATTGCGTTCCGAGATCGGACTGGTCTACGTGGGCGACGGTCCCCTGCGTTCCGAGCTTGAGGCTGCCGCCCGCGACATCTTTCCGGGACTGGTGCACTTTGCCGGATTTGTAGATCGCGATCAGTTGCCCGCCTACTACAAGCTGGCGGAGTGCCTGGTTCTGCCCACGCATTCCGATACCTGGGGCATGGTAATCAACGAAGCCATGGCCTGCAGCTTGCCCGTCATCTGCACGCACGTTGCCGGCTGCGCCGCGGATTTAATCAAGAACAACGGCAGGCTGGTTGCACCTGGCAACGTGACCCAACTGGCCGCGGCTATGCGGGAGATTGCCAACAACTCGGATCTGCGCCTTCGCATGTCCCGCGAAAGTCAAACCCTCATACAGGAATTTTCCCCGGAGACCTGCGCCGCCGGCATTGCGCAGGCCAGCCTTGCCCTGGAGGCCCATGTCTGAAACTGGATCCAAAGGGGCCCTGATACTCTTCGCCGGAGGACTCCTGGTCCTTTTAGTCGTTCTCGAGCGTCCCGGATACCTGACCAGCCCTTCGGCGTTGGGTGGATTAATCATCGCAGAAGTTATCTTGGCGGCCCTGACGCAATATCGAAAGCTGTTTTTTCCCATCCTGGTGTGCAGCTTTCTGTGGGCGGGCATCGACCTGCCATTTCGTGGCGCCTTCGCACAGGGGCGATGGATCGTGCTGGGCATCGGGGCGGCCGCGGGGCTGATCATTTACCTGCACGATCACCATCACTATTTCAGTTCGTTTCACCTGATTGCTTTCTTCTGCATACTCTCAGCATTCGTCTCCTCTTCGGTGTCTGCATATCCTAGCGAGGCCCTCCTCAAGGCCCTCAGCCTACTGATGCTATTGGTTTACGCGGCAACCGGAGCCCGCAGCGTCGTTTCCCCGCTTCAGCCGGCAGTGTTTTTCCGAAAGGTGCTGCTTGCTTGCGAGGCAGTAACCTACATCACGGTCATACTCTATTTTGCCCTGCGCTGGGAGATCTTCGGCAATCCCAATTCTCTGGGCGCCGTGGTCGGGGTGGCCATTGTTCCGACATTGCTCTGGGGTTACATCAGCGCCGATTCCAACCTGCGCCGCTGGCGTAGTGGCGGCGCCCTGTCGGTAGCGGTGTTGCTGCTGATGAGTAGCTTCGCGCGAGCGGGCATCGGCGCCGCCGCGCTCGTCTTTGTGCTTATCTGTTTCTCCCTGCGGCAATACCGGTTGCTGATTCAAGGTACTGCTCTGGCTGTCGTTATCGCAATTGCCGTCATCGTACTAGTGCCCCGCGAAAGCGATTCCCCCTACTTCCAGGGCTCGGATCAGCTTACGGCCGCGTTCATTTACAAAGGCAATCAGGATCAAGGGGTCTTCGGATCACGGCGGTCAGTGTGGACCGAAACCTGGGACTCGATCCGGGCCCACCCCTGGTTTGGGACCGGCTTCGGCACGAGCATGACCAACGATGATATGACCAAGCTCGATTACGCCGCCCGCCACGTCGGCTCTCGGGTCGCGCGCGAGCATGGCAACAGCTATCTTGCAATTACGGAATGGACCGGCGTTCTCGGCGTACTGCCCTTCTTCTTGCTGGTGTTATTCGCCGTCGGCTACGCCGCGAAGGTATTCCGTTGGGTGCGCCGCACCGGGGACGTGTTCTCGCCGGCAATTCCCGCCGCAAGTATCGTGGTGGCCGGCGCTTTTCACGCCATGTTTGAGGATTGGATGTTCGCGGTTGGATACTACTTGTCGGTATTCTTTTGGTCGATGGCGTTCATTCTGGTGGATGTGATGCCGCGGGCAACCGTAGTACAGCCGCAGCCAGCGCCGATTCCGCTGCCGCAGCAGTTTGGCGTGGCCATGTCGGGCGACTAATGCACATTTTTCTGAACGGACTCGGGGCCAGCGCCGGCGCTGGCCTGACCTATCTCTACAACGTGATCCCGCGGCTTTCCGCGATGCCGGAGGTGCACACCACGCTTGCGGTTCAGCCGAATTTACGAGATGAGTTTCGGGGATACGCAAAGGTCAACACCCTGGCGGAAGCCATTCCCCCCTCCACCGCACAACGATTCTGGTTTGAACAAAGCAAACTCCCCAAGCTGATTCGGCAGTCCGGAGCTGACCTGCTGATCTCCGCCGGGAACTTCGCCTTGCGCAGTTCGCCGATTCCGCAAATCCTGCTTAGCGGCAACTCGCTTTATACTTCTCGCGACTTTACCCACGACCTCCTGCGCCGGCGCTCCTACGGCATGTGGCTGGACACCAAGATCAGGGGCCTCTTCGCGAAGAAATCAGTGCACTGGGCGGATTGCACGATTGCGCCCACCGAAGCCTTTGCTGCCGAACTGCGCCGCTGGACCGGCGGGAATGTGGCTGCAATTCATCACGGGTTCAATTGCGAAATCTTCTTTTCCGATCAGGGCTCGCTGCCCGAAGAGCTGAAGCAAAAACTTGCGTCGGCGGCGGACTGCCTGCGCCTGCTCTTCGTCAGTCACTACAACTACTATCGAAATTTCGAGACGTTATTCCGTGCTATCGCGCTGCTGCGCGCAAAGCTGCACGGACGCAGGGTGCGGTTGTTCCTGACCTGCCGGCTGAACTCTGACGAGACTCCAGGTACCTACAAAACGGACACCGCTGCGCGCCTGATCTCCGAATTGGAGCTTCAAGACGAGATCGTGCAGCTCGGTGCCATTCCCTACCATGCCCTGCACGAGATTTATCATGCCTGTGACATTTACGTCACCCCCGCCTACACGGAGACGTTTGCCCACCCTTTGGTCGAAGCCATGGCCAGCGGCCTGCCCATTATTGCCTCGGACGTCTCTGCGCACCGGGAGATCTGCCGGGAGGCGCTCTTCTTTCCGCCGTTTTCGCCGCAAGCGCTGGCCGACCGTATAGTCCAACTCGCCACCGACTCCAACCTGATGCATCGCCTTGCCGCACACGGACAGCAGAGAGCGCATGATTTCAGCTGGGATTGCCACGTTGAGCAACTGCTACAACTTGGGCGAAGCTATGCAGCCGATGATGCCAGCTTTTCCCGCGCAGATGTCGAGGCAAGTTCGCCGAAACGTTGGCTTCGGCCTAATTCACAGTGAAGTATCAACTCGAGCAGGAGCAGGAGCCAGACCTCGAGAGCCATGACCAGGGAGTACAAGAAATCATTATTCAAGACCATGGATGGCATTGTCCGACTTTGCCCTAAAGTTTGCAGAATTGTCCCGCCGGGAATCAGGAATGCGGCAATCGACAGCAGCCCCAATGTCATGGGACGCTTGCCAAGTTGACCTGCATGTCGCACGAACCAAGCCAAAGGAATCACTAGCAATGCAGCATCGTAGAACCGGTGGTAAACCGGAATGAGGCTCAGCACGGCCAGTGCGCTAAGAAGTAGCAGGTCGTCATCGACTCCGTTCGCAGCACTAACCAAAGGAGAATGAGGGCCAAAACGATGCCACAAGCGATGGCTGCCACATTAGTAAGCTGCCGGTCGTGAAGCAGGGGATACAGCCCAACCTGCAAATTAACCAATCCAAAGCGTAGGTGGTCTCTTTCCGTAAAGTCGCCGAGCACTCCGGAGCTTAATAATGCCCGGCTATCCCAGAGATAATTGGACAACCAGGGCGTGCCTGCAATGCTCATTCGCACGACTCCGGTTGCCGCAACAATCACAAGGTCCGAGAGTGCAATGAGTTCCGCGATTTGAAGTAAACACCAGACTGCGCTACCAAAATAGTCCTACCGCGAACAATACAGACAAATATTTCACTGCGGGCTATGGGACGAAGGTGGCTGGTGACAAGAGAACAAAACATGTGAGCGGATAAGCCGTTGGAATGCCATGCCTGATTACTAGCGAACCATCCGCGACTTCACTGGGCTCCGGCCAGGATTGCATCGCACCTTCGGGCCAGTACGCCAAAAGGGGACTGGGAGCTATAAGGATCAGCACCGTGCCGCCACGCGGTTGATTGCACATAGGGGGAAACCAAGTCGTTGAGATCAGACCCGGTGAGCGCGCGTAATGGACCACGCAGCAGAAACACTGTGCCAATGATCAGAAAAAGGCACGTTAGAAGCCAGTTCTTGCGGATGGTAATAATGAGGGCTTCGAACCTCGTCATCCTAATCCTGGTCTAACCGCAGAACGCAATATTCTGCGCCCCCCGTTCGGCGCCAGCTTTTGTCGATTCCTTCAGAACAGGGGGTCAGGATCGCCTTTGCCCCCGAGGTGCGCAGTGCCGAATACAGCTTGCGCCGGTCATCCTGCGGCAACCTCGTGAAATCACGATAGCCGTGGTCGTATCCCATGGCTTCCGCAACCACCCGCAGCCTGGCTAGATGTGCGGCGTAAACGCCTTTACCAATTCCGATCAGCGCAACCTTGTCGCCGGGGTTCAGCCCAACCGTGGGCATCTGCTCGGCGGCGGCTACATCGTCCAGGGCCGAGTTCGGTCCCACGCCAGGAATCGCCAGATGGTGGGTCGCGTAGCGAATCGTCTGGTCCGCGGCGCCGACCAGAATCAAACCGCAGATGACCGCGGCCACAATCTTTCCGGCCCGCTGCTCTGCGAAATTCAAGCGGACCGTCGCAAGGACCGTAACAACGAAAAGCAGCATCCAGCCGCCCAGGAACCGGTCTTCCACGTGAACAGGCAAATACAACGCGAAGCCCGCGCCACAAATGGCGAGCAGTGGCCACAAACGCCGCGCCTCGGAAAACCACGTGGTCCCAGCCAACCAAATCAATACCACCAAACCAGCCAGCAACGCTGGTTCGCCCTGCAAAACCAATCGAGCTTCACTCAGCAGATTCCCGGTGAGGGTTTTCACCTGGGCGATCGGTTGGAAGCGCCAGCGCAATCCTTCGTTCCAGTACGAGGGGTCCGCCCACAGTGGATACGTTCCGGCAACCGGCCCATCAAAACCATAAACTGGCGGGCTCTTCAGAAGTTCCGCCATGGGATGGACCGGGCTTCCGCTGCCTGCAATCTGGCCATGCCAGTTTCTGAACGTGGTTCCCGGCGAAACAAACCAGCAGTAATTGAGTCGCGCCGAGTCGCCAAACGTCAGCCGTCCTTTTTGCAGGGACAAGAGTGCGATCAGAGGGGCAGTGCCACAAAGGAACACTGCGCACGCGATTCCCATTCCCCTGCGCCATTGCTTCGATTTTGCTTTCCAAAGGATTGCCAGTACAAGAAAGGCGATTCCGAGTGGAAACATGGGCGCCTTAACCCAGTAGGCGACGCCGAGGACGAACCCGAATAGCCCGAACCGCATGGGGCTTGGTGAAATGCGCAGCCGCACCAATATGCCGGCGCTCAGGCACACACAGGCCAAAACCGCCATGTCCGGCGAAACATCATAGATGGTCACTACGCGCAGGCAAGCCCACAAAAAGGTGGCGTAGCCCAGTAGAACAAAGGCCCACTCCGGCATCGTGCTCCCGCGCTTCAGATTCGTGGCACACTCAATTTCACGATACCCGGCAAAGGCAACCAGGCTGCGCAGCAAGAACTGAAATGCGGCTAACGCGAGGAGAAAGATGCCGAAATTGACGGCGTGCACGACAGGAAATTCCCAGCGAGGACCTGGCCGGATGGCTCTAACCGTCAAGCCGAGAAGCCAGCCGTACAGTGGACTCCAATAAGCATTCACGGCATGACGCCAGTCGCCCTGGCTGAACGAGTTCCCCATGTCCAAATACGAAATCCCATCCGCATCCATGGAATAGCGGCTGATCCACGCCTGGGCGAGACCGATGCCCGCGCTGCCGCAAAGAAGGATGCGGTCGAGAGCCGATGCCGAAAGCGTCCGCCCCGACCGCGATGGCATTTCTTTCGCTAAGGCATAATTCGCGTGTAAAGCGCTCATGGCCCACCTCGGCTTGCGGGCGTTTGGCTCGAGGCCAGCGCTCCGGCGCCCGCCTGTCCTCGATCAAAGGGGCGCAACCTTGGCGGTACGGCATCGGCATCCAGGAGCCAGACCTTTCGATCCGGAAAGTAGTCCAGCAAAGGCTTGAGATCGACGCCGGGAATGTCCCGCGCCCAGACAGTCTTGGAGTGGTCAATGTCGGCCGAGTTCCAAACCCACTCGTGATGAACGTTGTGGTTCGGGGCGTAGCGGACCAGAATCAAGTCATCGCCGGGTGAGAAGTTAAGCTGGCGCGCGATCCGAGCGCGGTACCCGCTCCAGGGTTCCTGCAGGCTCGGTGGATGCAAGACATATGCTCCCAAGCGAACTACGGTCAAAACAACGACCAGCCTGGTCAAGAACAGGCCCACAGGCCGCCCACTGATCTCTAATCGCCGAAGATGCCGCATGCACTGAATCAGAAGGGCAAAAATTACGCCCGTGAGAGCCGCCGCATAATGGGCAAAGAAATAAATGACACAGAATAAGCCGGTTGCGCTGCAAGCGAAGGTAATCAAAAGGAACCGGACTCTTCTGTCTGGCAATAGCCAGGGAATCATCGCCAGTGGCAACGTGAGGCCGGTGCCGAGAAAGAATTGCCAGAAATCGTGAACTTTCATGTAGGTCAATTGTCCCAGCGATCTTGAATACTCTCTCGGAGTCACCACATTGTAGAAATCCTCGAACTCTGGGTTTGAGTACTGCAGCCTGGGACCCGGCGATTGCCACACGAATGCCGGAAAATTAAATCGCACCTTCTGGTACAACGCCCGCGGCAGCATGAAAGCATCGCCCGTAACTCGACGGTTGTAATATGCGCAACCCAAGGCTGTGAATAGCAAAATGGCAGTTAAGGGAAGGGCAACGCGCAATTTTTGACTTCCATTTCCTGACTTGGAAAAAAGCAGCCAGCATGCCAGAACGACTGCCGTCGGCAGACAGAAGATAAAGCCTTCCAGGGGTCGGCTGTTCGCCAGCAAGGCAACTCCAATCCCAAGTAACACGGCATTTCGTGCTTTCGGATAACGAGGAATGCGCGGCAGCGCGCCGATGACCAGCGCGCCTCCGATGGCCGCGACCGCACCGCCCCAGTAGGTTTCCAACCAATAGCTGAAAAGATAGAGCCGTAGAATAACCAGGATGCCCCCCAACAGGGCCCACTCAGCAGGAATCCAGGCTTGCAGCATCCACGTGATCACGCCGCACATAAGGGTCATGCTCAGCAGAACGCCGATCCAGGGATGTCCTAGCAGTTCGCCCACCGCTAGTACTGCGCCCTGGGCCGGCGGATACACCGATTGATATGTCGGCCGCTGCAATTCATGAAAGGTCTCAAAAAAAATCGGAATGGGGTGAGGAGGATTACTCAGTCGACCATGGGCGAACGTATCCGCAGCCAACAAATAGCTGAATTCATCGTGCGTGTCGGGATTAGGAATAGGCAAAATTGGAAGGAGGGCTAATCTCAGCCCGAGAGCTGCGAATCCAACTGCCAACACCGCTGCCCATTTCCTTTTCGCAAAACGGCCTCCCCATCGCTCCAGGCGGCCAAGCCACGGATCGCCCAGCCGCGGCGTAAACCAGGCCAGTAAGCACAGAGCCGCTGGGAGCACCCAGCGAAGGTCGATCAACAAACGTCCCCATCCATTTCCTTGCAGCATGCCTAAACCTCAAATACTGCGCGATGGAATGAAAGTGAAGCGCTCCTTCCACTTGAGAAAACGCCGCTCGAAGAACTGATAAGAGAGCACTGCCAGCAGGATCGTCGCAAGCAACGCCCCGACCTGAACTGCGAGCAATCGCACGACGGCCTGGCCGGGGTGCCGCGAGAGGTCTAGGACGTTGGAACCCTTCGGTAGAAAGAACGTCCAGGCGTAGTCAATGACTGCGAGATGAAGCACGTACAGTCCGTATGAAATCTTGCCCAGATAGACGAGAGGCTTCGAAATCCATCGTTGCGGAGTTCCCAGAAAGGCAAAGAACAACGCGGCACACCCGACCGCAACGAATGTGTAGCCCGGGATGGTGAGATACGAAGGTGTCAGCGTACCGTAGGTACTTAGATGAAAGATACTCGTAGCCGCGCACCACAAAAGTACCCCGGCTAAACCCAGGGCGGCCCTCCACAGCCAATGAAGATTAGGCGCCCGGCCCTTTAGTCTGATTGCCAGCAGGGCCCCTGCCGCGAAGAACTGAAACTGGACGAAGCTGTTCACCCAGATTTTCCAGGCGTTGGCGTGCGGCCCACGCGAGAAGCAGTAAATCGAAAGCCAGGACAGCGGAAACAGCAAGTACGCGACGCGCACGATCACGCGCCTGCCCCCAAGTCTTGCAATCCACGGCCACGCGAGATAGAACTGCTCTTCGACAGAAAGGCTCCACAGCGGCGCAATCGGATATGCCCCTAAACCATACGCGGCCGCGTACCAGTTTCCTGAAACAAAAAGTAGCGCCATAATGCGGCCCGGTTCGACGTGATAAGCGCTGAGAAAAAGCCCGGCTACGCTGCAAACGCATACAAAGGCGAAATACAAAGGCCAGATCCGCAGTCCGCGGCGAATATAGAAGAAGCCCACATGAATCGTACCGGTGCGGTCCAGTTCGCGCTGCAGGAGTTCCGTAATCAGATAGGCGCTGAGCAGAAAGAACAGGCACACGCCAAAGCCGCCGATCTCGTGAGTGATATTCGCTAAAGAAAGAAGAGAGGCGATCGGCCACGAGTGGTGCCCCGGCACAAACCCCGGCAAGGCGTGGTGAAGAAATACCGCGAAAAACGCGAAGAACCGCAGCATGTCCAACTCGGGCCGGTAAAACGAGGGTTTCGCCGCAATGCGTGGCCGTTCACGGGGAATCGGCTCTTCAATGAGCGGGGAGGGGCAAGCAATTGCAGTAATCGCCAAATTTCGCGCCTTGTAGTCTCCAGTTTTGCGTCATGATAGTTCACTCTCCTGTGCAACATCGTTAACTCCGCGGCTACCACTCTCTTCGCGCGCCCCCGTACAAACTTGTGCACCTCCACGCCACTTTTCCGCAACCCGCATTCCAGTAAGATGGCCGCAGCTATCGACTGTTTTCATGCCGAAACTTGCGGAACTCGGTGGGTTGCAGACCGATTTGTCCCCGTCGGCCTCCGCCCCCGCTGCGCTTGAAATCTCAGGCAGCTCGGTCCCTCTTCCCGTCAGCGTGGTTATTCCCATCCGCGACGAGGCACGCAATTTGCCGGCTTGCCTTGAGGCCTTGCGCGGCTTCGCCGAAGTTTACGTCGTCGATTCGCAGAGCGGCGATGCGAGCGTCGAGATTGCTCGAGCTTATGGCGCAAAAGTCGCGCAATTCCATTACGCGGGCGGGTGGCCCAAGAAACGCCAGTGGGCGCTCGACACTCTGCCGTTCGCCTATAGCTGGGTGCTCCTGCTTGACGCCGACGAAGTAGTTACTCCCGACCTGTACGAAGAAGTTCGCCACGCCACCCGCGACCCCCGGTTTGACGGCTATTACGTCACCCTGCAAATGCACTTTCTAGGCCGCGAACTCCGGCACTGCGGCGCCGGCTTCCAGAAGCTCTCGCTGTTTCGCCTTGGACGCGGCGGTTTCGAATGCCGCCTGCGCGAGCAAAACGACTCCATGTGCGACATGGAAGTCCACGAGCACGTGGTGGTCAGCGGACGCGTTGGCAGGCTGCGCTATCCGCTGCTCCACCACAATGTCGAGTCGCTCTCGCACTACATTCGCAAGCATGATCAATATTCGAATTGGGAGTCGCGCGTCCTTCTGAATAAACAAGCCAGCAGCGCCTCGCTGAATCCGTCGCTGTTCGGGAACCAGGCGCAGCGCCGCCGCTGGCTGAAGAAGTTATTTTTCAGGATTCCCGGCTCTCCCATCGCATTGTTTTTGTACCGTTACCTGGCTCGCCTGGGATTCCTCGATGGCCGGCCGGGATTGATCTACTGCCTGTTTCAGGCCGTGCAGATGTTCCACACCAAGGCGAAGATTTACGAGCAGAGGATTGCGGGGCGGAATCATGTGCGGAATTAGCGGGCTTGCCAACTGGGGCAACCGGGACACCCTCGCGCGCATGAACGCAGTTCAGGCCCATCGCGGGCCCAACGACAGCGGCATCTGGGAACATCGCTCACCCGACGGCGCCTACATCGGATTGGCCAGCCGACGTCTCTCCATCCTCGATCTCTCGCCCGACGGCCACATGCCCATGTCGAACGAAGACGGCACCGTCTGGATCGCCTACAACGGCGAGATCTATAACTTCGCCGAGCTGCGGCGCGAGTTGGAAGGCAAGGGCCACCGCTTCGCCTCGAATACCGATACCGAGGTCGTCGTTCATCTCTACGAGGAGATGGGAAAGGACTGCGTCACGCGCGTGAACGGCATGTTCGCCTTTGCTATATGCGACCTGCGCGGCCCCACGCCGGTTCTATTCCTGGCGCGCGACCACTTCGGCATCAAGCCTTTCTACTACACGCTCAGGGCCGGCCGCCTCGCATTCGCCTCGGAAATCAAGGCGCTGCTCGAGCTTCCCGACCTCGACGTCCGAATTGACCTGCACGCGCTCGATCAGTATTTGTCGTTTCTCTGGGTGCCCGACCCAAAAACTTTGTTCGAAGGAGTCTTGAAGTTACCGGCAGGGCATAGTGCCACCTTCCGCGATGGCCGCCTGGAAATCACGCAATACTGGGACCTGACATTTCCGCCGGCAGATCATGCGTTCCCACGATCCGAAGACGACCTCGCCGATGAGATTCGCGAGCGCTTCCGCCGCTCCGTGGCAGAGCAGATGGTCAGCGATGTCCCATTGGGCGCCTTTCTCAGCGCAGGGCTCGATTCCTCCAGCATTGTCGCCATGATGTCGAAGTCTTCGAATGCGCCGGTTCGCACCTACACAATCACCTTCCCGGCCAAGTACCGCAAAGGTGAGAACACGCTGGATGATCCGGCAGTGGCGGCCCGCCTGGCCCGCCGGCTCGGTTGCGAAAATCGTCAGATCGTCGTGGAACCGGATGTTGCCGGGCTTCTCCCCAAACTCTGCTGGCACATGGACGAACCCACGGCGGATCCGGCAATTCTCGCCGCTTACCTCGTCTGCCAGGAAGCCAGCCGCGAGGTCACGGTGTTGCTCTCGGGCGTTGGCGGAGACGAACTTTTTGCCGGATACCGCAAGCACGTGGCCCATTATTGGGCACAGCTCTATGCGCGGGCGCCACGCGCGGCTCGCAGCCTTGCTGAAAGCACAATCTCGCGTCTTCCCAATTGGCGCGGACTGGGCTTCAAAGGCCAGGTCAGGCTCTTGAAGAAGATGATTCGCAGCGCGTCGCTGCCCGCTCGCGAGCGCTTTATCCGCAATTGCACTTACCTGGACCAATCGCAGCGCGCAACCCTTTATTCGCGCGAAGTATTACCCGGTCTTGCGGCTTCCGCGTGCAACACCCAGCACAACCATTGCTTCGACCAGGCCCAGCACGCGGACTTTCTCAACCAGATGCTCTATCTGGACACGAAGATTTTCATGACTACCCTGAATCTCGCCTACAACGACAAAATGAGCATGGCCAATTCGGTGGAGGTCAGGGTCCCGTTCCTGAATCGCGAGTTGGCCGAGTTTGTCGCCTGGAATGTGCCGCCAAAACTGAAGTTGAAAGGCGGCCTGTTTCCCGCCACCAAATACGTTTTTCGCAAAGCTATGAGCGGAGTTCTGCCCCAGGAAGTGTTGCGGCAGCCGAAAGCGGGCTTTGCCGCGCCCACCGATTATTGGCTGGCGAATGACTTGCGGGAAATGACCGATGATCTGCTTTCCGACGGGCGCATTCAGGCTCGCGGCCTCTTCCGGCCCGCAGCCGTGCGAAAGTTTGTCTTGGAACATCGCCTCGGCCGGCAGGACTGGTCGATGCAGATCTGGCAATTCCTGACCCTGGAGCTGTGGATGCAGAACTTCCTCGATCGTTCGACCGCGCGCCGCAACCACGCGGCAATGCAGGCGGCAATCGCATGAAGCAGGTTCTACAGAGCGCGCGGACGGGAACCATCAGCGTGCAGGAGGTCCCACGCCCGCGCGTGCTCCCCGGCTGCGTTCTGGTGAAGATTGCCGCATCCCTGGTATCGGCGGGGACGGAACGTGCCTCATCGGAGTTCGCCTCCAAGAATTTGTGGCAGAAAGCCAAGGCGCGTCCCGATCTCGTGCGCGAAGTGGTGGCGAAAGTCCGGCGCGACGGCGCAGTTTCGGCGCTCGCGGCGGTACGCAGCCGTCTCGATCAGCCTCTGGCGCTCGGCTACAGTAGCGCGGGCACCGTGGTCGAGGTGGGCGAAGGCGTTAGCGACCTGCGTCCTGGCGACCGCGTCGCCTGCGCCGGGGCCAACTATGCGGTCCATGCGGAATTCGCGTGCATCCCTCGCATGCTTGCCGAGAAGATTCCATCCGTCGAGGTGGATTTCCCGAGCGCGGCGTTCACCACCCTGGGGGCCGTTGTCCTGCACGGCGTCCGCACCGCCGAAGCCAAGCTCGGCGGCATCGTCGCGGTCATAGGACTCGGCCTGCTGGGACAATTGACGGTTCAGGTGCTGAACGCGGCCGGGTGCCGCGTAGTTGGACTGGATCTGAATCCGTCCCGGGCGGAGCTTGCCGCGCAACTTGGCGCGGTCGCGGCCACTGCATCGGAATCCGAGTTTCGCGATCTGTGTCTTCGACATACAAACGGCCAAGGCGTCGATTCTGTCTTGATCACTGCAGAGACCGAGAGCAGCGGACCCGTTAACTTGGCCGCCGAAATTGCGCGGGATCGCGCCATCGTGGTCGCGGTCGGAACTGTCGGGCTGGAGCTGCAGCGCAAACTGTATTACGAAAAGGAACTCGACTTCCGCGTGTCGCGATCCTACGGCCCTGGCCGCTACGATGCGGCCTTCGAGCAGAAAGGCCGCGATTATCCCATCGGCTATGTGCGCTGGAGCGAAACTCGCAACATGGGAGCCTTTCTGCAACTCCTGGCCGAGAAGAAAGTTGACCTGCGGCCGCTGATCACGCACTCGTTCCAGATCACTAACGCAACCGCGGCGTACGACTTGATCACCGGCAAGGCGGGCGCGCCTTACTTGGGAGTCCTGATCGATTACCCGGATCGTGGCAGCGAGTGCCAAGCGTCCCGCCTTGCGCTCGCCTCGCCAACCAGGAAGCTGCCGGCGCCCAGCGACCTGCGGGTTGGACTTTTGGGGTCCGGCAACTTCGCGCAATCCACGTTGATTCCGGCAATCAAAACAATTCCGACAGCTGCGCTGGCAGGCATCTGCGCCACAAGCGGTCCCCGCGCCCGCCACTCTGGGGCAAAGTTTGGGTTTTCGTATTGCACTTCGGATGAAAATGAAATCTACTGCGATCCCGCGATCAACACCGTCGTGATCGCGACCCGTCACCATCTCCACGCCGCTCAAGTCGTCCGCGCACTTGAAGCCGGGAAGCACGTCTTCTGCGAAAAACCCTTGTGCCTCACAGAAGACGAACTGCAAAACATTCGCAGCGTCTACGAAGGAAGTGGCGGATCACTGCAGCTCATGGTCGGATTCAATCGCCGGTTCGCTCCGTTGGCACAGCGCATGAAAGCGTTTCTTGCCAGCGCGGCGGGGCCGCTTGCCATGCATTACCGCATCAATGCCGGTCCGCTCCCGAAAGATCATTGGATCAACGATCCCGAGCAAGGCGGCGGCCGCATTCTGGGCGAAGTTTGTCATTTCGTCGATTTCCTCTGTTTTCTTCGCGGCGCGCGCCCTGACACAGTTGAGGCTCAAAGTCTGTGCGCGGCGTCGGGGCAGCAGGATTTTGTGATCACGATGCACTTTGCCGACGGCTCGCTCGGCACGATCCATTACATCTGCAACGGCGACCGGGCCTTCTCGAAGGAACGCATTGAAGCATTCGGCGGCGGATGCGTCGCCGTCCTCGACGATTTCCGCCGTCTTGAGCTAGTGCGCCACGGCAGCCGGCAAGCCCTGCGAGCCTGGTTCAAGCAGGAAAAGGGCCACGCAGCCGAATGGCAGGCTTTTGCGGACAGCATCACAAGCGGCGGTCCCGCTCCGATTTCCTTTGCGGAAATCTACACGACAACCTTGGCAACCATGGCAATCGCGGAATCCGCCTGCTCTGGCCAGAAACTGCGGGTAGCTGCGGCGAATCGTGTCCCCGCGCAAGATCCCGAAAAGCTCGCTGCGCCCCTCGTCTCATGATCATGGGTTGAGAAGGACACCATTATGTTGATTCTCGGGTTGAACATGTTCCACGCCGATGCGTCGGCGGCGCTCGTGCAGGATGGAAAAGTTCTGTTTGCGATCGCAGAAGAGCGGCTGAATCGCATCAAGCATTACGCCGGGTTTCCCACGCTTGCCATTCAGGCGTGCCTCGACGCGGCAGGAGCGAAGATCACCGACATCGATCACGTCGCCGTGGGCCAGGACAGCGACGCCAATCTCGCGGAGAAGATCCGCTATGCCATTGCCAACCCTGCCAAGCTGCTGAACTTTGTCCGCCTGCGCCGGCGCAAGCAGGAAATTCACGACATACGCCAGCTCATCGCCGGCCATCTGGAGTGCGATGCCGATGCCCTGCGGTTCGAAGTGCATCATCTGGAGCACCACATTGCGCACATCGCCAGCGCCTACTATTGCTCGCCCTGGGAACAGGCCGCCGGGTTCAGCTATGACGGCTCCGGCGACTTCGTCTCTACCATGATGGCGCGATGCCAAGGCAATCGCATTCATGTGCTGGACCGCGTTTTCCTGCCGCATTCCCTCGGCAGCTTCTACACGATGATCTGCGAGTTTATCGGCTACAACAAATACGGCGACGAAGGCAAAGTCATGGGCCTCGCGCCCTATGGCAAGGACACGTATTGCGAGCAGATTCGCAACCTGCTCATGACCAGCGGCTCGAGTTTCGAACTGGATTTGAAATTCTTCAAGCCGCTGGGCAGCAACGAGGGCATGCAGATCCGTCCTGATGGAACGGTGGCGCTGGCGCGGCATTTCTCCGGCCGCATGCAGCACTTGTTCGGTCCTCCCCGCGACCCCGACTCCGAGATTACGCAACGCGAAATGGACCTCGCCTACGCCATGCAGCACTGCTTCGAGGAAGTTTTCTTTCATCTTCTGAACCAACTCTACAAAAGCGTTCCTCTGGAAAACCTCGCCATGGCGGGAGGCTGCGCTTTGAACAGTGTGGCGAATGGCAAGCTGTTCGCGCGAACCCCATTTCAGCACACCTGGATTCAGCCGGCCGCTGGCGATGAAGGGCTCGCGATTGGCGCGGCCCTGCATACGCATCATGCGGAACTGAATCAGCCGCGCAACTTTGTCATGCGGAACTCGTATCTTGGCCCGGAGTTTTCCGACGCTCGTATCGAATCTTCGCTGAAAAGCGCCGGGCTGAAGTTCCGCAAGTTCGACCGCGGCCCGCTTCTCGACACGGTTGCGGCACGCATAGCGGCGGGCGATGTCGTGGGCTGGTTCCAGGGCCGCATGGAATGGGGGCCGCGCGCGCTTGGGAACCGTTCCATCGTCGCGCATCCCGGACTGCCCAATATGAAGGATGTGCTGAACGCGCGCATCAAGCGCCGCGAGTGGTTCCGCCCGTTCGCGCCCTCCATTCTCGAAGAGCGGCAGCCGGACTACTTCGAGCATGATCATCCATCACCGTTCATGCTCCATGTGTACAAGATCAAACCGGAGAAGCGGGAGCGGCTGTGCGCCGTCAATCACGTGGACGACACCGGCCGGCTGCAGAGCGTCAGCCGCGACGAGAATCCGCTGTACTACGATCTGATCCGCGCATTCGAGCGCCAGACCGGTCTTCCCGTCGTGCTGAATACGAGTTTCAACGAGAACGAGCCCATTGTTTGCCATCCCGAGGAGGCCATCAGCTGTTTTCAACGCACCAAAATGGACGCGATCGCGATCGGCTCATATGTGGCGTTGAAGTCGGAGAACTGATCCATGGCAACGCATGCACTGGATGCCTGTCGCTCGACGCTACAGCTGGAGCCCCTGGCGTCCTTCCCCAATTTGAGGGTCCTGGCATGGGACCGTGAAACTCTTTACGCGTCCAGCGGCTATCGCCTTTTCTCTGCGCACGCGGTCAATGCACCCATCGCCTGGCACATAGTCGGAAGTTTCAGTCCCGCGGCGTGGCGCCACCTGACCTGTCAATTTCGATTGAGCTCTCGCCTGGCGCGCGATGGCTTGCACGCTCTGGCAATCGACAGGGCAGGTCACCTCATTGCGGCGGTACCGGGCGCGATCATCACATTGCGCAACGGGGACAGCGATTTTCGAGTGAGCCATCGAATTCTTCGCGGCACTCGCCCCCTGCACATCACGGCCACGCCCGAAGGATTGGCGTTTTGGGGCGAGTACTTCGACAACCGCGACCGCGATGAGGTCCACATCTACGCCTCGGCCGACGCTGGCCTCACTTGGGACGTTGCCTACACCTTCGCCAAACACTCTATTCGCCACATCCACAACCTCGTCTACGATCCCTGGGAACGCTGCCTCTGGATCTTCACCGGGGATTACGGCCGCGAATGCCGCGTCCTCCGCGCCTCGACCGACTTTCGGTCCGTGGACGCAGTCATCGCGGGAAACCAGCAGGCGCGAGCGGTCGCAGCAGTAGTCACCGAAGCGGGGCTGTTCTTCGCCTCGGATACGCCTCTGGAACGGAATTTCATCTATAAGATGGACCGCCGCGGACGCATCGACAAGCTGCATGCGCTCCCGAGTTCCTCGATCTACGCCTGCCAGAACCGGGACGGCATATTTTTCTCCACCATGGTTGAGCCGAGCCATGTGAACCGAACCAGAGAGGTCGCGCTTTTCGGCAGTTCCGATGGCCTGCAGTGGAATGCATTCGCCTCCTGGCACAAAGACCGGTATCCCATGAAGTTTTTCCAATATGGCAATGCGTTTCTTCCGGACGGCAAGAACACGACAGCGCTTCTTGCCGTGACCACGATTGCGACAGAGAACTCCGACCTGCAAACAACCATCTGGCGCACGGCCTGGCAATAGTCGCCCGTGATAAATAAGGTTCGGCACACCCAGAGGCGCCGCTCTCCGATGCTATAGTCGGGCCAGTCGCCCGCCCATGCGTACAAGACTGGACTACTACCGCCGCGTCTTTCGCGCCTATCTTGCACCCGGTCAAAGCCAGTTGAGTTTCTGGCACGACAGCGCGCAGCCCAACCCGCGCGCGCCCCTCAACTCGCTGGGCGAATACTACATGGGCTTTCAGGAAAAGGCCCACTATCCCGGGCCTCATGACCGCGACGGCATTCCCATGCTCGACTATCGCGGCAAGATCGGAAAACAATACAACCCGATCGCCGTCGCCCAGTGGGGGCTCGGAAACTTTAATTCTTTCCAGCGGAGCGGGAATCTTCACTCACGCCTGAACTTCTTGCTGGCCGGCGATTGGCTGTGCCGCCACTTGCAGCCGAACCGTCACGGCATACACGTCTGGCACCATCACTTCGATTGGGAGTACCGCGAGACCCTGCGGGCGCCGTGGTATTCCGGCCTGGCGCAAGGACAGGGCATTTCAATGCTGGTGCGCGCGTATCTCGATACCGGGAACAAGAAATATCTATCCGCCGCCGAACTCGCCTTCCAGAGCTTTCTGGTCGAGCTCCCTGCCGGGGGCGTGTGTCACACGGATAACGATGGAAACATCTGGATTGAGGAATACATCGTGTCCAGACCGACGCACATTCTGAACGGCTTTATCTGGGCGGCATGGGGCATCTACGACTACTTTCTTGCGACCGGGTCGAAGCAAGCCGTCAGCCTTTTCGCGGACTGCGTCCGGACTTTGTGCCGCAACCTGAAGCGCTACGACCTGGGATTCTGGTCGCGCTATGAACTGTCCAACACCTTTCTGCCGATGATCGCCAGCCGTTTTTATCACCGGCTGCACATCACGCAATTGCGCATCATGCACCAGATCACGCGTGAGCCGGGCTTTGCCGAGTATGCCGGCCGCTGGGAAGCCTACACGCGCAGCCGCGCCAAGCGAACCCGCGCCCTGTGGCAGAAGGGCGCTTTCAAGCTCTGCTACTACTGAGGCTTCGCCCTGAAAATTCTCTACATCTCGCAGTATTTCCCGCCGGAAATGGGGGCGCCCGCGGCCCGCGTCTCAGAGCTGTCGCGGCACTGGGTCGGAGCGGGGCACGAAGTCACGGCGCTCACCGGCTTTCCCAACCATCCTGACGGCGTGCTTCGTCCGGAATATCGCAGGCATTTCCGGCGGCTGGTTTTTCGCGAGTCCATCGATGGGATTGATGTCGTTCGCACATGGCTCCTGCCTTTCCCCAATCGGAAGTCTTACGAACGCATTTTGAATTACAGCTCCTTCTGCGCCTCAGCTTCGATTACCGGAAGCTTTCTGGAACGCGCCGACGTCGTGATCGCGACATCGCCTCAGTTGCTGGTTGGCCTGGCGGGCTGGTGGATAGCGCGCATCAAACGCGTGCCATTTGTGCTGGAAGTGCGCGACCTCTGGCCGGAATCTCTAGGCGCCGTCGGTGTCGGCAAACAGGATTCACACATGCATCGCATGATCGGCCGCATCGCGGACTTCCTGTACCGGAAGGCGGACCACATCGTCGTAGTGACCCCCGCCTTTCGCGAACATCTCATTCGGAAATGGAGCGTGCCCGCGCAAAAAATTTCCATTGTTCAAAACGGCGTAGAGACGGACCTGTTCAGCCCGGCACGAGCGAATCCAGAAATCAAAAATCGGCTGAATTCCGGCGGCAAATTCGTGGTCTCTTACATTGGCACCCTCGGCCTGGCCCATGGCCTCGACATTTTGATTTCCGCTGCACAGCGGCTGCAGAACTCCGCTCCCGAAGTGCTATTCCTCGTGGTAGGCGATGGGGCCGACCGCGAGCGAATTCTCCGCATGGCGGAATCGAAGAAGCTGCACAACATCACATGTCTGCCCCAGCAGCCGCGAGAAGCTATCCCCGAGTACATCTGCGCTTCCGATGCATGCCTTGTGCTGCTGAAGAAATCCGAAGTGTTCCAGACCGTGATTCCTACCAAAATGCTTGAGTTCATGTCCTGCGCGCGGCCCGTTATCTTAGGCGTAAAGGGGCAAGCACAGCAGTTGCTGGAGACGTGCCGCGGCGGAATCTGCATGGAGCCGGAAGATGCCGGCGCGTTATGCGACGCAATCCTGCAGATGTTGCAACAACCATCCTTGAGGAGAGCGATGGGAGAACACGGGCGCGATTACATTATCCGCGCGCTGTCGCGTGAAACCACCGCGGCCGAGTATCTCGGAGTTCTGAATAATCTGCTGGGGCAGGATTCTCTTGTCAAGAACGCCGCAGCCGCGTAGCTTTACCCATCCAACTACCATCTACGGCCGGATGGTCAGCAGAGTCGCTGCCGCAGCCAATTGCAATGCCGTCTCTGCGCTTCGCCCACCCAACATTCGTTTCGTACTGGTGGGAACGAAAAGGATATCGTCCGCCTGCAATGGAATGTCATTCGCTTTCGCTTGTAGAAGCTTCTTCAAAGGGACGGGAACTTCGCTCAACCCGGTGGGGCCCTTGCGAATGATGCGGGCGCCGTTGAGCTTCGCCGACGAGGCAGTACCGCCTGCCAGCGCAATGGCTTGCAGAACACTTAGCCGCCCGTTGTGATCCATCAGAAAGCCGCTCGGACGCGCCACATCGCCGACCACGTAAATCACATCTGCGCGTCGCACCATGACCGTATCGCCGGCATACACCGCCACGTTGCTCTCGGGATGATCTTGCAGATTCTGCGACAGCGTCACCGTCACCGGCTTGTTCGGCTGGTCCCGATGGGTGATGGTGATGCTCTGCCCGGCGCGGTCGGTCAAGCCGCCCGCCGAGGAAATCAGCGTGAACAGGGTCCCCTGGCCGAGCACGGGATAGACTCCGGGCCTCGCTATCTCCCCCAGAATTGTCGCGCCATCCGAGGTGTATTCCGCGACGAATAACTGGACGTGCGGATTGCGAACGTAGCCGCCCTGCTCCAGCCGCCTCTCGATCACCTTCTCGGCTTCATCGATCGTGAGGTCGGCCACGTGGACGTAATCGATCAACGGCAGGTAAACGTCGCCATTGTTGCTCACCCGGGTGCGGGTATTCAGTTCCGGAACATCGTAGACGCTGACCTCGATCAGATCGCCCGCTCCCAGACGTACGTTGGCGTCAGCCCCGCCCGCCGGCGGGCTCAACGGCGTCATGGGGTTTGCACTCGAAGTTGCACCGGTCCCCGTCGGGGCGGCTTGCGAAGATGGCGAGAGGGGCACCGATGGAATGCCGCTTTGAGCTGGGCTGAAAACCGGCAGGACCATCACCAGGCTGATCCCGAAAGTGCAGCAGCGCGCCGATACATCTCTCATTACGTTTCGCATTTGGGCGGAGTCTAGCACACCCAGCACTGTGACAAGCCGCGCCATTTCGCCCTGTATATAGATCGGAAACACCTCTTCCGCCGGTATCTACAAAGAAAATAGCTCCTTTGGGGTACTCACCTTATAGTGGCTGCACAGATGTTTCGTTGCCGGCTCCTGGCGCGAATTAAAGGTCAGATGAATCGCATCGCGGCGATCCTCAACGGAGAATTGAAGTGACCCTGCTTCATCTGGCTACTTTTGTCGGTTCCTTGCTCCTGAGTTTTATCACCACTAAAATCGTTCGCGATCTCGCCATTGCGCGAGGGTGGGTGGCTGGGCCCGCCCAGGAACGTCACCTGCACAGCACGGCTTTGCCCAGGCTTGGCGGCATCGCCATCGTGTTTTCATTTCTGCTGGCAACTGCCATCGCATTGTGCGCGCAGCGGCTGTTCCATCTTTACTCGAAGCCATTCTCGGTCCATCCGCTGGCAACGATTCTCCCCCCGGCCATACTGATCTTCCTGCTGGGCGTTTACGACGATATCTTTACCGTTGGCCCCTACCTGAAGTTTTCCGTGCAGGCAATTGCCGGCGCCATGCTGTTTGCCGGCGGCCTGCGCATCCTCGACCTTCCGCTTCTGTTCGGCGCTCGCCAGTTCTCGGCGCTCGTCGGACTTCCGCTCACGATCTTCTGGGTGATGGCGATAACCAATGCCTTTAACCTGATTGACGGCCTGGATGGGCTGGCGGCCGGTTCGGCGTTATTTTCCACCCTGGTGATGTTTGTTGTCGCAACCCTCAGCGGCGCGCCCCTGATCTCGCTGATCACCGTCGCCCTTGCAGGCGCGGTTCTTGGATTCCTGCGCTACAACTTCAACCCCGCCACCATCTTCCTGGGCGACTGCGGAAGCCAGTTCGTCGGCTTCATGCTCAGCGCTCTGGCACTTTATGGGGCGCAGAAAGCCCCGACCATCATTGCCGTCGCCATTCCGCTGGTCTCGTTCGGCTTGCCGATTCTGGAAACCTCGCTTTCCATCGTGCGCCGCTTCATCAGCGGACGCCCGGTGTTCACCGCTGACCGCGAGCACATTCATCACAAACTGCTCGATCTCGGCTGGTCGCACCGGCAGGTGGTCATCATTCTTTACGGCGTCTCCGCCGTATTCGCCTTGCTCAGTCTCTTTCTATTGTGGCCAACCGGCAGCACGCTGGGACTTGTGCTCGCGGTGCTCGGAACCGGAATCTGGCTGGGCGTGCAGCATTTGGGCTACCTGGAATTTGGCGAAATCCGTCGCGTGGCCCAGCGCACCATCGAGCAACGCCACATTTTTGTGAACAACCTTGCCATCCGCCGCGCCACTGCCGAACTCAAGGCCGCCGACAGCTTCCACCAGGTTGGCCGGATTCTCACGGCGGCGTTCGACGGCAACGACTTTGATGCTTTTGAGCTGAAAACCCAGGCGCCTGCCTCGCCGCATGGATTTCACGTCGTGCAACTCAACGATGTTCCTCCCCTGCGCTGGAAAAAATCAACCAGCCCCATCGATCCCGAGTTTGGCAATGCGTGGAACATAAGCCTCGATCTCGTCAGTACCGGAAATCGCCACTGCGGCAAGCTCATTATCTTTCGCCACTATTCTCCGCGCGATCTGCAATTGGACATCAATCTGCTCACTTCCGAGTTCGCTACCACTCTTGCCGATGCGTTACATCGCACGCTGAATGAGGACGTGGACTTCGTCCCTGTCCCAGAGAATCCGGCCATGCTCTCCGCGCAAGCTGGATAATCTCGTGAGTACCTCGCGCGTTACTTTCAATCCACAACCCTGAGCCTTTACTTTTATCGTTCTCCCGCAACGCTCGGAGGAGACTTCCCCGATGTCTTCACGAATTCCCAGTCACCAGGTCCATTTTCTATCTTTGTCCACTGCCATCTTTTGCGTGCAGTGCGAACTCATCAGCGCGAATAACACCACGTGCTGTCTCGCCTGCGGAAGCAAAGCCGTGCTGAGCCTTTCGCGGCTGCTGGGCGGTTCCCTGCGCGGACAATCCACCGCCCGGGTTATTCACGATGACGAGTTGAACCAGCTGGTGCGCCAACTTCTGCACACTGTACCGGGTTCAGAATGTGATCGTGATCCGGTGCATCATGCCAATCTCCCCGCCCGCCACCACGCCCGCGTGCACGACGACGCAGACACCGCTCACACCCCCTGCACGCCGGTTCCGCAAATCAATCTCGAGCCTGCCATCGGAGTGATTGCCGAACGCGCTCAGGTTCTGACCGGGGCCACCGGCGCCGCGCTCGCGCTGCGCAACGGTAGCGAGGTCATCTGCCGCGCTCGCGCCGGACGTACGGCTCCCGATCTTGGCGTCAGGCTGCAAACCGATTCTGGAGTTTCCGCCGAATGCCTGCGCACCGGCGAAGTCGTGCTCTGCAACAATGCCGAAGACCATCCCCACGTCGACCGGTTCACCTGCGAACGGTTGGGGGTTCGCTCCATCCTGGCCGCGCCCTTGCGCCAATTTCACAGCACCCTTGGCATTTTCGAAGTCCTCTCCGCCGTACCCAACGCCTTTAATCACCAGGACATCGCCACCATGCAGCTGCTGTCGAGCATGATGGTTACCGCCATTACCCGCCTTTCGCGCATGACGCCCAGGTCCATCTGGCGCTAGAAGACGTACCCCGGTGTCACCTGAAACCGTGTTGGGGAGCAACTCACGTGGGGTAAGATGATAGGCAACTCTCAAGGGGTAGCGGAGCTATGCCCGCGGACAGCAACCCGGGAAATTCGATTTTTGGCCGGGACCGACGGCGCTCGCGCCGCCACCTTGTGCACACCCCTGCCTACGCCAATCTGAGTGGTAGCGCCCAAGGAACCGTGCTCGAACTCTGCGAAATCCTCGACATCAACGAATACGGCGCCTGCATTCAGGCCTCGTCGCCGATGAAGGTGAACCGCCTTCTGCCCCTTTGCCTGGATCTGTCGGTCACCGGGGCCAAGGTGCATGTCGTCGGTCACGTGGTCTGGTCCGATCCTTCGGGAAGAACCGGTATCCGCTTCCCCGACATGTCCGAGGCTTCGCGCGCTCAGTTGCGGGATTGGCTGGAGGCAAATGCCAAGCACGCCCCCAAGACCGCGGCGCCCGCACCCAGTGCTGAAGGGCCTGTGCCCCAACCTGAACCGCACGTGCAGTCCCGACCCACGCACGCCGTCGCTTATACCTCGCTGGTAAATGAGTGGACAGAAATTGAAAAAGAAGTCGAACTCTGCGGCCCCGACCTCGATCCCGCTCTCCACCTCATCGCGCAACGCGCCCTCACCCTGACCTGGGCCAGCGGAACTGCGATTGCCCTGATCAATCGTCGGCGCCCCTCCGAGATGATCTGTCGCGCTCGCGCCGGCACAGATTCGCCGGAAATTGGAGCGCGCCTGGAAGCCGGATCAGGCTTTTCCGGCCAGTGCGTTCAGTCGGGCACTTCCGTGACCTGCGATGACACCGAGTCGGATTCGCGGGTTGACCCCGCGAACTGCCGGGCTCTTGGCATCCGGTCCATGGCAGCGTGCCCGGTGAAACGCGGCAGCGAAGTGATTGGCATCCTCGAGGTCTTCTCCTCCGAGCCCGCGGCTTTTTGGGAAAACGACATTACCATCCTGCAGAAGCTCGCCGGATTTGTGGCCAACGCTGTGCGCCGTGCCGAACATGCGCAGCCCGATGTCCTCTCGCTTCCTTCGGGCGAGGACAACGAAGCGGAATCTACGGGCGCTCCCTTGTTTGGCCCCACGGCGCTGCCGGAGATCTTTCCGCGACCGATGTCGTTTCGCCGCAAGGCCCTTCTCTTGCTGACCGGGATCTTTTGCATCACTGCGGTGATATGGCTGGCTGCCCCGTGGATCGCGAGCTCCGGCAGCCCGCAGTCTCAATTCGAGATGCCATCAGCCCAGGCTGACTCCTCCGAGGAAACCTTCGCGACCACCAACATCAACGATCTGAAGCGGTTGGCCGATCAGGGAGATGCCGCTGCAGAGTACGCGCTGGCCAAACGCTACGTGAACGGCGATGGAGTGAAGCAGGACTACCACGAGGCTCGACACTGGTTTTTGCAAGCTGCCCAGCAGGGACACCTCCGTGCGCAGAGCAAACTCGCGGCTTCTTTCTGGGAAGGGAGAGGCGGTTCACGAGACTATGCGAAGGCCTATTTCTGGGCGCTCCTGGCCCAAGCCGGCGGAGACGAAACCGCCGCCGCTATCGTCATGAGTTGTGCCCCTCACCTCTCGCCGGCGCAGACTGCGGCCGAGCAGAAAGCCGCCGAACAGTGGCTGCATTCGCACAATATCGGCCATCCGGAATGATCGTTTAAGGTTGCAGGGTTTTATCGTGTCGCTGGTTCTCTTGACCTTAAGCGGCGAACCGGAAGAATTGAAACGTTGAAACCTTTGAAGCCGCCCCCCCGGCTTGCCCTAAAATAGGGTCAGAGGTATCCCCGTTGTCTTCCCTTCGCGAAGTTCTCAATCAAAATGTCCGCCAGGGCGAGTTGTACGAGCCGATCGATCGCAATCGCATTCGTTGCTATGCCTGCGGCCACTGCTGTCCCATTGCGGAAGGTCAGGCGGGGGTCTGCAAAGTCCGGTTCAATGCAGGAGGCAAGCTTTACGTTCCCTGGGGCTACGTGGGGGGAGTGCAATGCGACCCCATTGAGAAGAAACCATTCTTCCATGCCTACCCGGGCGCGCTGGCATACAGCTTCGGCATGCTCGGCTGCGACCTGCACTGCTCCTATTGCCAGAACTGGGTCACATCACAAGCGCTTCGCGATCCGAATGCGATTTCGTCTCCGCTGAAAGCTTCTCCCGAGCTGCTGGTGCGCGATGCTCTGCGCCAGGGAGCGAAGGTCCTGGTCAGCACCTACAACGAGCCTCTCATCACCTCCGAGTGGGGGGTCGCGATCTTTAAGGAAGCCAAAGCCGCGGGCCTGAAGACCGCATTCGTTTCCAACGGCAATGGCACCCCCCAGGTGCTCGACTACCTGCGCCCCTGGCTAGACTTCTACAAAGTCGATCTCAAGAGTTTCGATGATCGCCACTACCGCCAACTGGGCGGCCGCATGGGCCCCATTCTTGACACCATTCGCCGCCTGCATGACATGGGAGTGTGGCTGGAAATCGTCACCCTGCTTATACCTAAGTTCAACAATTCCGATCACGAACTGCGCCAGTTGGCAGAGTTCCTGGCAGGCGTGTCGCCCGATATCCCATGGCACGTAACCGCGTTCCACAAAGATTACAAAATGGACGATCCGGATAACACAACGCCCGAAGACCTGCTACGCGCAGCGGAAATCGGCAGGAATGCGGGCCTTCGTTACATCTATGCGGGGAACCTCCCCGGCAGCGTAGGAGAGCTCGAAAATACCCATTGTCCCACCTGCAGCCGAACCGTGATTGAGCGTTACGGCTACTTCATCGAAAACTACCGTCTGACCACGAATGGAGCGTGCCCGGACTGCGGCACTTCCATTCCCGGCCGCTGGGCGGAAAAATTCGACGGCCAGATCGCGGATCGCCCCTTCATTCCCGGCTACCGCGGCCTCGGCACCAGGGTTCGCGCAAAAGTGTAGCCACGGGTCTCACCCGTCCACGTGGAGCGCCATTCTTGGGGAGTACAGTTCGCAGGTGCCCGGTCCTGAATTTCGCGCAGCCTGCGAAATTCAGGACGGGCATTTATGACTATTCACTGCCTCACGGCAAATGATCCAGGTAGCAAGGCCCGCTGGTGTTCTGCGCCGGAACGTTGGCTGGCGGCGTTTTCCATGGCGCGTTCGTGAAATCCAGGAACTCCTGCGACATGTCGATCTGATCCGCATCACGTGCGGTCAACGAACTCAGTCCAAACCGCGTCTCAATCAGCTTGAGAATTGCGGTATTGTCCACGCCGGTACCGTCCGCGTTAGCAGCGTGCGACACGTAATTCTTCTTGGTGTAAGGGGAGATCACGATCATTGGCACGCGATATCCGGTGAAAACAAAGTCACAGTTCGGTCCAGAGGCCCCTCCAGGGCTGCACGTATCTCCAGGAAACAGGTCGGAAGGAGCGATGCCGTCCGGGGTCACTGCCGGTTGCGGCGCCACGTGGTCATAGAACCCGCCGCTCTCGTCAAATGTCAGAATAAAAATCGACGTGCTCCAGCTTGAGCTGCTTAGTAAAGGATTAATCAAGCTTTCAACGTACGCTGCTCCAGCCTGAGTGCTGCAGCACGGCGGCACCACATCGGCATCCGAGGGATGCTCATCCAGCCCCGCGTTGGATGCTGGCTCAATCTGCGCCACCTGCGGCAGCGTGCCATTCTGCACGTCGGTCGTGAACTGGGAAATCGGCACGATGTTCTGCAATAACGATGGCGTATTTAAGATTGTGTTTCCGTACGTGAAATTCTTGACGTACGTGTATTGGTACAGACATGAAGAACTAGGATTGCTGGTTCCGCAGGTTGTGCCCACTGGGTTGACATAGATTTTCCACGTGATCCCGGCGTTATCCAATTCCTGGAAGATCGGCGGCTTGGGAATCAATGCCATGTCGTTCGCGTTCGCGCCGATTGGATACACATAACCATGCGAAGTACCCCCGATCAGGTACTCGCGGTTGGGCGGAGTTCGCGTCATCACCGGCGCGAACCAGCGATCGGAGGTGGCAAAGTTCGACGCGAGGAAGTAGTAGTAGTTCAAGTCGCCGCCGTCGTAGTAATCCATGGCGCGCTGGCCGGCTACATCCATCATGGGCGGCACGATCTGGCGCGCATCGTTGGCAGCGGCGCGCACGAAGCCATCCAGCGTCGGAGGCGGCGGAGCGACCGGATCGCTGGCATTCCAATCCGCGTGGGACTCGTTCCAGGAGGGACTGGGATTCTCCACGCACATGGTAGTAAAGTGCTGCATCTGCACTGGCGGGCCAACATCGCCGCTAGCCGGATCCGCATGGCAGACCAGGGGCGTGGAAGTTGTCGGGTTACATCCCGGATTGGTAGGAGCGGGCCCCTGATTGGGTGCGGCGCCGCTTGCCGGATTGAACTGCGGCAGCCCATCGAACGATTGGTCTGGTATGCCGTTCTGCGCCCAATACTGGCGTAGCGCTCCGAAATAACTGTCGAAGGAGCGGTTCTCCTGCGCCAGAAAAATGATGTGATTAATGCTCTGCAGGCTTGCGGTGAAGTCTGCGTTCAGCGTCGCGGTATTGGATACATTGCACGGGTTTGTGGTTCCCGTACAGGTCCCGGTGCCGCCGCTAGCGACGCCGGTCGGCACGCTCCACCCGCCAAAACCAAATCCCCACCCTGTCCCGGTCAGCGGAGTTGCCGTGAGCGTCACTTGAGATATGCCCTTGAATGTGGCCGTACAAGTCGGCGGACAACTGATCCCCGGCGGGTTGCTGGTCACCGTGCCCTGCCCCGCTCCGGCAATGTTGACGGTCAGTTGACCGACTCCGCGCACGAGTCCCTGGCATCCGAAGAGGGCGAACAGAGACAAAACCGCCACCGCCGGAAGGCCTAAACGGCACAACATCCTTACAGTTCTGTTCATTTCGGGGAGTTTGGATGAAGCTCAGACAGAACTGGTTGGTAGTGGCTGGTCGTACTCTGGCGTATATACCGGAAAATACTGAGATTCGGAACTCGCCAAGCTCCTGATAATTGACGCCTGCGGTGCTATCCTGATTGCGAATTGCCCCCATACCAGCAACTTGCATCCAACTGGTGTAAGGGAGAGTTCATCCGGGACCGCCTCAAAATCAGAGCAAATTAAGCATGAAAACCGATCGCCTGCGATTTGCCTTCCTCTTATTCTTGAGCCTGGTTGTGGCGGCATTTCCGTGCGCCGCTCAAACCTGCTTCACCTCCGACGACATGGACGCCGCCACGCGATCGGCGCTGCAGAGCACAGCAACGCGCTATTTCGGCATGGTCTCGCATGGCGATGCAGCATCCCTGAAGCAGAATGCCATTCCGTCGGTCGCCAGTGACTTCACCGCCATCGAGAACACGATCAAAGACAATCAAGCCGAACTGTCCGGCGCCACGGCTACAGCGCGAGCGCCCTTCTTGTTAAAAGCGGAAGGCACGGCTCCGCTCCCCAAGGCGGATTTTCTTTGCGGTGTCTTCGGCTCGACGGGGCAGACCAAAGACAGCGCCGAATTTACTATTCCCAATCTTCCGCCGGGTAACTACGGCATTGTCATTCTCGACGTCCCCACGCAAAAAACTGCTTTCATGATTTCCTTCATCCTGCAGCAGCAGGGAACCGACTGGAAGGTCGCCGGCTTCTATGTTCGGCCGGCGCAAACCGCCGGCCACGACAGCAACTGGTTTCTTGACCGCGCCCGTGCCTTTAAGACCAAGGGGCAGAACCACAATGCCTGGCTTTATTTCATTGAAGGCCGCGAACTCGCCATGCCCTTGCCCTTTATGTTTACGCAGGCTACCGAGAAAATGTATGAAGAGGCACAATCGGTGAAACCCGCGGATTGGCCCGTCGAAGGCAACACCACAGATCTGGCGGCGGCCGACGGTAAAACCTACAAACTCACCACCATCTTTCCCGTCGCCGTCAATCAGGACTTAGACGTGGTCGTGAAATATCAGGTGCCGAGCGTGGCCGATACCAGTCAGACCTTCCAGCAAAATATGGACGTCATGCGCGCGTTGTTGGCGAAATATCCCGAGTTAAGAGACGCTTTCGCCTCGGTCATCGCCCGCGCCGTCCAGCCTGACGGCAAAGACTACGGCTCCCTCCTTCCCATGAAGGATATTAAATAGGCGTCAAATCCGCGGGGCTGCTCACGACTTCTGATAAGATTTCGCGCATTGGGGCTTCGTGGAGGTCCACATGCCGAGTTTCACCCGACGTGAATTCCTGAAAACCGGGCTGGCCGCGGGAACGCTTGCGGTCACGGGAACCCTTCCCCTGATCGCGCAGCGCCAGGCCGCGACCGACTACGTGACCCTGGGACGATCAGCGTCAAGGTGACGCGGCTTGCTTTCGGCACGGGAAGCTTCAGCGGCGAGGTGCAGCGCGCTCTCGGGCAGGATGGCTTCACCCGGCTGGTGCGCTATGCCTACGATCACGGAATCCGATTTTTCGAAACCGCTGAATCCTACGGCGACATGCACCGCATGCTCGGCATCGCCCTCAAAGGCATCCCGCGAGACAGCTACCAGCTCATGTCAAAAGTGACCACGCGGAGTGGGGGAAATCCGCAGCAGAAGTTCGATGAACTGCGCAAACTCGCGAACACCGAATATTTCGACATCATGCTTTTGCACTGGCAGCACACTGCCACCTGGCCAAGCGATACTCGCCGCTGGCAGGATGCCATTCAGGAGGCGGAATCGAAGAAGATCATCGTGAGTCGCGGCGCCTCGGTGCATGGCCTGCCGGCGCTGCGCCGCGTGCCCGGAAATCAATGGCTCGATATTGCCATGATTCGCATGAATCACAAGGGCAAGAACATGGATGCCGAAGACTACGAAACCCAGGGCTTAGGCGATGTGCCCGAAGTGGTCAGCCACGTGAAGGAAGTGCGCAAAGAAGGAATGGGTGTGATCTCGATGAAGCTCATTGGCGAAGGCGCGTTCAATCGCGAGGACCGCCAGAAAGCCGTGCGATTCGCCTTCCGCAATGCCGGCGTCGACTGCGTAACCGTGGGCTACAAGAGCCCGGCTGAGATCGACGAGGCCATCGAGAATGTGAATATGGCATTCGCGTAGCCCTTCCGCTCAGGCACACAGCGCCCCCGTCACGGGAGGCTCAAAATAGCCGCTCTTGAAGGGGGAGGAGCGAGTAGAAGACCGGCCGCTCCCGATTTGACGAAGGACGCTGCCTACCATGATGCGCCTACATCGCGGCCCCTGTCCACCGGCCGCCCTGCGCATCAAAACCTAAGAGTCCCGAAGGGATGTTGATCTCATTCGTCTCGGCCAGTAGCTCGCTTTAGACCCTCGCCGACCTGCTTGGCGCTGTCCTTACGGACTGCAACCCGCGATCTTGACTCGGGCTCCGGGCTTACCGCCAACCGGATAAATCAGTTCAACGCTTCGGGACTCTATCCTGCCTTTGACGCATTTCCTGTTCTCCTCGACCAGCGCTTTGCTATAGAGCCTTGCTCGCCCTCCTTCTGTCATCTTGCCTGAGCTCGGATGCACGATTTGCTGGTCGCCCAACAATGTTGCACTTCACTCAAGCCATCCGCAGAAGGTGACTTTGCTTGACCCCCGGACGCCGCACCAACCGGAAAAACTTCAGAAACTGTCAAAGAACGAGTATGTTTTTACTCCTTCTATTTTTTGGGTCAATGAAAAAATCGAAATTGTATGTGCTTTGAATTCAATCGAGTGCAGCAGGTTCACAGGGGTATGCAGCGAAAGTGGTGCAGCCGGGATGCGCCGCGCCCCAAACCGCACAACCTGGCCTGCGAATTTTCCGCCCAACCTGGAGAGCGTCTCGATTGCACGTCGCCCTCAAGAGTCATCCCGCCCTGTGAAAAAGACAGCACAATGCGCTCTGGGGGCGGATTTCACCACAGCATCCGCATTAATGCGGAATCAGCCCGAAGACCCGCAGGCCCCAGGCCGCCGCGAAGCCAAACACGGCGAGAAACAGGAGTCGGGTTATGTGATCCGTAGTCGCGCCCTTGCTCCAGCCCTGGAGCACAGCGATCAGTCAAACCGCAAACAGCAGAATCGCTCCACCCGCCAGCAGCTTGATTAGCATGAAAGTCCTCGCCAGACGAGATGGCCTCAGCTTTTCACATCTGGAGCGGGCTGTAAGTGATCCCGCTCACCCCTGCCGAAGTTTCGCAACCGCGGATCGCACCCTGGTCCGAAACCGGCAACCGGGAGCCGAGACCCGGAAGCTGTTCCCAGCCGCCTTCCGTCTATAATGCTGCGCGTAGGGGTTCAGCAAGGAGGAACTCATGTCGCAAGCCATTCCCGATAAGTACCGCGATCTTTTTTCCAAGCGCGCTTTTGCCAGCCTGGGCACATTGATGCCCGATGGTTCGCCCCAGGTGACGCCCGTCTGGTGCGACATCGAAGGCGATCTGGTCGTCGTGAACACCGCGAAAGGCCGCCAGAAAGACAAGAACATGAGGCGCGATCCGCGCGTGGCGCTCGCGCTCATCGATCCCGAAAATCCGTACCGCTATCTTGAGATCCGCGGCCGCGTAGTCGAAATCACTGAACAGGGCGCCGATCAGCACATCGACAAAATGGCCAAGAAGTATCTCGGTGCTGACAAGTATCCCTACCGCCAGGGCGGCGAAGTCCGCGTCATGTTTAAAATCCAGCCCGAGCGCACCAGCATGATGGGTTGACTTGCCCGCCGGCGTATATTTCCGCAGGCGAGGTCTACCCCTCCTTGAGCAACGAAAATGGATGAGCGCCCTTCAATGCGCGGGGTAGCCAATTCCTGGCCGATTCCCTAAAGTCGCGCACCAGCCTGTTCATCTGAGGCCGTCAGGTTCTTCACTGCACTTGAACCGGTCTCAGTTTCCTGTGTGCGCCTGTGCGTCGTCTGTAGTTTATGATTTCTGCCTACAGTGCCTGTATCTCACCGTAATCGCGAACCCGGCGTTGCAGCACCCGCCACAGAAACTCAGCATCTCGATTTGGCCTGGGTACATTCCCAGTTCCCTTCGCTGGCTCGCGAAGTCAACGGCCATACCGCCGCATTCCTCGACGGTCCCGGCGGCACGCAAGTTCCGCAACGCGTAATCGACGCCATCGCCGGCTATCTCCGCGCCAACAACGCGAATACCGGCGGCGCATACGCCACCAGCCGCTACACCGATCAGATGATCGCCGAAGCCCGCGCCTCCATGGCCGACTTCCTGGGCTGTGATTTCGGCGAAATCGTCTTCGGTCCCAACATGACCTCGCTCACCTATGCGATCAGCCGCGCCATCGGCCGCGAACTCAGGCCCGGAGACGAAATCCTCCTCACCCATCTCGACCACGATGCCAACGTTTCTCCCTGGCGCGCGCTTGAGGAAAAGGGCGTCAAGATCCAGTTCGCCGACATCCGCGAAGAAGACTGCACCCTGGACATGGACGACCTTGCGAGCAAGATCAACCAGCGCACCAAGGTCGTTGCGGTGGGATATGCCTCGAATGCGGTAGGCACGATCAATGATGTGAAGACCCTCGTCAAGCTGGCGCATGATTCCCAAGCGATCGCTTACGTCGATGCCGTTCACTACGCGCCACACGGCCCCATCGACGTCCGCGAACTCGACTGCGACTTCCTCGTATGCTCCACCTACAAATTCTTTGGACCGCACATGGGCGTGCTCTACGGCAGGCGCGACCATCTCGCCCGCCTGGAGCCCTACAAAGTCCGCGCCAACACCAACGCCGTCCCACAGCGCTGGGAATGGGGCACGCTGAACCACGAGTGCATCGCCGGCATCACCGCCTGTGTGGATTATCTGGCCGACTTAGGCCGGCGGAGCAGCTTGAGCAACGTATCCCCTGACAACCTCGTCCGTGCCGCGAAGGACTCGGCACGAGGTGCAGCTCTCCTCACTGTATTTCGTCGCGATGCGATTAAAGACGCCTATCGCGCCATTCAATCCCACGAGCGCGAGCTCTCGCGCCGGTTGCTGCGCGGTCTTGCTGACATCCCCGGCCTGCGCCTCTACGGCATTAGCGACCCCGCGCGCCTCCAATCTCGCTGCCCCACGTTCGCCGTCCGTATGCCGGGCCACACTCCGCTCGAACTCGCCACCAAACTCGGCGAGCAGGGCATCTTCACCTGGGACGGTAACTACTACGCCCTCAACCTGACCGAGCGGCTGGGGGTAGAAAAGGATGGCGGCTTTCTCCGCATCGGATTCGTCCACTACAACACTGAAGAAGAGGTCGGCCGGGTGCTCGAAGGGTTGCGCCGACTCGCCTCATAACCCCGGCCGGCGCCCCTCACTTGCGGTCATTTATCTCTGTGCTCCCGCCGCAGCCTCTTCCCGTGCCCACGCGGACGCATTCAGGCACTCCACCGCTCCGTCGATCATCTTTCCCAACCCCTCCCGAAACTTCGCCTCATCGGTGATCTGCCGGTTGCACATCGCTTCGCCGAGCGAAAGCGTCTCTTCCAGAAACGACAAAGCAGCCGCCCGCTTTTCCAGCCCCGGATGATTCCGGAACAGACCTTCGATGCCATTGACGATTGCGGGTATGAACGACAGCCCTTGCAGCAACTTCGACACAAACTCCATGGTCATTCTCCTTTGATTTAGGGGGATATTTCTAAATGGGCCAGCGGCTTTCACTTCCACCAGTGGTCGTGCATCGCGATCAGGCCGCTGAGTACGACCGTGATGGCGGCGTTGACCACACGGTCAAAAACGCTTCGGCGAATATCGTTCCGCTCCAGTTGCTGGATGCGGTCTTCGGCCAGCTTCATGCGGCCGGGCTGCGCGCCCCCGACCAGCATGTCCATCTTGGCTTCGAGGCGCCCCAGCTTTTCCAGCACCTCGCGTTGAAAATCATTGTCGGTCACGCGCACAACTAGAGGGTGCTGCGCGGCTTCATGAAGATGTATGTCATCCATTCGCTTGGTCATAAACAGCTTCTAGCTGCGTGGTCGTCAGTTGTCGGTTGTTGGTCGTCGGCCATCGGGTGTCAGCCTCGCTAAAAACAAAGGCCAGCGAGCGACGACCACTGCCACTTTCAGTACGGATAATCCACGTGCAGCGCAGCCGAAAACCGTGAGTATTTCGGCGGTGTCGATCCGTCATACTGCCGCAGGTAATAATCCTGCACCTTCGATAGTCGCGGCAGCGTGAACGTCTGCGTGGTGAACCGCCCGGCCAGATTGGCATCGCCCCCGGGCCCCCAATTGGTGTCGCTCCATCGCACTTCAAATCCGCCGCCCGCAGGCGGAGCCGTTCCCGCATCCAGGCTCGCCGTAGTCGAACTCACCTGCGTCACTGAAGCCGCGGTCAGCGTCAGCAGCGTCGTGGATCCCACCTGCGCGTTCGGAATCGGATTCAAATTCATGAGCACGGTTTCCAATTGCGAATTGCTTACCGAGGCTGCAATTTTCGCCGACTCAAACTCGAACCCCAGGTCATTGGCTGGGCTGCTCTCAAATTGAATCTCATAAATAATGTGCTCTCCCGCCAGGTCCTCGAACGTGAGCGATACCTCTTTGACAATTCCCTGGAACGCGGCGGTGCGGGAAACAAAGTCCACATCCAGCGCATCGCCCGGGAACAAATCCGGTGCGCCTCCGGGAAGAAAATCGCTCCACGTCCGGTAGTGGCCCATCGTTCCTGGGTTTGCGTCATCCGTCACAAGCGCCAAGGCTGCATTCTCACAATCGGCGCTGGTTCGCGCCGCAGGGCGCTTCAGGTGCAGGACCGCCGCATGCACTCCATCGTTCATCCCCCGCCGTTCCGCCGCGATGCTTGCCGGATTCGAGACTCGCGCCATCGCCCGGCCCATGCCGCGGTAACGCACCTCGCTCACCGTCGTCAGCGCAGGTGTTTGCGCCCCGGCCGGCACGCACATGAGTGTCAGCACAGCCGCAAAAGAAAAAAGCCGCCATTGGCGGCGGCCTATGCGCAGCATATTCCCTCCGAAATCTGATCTGGACCGGGTGCCCACCCTGGGTCGGGTGCCTCTTCCTAAGCCGTGGTTTTATGCGACTCAGGGTGGGGATTTTGAATTCGATGACCCCCCGTCATAACCCCGGCGCCTACTCTCCCGCTTTGACCTGCTGCTGCAGGAATCTCTCGACGCTATCCACGTAAACATCGGCAAAATCCACCACCGGCCGCCGCGAACTGATCGTCTGCATGGCGCTCTGCAGTTCCCACCCGTCCGAACACAAGACGGCCAGCGTCATCATCGCCGCCCGGTGCACCCCGGCGGCGCAATGAATTAAAAGGCGCGCGTCCTCGTTCCCCAGCGCCGCGAGCGCGAACTCCACGCCGCGCTGCAGCAACTCCGGCGGCTTCGATCGAAAATCGTCGTCGGTGGGATTCCACAGCACCTCGATTCCGTGCGGCTCTGCCAGTGGAGTATCGTCGAACTCGATTTGCATGTCGATAATGTGTGTGACTCCAGCCCGCGCCACCGCGGCCATGTTCTCTGTGTTCCATATGCCGCCGCCCAAAGCCACGCGCGGCGTGATCCAGGTCATATCCATCCCGCAATTCCCATGCTGCGTAATTGGCGCAGAGAGTCTGCTCCCCTGAAAACACCGCGCGCCAGTCCGCTTACCTGGCGCTGGGAAGCCGGCGGGAAACCGTCTCCGCGTTTTCAAACTGCCTTTTTATTTTACGGGAAGGGAGCTGCCGGCATCTGTGGCAGCTCGGAAATCATTGGCCGGCGGTTCACCGTTCTTCGATTCTGCCGGAGTTTCCAACCCCAGATGCTGCAACAAGCGCTGCGCCAGCGATTCTTCCATCTCCTCTTCGCCGCTGCCGGATGCGGGATAGAGTCCAATCATCTCGAACAGATACTTGATGGCCTGGTACTGCCCTTCTTCGTTCACCGAGTCGATCGCCCGCTGCACCATCCCCACCGCATTCTGGGCGATCAATACGGTGATCTTCCGGCGCAACTCCGCCAGGTCGGGTTCTGCAGCAGCCTTGAGCTTTACCATGAGACAAATTCAGGAAAAAACAAAGAGCGCGCCCGCACCGGACGCGCTCTAAAGTTTCGATTTTCTTATCGTTATTTTCAGAATAGCATATTGAAAAGGTCGATTGTGACATACTTTGCAAAAATTTATTGGCAATAATATACTTGACTAACCACGAAATTAAGCGTACATTGGGTGCATGGCAACCGAAAATAAGCCGAGCACTTTGCAGGAAGCTATACAGCACTTCTCCGACGAGCAGACCTGCATTGACACTGTGGCCGCACTTCGTTGGCCCAATGGCCCCGAATGTCCAGCATGTGGCCACAAAGAGCACTACTACCTAAAGACTCAGAGGCGCTGGAAGTGCAAAGAGTGCTACAAGCAGTTCACGGTGAAGCTCGGAACGATCTTTGAGGATTCTCCAATCTCGCTGGACAAATGGCTCATCTCCCTGTGGATGCTGGTCAACTGCAAGAACGGCGTGAGCAGCTACGAAATATCCCGTGCTCTCGGGATTACGCAGAAGTCTGCGTGGTTCGTGCTTCAACGGTTGCGCCTTGCTCTGCGCGAAAAGAGTCTCGATAAGAAGTTCGGTGGCTCAGGTTCCGAAGTGGAGGTTGATGAAACCTTCATTGGGCAGAAATCGCAGAACATGCACAAGTCGCGCAAGCTGCGATTCCAGCAGTTGCGGAATCAGTTTCAAGACAACAACACTCCAATGAGCAGCCGCTACTACGGCAAGACTGCCGTGATGGGAATGCTTGATCGTGAAGAGCGAAAAGTTCGCGCCACAGTAGTTCCGAACACAAAGCGTGAGACTCTACAGAACATCATCCTGAATGACGTTGAGCATGGCTCGAAGGTTTATACCGATCAGATGGTTTCCTACGACAAACTGGCTGAGAAGTACGCCCACGAAGTTGTAAACCACCTTGAAGGGTATGTTCAGGGTCGCGTTCACACAAACGGACTCGAAAACTTCTGGTCGCTATTGAAGCGCTCTCTACACGGGAGCTACGTTGCTGTAGAGCCATTTCACTTGTTTCGGTACGTCGATGAGCAGGTGTTTCGCTACAACAATCGTGGAACAAAGAAGCAGAAAGTCTCGGATTCTGAGAGGTTCCAATTAGCCTTATCGCAGATAGCGGGGAAGCGGTTGACGTTTGCCGAAGTGACCGGAAAGGTGGGACAGGCGGCGTTTTAGCGAGGGTCGCCTGAAGCGCGGGAAGAAGAAGCGTGTTTAGATCTCGCTCGCTTCTTCGCCGCTGAACCTAACCTTTTCTTCATCTCTGAATGCGAGACTGACAGCACTTTGCGAAGCGCATTCTCGAACGTAGCGTACTCGGTAGTTTTGGTGGTTGATGTTGATTGCTTCACTTTCGGGAGTATGAATCAATGAATCAGAAATTGCAACGGCTACTTCAAGAAATGAGCGAATGCAGGGATGATGTCATTTTCGATCTCCTCGATGCAGAGCTTAAGAATGTCCTCCACTGCGAGATGGGCGGACTTCCCGACCGTCGGTTCATCGAACACTACATAGACGGAAGAAGTTCTCTCCACATTCACGGTGGGATAAGGCTGCTGCATGACACGAGGCTCGATTTTTGCGCCATGCTTCAGGCCGCTACGACGGATAGAGATCGTGCCACGAGTGTGAGTGAGCACTTCGGCGGTAATGAGATTGGGGATGGTAACGTTGAGATGGCGGTGCTTGTCAATGTTGGAGAGATTGGCGATCAATCCCATGATCTCGGCAGCACCTTTCCGATGGTAAGGCTGCAATCTCTCAACGAATGCAAACGCGGCTTTGGTAATCCCCGGCAAACGACCCTTAAAACAGTTGTACACAGGCGTCTTCTTGGGAGGGTTGAGCCAGAGCGGAAAACAGCAGTTATCCTCCCAATCACGGGGCAGGGTAATTCCGAGAGGGTTGAGCTTGACCAGATCGAAAGCCAAATAGTCGAGGGTGGATCGAAGCTGATAGATGATCTCTCCCGCAATAATGGCGATATCGGAAGGCGGCTCCTTGAGAATGTGCACTGTCTCATCGCCGTTAGGTTCCGTGATGACTTTGTACGGCTTAGTTGCAATGTATTGACCGATGACGTTCTCGACGAGATGAAAGTGTTCCGTTGCCCTACGGATTTTCAGCGGAGCGGCTTCGAGAGCAGTGAGCACGAAATGCGTCCAAACCACAGCTACAGCAACTCTGTACTGCACAGTAGCTTAGGGAAGTTTGGTTACGCAAGTATATTATCGCCAATAAATTGGCAATAATATACTTGACAAAATAGACTATTCGGCCTAAGATTTCAGCATGGAACCGAAGAGCCTACAAGAAGCGATTCTCTACTTCTCCGATCCTAAGAATTGCCGCGAATACATGGTCGCGCGTCGCTGGCCAGATGGCGTCACCTGTCCGCGCTGTGGCTCTAAGAACGTCATATTTTTAGAGAAGTACAACCGCTGGCATTGCCGCGAAAAACATTCCGCTCCGCAGTTCACGCTCAAGACTGGAACCATCTTTGAAGATTCCCCAATCGGTCTAGACAAGTGGCTGACTGCGATGTGGCTGATTGTTAATTCAAAAAACGGTGTTAGCTCTTGGGAGATTCATCGCGCGCTAAAGGTGACTCAAAAAACCGCATGGTTCATGCTGCATCGCATTCGGCTTGCGTTGCAGGATCAGCAAGTCGGCAAACTTGGCGGCCCCGATTCCGAAATCGAATGCGATGAGACATTCGTTGGGCAGAAATCGCAGAACATGCACAAGTCGCGCAAGCTTCGATTCCACCAGTTGCGTAACCAGTATCAGGACAAGAACACCCCAATGAGTAGTCGATACTATGGCAAGACTGCGGTCATGGGAATGCTTGATCGTGAACAGCGCAAGGTTCGTGCGACTGTTGTTCCGAACACGAAACGCGAAACGTTGCAGAGCATTATCTTTAATGAAATCGAGCATGGCTCAAAGCTCTACACGGATCAGATGGTTTCATACGACAAGCTTGCTCAGAAGTACGCTCACGAAGTTGTGAACCATCTTGAAGGATATGTACAGGGGCGTGTTCACACAAACGGCATGGAAAACTTCTGGAGTTTGCTCAAGCGTTCCCTGCATGGCAGCTATGTTGCCGTTGAACCATTTCACCTATTCCGGTATGTCGATGAGCAGGTATTTCGGTACAACAATCGTGCCACAAAGGACAATCCCTTAAACGACTCTGACAGGTTCGATTTAGCTGTGCGCCAGATCGTTGGTAAACGCATTACGTACAAAGAGCTCACCGGAAAAGAAGATGCGGCGTTCTGAAAGATAGCTTTTTCCCGAAAGAGAGGCCCCAAAAAGAAATCCTAGAAAGGAATGTCGTCGCCACTAGCGTCTAGGCCAAGATCCAAGTCTTCATCCATTCCAGGTTCTAAGTATTCGATCCAATGCGCGGTGACGTTGTCGTCATCGTCAATTGAGAAAAGAATGCGCATGGGCGCGGCATCTGGAAAGCGATCAGTAAAAGCCACTCTGAGAATTGTCCCCGCCATTTTGGGGCATGACTCGGCGTGGAACGCCATTTGCCATTCTGCTCCGCGAATGATTTCGTCTAGACGCTTTACGTCCCCGAGAAGGGCTCTCTGTTCATCGAACGTATAGTCGTATCTTATTTGGCGTCGCCGAGCCATCCGTATTTCTTAGCGAGTTCTTGAGCTCGCGCAACGTCAAGGTTGGTAGGTTTGCGAGTGGAAAGAAATACCG
>DASVAJ010000035.1:0-50117 GCA_036376415.1 Terriglobales bacterium
CCTGCACCTCCAGGCACGTCTTGCCTCCGCTGAGCGACAGGCGCACCGTGACATTACGAGCTCGCGCGTGTTTGATCACGTTGTGCAAGGCTTCCTGGACCGAGCGGTAAAGCGCCACTTGGATGTCATGATCCAGCCAACTCAAATCCTCCGGCAGCTCCAGGTGACCGCGCACGTTGCTGTGGCGGGTGAGCAACTCTGCCTGGCGCCGGATAGCGGCAATCAAACCCAGTTCTTCCAGCACTCGCGGAGAAAGCTGCGCGATGGTCCGGCGCAAACCTTCAATGGCACGGTCCAACAGCTCAAGCGACTCATCGATCCGGGATTTTTGCTCTTGGCTGCGGCTGTCGCCGGCGAGCATTTCCAGGTGAAAGCGCAGAACCATGAGCGCCTGGCCGGTCTCGTCGTGCAGTTCGCGGCTGATTCGCCTTCTTTCCTCTTCCTGCGCCTGGAGCAGAGGACGCGAAAGTTCGGACGGGTCCGGCTCTTCCCCACCCCGTGCCTTAGACCTGCGCCTAGAGGGCATAACTCACCTTAAGATGGCAGTTGGGGATTCCAGGACTGTGGGCAGAAATACAGCGCACGGGAGTTGCCGGCCAGGTTGTGTTTCCCATATTAACAAGCATCACGCGAGCGCCTGTTCCACGACCAATGTTGGATGAAGACCGGAGTTCCGGGTTTGCCCGGCGGGAGCGGTTAGGGGCTGGTATAGCGCACATTTTCAAGTCCAACTGATCGGCTACAATCCTGATTAGTGCTCAAATACTTCACGTCTGGGGAGTCGCACGGGGAGGCGCTGGTCGCGTTTCTCTCGGGCCTGCCGGCGGGCTTGGAAGTCTCGCTGGACTTCGTGAACCACGAACTGTGGCGCCGGCAACAGGGCTACGGCCGCGGCGGCCGCATGAAGATCGAGCGGGATACGGCACATATCCTTTCCGGCATCCGCCACGGGAGGACGATCGCTTCGCCTATTGCCGTGCTCATCGAGAACCGCGACTGGAAGAATTGGCAGGAGCAGCTTCCGGTTGAAAAGGGCAATCCAGAGTTGCACAAGCGCGTGGCCTCGCCGCGGCCGGGGCATGCGGATTTGGCGGGGGCGCTGAAGTACAACTTTCCCGAAGCGCGCTATGTATTGGAACGGGCGTCGGCGCGCGAGACCACGGCGCGGGTGGCGATTGGCGCGCTCGCTAAGTTGCTGCTTCGCGAACTGGGGATGGAAGTGCTCAGCCATGTGGTCGCGGTGGGGGCCGCGCAGGTAAAGGGCGAAGTGCCGTGGGAAAAGATCGTTGCGAGTTGTGCTCGCGAGGAAGTATTGCTGAACTGCGCCGAGCCGGAGGCGGAGGCGCAGATGAAAGCCGAGGTCGACAAGGTTCTGCGTACGGGAGATTCCGTGGGGGGTGTGTTTGAAGTGATGGCCCACAATGTTCCTCCCGGCCTGGGGACGTACGTGCAGTGGGACGAGCGGCTGGACGCGCGATTGGCGGCGGCCATCATGTCGCTGCAAGCGGTCAAGGCGGTAGAGATTGGAGCAGGCGTGACCGCGGCCTATTCGCCGGGATCGGCGGTGCACGACGAGATCGGGTATGAGGGCGGCTCCGCCTTTACGCAGTTTTCGCGGGCGCACAACAATGCGGGCGGCATTGAAGGCGGGGTTTCGAATGGGCAGGAGATTCGGGTGCGCGGATATCTGAAGCCGATTTCCACCTTGCGTCGTCCGTTACAATCAGTGGACTTCGCCAGTCGCGAACCCGTGAAAGCGGCATACGAGCGATCTGATGTTTGCGTCGTACCCGCCGCCGGAGTCGCGGGCGAGGCGATGGTCGCGCTGACGCTGGCGCGCTGTGCGCTGGAAAAGTTCGGCGGCGACTCGATGATGGAGACGTGCCGGAACTTCAGGGGATATCTGGAGCAGGTGAAGAAGTTCTAGGTTTCCAGGGTTCAAGGTTTGAAAGGTTTCGAGTTTCAACTGCGCTTGGGGAAGGATCCGAGAATTCCGTAATTTTGAAACCTTGCAACGTGAAACTTTGAAACCGAGGCTGAGAGCTGAGCATAGCGACGTTGGAGCCGACGAGCAAAGGCCGACGACCCACGACTGAAAATGATCTATCCCATCGTTAAGTTTGGAAATCCTGTACTGGAAAAACCTGCCGAGCCGGTGACCGAGTTCGACGACGGACTCAAGAAACTGGTCGAAGACATGTTTGAATCGATGTACGAGGCGAAGGGAGTGGGCTTAGCCGCGCCGCAGATCGGCATATCGAAGCGTCTGGCGGTCATTGATGTCACCTTCAAAGAAGACCCGGATGCCAAACTGGTGCTGGCAAACCCGGAAATCATCCACAAAGAAGGCAAGCACACGCAGAGCGAAGGCTGCCTGAGCATCCCGGAATTTCGCGAGAACGTAACCCGGCCAAAGAAGGTCACGATTCGCGCCCAGGACGTGAACGGAAACTGGTACGAGAAGACGGGCGAAGACCTGCTGGCGCGCGCGTTTTTGCACGAGACCGATCACCTGCACGGCAAGCTGTACATCAGCCATATCAGCGCGCTAAAGCGCGATCTGATCAAGCGAAAGATTCGGAAGATGATGAAGGCGGGAGAGTGGTAGGGATGCGGTGATCACCGCATCAGCCGATGAAAGTCGTTTTCTGTGGCACGCCACAATTCGCCGTTCCAACTTTGCAGCGACTCGTCGAGTCCGGCTTTGACGTTGCCCTGGTTGTGAGCCAACCGGATCGGCCCAAAGGTCGCGGCCTGGAACTGGTTGCGTCGCCTGTCAAGCTAACTGCGGAGCGACTTGCGATTCCTGTTTACCAGCCTGAGAAAATCAAAACCAACGAAGAACTCCGCGATAAGTTAAACCGCATTGCGCCGGATGCCATCATTGTGGTCGGCTATGGCCGCATCATTCCTTCCTGGATGCTGCAGTTGCCAAAATACGGGAATATCAATCTGCACGCCTCTCTTCTGCCGAAGTACCGCGGGGCGGCGCCGATCCAGTGGGCGATCGCGAAGGGCGAGAGGGTGACCGGCGTGACCACGATGCGCATCGACGAAGGCCTGGACACCGGCGACATTCTCCTGCAAAGAGACCTGGCGATTGCGCCCGAGGACACATCGGTGACAATCGCCCCGAGACTGGCCGCGGTCGGGGCAGAATTGATGATCGAGACGCTGCACGGCCTGCAGGCCAGCAGTATTCGACAGCGGAAACAGGACAGCTCGCAGGCGACGCTGGCCCCCGTGCTGAAAAAGGATGACGGCAAGATCGATTTCAATCGCAGCGCACAGGAAATCTACAACCGGTTTCGCGGGTTCCAGCCATGGCCGGGAGCGTTCACCACCTTCCGCGGCAAAGGACTGAACGTCCCAGCGATGAGGCCGGCTTCAGCGCCAGTCGCCCCTGGGGAGTTACTGGTCACTGGCGAGCAGGTGTTTGCCGGGTGCGGTGACGGAACAGCCGTTGCGCTGCTGGAAGTGCAGCCGGAGGGCAAAAAGAAAATATCAGTGCGGGATTTTGTACATGGGTACCGGCCGAAGACCGGAGAAACGCTTGATCACTGATCTTGAGCAAGTGTTGTTACAGCCGATTTACATTTTGGCTTCCCGAATCGTACCGTCCGTGCTGATTTCGTAGAATTTGTGGCTTCTGGTGCCGATCATTTCGGGTATCGATGGTTTTCTGGTCAGCACGTAGAAAACATCCGTATCTTCAGGAACATCACTCAGGATATGGGTGTGAACGCCAGCTGCCAAGGTCGCTCCATTCGGTACCTGTCCTCGATTTTCGATAATGCTCTTATGCAGCTGACGTTTTTCAAGGATCGTGTTTCCCTCCGCTGAATTAAATATCGCGCATCCCCTCCAAGTGGATAGACTCCATTTTCCGTCTGAGCAGGGACAACGTACACGTAAAGCTGGCCCGATACCGCCGGCAAGACGGCGACGTTGTATGGCCGCCTTTCCCCCTGGAACTCATGCAGGGCCGTGTCAATCGCTCTTGCCGCAGCCAGGTAATACGACGTGTCCTGCTGAGGAGGATCGAGCCTCTTCACAGCAAATTCCTGGAGCGTGTTGCCCTGCGTCGCTTTGTATGCAATCAGGAACACGTCGTGTGCCTCACTTAAGTGACCGAACACCACCTCCCAACCCGCGTCTGATTTGCGAGCGATGTAGCGCCCAACTAACTCTGTCGGCGGATGTTCAGCTTGTACCGCATCAGTGGCGTGCCATGCTGCCTGATCGTATTCATACAGCGCCCGGCCGCGTGCAGTTACGTCGGGCATGACGGGATCTGCTTTCTTCTTTGCTGGCGAAATTAATGCAGCAGAAAAAAGAAGGAGGCTGATGACGACAAGGCGCCTGCTCATGAGGTCCTCCCCGGCGGGCAATTGTACCCTGAGTGCGGAAGTCCAGGCCATCCTTACTCAATCAAGCCACTACAATCTGTTCATGCCCATCTCCCCGGCTCGTGCGGCGGCCTTTGACACTCTCCTGCGAGTGGAGAAGACCGCGGCGTATGCGTCGGAGATGCTGCACTCGGCGCAGTCTGCAAAACTTTCTGCCGCCGATCATGGCCTGTTGACTGAGTTAGTCATGGGAGTGCTGCGGTGGCGCAGCGTGCTGGACGAAACCATTGCGCACCGGGTGCAAAAGCCGCATACAAACCGCGAACCGGAAGGCCCACTTCTCGCAAAACCGGCGAGAAATGGGGGCCTCCCTTCCGACACCACTTCCCCACTCACAACACTGGCGCGGCTTGACCTTGAGGTGCTCACCGGCTTGCGGTTGGGAGCCTACCAACTCCTGTTTCTGGATCGCGTGCCAGGGCATGCCGCCGTGAATGAAAGCGTGGAACTGGTGAAGCGGGCGCGTAAACGGTCGGCGGCTGGACTGGTAAACGCCGTTCTGCGCAAGATCACGGTGGCGGACTTCGCGCGCGACAGTGCTGCGGCGCATCCGCAGTGGATGCTGGAACGATGGGAACGTAACTATGGCGCGGAGATCACCCGCAACATCTGCGATTATGATCAGGCTACGCCGGAGATCGCCGTCCGAATACTTCAGCCTGCGAAGACCGGGAAGCCTAAAGCCGCCGCCGGTTCGTCAACCGGAGAACTGCCGCCGGAGCGAGTTCAGCTTGCTCCGGGACGCCTGTTAACCCACGCCGCGATTGCGCGCGCGGGCGACATAACTCAAACTGCTGCATATCGCGAACGGCAATGGATCATCCAGGATGAGGGTTCACAGCTGGTGGCGTTGCTGGCAGGCCAAGGCGAGAAGATTCTGGATTGTTGTGCCGCACCGGGCGGCAAGACGCGAATTCTGGCGGAAAAGAATCCCCATGCGGAGATTGTTGCCCTGGAGTTGCACCCGCATCGCGCAGCGTTACTCAGAAAACTGGTGCCGGCGGCAAATGTCAGGGTGGTGGCCGCCGATGTCCGGGCTATCCCGCTGCGGCTGCAATTCGATTGCGTGCTGGTGGACGCGCCCTGCACGGGAACCGGGACCCTGGCGCGCAATCCGGAAATCAAGTGGCGCCTGGGGCCGGAAGACATCAACAGGCTGCAAACATACCAAATCGAGATTTTGAACTCAGCCATGCAGATGGTTGCGACCGGTGGACGACTGGTATATTCCACCTGTTCGCTTGAGCCGGAAGAAAATGAAGCCGTGATTGAGCAGGCACTCACCGCCGCTTTTCATGTTGTCGATTGTCGGCAGGAATTGCTACGGCTGCAAGCACAAGGCGAACTGGCTTGGAAAGACGTCGATTCGCTGACGCGGGGGCCATACCTGCGCACCATCCCCGGCGTGCAGCCCTGCGATGGATTTTTCGCGGCAATTCTGAACAGAAGAGGCTGACCTCGTTCCCTCGACACGCCTCGCACGTTTGCATCAGGCGGTCCCAGTGCCGGAATCACTTGTTTATTTATTGGCGACAGCGTTCAGACAGCGGCCATAAAGTTCCAGCAGGTGGCCGGCGTACTCCTCGGGCTTGGCGGCCGCGCCGCTGCCTTGGAAGCCCACGCCTCCGGAAGCGGTCTTGCCGTAGGCCGTGGTCATGGCGATGAATTTCATCAGGTCGAGGGCGATATCTTCGTTGCGGCGGGATCCGACGGGGAGATTCGGCATTTCGTTCATGAATGACTCCACTGCTGCGAGATTAACGAACGATGATAACAAACGTGCGCGAGACAATGCCGTGGCGGCCGGACGCGTGGAGGCGGACTTCGTTGCTCCCGAGCTTATAATCACAAGGTAGGCAGCTGGGCCGGACGGCCGCTCGCCGCTGTCTTTAGGGACGCCGGCGGGAGGAAAGTCCGAACTCCAGAGAGCAGTGTGCCGGATAACGTCCGGGAAGTTGGCGTCAAGGCCAATTGACGGAAAGCGCCACAGAAAACATACCGCCGCGCCGCCGTTGTGAGTGATTGTGTGGGCGGGCATTCTCGCCCCCCCGATGCGCCTGGGATGTACGCCGACACAGCATTCACAACGGCGGCGTGGTAAGGGTGAAAAGGTGCGGTAAGAGCGCACCGCCGCCCCAGTAATGGTGCGGGCAGGGCAAGCCCCACACGGAGCAAGACCAAATAGGGAGGGAGTTCCGCCGCCGCTGAAATAGCTGTGAGCAGCGAGCCGCGAGCGACAATCGCTGGCTGCTCATCGCTCGCAGCTCTTCCCGCGACGGCGGAATGCGTGCCGGCTCGGCGCGCCAGCACCTCCGGGTAGGTCGCTAGAGCCCCGCAGTAATGCGTGGCCCAGAGGAATGGCCGTCCCGCAGCATTCGTGTTGCGGACAGAATTCGGCTTACAGGCCCGGCTGCCAACTTTATCTGCTCAGGCCGATTGACGACGTACCAGCGCCCGATCGTCGTCCCTCGTGTTGCCCGGATTAGTGCTGCGGTTCAATCGCTTTCAGCACCTGATCCGCAGGCACATCGCGCAATGTTTGCACGATTCCGGAAGGCCAATGGATCTCAACCATATCTGCCTTGGCATCCGCGCCTAATCCAAAGTGTACCGGGCCGTAGCTCGAGGACGCATACCCTACGCTGCTGGTCATGTGATTGTATTGCGCGCCCACGGTCTTGCTGACCACCTTGATCCTCGCGCCAATGCCGTCGCGGTTGCTCCTGGTACCCTGCAGAGCCACTTCCAGCCAATGTCCAGAGTTCGAGCTGCGGTTCATCCAGATCTCGGCAGGAGCGTCCAATGCGGACACGACCACATCGAAGCGTCCGTCGCCATCGAGATCGGCGAACGCGCAGCCGCGATGGCGGGCTTTCGCCGCCGCATTGAATCCCGCTTCGTCGATCAGCCTCTGCCATTTGCCGGCAGGCCCCAGGTTGCGGAAAACCATATTCCAGAGATTGACCGGCTGTCCCGGCATGTCGTGCGCTTCCACATGCCCGCCGCTGACGAATAGATCCTTCCACCCGTCGTTGTCAAAGTCATAGAGCGCGGCGCCAAAACCGGACATCGGCCGGCTCAGTTCGCGCATGCCGCTGGGACTGGTGGTCTCCTTGAAGTCGCCTTTGCCGCTGTTCTGAAAAATGGGAAACGTCTGGTCGGGAAGCGCGACGAAGACAATGTCGGGGTAACCATCATTGTTGTAATCGCGGAAGTCCACGCCCATGCCGGAAATGAAGCTTCCGTCTTCTTCCAGGGCGACTCCGGCTTCGAAAGCCACTTCCTCAAATTTGCCCCCAGAATTGTGGAACAGCGAGTTGTAGGAAGCGTCGTTGGTGACGAATAAGTCAGGCTTGCCGTCGAGATCGTAGTCCGCCACGCCCACGCCCATGCCCTTGCCCGGATGGTCGCGAATACCCCATTCTTTTGACCCGTCGCGAAACGTACCGTCTCCCTGGTTCAGGAAAAGCTGGTTCGGCTGAGGCTTGTAATAGCGCGGATGACAGTAATCCGAGCGGCCATCGACTTCGCACAGCGGCTTATCGGAGTATTGCCACTGCATGTAATTCAGGACAAAAAGATCTAGAAGTCCGTCATTGTTCACATCGACCCACGCCGCCGTGATCTCCCAGAGCGGCCCGTATTGCGGATCGGGACGGTTGATGAACTGGTCCAGTCCGGATTTGACCGTGACATCGGAGAACGTGCCATTGCCGTTGTTGTGATAGAGCGTCCCATGATGCAATCCGGCGACGAACAGATCGGGATGGCCGTCGTTGTCGTAGTCGGCGACGGCCACGCCCATGTCGTAGCCGGTACCGGCCAGGCCGGCGGCGTCCGTTACATCCGTGAACACTCCGTTGCCGTCGTTTCGAAAGAGGCGGTTGCGGTACTTGGCGTCATCCTTTTTCAGCGTAACGATATTCGCGCCGTTGGTGAAGAAGATGTCCGGGCGACCATCGCCGTTATAGTCGAATACCGCAACCCCGCCGGGCATGGTTTCGGGCGCATTGCGGGCGGGAGTTTCACTGTTCTCGAGGGTAAAGGGGAGGCTCTTGAGGTCGAAACGGATGGGACTTGGCGCAGGAGCGGGTTGCGCCGCCTGGAGGGCCAGGGCGCACACGATCAGCAAAATCCAGGCAGGCACGAGAAGAGGTCTCGACATTGGGAAGAAAGAAAGCAGGTGGCCGAAGCCACGCCTGATTTTAGCTGAAGGCGGTCGATGAGAAGAGATGTAACTCTGGCTGTTTCATGACTAGGGTAAAACGCTCGTCAGCGCCGACATTCACGAGCCGGGGCGTGAGCCTGGGCGCAACCATCGGCTGCGGGCGTTGCATCTGTCCTAATAGAGGGTTATTTCGGAACCGCCAGGCGTGGGTTCATGCACACGCGGCTGCGGTTCCTGTTCAGGAGTGCAGGCATGAATTACTGGAAATCCTTGGCATGCTTAGTGGCGTTGGCGGTAGCGCTGCCGGTCTCAGCAGCAGCCCGCGACAAAGATCAGCAGAAGGTAGAAATTACGGATCAAGTTCAAGTCGGGAATGTGCAGCTGAATCCCGGCACGTATAAAGTGGAATGGCAGAATGCCGGACCGAATGTGAAGGTCAGCTTTCTCAAGGGCAACAAAGTGATTACCACCGTCCCCGGCACGTTGAAAACCGACGATTCGAACGTCGTCCAGAACGACATCGTGACGGAGAAGGTGGCGAGCAAGACTGTGTTGCGCGAGATTGACTTCGGCCACAGCAAGGAAGCTCTCATCTTCAACAAAGGCGCATAGCATCGCGGAATCCCGCAATTCTCCACGCGATCGTTGCACGGTCCGGAACCCCGGGCCGTTTGTCTTGCACCAGGGGATTGGCCGTGAAGTCTCGGGTCTGTGCGGTATGCCTTTTGAATACAGCATGCGCTGTATCGAGCAAGGGCCGAGTTCCCGCATCTTAAGAGGGCTCAAGGGTTCACACATGCGCCGGGACAAGTCTCTTCAGAAGATGTTGCGGGCCGCGCTGCGGCAGGCCGCCCGCAGTCTCGAAAGTCTTAAACTGGTACGGGCTGACGACGACCCCAAGATCGCCCGCCTGATGGAAGAACTGCGCTCGGCAGCCTTGGATGAGGATTCCGACCGGGAGATTCTGACGACAGAGTAGCGCCGCGTTCTCGCAAATCGCTCAACGGCGCGCCGATGCCGGGCCTGCAACATCGCTCGCGCGCCCTCGCTGCCGCCCTGCTTGTACCCTGCCACCGGGCAAACTAATATGTGGGCATGAATTACTGCTACCGCGACATTGCCCAGATGGTTGACCACTCATTGCTAAACCCCGCTCTGACTGAGGCGGAGCTTGAGGTAGGATGCCGCCTGGCGCGGCGCTATGAGGTGGCGAGCGTGTGCATTCAGCCCTACTACCTGGCGCGATGCGCGGAACTGCTGCAGGGGAGTGGAGTTGCGCCAAGCACGACCATTGGCTTTCCCCATGGCGGGCATGCCACGCCGACAAAGCTGGCGGAAGTGGAACGGGCGCTCACGGACGGCGGGACTGAACTCGATATGGTGATCAACATTGGCAAGGCGCGAAGCGGGGATTGGGAGTACGTAAAGCAGGAGATCAAAATGTTGACTTCGGCAACGCACGCCGGCGGCGCCAAAATCAAAGTCATTTTCGAGAATGCGTATTTGGATGATGCGGCGAAAATTCGCCTTTGTGAAATCTGCGGCGAAATCGGCGTGGATTGGGTAAAGACATCAACCGGCTACGCTCCGAGCGGCGCCACGCTGGCGGATGTCAGGCTTATGCGCCGGCATTCTCCGGATCACGTGCAGGTGAAAGCCGCGGGCGGCGTGCGCACGCTGGATGCGCTGCTGGAAATGAGAGCAATAGGCGCAACACGAATTGGCGCCTCGGCGACCGCGGCAATTCTGGAGGAATGCCGCCAACGCCTGGGCCTGCCGCCAGAGGCGCGACCGGTCGAGCTCACCACTTCAGGATACTGACTGCGCCTACAGCGGTATGTTCCCGTGCTTCTTGGGGGGATTCTTGTCGCGCTTGGTGTCGAGCATTTCCAGGGCGTCGATCAGCTTTTTACGGGTGTGGCGGGGCTGGATGACGGCATCCACAAAGCCGCGCTCGGCCGCGACGTAGGGGCTGGCAAAGCGGTCGCGAAATTCTTCAATCTTCTCTTTGCGAATCTGTTCGCGGCTGGCGGCCCGCTCCGGCTCGGTCGCGTATAGGTTTGCGGCGCGCTCCAGTTCGCGCTTATACACGATGTCGACCGCGCCTTCGGGCCCCATCACTGCAATCTCGGCTGTGGGCCAGGCATAGTTCACGTCGGTGCGGATGTGCTTGGAGGCCATAACGCAATACGCCCCGCCATAGGCTTTCCGCGTAATCACGGTGAGCTTGGGCACGGTCGCTTCGGCGAACGCGAACAGCAGTTTCGCTCCGTGCCGAATGATCCCGCCATACTCCTGCTGCGTGCCGGGCAGGAAACCGGGAACATCTTCGAAAGTAATAAGCGGAATATTGAAGCAGTCGCAGAAGCGCACAAAGCGGGCGCCTTTTACCGACGCATTGATATCGAGCGTCCCCGCCAGTACGGCGGGTTGATTCGCCACAATACCCACCGAGCGGCCATTCATGCGGGCAAATCCGACCACGATGTTCCTGGCAAAGTGCTCCTGGACTTCGAAGAAGTAACCATCGTCAATCACGCCGCGAATCACGTCTTTGATGTCATAGGGCAGGTTTGATTGCGCCGGAACGATGTTGTCGAGGGCGGCATCGGCGCGGTCGATGGGGTCGGTGCAGGCCTTCCGCGGCGGATCGTCGAGGTTGTTGGACGGGATGAAGCTCAGCAATTCGCGCAGCAGGGACAGGCACTCCGCATCCTCGTGGGCGAGAAAATGCGCAACCCCGGAGGTTTGGTTGTGCGTGGCCGCCCCGCCCAGTTGTTCTTTGCTGACATCCTCGTGCATGACGGTCTTGATCACATCCGGGCCGGTGATGAACATGTACGAGGTCTTGTCGACCATGGCAATGAAGTCGGTGATGGCCGGCGAGTACACGGCGCCGCCCGCGCACGGGCCCATAATGGCGGAAAGCTGGGGGACTACGCCGCTGTACAAGGTATTGCGCAGGAAAATATCGGCATAGCCGCCGAGCGAAACCACCCCTTCCTGAATGCGCGCCCCGCCGGAGTCATTCAGGCCAATGATGGGCGCCCCCACGCGCGCCGCCATATCCATGATCTTGACGATTTTTCCGGCGTTGGCTTCGGAGAGGGTCCCGCCAAAAACCGTGAAATCCTGCGCAAAGACGAACACCAGCCGTCCATCGATGCGCCCGTACCCGGTAACGAAGCCGTCGCCCAGGTATTTGCGCTCGGAAAGGCCGAAGTCGTTGGCGCGGTGGGTCACCAGGCGATCGGTCTCTTCGAACGTGCCTTCATCGAGCAGGAACTCAATGCGCTCGCGCGCCGACATTTTGCCTTCTTTGTGCTGGCGCTCGCGGCGCTCGCGGCCTCCGCCTTCCTCGGCCAACTGGTCGCGGCGCTTGAGCTCCTGCAGTTTTTCTTCAATGTTCATGCGGGAATTATAGCTGTCGTTGGCCGTCGACCGCCGGTCGTTGGCCGACGCCCAGGTGCGGTCGTGAGCCAAGGCAAAGAGATCGACCGCGGAGATGGGGGATGATTGCCAGTCGTCCTCCCGGGGATGCAAGCATCGGCGAAGGGCCGAGGCCCTGCAAGGTACTCTGGTGACTTGCTCGCGACCCGGCTCCCTCCTATGCTGAAGCTGTTCACCGTGCGAAGGGAGATTTCATGTCCAAAAAGTGGTTGCTGATGTTGTGCGCGGCCTTGCTTTTCAGCCTGACACCGGGGGCCGCCTTTGCGGATCACGGCCACGATGGCGATCAGGACCATGGTCACGGCAAAGGCCACGCCTACGGTCACGACAAGCACGATCGCGACCGCGATGATGATCGGGGGCATTTTCGCGATCACGACCGCGATTTACGCCAGTGGTATCGCGCGAATTACAATAACCTGCCGCCAGGCTTGGCCAAGCGAGACCGTCTGCCTCCCGGCCTGGAGCGCCAGTTAGTCGTGCGGGGAACTTTGCCCCCGGGATTGCGACGCCAGATGCACCCCTGCCCGGTTCAGGTCGAGCAGGTCTTGCCGCCTCCGCCGCCCGGATATATGCATACGATAATTGGCGGGCACATCGTCCTGGTAAATCGCAGCACATTCTTTGTGCTCGATGTGTTTCACTTCGAGTTGTAGAAAGAATCCGCTTGAGCGGAGAGGCCTTGCAGCTCTCCGCTTTTATTTTTCCAACTTGAAAATGCGCTGCATCGGGAGCCACTTTTCGCCGGGCTTCGCCTGCGGAAGCGCTTGCTGAAACTTCCACATCAGTTGCTCCCACTCCTGGACCTTGGGATTAGCCGAGTCGGCGCGCGCTTTTTTCTCGAACGAAAAACTCTCGTTCACCTCCATGATCATGAACATGCGCGTGCCCAGGAGGTAAATCTCCATATCTTCGATGCCAGAGTCCCGGATGCTTTGCGCGATCTCCGGCCAGACGTTCTCGTGATACTTCTTGTACTCGGCAATCAGCGCCGGGTCGTCTTTGAGGTCGAGAGTGAGGCAGTAGCGGCGGGTCATCGCGCGCCTCCGCAAATTTCCGCCTGGCATGAAGGTCGCGGCGGCTGCGACGGGCCTGTGTGGAGGGATGGCATCATGTCATTGCCCGATCCAGGTGGACATAGCCGCCATCGACAAACAGATGCTGCCCCGTAATGTGCCCAGCACGGGGAGAGAGCAGAAATACGGCCATGGCGGCGATCTCTTCCGGCAAGGTCATCCTTTTCTCGAGCGGGATCTTCGACAGGATGGATTGCAGTTTCTCCTCCGGATGCGGAAACGAATTCAGCCATTGACGATAGAGTGGCGTCATCACCTCTGCCGGAAGAATGGCATTCACCCGCATGCCATACTGCGCCAGTTCGACGGCCCACTCTCGCGTCAAAGCCAGGATTGCGCCCTTTGACGAGGCGTAGCCCGAGGTTCCGCCCTGCCCGGTAACGGCAGTTTTCGAGGCAATATTGACGATGCAGCCGCGCACTTTTTTCAAATGCGGCACGGCAAAATGCGCCATGTTGTAGTAGTGCAGCAGATTGCGTTGCAGCGACTCGACATATTCCTCCGGGCTTCCCTGCTCAAGGCCGACTTTGTCGTTGATTCCGGCATTATTGACCAGCGCGTCGAGCGCTCCCCGTTCCTCAATGGTTTGCGCGATAGCAGCTCTGCAGTTTTCCGGAGATAAAAGATCAGTGACAATCACGTGGGCGCGAGCAAGTTGCGAGGCCAATGAATTGGCCGCCGCGGCATCCCGATCGACAATCACGGGAATGCCGCCTTCGCCAGCGATGGAGCGCACGATGGCCTCACCAATTCCCTTGGCCCCTCCGGTTACCAGGACCACTTTGTTTGTGAGCTGAAGGTCCATGCTGGCTTATCGCACTCACCCGTGCAGATTCAAGAAACCACCATCCAGGGGGTAATCGACGCCGGTGATGAAGGCAGCCGCGTCAGAACATAAAAACAGCGCCAGAGAAGCAACCTCCTCCGGTTCTCCCATGCGGCCAATGGGCTGAGTCCTGGCCAATTTATCGTACATTTCCGATTCGCGGCCGGGATAAGTCCGGCGCAGGTACGCATCGACAAACGGTGTGTGCACGCGCGCTGGAGAAATACAGTTGCAGCGGATATTGTAAGCGAGGCAGTCGCGCGCGACCGAGTAAGTCATAGCGATGACCGCACCCTTGCTGGTGGAATAACCGAAACGGTCGGCCAGTCCGGTAGAACCCGCGACCGACGCCATGTTTAAAATGACGCCGCCACCGTTCGCCTTCAGAGGTCCAATACACGCGTGCATGCAGTTGTAGTAGCCCTTCACGTTCACGCGCAGAATGCGGTCGAAATCAGCTTCGGAAGTGTTCTCGACGGTGCCGATCTGAGAAACGCCGGCATTGTTCACCAGGATGTGAATCCGCGCGTGCTCGGCTATGCGCTGGAAAGTGGAGATCGTGTCGGCGTGATTGCTCACATCGCAAACTGCAACCGTCGCCTTACCACCTGAGTTCGAGATTTCGCGGGCCACCGCATTAGCGTCATCGCCATTGAGGTCAATGATCTGAATCGCCGCGCCGCGAGCGGCAAACTTGAGAGCGATGGCACGGCCAATGCCGCTCCCGGCGCCGGTAATGACGGCGGTCTTTCCGTCCAACCGGAAGTCGCCGGCAGCAGACGCATGGTTCTTGCCGGGGTCGGCCGGGCCGGTCAGAGCGACACTCCTCGTTTCCAGGGAATGAAATCTTCTTGCGACTTCTGTTCAGCTTTCGTGTGGATGTCTCCGCTGGCAACCTGGATCATGAATCCCAAAACCTGTTCGCCCATCTCGTCGATGCCGCGCTCCGCGGTAATTATAGGGCCGGCATCGACGTCGATGATATCGGGCATGCGCTTTGCCAGGGCAGCATTCGTCGAGATCTTCACAACCGGTGCGATCGGGTTTCCCGTCGGCGTTCCGAGACCTGTCGTAAACAGGACAACATTGGCTCCCGCGCCGACCTGCGCGGTCACGCACTCGACGTCATTCCCCGGAGTGCATTGCAGATTCAAACCCGGAGTGGTCGAATACTCAGGGTAGTCGAGCACGGCGGTGACCGGCGAAGTGCCGCCCTTTTTGGCCGCCCCGGCGGATTTCATGGCGTCGGTGAGCAGGCCATCGCGGATGTTCCCGGGGCTGGGATTGAGCGCAAACGTCGCCCGCACCGCGCGGGCGCGGTTTTCGTACTCCCGCATGAGATGAATGAATCGGTCCGCCACCTCGCTTGATACCGCGCGATCGATCAGTTCCTGCTCGACCCCGCACAATTCCGGGAATTCGGAAAGAATCGTCCTCGCGCCAAGCGCAACCAGCAAGTCGGAGGTGTGTCCGATGGCAGGATTCGCCGACAGTCCCGAAAATCCATCCGACCCGCCGCATTTCAGGCCGACGCACAGTTCGGAAACCGGCGCCGGGGAGCGCTGCGCTTTATTGGCTTCGATCAAACCTGCGAAGGTCTGCTGAATGGCGGCGGAGAGCATGGCGAATTCCGAGCCGCTGTTCTGCTGATCAAGAACCGCAAGGGGCTTGTCAAACCTGGGGTTCCGCCGCTCGATCTGTTTGCGCAAAACGTCGATCTGCGCGTTCTGGCAGCCGAGGCTGAGAACGGTTCCACCGGCCACGTTAGGATGATGGAGATACCCGGCAATCAGCCCACAGAGATTACCGGCATCCTCGCGCGTGCCGCCACAGCCGCCCTGGTGCAGAAGGAACTTGATCCCGTCGACGTTGGGAAATAACCGCTGCGGTCTTGAGTTGCCGTCGTCCTGCGGCTCCGCCGCCTGGGTTGCGGGAGGCTTGCCTTCGCGGTAAAGTTTGACCAGTTCGGCGACCTGCCGGCGATAGGCATGGGGCCGGGCGAAGCCCAATTCTTCCTCGAAAGCCTGCTTCAGGTTCAGGATGTTCCGGTTCTCGCAAAAAACCAGAGGCACTACGATCCAGTAATTACGCGTCCCCACCTGGCCGTCGGAGCGGCGATAACCCATGAACGTACGCTTCTGCCAACGGGAGATGTCCGGCTGTTTCCAGCGGTATTCGTGGGACTTCTCGTGGTACTCGGCTGCCTGATGATGAACGTTCCCAGTGGTCAGCAGTTCGCCGCGGCGGATCGGCTGCGAAGCTTTCCCCACGAGCACGCCGTACATTTTCACCGGAGCGCCAGCGGACAAATCTTCGGTGGCAAATTTCTGCTTGCCAGGAACGTTCGAAACCAGGGCGTACTTCTGCCCGGAATGCTCGACCGTCTCCCCCGCCTTCAGATCCTTCAGCGCAATGAGGACGTTGTCCCTGGGATCGAGCTGCAAAACGCTTTGCATTGTGATTTCGATTCTAAAACAGCGCGAGGGGCCGCGCTCAGGCGAGCAGTTTCCAGAATGCGGCCGCAGTTCCGCCCAGCACCGCCGCGCTGTTCCGACCCGCAAATTGATCGACGAAATCCATGACCGTGTTCATCACCAGCGAATACGGTGCTGCGACGGTGCACACCGGCCAATCTGAGCCGATCATCAGCCGTTCCGGACCGAACGACTCGAATGCGACCTCAAGATAGGGCTTCAGGTGGTCCGGCTTCCAGCCTTTCCAGTCGGCTTCGGTTACCAGGCCCGAAACTTTGCAGAATACGTTTTGCAGCTTCGCCAGCCGCCGGAAGTCTGTAGCCCAAGGCTCCAGCGCTCCGCTCTTAATTGGCGGCTTGGCCATGTGATCGAGCACAAAGCGCTGCCGTGGAAAATGCTCAACCAATTCCGCGGCAACCTGGAGGTGCTTGGGATAGATCAGGATGTCGTAGCTGAGATTGAACTCTTCCAGCGCCGCAATGCCGCGCATGAAATCCGGCCGTAGCAGAAAACGGTCGTCGGGCTCGCTCTGCACTACGTGCCGGACGCCGACGAATTTCTTATGCTTCGAGAATTCGCTTAGCTGCCCGCGGAGGTCTGGCGAGCGCAGATCTACCCATCCGACCACTCCCAGAAGGAAAGGCGAGCGGCTGGCTAACTCCAGCAGCCAACGCGTTTCGTCGAGAGAATGGCAGGCTTGCACCGCGATCGATCCGTCGAAGCCGGCGCGTTCGAGTTGCGGACGCAGATCATGGGGCAGGAAATCGTGCCGCAGCGGCTGCATCGAATCGTCGATCCAGTCGTACTGCTGCGGGTGGTAGCGCCAGAAGTGCTGGTGGGCGTCGATGCGCATGGCCAAGCGTAGATTCTGGGTTACTGCTGGGGCGAGTAGCTCACCACGTCCTGCCGCGATTCGCCCAGCCCTTCGATCCCAAGTTCGACCACGTCGCCCGGCTTCAGGTAAACCGGCGGCTTCATGCCCAGCCCAACTCCGGGCGGCGTACCCGTGCTGATCACGTCACCGGGCAGCAGGGTCATGAATTGACTAACGTAAGACACCAGCGTGGGCACGTCAAAGATCATGTTAGCGGTCGTGCTATTCTGGCGCGTTTGCCCGTTGACCTTCAGCCATAGTTTCAACTTTCCAGGGTCAAAGATTTCGTCTCGCGTCGCGAGAAACGGACCCAGCGGCGCAAAGGTATCCGCGCTCTTGCCTTTCACCCATTGACCTCCGCGCTCCAGCTGGAAAGTGCGCTCGGAATAGTCATTGTGCAGCGCGTATCCGGCAACGTAGTCAAGCGCAGTTTCTTTCGAAACGTAAAGAGCCTTCTTGCCGATCACGATGGCGAGCTCGACTTCCCAGTCGACCTGGGTGGCGTTTTTCGGAATCACCAGGGCGTCGTTGGGTCCGACCAGCGAAGTTGTGGCTTTGAAGAAGATCACCGGCTCTTTGGGAATCTCCGCGCCGGTTTCGGCGGCGTGGTCCCGGTAGTTCAGCCCAATGCAGATGATCTTGCTGGGCCGGCAAATGGGCGCGCCAAGGCGGGCCGAAGAAGAGACTCGGGCAGCAGACGACGAATTCCGGCTCAGCCATTGGCGAAGCTTCTCGATCCCGCCGCTGGCGAAGAACTGCTCGTCATAATCAGAGCCGAACCCGGATGCGTCCAGGCGAGTTCCATCGTTGAGCAGAACCCCGGGCTTTTCCTGTCCCACTTCTCCGAAACGAATCATCTTCATAAGTAGCGGTTGCTCCCGATTGAACGCGGACTGGTCCAACAGAATATAGAAAACCTCCCGCTTTTGAAAATGAAGCACGCCGCGAATGGCGGCTCGTTTGAGCTCATCGCATGCGCGCAGACGTTTCCGGCACCGCGACTGTTACAAGGCGGCGGGCATCGGGGACCGCGGACAGCATACGGAAGGAGAAGCCACGAAGCGATGACCGCTTACCGGGAGACCGCTGCAAACAGGCTCGTGTGCATCAGCGATTGGAACTGCTTGTCGTCGGCTTTGAAGTGCATGCGCAGCTTGGAGCTGTCGGAATCCACGGAGACATCTTCCAGAGCCGCCTTTTCCGCGGGGCTTGCTGTCATTTTCCTGTACAGCACTCCCGCTTTCACCAGCGACGAAAGCGTGGCAGCGGTCACGGAATCGCTGGTGACGACGTCGAGATCGAAATTCACGCCGTTGGAGAAATTCATGGTGTAACGCGATCCTAGAATGCGCTTCTTCACCGTCTCGTAATCGGCCAGACGGGAAGCGTCGCCCAGCGCCGAGAACAGCATGTTCTGCGTTCCCTTCTGGTCGAGAATGCTCCACACCGAAGCGCCTTCCACGTCGCCGATGAGATTGGAAATATCGGGGTTGGAATCGAGCGTGGTGACGTAGCCATCGCGGGCATCGAGCGCTCCGCGCAATGCGGCGGAATCGCCGAACATCAGCGTGGTCTCATCGAGGAACGTCATGTCCATGCCATTCCCCATGGGATAAATATCCGAATCGCGATACTTCACCGGACGCACCTTCTGCCGTTTCAGCTTGGTGAGGACAAGCTTGGTCTGAAACGCCCCCTCGGCCGCGCCCACAACTTTCAAACCCTGCTTGGGGTGGCGATAAGAGATGAACGTCAGTTGGTCGACATCGCGGTCGGGGTTGATTCCTTCGGATTTCAGCGCGCTCTCAAATTCCTTCAGATTGTCGGGCAGGACCTGCGCTTTAAGAGCCTGAGCCGTGTCGGAATTCTTCAGTGCGCGGTAATCGACGCAGATGATCTGCTGCACCTCGGAAGGAATCGCCGGGCGCACCGACGACCCCAGCGGGGCAGCGAAAGCGGCAGCCGTGGTGGCGGCGCAAAAGGCGATCAGACCATTGCGAAGGAAGCGGTTCATAACTCGACCTCAGCGATCAATAACTTGGATGCAGAGCCCAGCGCGCCAGTCACCCAGCTTACCGCCATTGTAGACCACAACCCTGGTAGAACACCTGTGACGGAGGTACTGATCGGGTGATTCGGGACATCGGGGTGTTTGATTGCTTTGCTCCGAACCGAGAACGCTGGGAGGTCTGGTTCTTGCAGGATTGCGTCTGCAGCAACTGAAGCGCGGATCACGCGATGGGCCGATCGCCCGATCACCCGATTTTTACCGCTTCGGCTCGCTGCCGCACCCGGGTGGCAAACTCGGCATCTTTCAATGACTCCAAATTGATGTGAATATTGGCCAATGCGCCCTCGATGGCTGCGCGTGCCAGAGCGGCGGCGGTCGTAAGGTCCGAACTCATGTTGGGGTTGGTGATCGGCTTCAGGGTTTCGGCGATGCGCAGCACCTCCCTCGCCTTTTCGGCCACGCCGAGCGGCACGCTGGTGGCTTGCTTCAGCGCGGAGTCGATCAGGCCATCGCCGTTGGCTGCTTCCTTGGCTTGCTTATATGCCGACATGACGGTGGTGAAGGCTTCGGCGTCGGCGTCGATGGACGCCTTGAGTTCCTCGCGGAGCCGCGACAGGCGGGAGATGGCATCGCTCAACTGCTTTTCAAACTGCGCATAGGCCTTTTTGCCGCGCGACATGCCGGCGACCATGTTGGCCAGGGCCGCCGCCATGGCCGCACTTGCCGCGGCCGCGCTGCCGCCGCCGGGCGTGGCCGTCGGCGCAGCCAACTGCTCAACAAACGGTTCCACCCCCGCCCGGATTCCGCCCACCGCCATTTTGCCGCCCATCACCCCGGCCAGCCGGTTTTCCAGGATCAGCGAAGAATCGAAGTTCTCAATCTGCAGAAACCATTCCGCCGCCTGTTCCAGCGCCTGCTTGGGAATCAGCCCGACAATCTCGCTGCTCGCGGGCGCGACGCCGTAGCGCGCCGCTTCGCTTCGTACCATTTCAAAGACGCGATGGATGGGCGTCTGCTCGAAGTCGGTCAGGTTCATGGAAACCTGGGCCTGCCCGCGCACCAGGAACCCCGCGGCTTTTACGAAGCGCAAGCCACCGCTGGAGAAGCGCACCGCTTTGGCAATCTTCCTGGCGGTGCCGGCGTCCGCAGTATTGAGGAAAACGTTGTAGGCGATGAGAAACTTGCGAGCGCCTACCACGCAGGCTCCGGCAGTGGGATGCAATCGCGCTTCGCCAAAATCCGGCCGGCGCGCGGGATGGGTTGCGATTTCGTCGCGGATGCCTTCGAACTGCCCGCGGCGGATGTTTTCGAGGTTCTGCCGTTCGGACGAAGTCGCAGCCGCCTCGTAGAGGTACACCGGAATCTGGTAGCGCATCCAGATCTGCTCGCCGACGTGGCGAGCCATCGCCACACAATCCTCGATGCTGACGCCTTCAATAGGAATAAATGGCACGACATCGGCCGCCCCCAGCCGGGGATGCGCGCCCTGATGCTGGTTTAGGTCGATGAGTTCCGCTGCCTTGCCGACGCCGCGAATGGCCGCCTCCTGCACCGCCTCGCGATTGCCGGCCAGCGTTATGACGCAGCGGTTATGATCTGCATCCATTTCGCGGTCCAGCAGGTAAACGCCATCCAACTTCATAGCTTCAACGATCGCGTCGACCTTGGCTTGGTCGCGTCCTTCGGAAAAATTCGGAACGCATTCAACAATGGTCTGCATACGCGAGAAGGATAGATGGCGGCAGTTAGGGCTGCAAGTGAGGGGGATATTTAGATTGAATCATTGAGTCATCGGGGGATTGATTCATTGCAATCGACGGCGCAGCCAAATGAGCCCGTGGTTTCAATGCCTGAATAATTCAATGATTCAATCTAGCTGGCTCCGGCAGCGTGCGCCTTCACCAGCAACCGCCGCACGTTGGAGATCAGGTCGCCGATTTCGAAGGGCTTGACGAGGAAGGGAACGTTGTTCTCTTCGAGGAACTTGCGAATCTCCGGTTCCGCGAGGCTGGAGAATGTCAGCAGGAAGTGTCCCGCCAGGCGCGGCCAGTTCTCCAAAATCCAGCGCCGCGTCTCCTGGACACTGCCCAAGGCCGGCATCTTGCCGTTCATGATGAGCGCGTCAAAGCGCTGTTCGGAGAGAGCGGCTTTCATCCTGTCGACCGCGGTCAGCGTCGTGACTTGGGCCCCGGCGCCAGCAAGGACGTCGCGCTCGAATTCGAGCACGCTCTCTTCATCTTCGACGAGCAGGATTCTGCCATTCAGGGCGCTGAGTCCTCTGACCGGCGACTCCGCAATTTGCGGAGTCACCGCGCGCCCCGCCGACGGCAGCTTGATCTGGATGATGGCGCCGCCGCTCTCCGCATTGGAGGCAGAAATTTCGCCGCCATGCTCTTTCACGATGCCGTAGCAGATGCTCAAGCCCAGGCCGGTGCCCTTGCCCACGCTTTTCGTCGTGTAGAACGGCTCGAAGATTCGGCTGGGCTCCTGGATTCCCGGACCGGAATCATGGAACTCGATGACCAGCGACTTCTCTTCTGCAAAGACCCGGACTTTAAACCGGAGTTCCCGGGCGTCGCTCTTTGCGGAATCGGCGGAATCCTCTCCCGTCATGGCATCCAAGCCATTGTTGATGATGTTGAGAAAGACTTGCTCGAGTTGGTGAGGATCGCCGAACGCGGCGGGAAGGTCAGAGGCAATGTCGCGTTCCAGCTTGATGTTGCCGACTTTCATATCATAGTCGCGAAGCAGCAGCGCCTCTTCCAGGACCTTCACCACATCGAATTCCTGCCTTTCGGGCTTGCGCTGGCGGGCAAAGGACAACAGGTTCTGCACCACGCGATGGGTGCGCTGGCCCTGCTTGAAGATCTTGCCCACGTACTCCATGGGCTTCGAGTCCAGCTTCTCGGCCTCCAGCAGTTGCGCGTAGCCGAGGATCGCGGTCAGGGGATTGTTGAGCTCATGGGCGACGCCGGCAATCAGTTGCCCGACCGCGGACATCTTCTCGCTCTGCAACAACTGTTCCTGGGTGCGGCGGAGATCGTCGTAAGCCTTGCAGGTCTCCTCGTAAAGCCGGACCTTCTCGACGGTGGTGGAGAGCTGGCGGCCGATGGCAACCAGCAGGTTTTCATCATTGGCGCTGTAATCGCGGCCTTGCGCGCGGGCGATGCCCATCAATCCAATGGGATCGTCCTTACCCCAGAGCACCACCCAAATGGCAGATCCCCCGTCGGTGGAATGCACAAACTGCGAGACCGCTTCCGGCAAATGCGGCAGATACTCGGCGGTGAGCACCTCGGCGCGCGAGCGCAGCACCAGGTCGCCCAGTCCCTGCGGGAACGTGACCTCGGCGAGACGCTTGCGGTCGGTGATGCGCTGCCCCCAGTTGGCGCGGCGGCGGAAGTGATTCTCCGGCTCAGCCAGGTAGACCGAGCCGGCCTCGGCCCCAAGCAGCGAGATCACCTGGCGAAGCGTGAGGTTCAGAATTTCGTCCAGGTCGAAGCTCTGGGTAGCGATCACCGCCATGGCGTTCAGGGCATTGAGCTCGCGGTTGCGACGGCGGATTTCGTCTTCGGCATGCTTCTTTTCCGTGATGTCGAGAAGGACGCCCTGATAACGCTCGATTTTGCCGTTCTCGTCGCGAATGGCGAAGCTGCTCTCCACCGCGATCAGCGGCGACCCGTCTTTTCGCCGCAGGCTTACTTCAAAGTCGCGCACAAAATTGTGTTCCTCGACTTCGCGCCGGAAGGTCCGGCGCTGTTCGGGCGAGGTGTAGAACTCAACGTCAACATTCTTTCCCAGCATGGATTCGCGGCTGGGGTATCCGAGCATGTCGACAAAGGCGTCGTTGCAGTCGAGCAGCTTGCCCTCAGGGGTGGTGACGAACACGCCTTCCTGCATGTGCTCGAACAGGGAGCGATATTTCTGTTCCGCGGCGCGGCGCTCGGTGATGTCGCGAACCACGTGGATGGTGGCCTTCTGCTTGGTGCCCTGGTCCACGTAGGTCGAGGTGGAAGCGACCGAGAAGCCGCCAAAGGGATCCGGGCCTTCGTAAAAACCGTCTTCGGCCCCGTGGCAGTAAGGGCAGTTCGTCCACTCGAGTTCCTCCCTGGGCAATACGGCGGCGCATAGCTGCCCCACGACTTCCGCCTGGGATTTGCCGATCCGGCTCAGCAAAGATGGGTTCGCCTTCACGATGCGGAACTCGGTGTCGTGCAGCAGGACCAGGTCCTGGATCGATTCAAAGGTATTGCTCCACTGGCGATGGGAGCGCAGGATTTCTTCGACCAGGTGCAGGTTTTCGAGCGCCAGGCCAAGTTGCTGCGCGCAAGTCACGAGGAAGTCAAGCTCATCGGGTGAGTAGGACTTGGCGCGGCGATTGCCCAAAATCAGGTTTCCCACCAGGTTTTTCTTGCCCGGAACCGCGATGCAGATGATCTGATTCAACTTTTCCCGGCGAAACAGCGGCAGGGCCTGATCGCCGAGTTCTGCGCCACTGAGCACCAGCGGGCGGGTTGCGGCAGGAATGCGCTCGGCCCAGTCGTCCAATTTGACCGAACCCCGTTCGTGCAGGAATTCCGGCGAGAGGCCGATATGCTGAAAAGCCGTGAGCCGCTGTCCATTGACCAGCCGGAACCATGCGGCGTTGGCGCCCATCAGTTCCTTCAACTGTTCAAGCGCTGTGGCGGTTACTGACCCGTTTTGCCAGGCACGGGCAATGCTGGTCGTGAGCGCATTCAGGGTGGCCAGGCGGCGGGTGTGCAGGCGGGACTCGTCGAAGACCACCAGGAGCATGCCCAGGCCCAGCACAACGTCGCAGAACAGGCCAGCGCTGGCGGGAAGGCGGCCGTTGATGGGCGACCACTCCAGGTGGAGCAGGAGCAGTCCCAACGCCAGAATCCAGGGGCCAATCTCGCGGCGGGCGCGACGGAAGCGCAGCACCCACAGAGCCGCGCCGACCGTCAGCAGGCGATAGGAGAGCTCCAAGGCAAAACGCAGCGTAACCGACTCGGGCCAGTAGACCCCGCGCACCCCGGCAAAGGCGATAAGCGTTAAGCCAATGGCCAGCAGGGGAGCCAGGACGTCGCGGCCGTTCGCATAAATAAGCGTACCCGCGACGAACAGCAGGACCGCCAGCATGAATTCCGCGTGGGCCACGGGCAGGGCGTAAGGCGTCGTGCGAACCAGGGCATGATTGGAGACGAAATAGGCGATCCAGCCGACCATCCACACCATGAGGCAGCGTTCGCGCAAGGTGCGGAACACGAGCAGGCTCGCCGCCAGGATCAGCAGCACAGCCATTTCGCGGGTGACGAGTTTGGGCGTGGCCAGTCCGCCCAGGAAACCCCAGGCGCGCCAGAGCTCAGTTTGCATGCAAGACCTTGCTGGTTATGTTGGTTTTAGCACGGGGAATGCCCGTACCTGGAGGGGTTTCCCTAATCCATTGGTTACTTTCGATACGAGGTACTTAAGGTACAATCGCCATACACTTATTGCAGTCGCCCATGCCAGCCGAGCGCATCCTCATCGTCGACGACGAAGACTCCATCCGCGAAGTCGTGTCTTCCATGCTCAGTTCTGCGAGCTTTGTGTGCACCCAGGCGCAATCGGGAAAGGAAGCCCTGGCGCTGCTCCAGTCGGGGGAAAACTTCGAGTTGATGCTCTCCGACATGATGATGCCGGAGATGGACGGCGAAGCGTTGCTGGCAGCCAGCAAAGAGCGCTTTCCTGACATGCCGGTGGTCATGGTCACCGCCATGCACGACATCTCCATCGCGCTCAGCGCCATGCGCAACGGGGCCTATGACTATTTGCTCAAGCCCTTCGACCGGGAGCAGTTGCTGGCCACGGTTCGCCGGGCTCTGGAGAACCGCCGGCTGAAACTGGAAAACCGCGCCTACCAGACCAATCTCGAAGCACTGGTAACTGCCCGCACCGAGCAAGTCCGTGAGGCCCTGCGCACCCTGGAACGATCGTACGACATGACCTTGGAGGCGCTGGGCGACGCGCTCGACTTAAAAGACGCGGAAACGGAAAACCATTCGAAACGCGTGACCGCGTTCACCATTGCCATGGCCCGCGCCATGGGACTTTCCAGCGAGCAGATTCGCGTGATCGGTCGCGGAGCCTTTCTGCACGATATCGGCAAGATTGCCATCCCTGATGCCATCCTGCGCAAGCAGGGCCCGCTCACCAGGGAAGAGTTTGAAATCATGAAGGAGCACTGTTACCGCGGTTATGTGATCCTGAAGCGAATTCCCTTTCTCGCTGATGCGGCCGAGATCGTCTATGCGCATCAGGAAAGATATGACGGCACGGGTTACCCTCGCGGCCTCAAGGGAGATGAGATTCCGTTGGGAGCACGAATCTTTTCGGTGGCAGACACGCTCGATGCCATCACGCAGGACCGGGTCTATCGCAAGGCGCAGCCGTTTTCGGCGGCGCGCGATGAGATCGAGCGCTGGTCCGGACGGCAATTCGATCCCCAGGTTGTGACGACCTTCCTGGCTATGCCGGAAAACATCTGGGACGAACTGCGGAACAATATCGGCGGCATCCAGCGTCTGGCCGCGCAGTCCGCCGGCAAAAGCTAGCCTGCTTGCACCCCGCCGTAAGTCACTGGTACCCTTCTGCGTCGCACAAACTTACGCCGGAGATCCGTCCTATGCCGAAATACGTAATTGAGCGTGAATTGCCCGGAGCCGGGAAATTATCTGCGGACGAATTGCGGGCGGTGTCGCAGAAATCCTGTGGGGTTTTGAACCGCCTGGGCCCGCAGATTCAGTGGATCGAGAGCTATGTAACGCAGGACAAGATTTATTGCATTTATCGCGCGCCCAATGAAGAGATGGTCCGCGAACACGCGCGCCAGGGCGGCTTCCCCGCCAACCGGGTTTCGGAAGTTGTTTCCATTATCGATCCGGGCACCGCGGAATAAGACGCTACTCTGAGCGCCGACCAGTTGCGTTCGAGCTTGAAGCCCTCAATCTTCGTCGAACGAGCGCGAACTGGAATGAATGCGCGAGGCGTCAACCTGCACGTCGCGCTGGATCACAACCTCAAGCGTCGTGCCCGGGTGGAAGGTAACTTCGTTGCCGTGCGATAGGGCGGCAATAGTGGTGCCAATGGCGCCGCCAATGCCGGCGCCGATCAGGGCGCCTTCGCCGCCACGGGCCAGTGCTCCCACCAGGGCGCCCTCGCCGGCGGGCTGGGCAATGGTTGCGGCAGTCTTGCCTTTGTTGCTGTCCGCCTGAATGGCGCCTTCCTTGTCCTTCACGCGCGCTTTATCGACCCCGGGCGCATTCTCAATCGAGCCCGGCAACATCACGGTGTAACCGCTGGGATAAATCAGGGTGGTGAAATGGAGCAGCACCTCAGCCCGGCCTTTCAGCCGTCCCGCCGGCTTGATGTCGGCGATCTTGCCTTGGACGTAGGTTCCAGGCGGAATGATGATTTTGTCATTGACGACGACCGGGAAGGTGGTTCGCGCGTAGACCGCCTCGCCGGGACGGCTGGTCTTGGTAGAGATGGCATTCTCCAGGCGGATCGGCACTTGCGTACCGGCGGGAATGGTGAACTGGTGGGCAGCGGCGTGAGGACTCGACGTTAACGCGGGAACGGCGTCCTTCGACGCATTCTGTTGAGCGGCCATGAACCCCGCCAGCAGCAATAACGCAATTAGAACCCGCATGGGACCTCCCATTCGCGAACAGGATGACAGGAAACGGCGCCTAAAGAAAGTACGATGCGCGCCGCCATGGGAAAGTAACTTAGCGTTCCTCCCATAGCAAGGAACGTGCCTTCCGCAATTTCTTGCGTCCGGCCGCCTTAAAAAAGCCATCTCGGCCAACTGTCAGCGCACCCCGAGGCTCGCCTTCCTTAGCTGATTCTCGCGGATATTGCCCATGAATTGCGATTGCAGCTTCTGCGCGCACATCTCGCCGCATACATGCAGGGTGCCTTCGCGGTTGGCAAGGTCATCGTCCCATGCGCAGAGATAGAGCACCGGCTGGTTGTAATTGACGGCCGAGGTCCACATCAGCCACCAGCGGTCGGAGGTCCGCTTCAGAACGCCGCAGTTCGGCCCGGCGCAGCGATAGAAGCCGCTCGCAACAGGGTTTTTCAGGTTACCGAGTGTCATCAGGCGAAGACCGCTTCTCCCGGGATTCCTTCATTTTAGCGGTTTATCCAGCTCGAGACGAAGAAAAAGCTTTTAACCGCAAAGGGCGCAAAGAAAATCCGCAAAGGGCGCGAAGATCAGCGATGCTTCTTGGCGAACTTCGCGGATTTTCTTTGCGGGCTTTGCGGATTTTTCTCTGCGAGCTTTGCGGTTAAAGGCTTTTGGTTTCGTTGGCAGTTCCGCGGACAAACCAAATCATGCGATCAATCACTGCGTCGAGTCGGTGGAGGGTTTCGCGATCAAAAGCTTTTAACCGCAAAGGACGCCAAGGTTTCGCAAAGGGCGCTAAGAAACCCTCAAGCTTTCTCCGCGACCTTTGCGGCAGTTCTTTGCGAGCTTTGCGGGTAAAGGCTCTTTCCTTCCGCGCAGAACCTGCCTCTCACTTATAGATCAGATATTGATCGCGCTTGCGCTCGAATTTCTGGAGGTCGTCCTGCCAGTCGAGGGCGATGCGGTGCGGATCCTGGCCGTGGGCGATGGCGTCGTAAACCGCCTGGTTGGCAAGAATGTCGACCATCTTTTCGATGTGAAACTGCTCGGGATAAAGCTTCAGCAACGCTGCCGCCAACTCGATCCCCAATTCCGGGGAATCCAGAAATTTGCGGCCGGTAAGGACGAGATTGATTCCGTGGCAAGGCTGTCCCGAATAGTTGCTGGACGAAGGGATGAACGTGACCGGGACAAAGCGCACCCCGGGAATCTGCCGCTGGTTGAGGTAAGCGGCCAATTCGCGCGCGTTGATCCAGGGCGCCCCCAGCAACTCAAACGGGGTGTCGGTGCCGCGGCCTACGGAAACATTGGTTCCTTCAACCAGCGCGACGCCTGGATAAAGCGTGGCTTCGACCAGACTACGCAAATTGGGAGAGGGATTGGTCCATTCAAGCCCGGTTGAGTCAAACCAGTCGCCGCGCATCCAGCCCTGCATGGGGATTACAGTCAGCTTGGCGTGGATGTTGTGCTCGGCATTGAACATCTGCGCCAATTCGCCCAAGGTCATGCCGTGGCGCACGGGAATCGGGCCGTAGTTGACGAAACTCTCGTACCCAGGCTGCGACATCGGGCCCTGCGCGACCGATCCGCCCAGAGGGTTCGGGCGATCCAACACCAGGATCGAGGTGCCTGCCTTGGACGCTGCTTCGAGAAAATAACCGAGCGTGGTTTCATAGGTATAGAAGCGCACGCCCGCATCCTGCAGATCGATCACCACTACATCAAGGTTCCGGAGCACATCGGGCGAGGGCCGGCGCGATGCGTCGGTCGCGCCATAAACGCTGTAGACAGGAACTCCGGTGGCGGAGTCGCGCGAGTTCCCGATTTTCGTTGTATCAAGAGATCCGGTCACGCCGTGCTCAGGACTGAAGATTGCGGTCAACTGAACGCCAGGAGCGTGCGCTAGAACGTCGATGGTACGACGACCGGACACATCCAGGCCGGTCTGGTTGGTGAGCAGTCCAACCCGCTTTCCACGCAAGGGGGCGAAATCCTGGGATTCGAGCACGTCAATTCCGTTCAGCACCGAGCCGTTGCGGTTGCCGAGGTGGTCCTGCGCGACCATGGCTTCGTTGTATCCGGTCAGATTCTTCCAGCGCAGGGTCTCCTGATCGGAGGGCGTGAGCGGAATCGCGGCCGCGACCGCGGTCGCGACTTTCGTGCGCAAGGAAATCACGTTGCCCTGCCCCCGCGGATGGACCGAACTGGTAAGCAAAATGATGTAGCTGCGGGTGGTGGGATCGATCCAGATCGAAGTTCCGGTGAAGCCGGTGTGGCCAAACGAGCCGACCGGGAGAAGCTCGCCGCGATTGGACGAGAACGGCGAGTCGATATCCCACCCCAGCCCGCGCACACTGGGCAGGTTGGGCGGCTGCTGCGGGCTGGTCATTTTGTGAACGGTGAGTCCAGAAAGAATGGGGCTGCCGCCATCGAGCAGGGCTTGCGCGAATTTGGCCAGATCGTCGGCGGTTGAGAATAGTCCGGCGTGCCCGGCAACGCCTCCCATGCGGCGGGAGCGCGGATCGTGCACGACGCCGCGCAGCATCTGGTTGTTCTCGTCGTACTGCGTGGGCGCGATCTGCGGAATCCACTCCGCGGGCGGAAGGAAACGCGTGTGCGACATGCCGAGGGGAGCAAAAACATTTTGCGCGCAATAGGCGTCGAGCGACATTCCCGTCAGCCGCTCGACCAGCGCGCCGAGCACGATGAAATTGGTATCGCTGTAAATGAACCGCGTTTCCGGCGGCGTGACCGGAATCTCCGCGAAAGCGAGGCTGTAGGCAGCGGCTTTGCTGTTGAACGCGGGCGTCAGGTCGATGTCAGGCGTCAGGCCGGAGTAGTGGGTCAGCAGGTCGCGCAGAGTGATGTCGCCCTTGCCGTTTTGGCCAAACTCCGGAATGTACTTCACCACCGGATCGTTCAGCTTGATTTTTCCCTGCTGTTCGAGCTGCATCACCGCGGTGGTGGTGGCAATAACCTTGGTCAGCGACGCCATGTCGAAAATGGTGTCGACGGTCATCGCTTCCACTTTCGGCTCCAGCGAGCGCTCGCCGAAGGCTTTGCGATAGACCACGCGTCCGTTGTGGCCTACCAGCAGGACCGCGCCGGGCATGTCGTGGTTGTGAAGCGAAGACTCAACAATCGGGTCGAGAACGGAGAGGCGCTGACTTTCCGGGTCCTGAGCGGCAGAAGCCGCCGCCAGGCTCAGCAGGCATGCGAGCAAAGCGATCTTCATTGTTATCGAATTGATAGCGGTCGGCAGGATATTCCGAATTTACAACATCGGGCGTACGGCAGATCAAGTTACCTGGGCACGGGTGCCGTTGGTGCCAATCCAAGCCGCGAGTACGCGATTTATCATGAAATGCGGATTCGAATCTCGCCGCTTATGCCCGCCATGGCCGCAGAAGGCACGCTCGTCGAGCAATACGACAATCAGGATCGTCGGTTTGCTCACGCTTTCAGCATCCTGGGCGATGCGATCGGCCGACGTGCATTCCCGTGTGCATCAGTTGCAGTCACGCAGAGGGGTAAGATTCTCGCTCTCAAAGCGCTGGGAAGATTCACCTATGATGAGAGTTCCCCGGGTGTGAGCCCTGCGAGTGTGTTCGACATAGCTTCCCTGACCAAGGTGGTGGCAACCACAACCACGGCGGCCATTCTGTACGAGCGAGGACTGCTCGACCTGGAGGCGGCTTTCGTCGGAGTGGTTCCGGAATTCGCCGGCAGCGATTCGCGCCGTCGTGAAGTGACGTTTCGCATGTTGCTGGCGCACAATTCCGGATTGCCGGCGTACGAAAAGTTGTTTTTGCGCGCCGCCACGAAAGAGAACCTGCTGCAAGCGGCGTTTTCAGTTCCGCTCAAGCACGCGCCGGGCACGCACGCCGAGTACAGCGACATCGGTTTCATTTTGCTCGGGGTCTCCCTCGAACGAATCGCCGGAGAACCGCTCGACCAATTTTGTCAGCGGGAAATCTTTGCGCGGGTGGGAATGGGCGCTACGATGTTCAATCCGCCGAAGGCATGGAAAGCGCAGATCCCGCCGACCGCAGACGATCGGAGCTTCCGCAAGCGAATCATTCAGGGTGAGGTGCAGGATGAAAACGCCGGCGTGATGGGCGGAGTCGCGGGACATGCCGGCCTGTTTTCGACGGCCGCGGATCTCGCGGCGTTCAGCCTCGCCATGCTCAGCCGAGGTAAGCCAATCCTGCGCCCCGAAACGGTTGCGCTTTTTACTCGCAGACAAGAAAGCCCCTCGGGAAGCTCGCGCGCTTTGGGATGGGACACACCTTCTAAACCGTCGCAGTCGGGACGTCATCTTTCTAATGCAGCGTTCGGGCACCTGGGCTACACCGGAACATCGCTGTGGATCGACCCTGATCGCCAGCTTTCCATCACGCTGTTGACGAACCGCACCTGGCCCGATTGCTCGCAGCAGGCCATCAAGCAGGTTCGTCCGCAATTTCACGATGCGCTTGTCGAAGCCTTGGAGGCCAGCCACTAGTCCGATGCGATCCTTCACGAATTCCACCATTGATGCCGTCGCGCAGGAACTTGAGCGGTTGGGCACCGAAAAGATCAATCCCGAGTCGGCGGAACTGGATAGCAAGACGTCGCTCGAAATCGCGCGCACCATCAACGCCGAGGACGCAAAAGTCGCCAAGGCGGTGGAGCACGCGTTGCCGGCGATTGCGCGCGCGATTGATTGGATTGCCGAGTCGCTGTCGAACGGTGGCCGCCTGATCTATGTAGGAGCTGGAACCAGCGGCCGGCTGGCCGCCATGGACGCGCTGGAGTGCCCGCCCACCTTCGATGTGCCGCCGACCATGGTCCAGTTTGTGATGGCTGGAGGCACGACCGCCCTGATCAAGGCCATCGAGGCCGATGAAGATTCGCCCAGCCTGGGAGCGCGCGAGATTCGCAAGAAAAAGCCCGGGAAGAACGACGTGGTGGTGGGCATCGCGGCCAGCGGGCGCACGCCGTTCACCATGGGGGCGGTCGAAGCCGCAAAGCGCGCCGGCGCCAGGACGATTGCGGTTACGTGCAACCGCAACACGCCCCTCGAAAAAGCCGCCGGCTTCGGTATCGTCGTGGAAACGGGGGCTGAAGTCATCGCCGGCTCGACCCGGCTGAAAGCCGGCACCGCGCAAAAGATGGTTCTGAACATGCTGACTTCCGGAGCGATGGTCCGCATGGGCTACGTTTACGGCAACCTGATGGTCAATCTCGATCAGAAGAACTCGAAATTGACGGCGAGAGCGTTGAAAATTGTGGAGCGCGCTCTGAAAATTTCAAAGCAGGATGCGCGTCGGGTGCTTCGGGCCGCTAGCAACAGCGTACCGGCGGCGATCGTGATGACCAAAGCCGGGGTCTCTAAAGCTGAAGCGCAACGGGCGCTCCAGGCCTCGCGCGGACATGCGCGCAAGGCAATTGCGCTGGCCCGCAAGATGCACTAGCTTTTCTAGACCTGTGCTTCGGGCACCATTTCGCGGGTTGCATGTGGCGAAGCCAACACAGCGTTAACACCTGAACACGTTTCGGTATGGATAAGTTTGTCATTCGCGGCGGCAATCCCCTGCTGGGCACGGTGCGCATCAGCGGGGCTAAGAACGCGGCCCTGCCGGCGATGGCGGCGGCCCTGCTCACCGGGGAACCGGTCATCCTGGAGAATATTCCGCAGGTGCGCGACATCGAGACAACGCGCAGGCTGCTGGCGTCGATGGGCGCGGAGGTTGAATTAGGCTACGGCCGCGCACACCATCGCACCACCATCTGCTGTAAAAAGCTGGCGACGCCCGAAGCATCGTATGAGTTGGTCAAGACCATGCGCGCTTCCACGCTGGTGCTGGGGCCGCTGGTGGCGCGATGCGGGAGAGCGCGTGTCTCCATGCCCGGAGGCTGCGCCATCGGCACGCGGCCCATCGATCTTCATATCAAGGGCCTCGAGCGCTTGGGAGCGAAGATCGTCCAGGAACACGGCTATGTCGAGGCCAAGGCGGATCGACTGAAAGGCGCCGAAATCGTATTCGACAAGATTACCGTCACCGGAACCGAAGATCTGCTCATGGCGGCCGCCCTGGCGGAAGGCGAAACCGTGATGCAGAACTGCGCGCGCGAGCCCGAGGTCGCCGATCTGGCCGAGTTGCTCAACAAGATGGGCGCGAAGATCGAAGGCGCAGGCACTCCAACCATCCGCGTGCAGGGCGTGACAAGGCTGCGTGGTGCGAAACACCGCATCATTCCTGACCGGATCGAAGCGGCGACGTTCATCATTGCCGGGGCGCTGACCGATGGGGATCTCAACGTCTCCGGCTGCGAACCACGGCATCTGGACGCGCTGTTGACTAAGTTGGAAGAGGTCGGGGTAAAAACCAGGAGCAATGGCGATAGCGTGCGCGTCGAAGGTAACCGCGCGCTGAAAGCTGCCGACGTCAATACCGAGGAGTACCCGGGCTTTCCCACCGACGTGCAGGCGCAGTATATGGCGTTGGCTACGCAAGCGGAAGGAAGCTCAGTTATCACCGAGAACATTTTCGAGAACCGCTTCATGCACGCTCTGGAAATGGTGCGCATGGGCGCGAACATTAAGATTGAAGGCCGGCGGGCGATCGTGCGCGGCAAATCGCCCCTGAGCGGCGCGGCCGTGCTGGCGTCGGACCTGCGAGCCTCGGCCTCGCTTGTCCTGGCCGCGCTGGTTGCGGAAGGGGAAACCATCATCGACCGCGTGTACCACATCGACCGTGGCTACGAAAACATCGAGGAGAAGTTGCGGGGAGTGGGGGCGCAGATTCGAAGGATTGGAGAGATCCTGCCCAAGAAGAGATGACAGTCAAGACTTCAAAGTCAAAGTCCCCACTCTAAATTTCGCAAAAGGCGCGAAATTTAGAATGGGGCACCCTCGGATCCGACCCTCGGAATCCAACCGTCGGGTTTGGCCCGCGGATTTTGCGTTTACTTTGGCTGCTTGCCCAGCCTTAAGTACGGCTTCAGGGTGCGAATCCCCTCGGGAAATTTTTTCTTCACTTCTTCTTCCGGCATGTTTCCGGGGACGACGACATCGTCGCCGGGGTTCCAGTTCACCGGAGTCGAGACGCCCTGCTTTGCCGTCAACTGCAGAGAATCAAGGATGCGCAGCACCTCGGCGAAATTCCGTCCCGTGCTCATGGGGTAGATCAGCATGGTCTTGATCTTCTTGTCGGGGCCGATGATGAAGACCGTGCGCACGGTGGCGTTCTCTGCCGGCGTGCGGCCCTGAGAACTGGTGCCGCTCTCGGCAGGCAGCATGCCGTAGAGTTTCGCGATTTCGAGCGAAGGATCGCCGATCATCGGGTAATTTACTTTATGACCTTGCGTCTCTTCGATGTCCTTCGACCAGCGCGTGTGGTCGCTCACCGGATCGACGCTGAGGCCGATGATCTTGGCATTGCGCTTCTTGAATTCGGGTTCCAGGCCCGCCATGTAGCCGAGTTCGGTGGTGCAGACGGGGGTGAAATCCTTGGGGTGCGAAAACAAAACTGCCCAGCCGTTGCCGATCCACTCATGGAAGCGAATGGGGCCCTGGGTCGTATCCGCGGTGAAATCGGGGGCGACATCATTGATGCGCAGCATGGGAGCGGCTGGAGTTGCGGTTGCGGTGCTCATAATTTCCTCCTCACAGAACCTGGGGGTTAAGACTTACCGGAGATCGGATGGAATGGAGACCCACCCGGAAGCGCCGGTGGGTCCGAAATTCGTTGGCTACCCACACGCCGGCGCGTAAGTACAACAGCAACAACATGGCGTGGAGAAAGCTCGCATGCCGATAGGATACGCACCGGGCGCGGGAAGCGTCAAACGGCGTCAACACCCGTGGAACGCCTGCGGTTCACACACGTGCCTCCCCCCGCGGGGAAGAGGTCGGGCCCTCGGAACGATGCAGGGCGCAAACAAAATCTGCTGCTTTCCTCTTCGTCGGGAATCCAATGTTCATGACGCAAGCTGCTTCGGCTAAACGCCGCCTGGCCTTCACTCAACTCGATGTTTTCTCCTCGCAGGCGCTGGAGGGCAACCCGCTCGCGGTTTTTCCGGACGCGAACGGACTCAGCGACGACGAGATGCAAGCTATCGCCAGGGAGATGAATCTTTCGGAAACAACGTTCCTTTTTCGCCGGGATGCAAGCATGGAGCGCGAGCGCGGGGTGCGGGTGCGCATCTTCACCGTGCAGGAGGAACTGCCGTTCGCGGGACATCCCACGCTGGGAACCGCATTTGCCTTGCGAGGCGAAACCAAAGCGCCCGAGGTCAAGCTCGACCTCAACGTCGGCACGATCCCCGTGCGCTTCGAAGATCCACAAGGACATCCTTCCTTCGGCGAGATGACGCAGAAAGATCCCGAGTTTGGCGTCATTCACGACCGCAACACGATCGCGGAAGTCACAGGAATTCCCCGGGGGGACATCGAAGCCGAACTCCCCATCCAGACGGTTTCGACCGGAGTTCCGTTCACCATCCTGCCGCTGCGCAGCCTCGAGGCGGCGCGCAGACTGCAGATCAACCAGTCGCGCGCTACGGAATACCTGGCGAAATACGACGCAAAATTTTTCTTCTGCGTGACCCGCGAATGCGTCGATCCTTCGGCTCGCCTGCATGCGCGCATGCTTTTCTACAACGGAGAAGACCCGGCGACGGGTTCAGCGTCGGGCTGCGCCGCGGCATGGATGGCGCAGCATGGCGTGGCCCGGCCCGATGAGCGCGTCATGATCGAGCAGGGGGTGGAGATGAAGCGCCCCAGCAGGATTTTTGTTCGTGCCTCTCGGCACAATGACAGAGTGGTTAATGTACGCGTCGGTGGAAATGTTGTTGAAGTTTTGCGCGGAGAACTTTTCTTTTAGGGGCAAGGCATTTTCTCTCCGCAAAAAATGCGGCTCGGCACACGCGCGGCGTTTGTGCAAGTAGAAATTTCTGCATTGGCATTTCCGTCACTTTACACGCGCTTCCTCCCCCGATAGGATTCACTTCGCTCCGGTCATTCAAACCTTCACTTTTTAAAAATTTTTGCGCCGCGAATTTGGCGCGCTTTGGAAAGGCACATGAAACCAAAAAGAACTATCCTTTGCGTGGACGACAATGAACAATCCCTCTCCATTCGAAAAGTCATGCTCGAAACCCGCGGCTATCGAGTTCTGGCCTACTCGAATGCGCAGGAGGCGCTCGAGCGCTTTTCCAAAGGCGGCGTCGACCTGGTTCTCACCGACCTGGTCATGCCCGGCGTCGATGGTTCGAAACTGATTCAGGAAGTAAAGGACAAATCCCCGGAAACCCCCGCCATTCTGCTTTCCGGCACGGTAAAAATCTACGAACGCGACAGCGGCGCGGATGTGTTTTTCGCCAAAGGCATGTACGTTCCCGCCGACCTGCTGGAGCGCATCCGCCTGCTGCTGGTGCGCAAGCGCGGGCCCAAACGGCACGCACGGCCGCCCCTGGTCACCTCTCCCACGGCGCCTCACAGTCCATCATCGTCCTATCGAACGGCATCGGCGTAAGCAGGCACCGGGTCTCGGTTGTCAGTTCTTAATTCGTTTTCAATACTCAGTTCGGTGGAGCGCAGGTCGGCCGGAACTGAGAACTGCCCGCGGAGAACGGAGAACTGGGTTCCGCTCAGTCCTTGTTGTAAGATCAATGGCTTAGATGCCCGCCATCATCGAAGCCATTGATCTGCACAAGACCTATCACATCGGCAAGATCGACGTGCCCGCCCTGCGCGGCGTCTCCTTCACCGTGGAACGAGGCGAGTTTGTCAGCATTGTCGGCCCCTCGGGCAGCGGCAAATCGACGCTCTTCTATTTGCTGGGCGGACTGACCCGGGCCGATTCCGGCAAAGTCATCATCGACAGCGTGGATTTCACCAGTCTTTCAGACGCCGCCCGCACCCGGATGCGCAAATCCAAGATCGGTTTTGTGTTTCAGAAATTCAATCTTCTGCCGACGCTGGATGCTCGCTCGAACATCGACGTGGCCGTCGACATCGCCGCCAACGGCGGAAAAGACGAAGCCTATTTTCAGAAGATTATCGGCCTGCTCGGACTCACGCAGCGCCTGCATCACCGGCCGGCTGAGCTTTCGGGCGGCGAACAGCAAAGGGTGGCGCTGGCGCGAGCCCTGATCAATCATCCCGCGATTGTGTTGGCCGACGAACCGACCGGCAACCTGGATTCCAAGAACTCAGAGATTGTGCTCAAGATGCTGCGCCACTCCAACCAGGAACTCGGCCAGACCGTCCTGATGATTACGCACAATCCCGAAGCAGCCGCCTATGGCGACCGCATCATCCATATGCGCGACGGCGAGATTGTCGATCCGGAACAAGATCCGCAGTGGCGCGCCGGGCACTAGCCAGTGGCTAGCGCCAGCTACTAGCCACTACGGCCGCCGACAGCCAATTGGTGCTACTTCAGATGGCTGTTAATCGCCTTGGTCATCTGAAACATGTCGAGCTTCTTGGCGCCGAAGATCGGCTGCAGCTTGTCGTCGGCGATGATTTCCCGCTTATTTTCCGGGTTCTGGAGATTGTTTTTCTTGATGTGATCCCAAACCTTTTTGGTCACCTCGCTTCTCGGCAACGGCTCCGAACCCACGATTGCGGCCAACTGCGCCGAGGGTTGCACGGGTTTGCTCAATGCGCTGTTGGCCTTGTTTCCAGCTGCTTTCGGCATATTATTTCTCCTCTTGTTAATCCGATGATTTCCGACCGCGTCAGGTTGGGAGCCTGTACGGCTACTTTCCACCCGAGTTGAGATAATCAATTATGCAAGAACTTGAAGGCAAAGTGGCTCTGGTTACGGGAGGCAGCCGCGGCATCGGCGCCGCGGCCGCCATTGCGTTAGCCCGAGCAGGCACCCACGTTGCGGTTAACTACCGCTCCCACAACGAGGAAGCGGACAAAGTGAGCTCCACGATCCGGGCTGCCGGCCGGCGCGCGATTTCCGTGCACGCCGACGTCTCCGATTCAGCGGCGGTACGGAACATGATTTCCAGAATCCAGAGCGAACTTGGCCCCGTCCACATTGTAGTCAATAACGCCGGCATTGCCCGGCCCCAGCCCATAGACGAGATCACCGAAGCCGATTGGGATGAACTCATCGCTGTGAACCTGAAATCCGCGTTTCTGGTCACACAAGCAGTGTTGCCGCAGATGCGGCGCGCACGCTGGGGGCGCATCATCAACATGTCTTCGGTCGCGGCTCAATTCGGCGGCGTAGTTGGCCCGCACTATGCGGCGTCCAAGGCAGGGATGATCGGCCTCACGCATTCCTATGCAAACCTGCTGGCCAAGGAAGGAGTCACGGTCAACGCCATCGCGCCCGCGCTGATCGAGACTGACATGGTGACCTCGAATCTCAAAGCCAGGCCGGAACTGATTCCAGTGGGCCGTTTCGGCGGCGTCGAGGAAGTGGCGGAGGTGGTGGTCATGCTGGCAGCCAATGGCTACATCACCGGCCAGACCATCAACGTGAATGGCGGCTGGTACATGAGCTAGCGTCTGCATGCGAGCATGGGAACCCGACGAGGGTTGAAAGAAGTCACCAGGAATTCGAAGGCGCAGGACCTGCGTCTCGGCTTGAGACCTGGGGTTACTTTGGTAACGTGCGATTCGCACGCGCAGACTCTTTTGCACTGGCGTTTGAACTACAGTGCAGCACGGCTGGAAATCTAGAGCAACCTCCTGGATGCTCGATGGCCGAGCGAAAACAGCAACCGCGGCAAGAGTCGGGTTACAAATGTCCTTATGGTGACCGGCATTGTGGGGAAAAAGCCGTCTACTGTGAGCGTTGTAACCGGGACTACGAAAAATTCTTGCAGATGATCGGGCCGGGGAGTCGGTGAACCGGCCACACGGAATAGCTGCCGGACGCTAATTTGTCGCGCAAGCGGAACTGAATTAAAATCAGAAAACCGAGCGGGAGTAACTCAGCGGTAGAGTGCGACCTTGCCAAGGTCGAAGTCGCGGGTTCAAATCCCGTCTCCCGCTCCAGAATATTGCGTCCCAAAGTCGCGCCAGCGGGCCTCCCGGCGAGTAGACATTTTCCGCGCAGGACGCTACCTTTATATCCGGCGAGCCCCTCCATTCAGCGAAAAGCAGGGAATGGTGACCCCGGGTCAAGGCGCGGTACCCAAGTGGTAAGGGAGAGGTCTGCAAAACCTTTATACGTGAGTTCGATTCTCACCCGCGCCTCCAAACTAAACCCATCCCAACACTCCAGAGGGACATAGAGACTCCCCATCTTTCTGAGTTCTCTGCGGCGTATTAGCGGGCTTTTTGCCGTCCGGCGCGCCATCGTTCAACCAGCCGCACGGTTACGGTTCACCACCACCAGCGCAGGCGGGTAAGAGGGTTGGCGGACTTCTTTGCGGGGCCGAGCAGGTCTTTGGCGGCGGAGGCAATGTGCCGCTCGGCGATGTACTGTTCAAGCCGGTGGGTGGCCAGTTCTCGAGCCTCAGCGAAGGTTTTTTCGTCCTGAGTCGTCTTTAGCTTTTTGGAAAAGAGCTTCATTTCGCACCCACTGCTTGCACCCACTGCGCCGCCCATAATGGCACAATTTCGACAGGAATGGTAGCCCACAGTTAAAGGCAAGGTTTGCGCCACTTTGCCTATCCCGAGAAGACTGCGGCGGAATTTGGTTTTTGGGACCTCATTGAGCGCCCTTACGAGCGCGCTGTTCATGCTCCCCTCTCTTGATTGTCTTGCGGGGATTGCGTCGGCGGTCTGGCCGCTCACTTCTTCGAAACGGCTCCCGGCCTGCCCGGACCCGCATGTAGCCAGTCTATGTCACTGGCGATTTTTGACGCTTTCCCCCGGAGCGGAGATACACGTAAAATATAAGAGTGGGCACATCGAACGACACAGATGCCCGACAAGACCATCAAGGCCTCTGCACACAAACCGAAGAGCTGATCTCCTGGGCGCGTCAACTCCAGGCCCAGTCCCGAGCTTTGAGCGCGACCTCGGTCAAGCTCTGTGAAGACAGCCGCAGAATTTCTGCGACAGGGCCCCATGACCATAACTCCTCTGCCTCGGCCGGCCCGGACGGCAGCGGAGGAAATCGTCCATTGGAGGGCGCGAATCCGTATAAAATCGTCAGATCGTGAACCAGGCGATCTGGATTGTCTCCGCCATTTTTGCGCTCGCGGCCGGCGTAACCGACCTGCGGTGGCGCCGCATCCCCAATTGGCTCACCTACCCCGCCATCCCGATTGCCATCACTCTGCATGCCATCGCCGGCGGCTGGCGGGAGGCAAAACTCTCCTTGCTGGGAGCCGCGCTCGGCCTCGGAATCCTGCTGCCGTTGGTGCTGCTGCGCAGCCTGGGCGGGGGTGACTGGAAGCTCGTGGGCGGACTGGGCGCGTTCTTCGGCTGGCAACGGCTCATCGAGGTGCTGATTTACACCCTGCTGCTCAACGGCCTGATGGCGCTGCTGATGATTATCTGGACCCGGCGGGTGCGCCAAACGCTGCGCAACGTGGGGCGGTTGCTCGCGGCTTTTCTCCGGCTCCATCTACCCGGGCAGGATTTGACCATCGACAATCCCGAGGCCGCCAAAGTCCCCTTCGGAGTCGCCGCCGCCATTGCGGTTCTGCTTTATACTGCGTGGCAGCTTCATACGTCCAGCCGGGGTGCTTTCTAGGGACATGAAGTTTTCCGTTCCAGGGTTGGAAAGTCTGCGCGAGAGCAGCGCTTCGCAGATCGCGGAAGCCGCCGTGATCCTGCCCATGCTGTTCATGCTGCTTCTGTCGATTTACTGGTTCGGCCGCGCGTTCATGATCTACGGCACCATCAATCATGCCGCGCGGGAAGGCGTGCGGGCCGCCGCAGTTCCCTCCTGCGCCAACTGCATTCCTCCCTGTGCGTGGCCTGGCAGTTCTCTGCCCTGCGATAGCGTCATTGCGACCACCGTAACGGCCGTTCTGCAGGCGGCTAATCTCGATCCCGCGCAGGCGCAGCCGTTCACCCCCAATCCCCTTCCGCCGGCCTGCCCGGACGTGCAACCGCCAGGGGTTTGCGCCGTCGTATCGACCGGGCAATTCACCATCTGCCGAAACGTAGTTCTCAACCCGAACAGCACGTCGCCGCCGGTCTGCGGAGCCATTGTCAGCTTTCAATACCCCTACGAGTTTCCCTTGCCGTTCACCTCCCTGGGCAACAATAGCGTCCTGTTGAAAGCACAGGCTCAATTAGGAGAAGAGAACTGATGTGGCGCTCACTGGCAGGTGACGCCCGGGCTTCCCAGATCCTCGAGTTCGCGCTGGTGTTGCCATTGCTTGCCGTTCTGGTGGTGGGAATCTACGACTTCGCCCAGGCCTTCAGTACGCGGCAAAAATTGAATTTCGCGGCGCGCGATGCGGCTCGCTTCGGCAGCGCCCAGCCCACCAGCGATCTCAGCCAAAGCACGCCTCAGTCGGTCGCCTCCATTCGGGATTTGCTCGATGCTGATCTGAACTCAGCCGGGCTGAACGACTGCAGCCTGGGCACCATTCAAGCCTCCACGACGCTGGCGTGGAGTGCCACCGGAACTTGCCCAAACTCCTCCACGTTCACGGCGACAATCGATCGCGCATATCTCGCGCCTCCAACTTCGGAGCCGGGCATCCCCGTTCCCGGCACATCACAAACTCTGCGACTGATTTCGACCCACGTCGTCCTCAGCTACCCCTATCAGTGGCACTTCAACCGGTTAATGCAACTCCTGGTTCCGAATGCCACCTATGCTGCGATCAGCCAGATCCAGGTTGATGCGGTGGCGCCGAACCAGGACTGAGCCGGCTATTGCTCATCTGCCGGGAATGATGCTGCCGGTCACGACAAAAAGCTAAGCTGCCACAGAGCGCATTGAACGCAACCTGGATCGGACCGGTATCCTATCGCCGTGCTGGTGCCGCATTCATGATCGTTATCCCTCATTGCATTGCTGTTCATGCACGGCCGTCCGTTACCGCTTGCTTTCTTTGGAATGGGGCTCAATCAGTTTCTTGGTGAGTAATACGAGACCCACAATTTGCGTCCATTCCGAGACGATGTTGCCGACAACCTGGCCCCACTTTCCTTCGGAATTCATCTTCATGTATAGAGTCACCCATGCCGTCCCAGTCACGAGCAGGAAAATGGTGAGCGAGTGGTCGCGTACCCGCCTCCACACCGATCTGGCGCTCCCACTCGCACGCGGTTGGCGGCTTTCGGCTGAGCCCTTCTCATACATGTATTTTGTGGCCAGGATGGTTACCAGAACCCCGCTCCAGTCAGCGATCGCGTTGCCAAAGAACGACCCCAAGTGCGTGGAAGCATCGCTGATCGTGTAAAGGCAAATCCATAGCAATAAAATAGCCGCGGCGGCCAGGCTCAGGGAATGATGTCGAATGAAACTCTCGTTGCTGCGTCGTGGGTGAAACACCGGGCATGCCCCTCCGAGGAGATCGCCTTGGGATGCAAACAACCCAGACGAGGTTCATTACGCCGCGGCTGTGCGACACCTGCGTCTCCGTGGCCACCTGGCCTTCCCACGCCACCGGCTTGCATTCCCTCAGCTCCATATGCCCCATCCGCCGTTTGACACAAATTTCCCCCAGCCCCTAACCTTGTTTGTTCCCCTATGAAAGTTCTCGTGATTGGAAGCGGCGGGCGCGAGCACGCCCTGGTTTGGAAGTTGCGGCAATCGGGGCGCGTTTCGCAAGTTTATTGCGCTCCGGGAAACGGCGGAATCAGCCGCGAGGCGGAGTGTGTTCCTGCCGATCAGAAGAGCCTGGACTCGCTGATCGATCTGGGGAACCGCCTCCGCCCCGATCTCACCGTCGTCGGACCGGAGTTGCCGTTGCAGCTCGGCGTGGTCGACGAATTCACTAAACGCGGATGGCCCGTCTTTGGCCCCACCAAGGCCGCCGCTCAGCTCGAGACCAGCAAGAGCTTCGCCAAGGAATTCCTGCAGCGCTATCGCATTCCCACCGCGCATTACGCGATTTGCCGCTCGCAAGCCGAAGTCAGAACCGCTCTTTCCCGCTTCAGCGGCGGAGTCGTCGTCAAAGCGGATGGCTTAGCTGCCGGCAAAGGTGTGGTCGTGTGCGATCACAAAGACGAGGCCCAGACCGCCGCCGCAGAAATGCTCTCCGGAAAGATGGTTGGGGAGGCCGGGACGCGGGTTGTGCTCGAAGAGCGCCTCGAAGGCGATGAACTCTCATTCCTGGTTATCAGCGACGGCGAGCGAGTTGCGCCCCTGGTCGCGGCACAGGACCACAAGCGCGTGGGCGACGGCGACACCGGTCCCAACACCGGCGGGATGGGGGCCTACACATTTCCTGGGTTGCTCGATGAGCAAATGGCTCACTGGCTGGTGCAGCACATCGCCAAGCCGGTGGTCGACGGCATGAGAGCCGAGGGCATGGCGTACAAGGGGATCTTGTACTGTGGGCTCATGATGACCGCGCGCGGACCGCAGGTGCTTGAGTTCAATTGCCGCTTGGGCGATCCCGAAACTCAGCCTGTCCTGATGCGCCTGGAGAGTGACCTGATCGAGGCCATTGAAGCCTCCATCGAGGGCCGCGTCAGCGATGGCGATTTCCGCTGGTCCGCGGATGCGGCCGTGTGCATCGTAATGGCCTCAGGAGGATATCCCGGCACCATCGAGGTGGGCAAAAGGATTACCGGAATCGAAGAGGCAGAGCGCGTGAATGGGGTCAAGGTTTTTCATGCCGGCACCAGCACGCGCGACGGCGCTTTCTATACTGCCGCCGGGCGAGTGTTGGGCGTGACCGCGCGGGCCGCAGACCTGAGAACAGCCGTCGACCGGGCCTACGAAGCTGCGGGCAACATTCATTTCGACGGCGCGCATTACCGGAAAGACATCGGGGCGCGCGCCTTGAAACGATGAACGGTACCGGCGGCAGGCTTGGACAGTCATTGAGAGTTCAATTCTTCATCAGTCCAACTTCATCAGGAGATCGAATGAGCAAACCAGTAGTCTCTATCGTCATGGGAAGTGACTCGGACCTTGAGATCATGCGCGAGGCGGGCAAGGCGCTCGAGGGATTCGGCATCGCGTACGAGATCGACGTAACCTCAGCGCACCGTTCCCCGGATCGCACCGCCGAGTACGCGCGACAGGCCGCCAGCCGTGGGATTCGCGTGATCATCGCGGGCGCGGGCGGCGCCGCCCACCTCGCCGGAGTGATTGCGGCGCACACCACCCTGCCCGTCATCGGCGTGCCCATACCTTCCACGTCTCTTAACGGTATGGACTCGCTGCTCTCCACGGTGCAGATGCCCGCGGGCATTCCCGTCGCCACTGTCGCCATTGGCAAGCCCGGCGCCAGCAACGCCGGCATTCTCGCGGCCCAGATCCTGGGCGTGGCCGACTCTGCGGTTGCGCAAAAGCTTCACGGCCACAAAGAGAAGCTGGCCAAGGGGGTGGAGGAGAAATCGCGCAAGCTGAAAGAGAGTGCCTGAGCCTGGTGAAGGACTTTTAAAAGCCGGGCCAGTAAGGCGCCAGGAGCCAAGGATGCCGCCGACAGCGGGTTTCCTACAAAGTCACCTGTCCCTTTATCCCCAGCGGATTCCGTGATATAACCCCCTAAGGTCATGGAATTCCCAGGTTTGGCGGCCTATTGGCCGCGACTGCGTAGAGTTGAGTCAACCATTGAGTGATTGAAACATCGGGTCATTGAATCATGGGAGAATCTCCAGACCCGGTCGCGCACTGATGCAGTCGCTCAATGATTCAAGGATTCAATCTCAAGGAGGGCCTGTGTCCGAAGCGAGGACTGGCAAGAGATTTCCGCTGGAACTGCCGATCAAGATCCACGGCATCGAGCAGGGCAGCACGACAGGAAATATGAGCGCCGCAGGAGTCTACATCCGCGGCAATCCCGCGCTCGAAATCGGTTCCAATGTTGAATTTGAAATTGCGCTGCCCCCGGAGTTGACGGGTGGCAATGAGCACGTAGTGGTGCAATGCAAAGGCCGCGTGGTGCGCAAAGATGCCGGCACGGGGGAGACGCATGGAGTGGCATGCGTCATCGATTCCTATGATTTTGTTCGCGAGCGCTAGCGAGGTGCAGACGAAATGCTGAAACTGATTTTGGCCGACAATCAGGCAATTTTTCGTGCGGGCATCGCCAAGGTCCTGGCGGTGGAAGACGAGATGCGCATCGTGGCCCAGGCGCAGACCGCTGAGCAGATGTTCATGGCGCTCGACAAGTTCCGCGCCGCGGTGTTGATCGTGGCGGGCGGGTTTCACAGCGACTTTGCATCGGTGCTGCAGGGCGCGAACAAGGTCCGCACGCGCGTGGTCGTGCTCGCGGACACCGGCGAGAGCGCGCAGAAATACATGGGCGCCGGCGCTCATGGCGTGGTTTATCGAAACGTCACCAGTTCGGCCCTGGTGGATTGCGTGCGCAAAGTCGCCCGCGGCGAAACCTGGGTGCAGGACATTGCCGTGCCCAGCGAACTCACCGAGAACGATATGGTCGGATTGCGGGTGCGCGACCGGCTCACCGCCAAAGAACTGCGCATCGTGGCGCTGATCGTGCAAGGCTATAAGAACAAGGAGATCGCGACGCAACTGGGAACAACCGAGCAGGTCATCAAGAATTATCTGCGAAACGTCTACGACAAGATTGGCGTTTCGGACCGGCTGGAACTGGCGTTATTCACCATCCATCACCGCATCCTGAACGAAGCGGCGGCGGCGACGGCGGCCGCGCACCAGCAGCCCCAGCCAGGGCCGGGGGCAGGCGTGGCGTCGTAGCTGCGCTGGAAGCTTTCCGATCCTCCCCCAGATTGCGGCCGCGGCAGCCACTTCCCGCGGCGATTCCGCCCAGCGCATCCCCCTTGTCGATCAGCCACTGCGCCTTGCGGAGCGTGCGGTTATAGCCGGACCGCGTGCCCTCTGCTCAGCAGGCGGCCGCCATGTCTCCACCCATATTGCCTGAGCCTACAAATCCCCGATTCGCCATAGCTACGTTTCCAGCATGCGATTTCGGCTGGCAATGCCCAGGAATATGGGAATCGCCAACAATTGCGCGATGACCGAAAAAATGATCAGTCCGGTAACGGAGATGTCGTAGAGTTTGCCGATAACAACGCTGCCCACAAACCACGCCAGCCCGAATCCTGCGGTGAAAATGCCGTAAGCCGAGGCGCGCCGCTGTGGCGGCACCATGGTGGCGACCGCTGCCGGAATAATGGATTCATGAACTCCCATTCCCAAACCCCAGAGTGCGACACCGAACAATGCCAACCCAAAACTTCCGCGGAAAGCGAGGGGCGCAGAGGCGGCCGAAACCAACGTTAGCGGCACCAGAACCCAAATTCCAACGCGGTCGAACAGCTTCCCGAAGAGCAACGAACCCAGTCCGCTGACCGCCATCGCAATCGAATAGAAGACGGGAACCCAGAGATTCGGAACGACCGAAGCCTTCTCGAAGTGATAAGCCATCAGGGAAAAGTCCGCGAATCCCGCTCCCACGAGCGCCGCGCCAAGGAGGTAAATCCAGAAGACACGGGGCAGTCCCGAGGCATGAATGGTTGAGTCCTTCACTTCCATTTCCTCGGGGATTGGATACAGGAATCGAGCGGTGATGATCAGCGCAATCGTCATTGCGGCGGGAAACAGCAAAAGCTCAAAAGCAGAACGATAGTTCCCGCGCCGCGCGAGCACGAATGCCACCACCAGCGGCCCAATCAGCGCACCGGCCTGGTCGAGCGCCTCGTGCAGCCCGAAGCCGAAACCCAGTCCAATCTGCTTGGCGGCGTGCGAGAGCATCACATCGCGCGGCGGATTGCGGATGGCCTTGCCCACGCGCTCGCCGACAATCAGGAGGCCGGCGATTTGCCAGTTCGGGGCCCACGCCAGCAGCGGAACCGCGCACATCTGCACGATGTACCCGAACAAGGTGATCGGCCAGAATTCACCGGTGCGCTCGCTCAATTTTCCCGAGATCAGCCGCAGTCCGTAGCCGAGCAGCTCACCAAGTCCGGCAATGAATCCCACCAGGACTCCGCTGGCGCCCAGGACTGCGAGAAACGGCCCGCTTACACTGCGCGCCCCTTCATACACCCAATCGGCGAAGAAGCTGACCACGCCGATCATGATTACGAATCGCAGGGCCTTGCTTTTCATTCGTGTTTGGATGCGGAGGATTGTATCCGGTCGCGAGCAGAGCAGTCAGCAGGCGCTCGGTGCGGTTTCGGCGAATTCTCAATGAGGTGCTAACTGGAATGAGGATGCTAGCTGTGTGGCGCCCAGCCTGACGGCGCGCTTTTTGCGCCGTCAGGCTGGGTTCTCTGACTTTGGATTGCTTGCGCTACTTGCTGGCGATCTTGGCCCACTTGGCCAGGCTGGTCAGAAACGGCAACGCGCCCTGGGGCGAGCTTACCGTTGTCAAAGTAGCATTGAATGGCTGCATGTGGCCATAAAACTCGAGCGTGCTTTCGCGATCAATCTTGACCACCGCGCCGTTCAGTTCCAATCCCGCAAACACGCCGCGCGCCCGCGAATAGCTCAGCACCTGCGCCCGCATCTTCCAGTCGGTGTCGGCGGCCGCATGGCGTCCGACGGGACCGGCGGCAACACTGGCATCGGCGCCCAGCTTGAACTTGCTGTTGAGCAGGTTCTCCATCCCCTTGTTATTCATGATCAGCATGATCAGGTCGACGGCCTGCCCGCCGATCTGCAGTCCGAAGCTTCCGCCCTGAATGGTAAAGAACGCCGGATCACTCCATCCCTTGGCGGTCCGGCAGCTGGCAACGCCACGGCCGTAACGGGCGCCAAAAACAAAGCCGGCTTTCAACATCGAGGGCACCACGGCGACGCACTCCGCCGATCCCATGACCTCATCGGGAATGCCAGTGTCCGGGGCAGATTGAATCTCTTCCAGCACGCTGGAGGCGGACTTCACTCGGTCCGCGGCCTTATTGTCGTCGTCAGTGGCAGCAAATGTGGAGGCGGCCAGAGCGAGCACTACCACAGCTAAGAGCAGCTTTTTCATGGATTTCACGCTTTCCAGAGAAGATCCTCTAGGTTGCGAACACCTGATTGTAGGAAATTCCTCTGTGGAAGGAAGCGATTTCCGCAAGCAGAGCGGGAAAACTATTGACGAATCGGGTACTTATGGGCTTTTAGCTCTTAGCTCTTAGCTCTTAGCTTTTAGCTTTTAGCCAGGTCCTCTTTGGGTCTTGCGGCCTGGTATCAATGCGGCCCAGCCATTTGGAAGCAGCTAACCAGCTAAAGGGAAAGAGGTAAAGGCCGGTCTGGCGCAAAAAAATTCGGGGTTAGCAATAGCGGTTTTAGCCGCCACTTCCAACCCCGTCTCCCAGGTTCTGTGGTAGGTGAAGCGAGTATGGACCAGGGTGGGGCGGGTAACAAGATTACCGAGGACAATGGACTTTAGTAACCATAGCCGGCACTGGCCCCCATCGCTGCCGGGGCCAAATATAGCTCCTGGCGAAGCGATCGCTATGGTTGCGCGACGCAAAAAGGCGCCCGCTTTCGCGAGCGCCTTTTGTCAAATCAAGGCTGGTTTTCCCTGATTTATCCTTCAAACCTACTTTGCTGAGACCAGCGAGTGGGTGATTGCGTGCACCGACAACGCGATGCGGTTCTGCACGCCCACTTTGCGCATCAGTTTGGCAACGTGAGCTTTCACGGTGCGTTCTTCGATGCCCAATGCGGCGCCGATCTCTTTGTTGGAGCGGCCGGCGACCAGCATCTCGAGAACTTCTTTTTCGCGGTCGGTAAAGGTCACGCGTCCCGCCGGGAAGATACGCCCGGGGGCAGAACTGACGCGCTCGATGAACATAGAGAGCACGCGGCGCGGCGCCCAGACTGAGCCCTGATGCACGATCCGAATCGCCTGCACGAATTCGGCGGCGGATGCGGCCTCGTCAACGTATCCCTTTGAGCCGGAGGCGATCGCTTTCAGAATCGTTTCTTCGTCCATACCGGCGCCGGTGACAATGATGCGCAGGTCCGGCCGAGCCGCTTTCAGGCTGGCCATGACGTCGAACAGATTCTGGCCGCTGCGGTTGCCGAGCAGAACCAGATCGATATCCTGCATCACAGCGATATCCGGCAGGGCGGCGGAGACCAGTTCGAAGTCGGGTTCGGAATCAAACAGCGCGCGAAATCCCACAAAACGAAGAGGGTCGCTCTCAACAACAGCAATGCGGATGACTTTTTTAGCCGGTGCAGCTTTGGCAGCGGTTGCAGATTTCATCATAGGCCTGCTCTTGGTTCCAAGATACGTTTAGCATATCTGTATTACGGGCCTGCGCAAGGTACCGTAACGTAAGTCGAATTACGGGAGTAACATAGGCTTCATTGAAACTCGATCGGCAGAGGGACGCAATCGGATGAGAACGAATCGCAAGTTTTGGTTACCAGTGGCACTGGCTCTGCTCGCGCAGTTCAGCTTTGCCCAGGGCGGCTATTCGCCCAAGTACAAGGGCGACCCCGCGCGTTCCGATTCGGAATTTGTCGCCATCGCCTACATCAAGACGTTTCTGCGAGCCCAGCATCTTTATAAGAAGAAAAACAATCATTACGCCACTTCGTTGCTGGAACTGCGCAAGACCGGTTCCTTCACCCCGCGTATGGCTTCTACCGACCAGGGCGACTACACGGTGAAGTTCCGCGCCCACAAGGACAAAGACACCTTCGAAATCACCATGATTCCCAAACAGGAAGACAGCACCCACCGCTCATTCTTCGCCGACGAACAGGGCAAAATGCGGGTTAACGAAACCGGCGAAGCGAACGACGACTCGCCGCCGCTGAAGCCGGACGCCGATTGAGCAATTTTCTGATCGGGGAATTTTGGTAATTTCGGCCGCTGCCCTGTCATGGTGAACCGCAACCTCTGCGCCAGGTTTGATTCCCAAATCACAAAATCCCCATCGCGGGTGCCCCATGCTACATTTTCGCGGGCGTTCGCGAAATTTAGAGTGGGCATTTTTTGACTAACCTTGTCCGGCCCGGATGTCCACGGCCTTTCCGTTGTGATAACTGATGGTGACCGGTTTCCCCCCGTTCGGATAATTCAAAGTCCTATCGGTTGCATCGCTGCCAGGGACCAATAGCCCAATTCCGATGGCGAAATCTGCCTGGATCTCTTTCATGCCGGGCTTCACCTGGTGCTGGT
>DASVAJ010000042.1:0-7708 GCA_036376415.1 Terriglobales bacterium
TCTCAAGCTGATCATTATTGGAGACGACTTGTCGGGCAACCCGGATTTACGCCGCACCGTGGTGCGTAGCGGTGTGCAGAATGAAGTTCGCTTCCTGGGATTCGTGCCGATTGACGTCTTGCGGATCTTTTACGACGAAGCGAAGGTATTCGTCTTCCCTTCGTTGTATGAAGGATTCGGGCTGCCTCCCCTGGAGGCAATGGCACACGGAACTCCCGTGATCACTTCGAACATCTCTTCGTTGCCGGAGGTGGTCGGCAATGCCGCCGTCTTAGTCAACCCGGAGAATGTATTCGAGATCATGCGGGCTGTGCATCGGGTTCTGACCGATCGAGCGTTGCGGGATCGTATGAAGGAACGGGGCTACCAGCAGGCGAAAAGATTCTCGTGGGAAATTTCAGTAAGGCGGTTGCTGGATGTGTACCGCGAGGTCGCGCGGGACGGCGGGCGAGAAACCATCCGCCAGAGCGCTGCCGACTGAAGCTGCGCGTGAAGTGACGGCTAGATGACGCCTTGCTACTTGAGAAGTGGTTGCCCGGGAGAAGCAATGGCGAGCTTTTGCAGCTTTGCGGTCAAGCGGGTGCGGTCGGCGTCAGTTTTGGCTGCCGCCAGGCGCTTGCGGAGTTGAAGTATCTTGTCTTTGCGGGTACGGCGCCGGCGGATCTCAGGCCGGCGGCTGGGTGCGGACATATTCGGCTCCTGGCTTTGATTGTGAATCAGAAGTATAGCATTCGAGTTCTTCAATCGCCCCGGATCTACAGGTCCGGGGCGATGTGGTTCCTGGCGCAGGCGCCTACGCGACGGCATCTGCAGGCTCGGGATAACGGGTCTCCAGTTCGAGATCCGTCTCGACGGACTTGTGCGTGCGCGCCACCAGCATGTAGATCGACGGCACCACAAACAAGGTGAACGCTGTTCCGATGATCATGCCGCTGACCAACATAATACCTATGCTGTTACGGGCTCCGGCTCCTGGACCCTTCGCCAATACCAGCGGGAAATGGCCGATGACGGTTGCAGCCGTGGTCATCAAGATGGGTCGCAGACGAGTGCTGGCCGCCTCGATGATTGCCGCAAGTTTGTCTCTCCCCTGCTCCTGCAGATGATTGGCAAACTCCACGATCAGGATGCCATTTTTCGACACCAGGCCCACTAGCGTGATCAAGCCGACCTGGCTATAGATGTTCAGCGTCGTGAACCCGACAAACGAGAACAACAGAGCTCCCGAGAGAGCCAGCGGAACCGATCCCGCCAGAATGATGAAAGGATCACGGAAGCTTTCGAATTGCGCCGCCAGCACCAGATAGATGAGGAGTCCGGAGAGCAGGAACGTCCCCAGAAATTTGCTGCCCTCAACTCTTAGCTGCCGCGACTCACCGGCATAATCGACCGTGAATCCCTGTGGCAGAACGGCCTTGGCTTCGTCCTCGAGTACGCTGAGAGCTTTATCGAGCGGCACTCCCGGCGGAATCACGCCTTGGATGCGCACCGCGTTCAGCTGCTGAAATTTGTTCAACTGGCGCGGCTCGGTTGTGGTCTTCAAACTGGCAAAGGTCGAGAGCGGAACCAGTTTGTTCTGAGATCCCGTGACGTAGATCTGCGAGAGTTGATCCGGAGTCAGGCGCTCGGCGCGCTTGACCTGAGGAATCACCTTGTAGCTATGGCCCTGAATGCTGAAGCGGTTGACATAGTTCCCGCCCAGCAGCGTCGAGAGGTCTTGCCCAGCCTGGCTCAGGTCGACGCCTTGCGAGCGCAACTTGTCGCGATCAAAAACGACTTCGGTCTGGGGCTGATCGTACTTCAGATCGGAGTCAGCGTAGATGAAGATGCCGCTGGTCATCGCCTTTTTCACCAGTTGATTGGCAAACGCGACCAGTTGCTGCGGTTCAGCCGGCGAGGCAATCACGAAATCCACAGGGAAGTTTCCGCCGCCCGGCAAAGCGGGAGGAGTCAACGGAATCACGCGAATTCCTGCGATGTGCGACAGCGGCCCGGTCGATTCGAGCAACAGTTGCTGCGCCGTCTTCTTACGCTCGCTCCAGGGCTTTGTGACCATACCGCCGAAGCCGCCGGTGGGCTGCGTGATCTGGAAGACGCTCTGGCTTTCCGGGAACGACTTGTAGACGTCGTAGACCTGGTTGGTGAACAAGTCAGTTTGATCAATGGTCGAATTGGGCGACGCCTGGATTACTCCAAACACCACGCCTTGATCCTCAGCCGGAGCGAGTTCGCGCTGCGAGAACATATAGAACGGCACCATAATTAGGACCACGATGGCCCACAGCGCGAACACCACTGGGCGGTACTGCAAAGTGCCGCCGAGAGTGCGCGCGTAAAGTTGCCGGACCTTTTCAAAGTGCCGGTTGACCATGCCGGCAAAACCCCGATCGCTCGCGCCGGGACGCAACAGCTTCGAACCCATCATCGGGGATAGCGTCAGCGCCACGATACCCGAGACGATCACTGCTCCGGATAACGTGAAAGCGAACTCGCGAAACAGGGCGCCGGTAAGTCCCCCCTGAATGCCGATGGGGGCGTAAACGGCGGCCAGCGTAATGGTCATTGCGATGATGGGGCCGACCAGTTCGCGTGCCGCGTCCGTGGCAGCCTTCACGGGCGATTTGCCCATGTGCAGGTGGCGCTCCACGTTCTCTACCATAACGATCGCGTCGTCCACCACCAATCCGACGGAAAGCACGATGGCCAGCAGCGTCAGCAGGTTAATCGTGAAGCCTGCAATCAGCATGAGGAACACGGCCCCGATCAACGAGATCGGAATCGCCACCACCGGAATCAGAACCGACCGGAATGATCCCAGGAATAAAAAAATGACGACGACGACGATTAACAGTGTCTCCGTCAACGTGTGCAGCACTTCGTTGATGGCGTCCTGAATGTAAGCGGTCGAGTCATACGGAATCCCCACCTTCATCCCGGTAGGTAACTGGCTTTGAATGCCGGGGATCGCCTCGCGCACTTGCTTGATAACTTCGAGCGAGTTGGCTGTGGGCAGAACCCAGACACCCATGAAAGTTGCGGTCTCGCCATTGAAGCGCACGTCCTGCTCGTAGTTCTGCGCTCCCAGAACCACGTCGGCGACTTCGCCGAGCCGGACCACGACTCCGTTCTCATTCTTGATAACGAGTTGGCGGAACTCTTCCGGAGTCTTGAGGTTTGTATTCGCAACGAGGTTCACCGACACCATCGAACCCTTTGTGCTGCCGATCGCCGAAAGATAGTTATTGCGGGCCAGAGCATCGCGCACGGTCGAAGGCGAAATCCCATACGCAGCCATGCGGTCCGGCTTCAGCCAGATGCGCATGGCAAACGTGCGGTCACCGAGGATGTCGGCGCGCTGCACACCGCTGATCGCGCTTAAACGCGGCTGAACGACACGGGTCAGATAATCGGTGATTTGGTTTTGGTCCAGATCCTTCGAGGAGAATCCCAGATACATCGCCGCGAACTGGTTGTCGGCGGTTTGCAGGTCGATGACCGGCGCTTCCGCCTCAGGCGGCAAGTCATTGCGGACCTGCGCCACCTTCGCTTGAATCTGCGTGAGGGCGGCGTTGGTGTCGTAATTTAGCTTCAGGTGAACACTGATCGTGCTCATTCCCTGTGCGCTCGACGACTCCATGTAGTCGATGCCATCGGCACTGGCGATCACACGCTCCAGTGGAGTAGTGATGAAGCCGCGCACCAGATCTGCATTGGCGCCTACGTAAACCGTCGTCACCTGAACCACGGCGATATCGCTGCGGGGATACTGGCGCACGCTCAGCGAGCGGATGGCCTGCAACCCCGCGATCAGGATGACAAGGTTCACCACCACAGCCAGAACTGGCCGTTTAACAAATAGGTCCGTAAATTTCATGCTTCCCCCGGTTTAGCTGTCCGCAGGCTTGGGAGCCGGATTATTCTCCGGCTGTATTTTGTTGTTGACGTTGACGGCCGCGCCATTCCGGAGTTTGAAAACTCCTGAGGTCACAACTTCATCGCCAGGCTTGAGCCCGGAAATGACGGCGACCTGGTCACCGCGCGAGCCGTCGACCTTCACAAACTGCTGGCGAACGCCGCGATACGAATTACCCTTGGGATCCTTTAGATCGGTGATCACGAATACCGAATCGCCGTAAGGTGCATAGCTGATGGCGGAAGCCGGCAGTGTGATCACGGAGCGACTCTGTCCAAAGCCCAACTGGACCTGGACGAACATTCCGGGCTTCAGCTTGCCTCCAGGATTGGCGAGAGTGGCCTGCACGGTCACGTTGCGCGTGGCTTCGTCCACGACCGAATCGAGGGCTGTCACGCGCCCGCTGAACTGCCGCCCAGCAATATCTTCCGAAGTCACGTGTAAAGTGCTGCCGCGACGCACCTGCGCCGCATCCTGCTGCGGTACGCCGAAATCCACATAAATCGGATCGAGCGACTGCAGTGGCACGATGGCGTTGCCTGCCGCCAGATATTGACCGAGGTTGATCTTCCGAATTCCCAGGACCCCCGAAAACGGCGCACGAATCGTCTTGCGTTCAATGGTCGCCTTGGTTTCGGCTACATTGGCTTCCGTTTGCTTCTGTTGGGCTGTCGCCGCGTCAAAATCTGAGCGAGAGATTACCCCGGCATCCAGCAACTGCTTCATGCGGCTGAAATTCGTTTTCGCCAGATCGCGCTGCGCTTCGAGAGCAGCCAGTTGGGCGCGTTCCTGACGCGTATCCAGCTCAACCAGGACATCTCCCTCATGCACGGACTGGCCGGATTCGAACAGAATCTTGTCGACGGTTCCCGGCAGATCGGCGCTTACGGTCACGCCGTGCACTGCTTCCATCGTGCCAATCACGCCCATAGTTGCCGGCCAGGTCTCTTGATGCGCCACGATGCTCGTTACGGCTTCCGGCGGAGGCTGGAAATGTGAAGCGGCTTGCACAGCCGACGAAATCTGCCGGAATTTGTAGAAACCAAGGCTCGATAGCAGCCCTAACATAACAACGAGCATCAGTATCATTCGCTTCGCCATAGAATCCCTCTGTAAGTGGTGCGTGAAAATCCCCAGTTACGATCCGTTCCAGTTACCGAAGGGTCGGCACCAGAAAGTCCTGCTGAAAACTTTCTAACTAGATTCAGCTAGGTCCTATTCGGATTCGACTTCTTTTCGCGGGCTGCCACGACCAGCTCGAATTCAGGAATGTCTGCTACAAGTACGACGAATGAGGAAAGCCAAAATCGACATATCTGCACAACGCGCAGCCAAAATAAAAGTTACGACGCCTCCTCGCCGGCCTCTGCTCGCAACCTCTCCTTGCCAGCCCTGCGTGATCCGTAACGTGATTTCAATCACTTAGAGAAGACTCGCGGGTGACCCAAATCACTTCCGCTGGTGATGTCCTTCCTTGCCGCTAACAAGCGGCGGGAAGAGCATCGAGTAGGCTCGGCTGTTATGTAAGCGTCCTGAGCCGAGGTGATCCATGGGCCGTCATAATTTTCTGTCGATCAAGGATTTTTCCCCGGAAGAGATCCGCTATCTGCTGGATCTGGCGCGTGAAATCAAAAGTCATCCTGCGGCACACCATGGTGCGTTAAGAGGCAAAACGCTCGCCATGATTTTCGAAAAGCCCTCGCTGCGGACGCGCGTCTCATTCGACGTTGGCATCCAGCAGCTCGGGGGTTTTTCTTTGTACCTTTCGAATGCCGAGATCAATTTGGGAAAGCGCGAGTCGCTGTATGACGTGGCCAAGAATCTCGAGCGCATGGTGCAGGGCATCATGATCCGCACCTACGCGCACCAGATCGTGGAGGAGTTGGCCGAGTATGCCAGCATCCCGATCATCAATGGACTGACGGACTACAGCCATCCCTGCCAGGCGATGGCGGATTACCTGACCATGCTTGAGTTGAAAGGGGATCTGCGTGGCTTGAAAGTGGCGTTTATCGGAGACGGCAACAACGTTTGCCACTCGCTGATGTTCGCCGGGGCCCAACTCGGAGCGCACACCTGGGTGGCAACTCCTGAAGGATATGAGCCCGCTTCTGAGGCGGTGGAATGGGCGGTGCAGCGCGGTTGGATCACCGGAAGTACCTGTACGCTGACCCACGATCCAGTCGAGGCGGCGCGCGAGGCTGACGTTATTTATACGGATGTGTGGGCCAGCATGGGGCAGGAAGCGGAAGCGGAAGAGCGGCGGAAGCTGTTTATGCCGTACCAGGTGAACTCGGAGCTTTTCCGGCACGCCAAGTTTGACGCGCTCTTCATGCATTGCCTGCCGGCGCATCGCGGGGACGAGGTCACCCACGATGTGATCGATTCGGCGCATTCGGTTGTGTACCAACAGGCGGAAAACCGCTTGCACGCGCAGAAAGCCATCCTGCTGGAACTGATGCAGTACCGCGAGGCGGCAGAACCGGTGCGGGAAACGGGTTTGAACGAATCGGTCAGGATCGGCAGAGAGTAATCAGGAGGTCGCTGTTACAAGGGAACCAAGTGGGTACTAAATCAGGGGACAGGGAATAGGGAATAGGGAACTGGGAATTGAGAACTGAGAATGCCTTCTATGCTCATAGCCGTGGGCGGCAACTCCCTGATTCGAGCTGGGGAGACGGGGACGATCGCAGAGCAGCGGGCCAATGCGCGGCGCACGGCCGCCGCCATCGTGCACCTGATCCGCGCCGGTTACCGCTTGGTTGTAACGCATGGGAACGGCCCCCAGGTGGGAGCGCAGTTGCTACGATCGGAACGGGCTTCGGACCAGGTGCCCGGTCAAACTCTTGACGTCTGCGGCGCCGCTACTCAGGGGGAGATCGGGTACCTGCTCGCGCAATCTCTGTGCGATGAGCTGGCGGCAGCGCACCTGGATGTGCCCGTGGCCAGCATTGTGACCCAGACTGTGGTGCGGGCGGATGATCCGGCGATGGAGCATCCGACCAAACCCATTGGACCTTTCTACTCGCGCCAGCAAGCCGAAGAGCGGCAGCGCCACTTGGGATGGCAAATCGTTGAGGATGCTGCTCGCGGGTACCGGCGCGTCGTCCCCTCCCCTGAGCCGGTTGAGATTGTGGAACTCGGAGTCATCCGCGCGTTGATGAGCCAGGGAATTCTGGTTGTCGCCTGCGGAGGCGGCGGCATCCCGGTGATTCGCCGCGACGGTGGACTGAAAGGCGTTGAGGCCGTCATCGATAAAGATCGCGCTTCGGCGCTACTGGCGTGTCAGTTACACGTAGACACATTTGCCATCTCCACCGACATTCCGTTTGTGTATCTCGATTACAAGAAACGAACCCAACAGAAATTGCGGAATGTATCTGCCAACGACTTGGAGGCTCACTACAGGGCCGGACACTTCCCTCCGGGGAACATGGGACCAAAAGTGGAATCCGCGCTGCGCTTCCTGAAAGCGGGCGGGAAAGAAGTTGTGATCACCTCCTATGAATACCTGGCGGAAGCGGTTGCCGGGAGCATGGGGACGCATATAACGCCGGAGCCAGACCTGTCGCCGGACAAGGCGTTGGCCCACGAATTGTCTCTAGGAGGATAGATGGCGAGTTCGAATGTTAGTGCGTGCAAGCCGGTCGCGCCCGATCCATCACGTCAGCCTGAGACCTCGAAATTGAAACACCTCATCGAATCGCAGCAGTTTACGCTGCCGCTGCTGATGGAGCTGTTTCAGCGAACGCGCGGCATGGAGCGCGTGGTAGCTCGCGGCGGCACGCTCGAATA
>DASVAJ010000054.1:0-68780 GCA_036376415.1 Terriglobales bacterium
CGCTCACGCAGCAAGCGTCCTCTGACTGCAAATGCAGCGTGTCCTGGCGGCCGACAATCAGCGCGCTGGCATCTTTGGAAGCGACGATCCACGCTCCCGGCCGCGAAGCCCTTAGCCGGAATCGCGGTCCATCAAATGAACCGAACCCCCAAGTGCCGCGCAATTTGCCGCTGAACTCCCCGGAAAGCTCCGCCAATCGTCCCTTGTGGGTTTCCACCACAAATCCGCCGCGCGCCGGATCAGGGTGCACCGGCAGATCGATCACGTCGCCGGATTTGGTCTCGATGTGCAGGATGAGATCGCGGGACATCTCCGTCGCGAAAACCAGTGGCGCGCCGTCCGCGGGCAGCACCAGTCCGGGCTTATCGGCGCAAAAAGTCTCATTCGTATTTAAAGCCCGCAACGGAGGCAGGACCGGCTGCCGCACCGGGGGCAATCCAATCACCAGCACCGATTTCGGATTGCGGAACGAGGGCGGATTATTCAGCCGCAAATTGAGGGTATCTTTTTTGGGCTGCGCCAGCGCCGGAATGTACTGAAACTGCGCCGTATGCGCGGTTCCCAAGATTCGCACCACATCGACCACTGCGCCGATGTATGGGCTGTAGTATCCGCTGCGCGCCGTTGGCGTCGAACTGATCTGGGTAAGCAGGTCGGTGGGCGCGCCGGTCGTCAATGTCGCAACCATGTTCTGGCTGTGTGCGTCGTCGAGGACCAGTTGATCTGTATTTTGCGTCAGGCAGGGCACCTGCTGCGCGCTGGGCTTGTCGAAACATTGCTGATCAAGTTTGATTTGCAGGCTGCGCGCCAAAAGCGTGGTGCGCGCCTTCAGATCCTCGGGATCGTTCTCGGAAGTCTCGTGCACCGCGTCGAGATAAGCCTGCAGGCGCAGGCGATCGAGGCTCAGTTGCTCCAGATCCTGAGCCGCCCGGACAAACGCGCCCGGTTTGCCGCGCACGGCAGCGCGCAGCGTGGAAAAGGCACCACCAGTTTCCGGCGCCAGCAAGATGAGGGCTTGTTCCGCTTCCTCGGGTACGACCACGTAAATTCCTTCTTCGTGTACGGCCTTCTGCCAGGTCTCAGCTCGCGTGAACCAGGCATCCGGCGGCGGATTCGTCGCCCCGCGCAGAAACACCACCACCATCAGGTAATGAATGGACTGGCTGTCGGGCAAATCAGGATGAATCCACAAGCGGTCGCCGGCCTGCAGGTTCGGCACTTGGGCTATGGGAAGCGTCTGCCCGCCGCGCTGCACGCGAACGTCAACTTTTGGCCCGACCAGATCGAAGGCCGCACCCTCGGCATGGAGCACAACCGCAGGCATCAGGCAGAACAGAAGAAGGAGAACCACAGGAACGAAACCATGATAAGAACCGTACCCTCGAAGACGCACTAAACCCCTCTCATCGGTGGTGCTGGGAATCGATTTTGCAAGGCCGCGGCACGGTCCATGGCAGATGGCGAAACCGCGATGGTTTGCTGCTGCTTCCTATGCTACCACTCTGGTTTTCGAGAGCAAGGGCGGATGTCCCACTCACTATAAGTTCAGAATTATCTTGAACATTGCGGTGGCATTATGCACAATGCCAACACTGTTTTCTGTCTACTTCGGTCCGCGTTGAGGAGGATTTATGTGGGTTCGTGCGAGGGGACGTGGTTGTGTGCGCGCCTTATTCTGCCTCGGCTGCCTGTTATTAATCCAGAACGCTACTGCAGGCGAGATTGCCCGACCATCCGGCAAGGTCCGCATCTACTACATCGCGGCAGAAGAAATTGAATGGAATTACACGCCCGATGGACAGGACATGATGATGGCCCGCGCCTTCGATCCCTATGCGCGTGTGTTCACCGCGCCTGCGGCCGACCGCATCGGGAACTTGTATCGCAAAGCCGTTTTCCGCGAGTACACCGACGACACCTTTCGTACCCGGAAGCCTCGTCCGCCGGAGCTTGCGCACATGGGCCTGCTGGGGCCGGTGATTCGCGCCGAAGTGGGAGACACCATCAAGGTGGTCTTCCGCAATAACGCGGCCTTCCCCTTCAGCCTGCATCCGCACGGAGTGGCTTACACGCGTGACTCGGAAGGCGCGATGTACGCCGATGGCATGGACCATCCCGAAGCCAATGGGCTGGTGGCGCCCGGCAAGACGCACGTCTACACCTGGATTGCTCGCGAACAGGCCGGACCGGGCCCGCAAGACGGCAGCTCGGTGGTGTGGATTTATCACTCCCACAATTACGAGCCCAAGGACGTGAATGCCGGGCTGATTGGCCCCATCGTGATCACACGGCGAGGCATGGCCCGCGCCGACGGGTCGCCCAAGGATATCGACCACGAGTTTTTCTGCCTGTTCATGCTCGTGGATGAAAACCAGAGCGAATACTTCGAAGGCAACGTGCGCGCCCATGTGGCCGATCCTGCAAAACTGAACCGATTCGAGGTGATCCCGGCCGATCCCGACGGCAATGCCGACCTTCCGCTCGGCCACGGCTTCGCCGTCAGCAATGTCAAAGCCAGCATCAACGGTTACATGTTCGGCAACGGTCCGCTGATGACCATGCGCAAAGGCGAGCACGTGCGCTGGTATCTGATGACCATGGGCAACGGCTTCAACTTCCACACGCCTCACTGGCACGGAAACCTGGTCAGCGTTCGCGGGCAATATATGGATGTGCTGCCGACGATCGGTCCGGCGCAATTTGTTACCGCCGACATGGTTCCGGATATGCCGGGGACCTGGATGTTCCATTGCCACGTGGACGATCACATGAAAGGCGGCATGCAGACCATGTACCGCGTGCTCGACAGCGGCGCTCCAAAATCAGAATTGGCCAGCCAGCGAAGTGACCACTCGCAGCACTAGAACGCGGCAGCCAAAGCTAGTGGCGCTCGGCCCACGCCAGGCCATCGGGTTCGGCGCCGACATCCACGTGGCCGGTGACGGCGAGCGACTTGAGATCGATCACGACAACATAGTTGTCGGGGGTGCAGGCTACAAACACCCGCTGGCCAACCGGGTCCAGCAGAATGCCCGCTGCGCCATGCCCGACGGGCACTCGCTTATATTCCTGGCGTGAGGCGGCGCCGTAGATCACCACGTCGGTTCCACGCAGACTGCTAATGAATACCAGCTTGCCATCCGGCGTGAACTTGAGCCGGTTGGATGCGAAGATTTTCGCGTCCAGCGTGGCCGCGACGGTGCGACGGTTGAGATCAAGAATCGATAGGGAGCCGTCCTGGGCATTGGCCGTCCACAACTCACGCCCATCCGGCGAAATATCGAAACCCTCATCGCCCTTGCCTACCGGAATTACGGTTTCATTCCACAGCATGCTCTCAGGAGCGGGCTGCCCAGAACGTGGCAGGCTCGTCCCCGGCGGCGCGGCGAGTTGTTCAAGCAGCGTCACCGTCCCCGAACTCACATTGGTGGTGTAGACGTGTTTCTGATCTTCGCTGACGTAGAGCATATGGGTCCGGTTTTGTCCGGTGCCCATGATCCAGTCAATCGCCTTGGTTCTCGGATCAAAACGCGCGATGGCCTTTGCGCCTTCGGCGGTGAACCAGAGTTTGCCGTCCACGTACGCTAACCCGTGCGGACCCGTCAGCGCGCCGGTGTCAATATCGGGCAGGGCCTTTTGCGCAACCAGATCGAGAACAGAGAGCGCGTGATAGCGGCCGAAGCCGTAAATCGAAACATAAGCTGTCTTGCCGTCGGAAGAAGCGATCACTTCATGGGGATCCGGTCCGACGGGCAAGCGCGCAACAACTCGCAGCGTGCTCGCGTCCACGATTGCCAGCGTGTGATCGTGCTTGGAGAGGGCCAGCAGGCTCCGTTGCGGGGTGGACTGCGCCATCGCCGGCGGAAACGTGCAGCACACGGCAAAAGCAGAAACCAGCACCAAACATGGCGTGGGCAACACTTTCATCGTGACCTCCGAGTACCAGCAGAGAGGTAGATTGCAGGCGCGATGGGACACTTGATCGGCAAAGTCACGGTCGGATTATACGAAGAGTTTCGCCGCATAGTGTCAGTCGTGATTGCCGGACTTGTCTCAACGGGAGCAGCCTGTCCATGTAGCCGCCAGACAGAGAATCGGCTAGCGTCTTTGGTTTTGTGATTTCGATAGGAGCGCTGAGATCAGCACCTTTGATTACGATCTTGGAGATTTGAGACTTCGCCAACAAATCATCATACAGGCATGAGAAGTCGGTGATGCGGTCTCGGCCGAAGCGTTTTACGGGGTCAATGTCTGTCTGCGCGCGTCGCATCGGCTATCGCACGCTCGGCGAGCGGTTCCATGATTGCGTAGCCGGCTGCGTTGGGATGGACACCGTCCTTGCTGATGCCGGCCTTCATCTGGCCGTCTGGTCCGACCATGGCTGCATAATAGTTCAGGTACGTACAATGTGACATCGCACAATAGCGCCTTGCCCATTGGTTCAGTTCCGCGAGTTGGACAGTGGGTTCTATTCCCTTGCGACCTGGGTAGTCCGCAGCGGGTGGGCTCACCGCCAGGATTACGGCTATGTGGTTGAAGCGCGCAAGTTCGGCCATCGATCGGAAGTTGTCTTCGATCTCCTCGAGAGAGGAGGGGCCGGTAAACCCCGCGATGTCAGCCAACCCTCCTTGGATCACGACAGCTGTGGGCTTCAGGTCAATCACGTCCCGGCGGAAACGTATCAGCATTTGCGTTGTGGTTTGTCCGGCAATGCCACGATTGAGGTACGGTTTACCCGGAAAGAATTTGCCGCCGTTTTCCGTCCAGAACTCTGTAATCGAATCACCCAGAAAGACCACCCGTCCAGGAACCACTTTGGGGAGGGCAGCGTTTTCGGCGGCATAGTGGGACAACCCGCCAAAGTCCCGGATATCACGGAGAACCTCCGCTTGCGACGACGGCCTTTCAGGGGGATGGTCTGCCTCGGTGCTTGCGGACTGCGCAATTCCGACACCCGCACCCGCCGTGAGAGCGATCAGCAAGACTGATGCTGCGAAGCGGGAGCGAAGGTCCGGACGCGCACGTTCTGCTAGGCTCATCTGCTGTACTCCAAGTATCGATTAATCTGTGTGGGATTACGATTCGACTGCTGGCATTTCAGCAAGCACCGCTTCGACTGGCCATCAGAAGTCACTATTCAGCCGATGCAAGCGACACCCGCGAAGCATCCGCAGAAGATAGCACATATTGTGGCCGGTTCGTTCATCGCGAAACCAGGCCTTTCCAGTCAGCGATTCGACCCCGCGGGCTGCAGCGAGTCGACCAGGTCAACGTATTGCCGCATGGCCTCATCCGAGGGGGTGCCTTGGACCGCGCTCCAGGCATCGAATTTGGCGCGGCGAATGAAGTCGAAGCTGCCGGGTCGCTCGCCCTTTGCATCGCCTAGAGTCGCCTGTTTGAAGAGAGCGTAAAGCTTCAGCATAGTGGTGTTGTCCGGCCGGTCGCTCAGATTATTGGCGGCCTGCTGGGCCTCGACGAAGCGAGCCTGCAAATCAGACATGGAGTTCCCCCTCAGGCCCGAAGCTAATTGTCTTGGACCGAGGCCACTAGGACCCAAATCACACCTTTATGTGATTGGGATTGCTGCATCCATCCCTCCAAACCCCACCGCCGCTCGCCGAGCAACTTGCGTCCGCTCGTTACCCGGTTCATGGGGCTCCAGCGATTTCGACACCACCAAATGCCTGGTCGCGAGTTTTTTCACGCGCAGGTGACCGGCGTCACTGAAGCGATTCTGCTTTTGTCAATAATGGAAAGCGTTCGCAATCCCGTGAATGGCGCGGCGGCTCCCAGCTCGCGTAAACAGTGTCATTCGCAAGGAGGGTTTTATGCGGCGTCTCGTCCTGCTCTGCAGCCTTCTTCCGTTATTCAGCCTTATGTGTTTTTCGCAGCAAACGGAGATCACCCAGTTCTCGGTCATCGGCGGGTATTCCTACCTGGCCACTCCATCCTTGAATCTGACCCAGCGCGGTTTTAACGGTGATATCGCGCAGAACGTTTTCCCCTGGCTGTCGGTGGGTTTCGATTTCAGCACGTTCACTGGCGATTCTTCGCTGCTGCCGAAATATCTGAATTCGGCAACCCAGATGAAAGTGGCGCGGATGCTGCCACCGGGAGTACCGGCGAGCCTTCTGGTGGTCCCTTATTCGTCCTCCACCTCTACCTACCAGTTCGGGCCGCAATTCAATTATCGGAGGTTGAGAAAGGTGACGCTGTTTGCGCGTCCGGCGCTTGGATTGCTGCACGTGAAAATGCAGACCGGCCCCAGCCAGCTTCAGGCGCCGTTTGTGCGGGCGCTGCTCAATGGAAAGTTGTCGTCGGCTGACAATGCGATTTTCTACGGCTTTGGAGGCGGGGCCACCTGGGAAATCAATCCCCACTTCGGGCTGCGCTTTTCCGCCGATTATGCGCGCTTTGATATGTTCCCGAAGTTGCTGAACGGCACGCGGAATAGCGTACGGCTAACGGTCGCGGCCAAGTTCGGCTTCGGCAAGAACATCATGCGTGGATATTGAAGTTTGAGCTGGCGCAGCGGGATGGGGCGATGTTGCCACCGCCCGCTCAAGTTCGTGAGCTACCTGAGCCGAAGTGGCGCGATTGTCAAAGCGGAGCGAGCGCAACTTCATAGGGAGGTTCTTGTGCGAAGAATCGCTTTGTTATTTGCCGGCCTTGCGGTTTTCGTGCTGGTTCCAGGGTCCGAACTGCGCGCCGGCACGCTGGCAGGCATAACCCTTCCAGACACCATCCAGATCCAAGCCACAACCCTGCTGCTGAACGGCCTGGGATTACGAAAGAAATTTGTGATCAAGGTCTACGTCGCAGGGCTCTACGTACAAAAAAAATCGTCGGACGCTGATGCCATCGTCACTGCAAACGCGCCCAAGCGTGTGGTCATGCACTTTGTGCGCAGCGTCAGCAAAAGCCAGATGGTGAACGCGTTCGACGAATCGTTTAAGAACAACTCGCCGGACGCAAGCAAGGCAATGAAATCCGAAATCGATCAGTTGTTCGCCGCGATCGAAGGTCTCAAGGAAGGAGATGAAATGGCGTTCACCTTCCTTCCCGATGCGGGCACGACTCTTGCCATCAACGGTAAAGACAAACTGACCATCGCTTCCCCGGGGTTCGGTGCACTTCTTTTCTCAGTATGGCTGGGGCCGAAGCCGCCGAACCCGGAGCTGAAGAAGGGCCTTCTCGGGCTGTAAAAACTACAACTGCCGCTTCTTGGAAGGGGGAAACGAGCCTGCGTGCCTGAATGCTGAGTGGAGAGTGTTCACTTCTTCGCGCTCGGCGGTACCAGGCCATTCAGCCGAAGATACATCGCGGCCATGCCATAATGATCCGCCCACGAGCTCGCTAACCCGACAAAGGCCCACGCCCGCGGCCGCGGCTTCCCATCGAACCACGCGATGTTGTCTTTCATCTTCGCGTCTTCGGCCTTTTCGAGCGCGGTACGACAGAATTCAAACGACTCTTTCACCGCCGCAGCCAGTTTTTCCTTGCTGTCGGTTTCTTTAAGTTCTTCTTTCTTGGGCCTGGGCACATCACCCACATTGGAGCAAAAGTAGTCGTTCCCGCTCACGATGTGCGCAGCCAGATGACCAAAGGTCATCTGCTCGGCGGTTGGCTTGAAACCATATTTGTTAGCGGGCATTTCTTCGAATGCCGCAACCGTATCTTTTTCCCGCCCATTCAACATCTGCCGAAGCACATCCGAAACCGGATTGTTGGACTTCTGTGCTACCGCCGTTCCCGGAAGAGCTCCCGAAGAAGAAATCAACAGAACTGCAACCCAGAGTTTCATGTGTCCTCCAATTCAGGCACAAAGAATAACATCTGTCTGACTCGCGCTTCATTTCCGCTCGCGGACCTGCGCAGCCCAGCTTCGCAGCTGCTTAGCGCTCATGAAATTCAGAATGCGTTCCTTCGGAATGCCGGCATGAACCGCGGCAGCCAGGGAGTAATCCATGAAGCGGAGTTGCATGGGATCGTGCGCGTCGGTGCCTAAAGAGATTCGGCAGCCGGCTCTTTTCGCGAGCCGCAAAAGATCTGTGCTCAAGTCCTGGCGGTCGGGGTACCCGTCAATTTCAACGGCTTTGTCCAGTTCCCCCGCGACTGCAAACACCCGTTTCCAATCGGCCTCCAGCCCCAGCCGATAGTTGTAGATGCGCCCTCGCGGGTGTCCGAGAATCTGAATGTCGGGATTCTGCAGCGCTGCGACATATCGTGCGGTCTGATCTTCTTTTTTCCGCAACGCGGAATGAAAGCACCCGAGAACCACGTCTAAACGTCGCAGTGATGCCGGTTCCATATCGCCTTTGCCGCTGGGATCGAGGTTCAGTTCGACTGAACGCAAAATCTCAACGCCGAGTTTTTCGTTCCGGGAGAGGGCGTTGAGCGCGTCAATTTCCTCCCATTGCTTTCTCAGTTGCTCCTCGTTGATTCCGCCCGCGATCTTTAAGCCCTTGGAATGATCTGTGATAGCGATGAACTGGTAACCGCGCTCTGCGGCTGCCCTCGCCATGTCCTCTACCGAACCGGAGCCGTCGCTCCAAACCGTGTGCATTTGCAGGTCACCTTTGACGGTGGAAGTCCAGTCCGGTGCTCCCGCCAGAATGGCGGAGATTTCGGTGAAGGTGAGAAAGTTGGCGCGGATCTCGGGAGGGGCGGGAACCTCTGGCGATTCCTCCAGCCAGGCGCGGATAATCCGGCTCAGGCTCGGACCCACGGCAGGCAGTTCAGACAGCGAACCGCCGTCCTCGATGAGGCTTGCTGCTTCGACCTCCCACATCAATGCCTTGCGCGAGGCCCGCCTAAGTGCCTTCTGCAGCGGCATTTTCGCGTGCTCAGCCGCCCGCGCCAGCAACTCGGCAATGGCAGCGTTCGACAACAATCCGCTGGATGGGTCGAGAGTTCGTCCCGCAGGCATGCTTTGTTCCACCTCTTGGATGCGACTGGACGGTGTAGAACACCACTTGGAACATGATCATGGGTTGGGAAGATAAGATGGGAAGATAAGATTGGCGGCTTTTAGCCCGGCGGGTAGCGATCTTCTCCAAGCTGAGTTGCGGCTCGCAATAAGCCGTTTCCCTGGTGTTGAACGATGCCCCGGTGGCAAGCAGGGTCGCCGCCGAAACTCGGGCGAAGATCTTGTCCGCGGCCCGGCAATACCACTACCCGCCCAATATCACGGCGCGCTGCCTGCGCCCGGCGCAGTTTCCCCATCGGAGTCATGGTTCCGAAGTCAGCGAAGGCTACAACTCCATGCTGCTGAGCGGAATTTCGACAATCCTCTCCGCCGACTGGCGCCGCGATGACAGCTAATGCACATTGATGCGGGTCCAGGTCTCGCCGCAAATGCGTGGTCAGTTCACGCAATCGCCTTACAAATACCTGTCGCGCACGATCTTTAAGTGATGCGCAACATGCCCAGGGATGATGAAGGCAAGCGCTCGAACCGTAAACAGATTGCCGCTGGCAATGCCGGTTCGCATCCAAGCATCGGGCGGAAGGTTGTGAAACAGCGAAATCGTCGCGTGACGCACCCGCTGGAACTCATCAAAGTGCGCCGCCCAGGAAATCGAGTCGGCTTGCGCGCCCGTGGCTGCGACCTCCTGGTCATAGCTGGGCAGAGGCGTATCGAATCCCCGCGCAAACCACAGCGCGCGAAAAACGAATGCGCGCTCGGTGTCGGTCACATGATTCAGGACCTGCCGGATGCTCCATTTCTCCGGAGCATAACGGTGCAACGATTTCTCTTCCGAAATGCTCGAGAGCAGGGGAGAGACCTTTGCCAGCTGACCTTCGATTTGGCGCAGCGGGTTTTCGCCTTCGACCTGGTCGATGTAGGTGAAGTAATAGGAGGCAGCTTCGCTGGGCTGCGGGCGTCCAAGCATGCGAAGATTGTACCGGAGTCATTCCAGAAACGAAGAATCGTATGTCTGCCGCTCCCAGCGGCGGCTATCAACGCCTTCACTGGTCCGAAGGGTAACCTGCGCGTGTCTGCCGGGCGCGGCAGGAGCGCAGACGAATGGCGTCGCGCAGCAAGGTCCGTAACCGCCGGTTGCTTTGAGTAGTGGCGGCATTCATCCGGCACCGGCTACTTCCGAACCGTGAGTACCGGGCAAGCCGCTTCCACGATCACACGATGCGCGGTACTCCACGGGAAGTGGGTGGCAGAAGCCAGCAAAGCCTTCCTGGTCCGCACCCCCATGACGATGAGGTCAGAATTGCACTCGGCTGCCGTTTCAAGAATGCGTTCTCCGGGAGATCCGAACTTGAGGATGCTTGCCGGCCTGCACCACAGGCGTGCCTCTTGCGGAACCAGATTTTCAAGGCGCTCGAGCGCAGCTCCGCCCGGAGTAGGCCGTTGCGGCTCGATCACATGCAGCAGCCCCAGCTTCGTCTGAAACTCTTCCGCGAGCGAAACCGCAAAGGGAACCGCGGCCAGAGATTCGTCAACAAAATCAGTGGCCACAAGAATGTGGCGAAACCCAATTTCGATAGGGCGGATATTTTTTCCCGAAGCATCGAATTCATGTTTGACTCGTGCTCTGGGACCCACCGTCATCACCGGTCGCAAGGAGTTGCGCAGAACCTCCTCGGCGACGGACCCCAGGACCAGTTTGCCGATACCGGTTCGGCCATGTGTCCCCAGGATCAAAAGATCAATATTCTGTGCGGCGACCAGGCCGGAAATGACCTCCCAGGTGTTGCCGCGCCGCGCGTAAATATGGTGAGGAAGGTCTGCAATCTGGGGCGATAGAAGTTTGATTCGCTCCAGCGCTTTTCGACGCTCCGCCTCGTACGCGGATTCAAAGGTCACGGGATTTTCGGCGTCTGTATGCAGAAGAATGCTGAGTTCCGGCAGCACGTGCACCGTATGCAGCGTACTGCCATAATGCTTTGCCAGGGCGAGGGCATAAGGCAATGCAGCTTGTGCCGCTTCGGAAAAATCGGTGGAAAAAAGAATGTTGTCGAGCATTACGCGAGTGCTTACCAGTTGCTGTGACGCTGACATTGCTCACCTCCAGGCGGAACGAACTAGTTGTCCTCTTGAACTCCGATGTGTTGCCTAAGCCGTTGGAGGAAATATGAAGCTGACATCAAACGCTCTCGCTCCGCCGCGCTTGCCGTTCCCTCCTGTTCCAGTTCGAGGAAACGATACTGAATGACCTCATCGGCGCAACGGATCCGCGCAACGAATTTCTCCGGATCTGGCTCCAATACGGCCTCGGCGTAAAGCTCCAACCACAAAGGGCGTTGATTGTTGGTAATCATTGCAACCTCCTTCCAGGGAACGAAGGGAACTTCGAATGAAGGAGAAGGAGATTGAGCGGCTAACAGCGAAGCAGGCATAAGGACCGCAATTCAGCGCGCGCCGGACGAAAACCTGCTTCGGCTCGATGTAACCAGGAGAAAAGTTGCCGAACACCACTCAGGCTCCGGAGCAGTCGAGCGGAGAGTGTTTGTACCGGCTGATTACGCCGGGGTATTTGCCGGGGGCCCTCTGGGGTGGAAATCGGGGTCGCAGTAACGACTTCCGGGAGGGAATCCTCCGCATCGATGACCAGCACGATCTGCGGCGCCAAGGTGAACAACATGGCGGCCATGGCTGCGGCAATGACGAAAACACCACAGCGGTGCCATACCGATCTAGCCAATGGATGGCGCGTAGAATTCCTCCCGCCCCGAGCCTTACAGCTACTTAGATGCTACTCGCAAATTGCGAAAGGCATCTGTGATATCGAACACAAACACCAGTGAATCGAATCACGGGCCATACGCTTGAACCGTTTTTCCAGCAGGGCCGCGCACTGAGTGTTGCGAGAAGTTTCAAAAGCGTTCTTTTTGCTGCCCAGGATCCGAGCCGATCGAACGGAGCGCGCGCCCGTGGACGTGTGGTAAATATTCGAAGGCGCATGCGCATCAAACTCACCCTCGAAGACTGCGGCGGTGTTGCTCCTCATTCTCTCTCCTTCGCGGCGTCGTGGCCCAGGACCCGCGCGGCTTTCTCATGAGCTTTCGCCAGCCAGAAATCCAGCCGGGGGAAATGCTGACGTAGACGCGCCAACAGTTTTCGCGCCCAGTGATATTCGTGAGAGAGAATCACGAGGCCGATCAGAAGGAAAAGAATGCCTTGCAGAAATGGCAGGAACAAGCCGAGAATGCCGAGCCCAATAAAGGTCCAGCCCAGCGCGATGACCGTCAGACGCTTGAAGTTTCCGGAGACGCTGGTCACCGGGGCTCCCTTCGCCGCCCTACAAACTTCAAGAGCTCAAACCACGCGATGCTCAGGAAGCCGAGGGCAAACGCCGCGGCCAAATCGCGCACGTGCATGAGAGAAAACTCAAAGATAGCGCGCGCCTGCGGAATATAAAGGATGGCGAGCAGCGTAGCCAGGCTTCCGACGGTAATGATGGACAATGCCGGATTTCGCCAGTTGCCGGTTTGAAAAACCATTCTGCTCAGGGAGCGATTGGCCCAAATCAGGGCCAGATTTCCCGCGATCAATGCAGTGAACGCAATGGCACGGGCATCGTTCGAGGGATGCCCACGGTGAATTGCCATGGCATAGGCGGTAAACACGGCGACGAAGACCCCCAGACCCTGCAGGAGCCCGATCCACACCGTCGAGCGGCCAAACAATCTCGACTGCGTCGGTCGCGGGCGTCGACGCATAATACCGGGCTCGGCCGGTTCCGCCTCGAAAACCACGGAGCTGGCGGGATCCACGATGAGTTCAAAGAAGACAATGTGTAGAGGCATCAGCAGAATCGGCCAATTGAAAATAACCGGCAAAACGGCCATGCCCGCGATGGGGACATGCGCGGCGAAGACGTAGCGCACCGCCTTGGCGAGATTGTCGTAAATTCTCCTCCCCAGCTGCACCGCATCCGCAATGGCGGGGAATTCATCGTCGGCCAGCACGAGGGCGGCGGCCTCACGGGCCACATCGGAACCCCTGGCTCCCATAGCGATGCCGATGTGAGCAGATTTCAGGGCGGGAGCGTCATTGACCCCATCCCCTGTCATGGCCACGATCTCGCCGTTTGCCTTCAAGGCGTTCACCAAGCGCAGTTTCTGTTCGGGGCGTACTCGCGCGAACACGTTGCAGTCACGCACAGCTTTGCGCAGTTCCTGTTCATTCATCGCTTCCAAAGAATCGCCGGTAACAACTTTTTGCGGGTCGAGTAAGCCCGCCTTCCGTGCAATCGCGGTTGCGGTACCGGTATAGTCACCGGTGATCATCTTTACCCGAATGCCGGCTCCGGCCAACTCCGCGATAGCATCCGGCACAGTGGAACGTATGGGATCGGCAAAACCAATCAGCCCCAGCAGTTCGAGCTTCAGCCCCCCTTTGTTTTTCGGCAAGAAATTCGGGTGTTGCAGTCCGGCCCGCGCGACTGCAATCACCCTCATGCCATCATTGGTCATTTGCTTGAGCGCGGCTTGCCAGCTTTGCCCGGTAGCGCCGGGGAGACAAAGTTTGAAGATTTCCTCGGGTGCTCCCTTCGCGGCGAGGAGCACCGAGCCGTCGCTTCCTTCGTACGCTTTCGCGATCAACATGCAATCCGAAGAGAGTGGGTATTCCCGGACTAAGTAACCGGGTGCGATGACAGGTGCAGCTGCGCTGACCACGGCCTTGTCTACTGGGTCGGCGGTGTTGCCCTCGGATGCGAGCGCCGCGGTTCGCAGGACCTCTTCGCGAGTGACATCGCTGGCGACGACAAGGACGTCCTGCACAGTCATCCGGTTTTCGGTCAGAGTTCCGGTCTTATCGACGCACAGGACGGTTGCCGAGCCGAGCATTTCGATGGCCGGAAACCGGCGGGTAAGCACTTTCTTCTGAGAAATTCGCCACGCGCCAATCGCCATGAAGATGGTCAACACCACCGGAAACTCTTCCGGGACCATCGAAATCGCCAGTGCCAGCGCGGAAATCGCGCCCTTGCTCCAATCGCCGCGGATGAATCCATAAATGGAAGCGACCAGGACGCAAACTACCAGACTGACCAGTCCAAACGCCCGCACTACCCGGCCAGTCTCGCGCTCCAGGCTGGTCGATTCGGTAGTCACGGCGCTCAGGTGAACCCCGATCTTCCCGATCTCGGACAAAGAACCGGTCGCGGTGACCGTCGCAATTCCATGGCCGCGGACAACCAGGCTGCCGGAGTACACGCGAGTATCGTGCTTGGAATCTTCTTCCCCCGGCCAGGGAGCGGGGCGCTTGTCGACGGGGAAGCTCTCGCCGGTGAGCAGTGACTCATCGACCGCAAGCAAAGCGGCTTCCACGATTGCACCGTCGGCTGGAACCCGGTCGCCCTCACTGAAGCTGACGATATCCCCCGGGACGATTTCTCGTGCGGGAATGCGGCGAGTGCCTTCGGCCCGGATGACAAGCGCACGCGGACTCGTGAGGTCTCGCAAAGCTTCCAGTGTCCGCTCCGTTCTTCTTTTTTGGACGATGGAGATCCCGATGACCACGAGGATGCTAATGAGAATGGCAACCGATTCGCGCAGGTCTCCCAGCAGGAAGTAGACAATGCTGGTCACCACCAGCAGGAGAATCATCGGCTCGCGGAGGGTCTCAAGAGCGATCCTGAGGAGGGTTTGCTTCTCGGCGGCTGGGAGTACGTTAGGCCCGTATCGGCTCAGTCGTTTTCTGGCTTCCGTTTCCGAGAGAGGCGTCCACACAGGCGCCTTGGTGCGCAATGGTTGAGTGATGCTCGAAACTCGACTTCCTGCATTCATAGAACCGTAACTATCTTCGCCCTGGCGAGGCCGTGCAGGATGTGACATGCGTCACAGCAGATTCAACCAAATGGGCAAGCTTTCGTGAAGCCTGGTTGCTGTGATGCAGGGATCACTGCTGCAGAGCCTGTGATTAACTGCACAAGAAAACGTGCTTGAAATCACGGCATTGCCGCGAGGGAGTGTTTAGCATGTGATGATTACCACGCGGGGTGCGCCACGGCCTGCATCGCCAACTCGTTGCGAACTTCCAACTGGCCGGCATTATTGCTGACTCTTTTGGCGGTCGCGCTGTTTGTGCTAGGCCCGCGGGAAGGTTCCATCGATACGAACCACGACGGTTTTCCTGACACGCCGGTCGTGGTTGCGGCTACGGTTCGCGATGCCGGTGTCTCATCTGCCGTGAGCGGAAGCAGGTTTCGGCCCGAAACCCAAATAGGTCGGGCTATTACGATCGCGGCAACCGGCCAGAACTCCTCCACAAGCCGCCAATCCATCTGGCGATTCCAACCGCAGGGCATTGTGCTCGGGTCCTTAAGCCCACTGCGTTGTTGAGGTTCGCTTCCTCCGCTGTTCCTGTACTAACGAATCTTTGGTCGCGCTGAGGAGGCTCAAATGCGGGCCCTGAACAGAAATCAGCATTACAAGCAACTGCTCGATACGCGTTTCCTGGAATTGCAGACCGCGGTTGCCAAAGCAGACGAGCAGGCGCGTGTCGATATGGAAACGCACGCCGACATTGTGGATCGGGCTACGAGTGACTTTGAGCGGGAATCAGCCCTTTCCCGCAAGGCATTGGCTCAGCAGGCCATTCAGACGCTAATGCTGGCCCGGGAGCGCATGCTCGAAGGCACGTACGGCAAGTGTGCTGAATGCGGCGGCGAAATCGGAACCAAGCGGCTGCAGGCTATTCCTTGGGCTCGGTATTGCGTGAAGTGCCAGGAAAAGGCTGAGCAGGCGTGAGTGCTTATTGGCGTCGAAGTACACGTTGTGGCGAGCATCAGCCGCCAAGGTTTCGATTGCTAAGATGACTGCCTCCAAGAATTGCTCGGCTTGCATGCGCCAGTGGCTGAATGGCTCGGAAGGGGTGCGGCTCCTTCCGAGAAGAGAACGCATCTGGAAGCAATTAAGCTGCACACTCCTGCTCGCCGGATTGCTGTGCACGCCGAGAGCCGTCCACGCGGCGCAAACCTGTGGACAGGGTCAGTTTGAGCACCTGCAATCAAGCTATAACGCTCTGGTATGGAATCACCTGCTGGCCGAAGGTTTGCACAACCATTTCGAGAGCGCTGCTGAAGCCAATTTGTGGCCAGGGCAAGCAGATAGTTGCGGCAATCGGATATGGATGGAGTTTGTGGCAGCCAGACGCGATGGCGAGCGCTGCCGTGAAGTGCCCGTATGGCGACTAGCCGACACCCAAGTTTTCTTCTTCATTGCCGGTATGACCATCGATGCCGACGGCGCTCCCAACGCTTACCACCCCGACGATCTCGGCCTCGATGAGTTGGCGAATGCCGGCAACCCTGCCCATTGGGACGGCATTATTACGGATCAGAATGGCAATCCCATCATTCAACAGGAGAGCGATCCGTTCCCCGGATATTACGTTTCGTGCACGACGCTGGCAGACAGTAGCAAGCCGCTTTCCGATCCTCGCCGCTTTGTGGACGCATCCCAGATTCCTTACGTCGTTTTGCCCAACGAAGTGGCCGAGCGCGGAGGCGCACGACTGGGAGATTTTGCGTTTGTCATGAACCTGCGGAACGGCAGATCGTCATTCGCCATATATGCAGACATTGGCACCCTTGGGGAAGGCTCGATTGCGCTGGCTCAAGCTTTGGGAATCCACTCCGATGCGCGGGTGGGAGGCACCTCTGACGGAATTCTGTATGTCCTGTTCCCCGGTTCCGGCGATCTTACGCCGCGAGCTTTCGATGAAGTCCAGAATGAGGGTGAAAAGCAAATTTGTCTCCGCCCTGAAATGCGGAACTTGTTCTCTTGCGCAGAGGGCGCGGATGAGGTTGCTGGCAACCGGGCCATCGCATTTTAGCCGCTGATGAGGTGGGCCGGGAGCATTGCCAGGCTGCTGCGCATCTCCTGCGGCGAACTCGAAGCTGGCGGGGAACTCGGAAACATACTGGCCAAGTCAAGGCGCACCTGTGCACCCGTGGTACGTGGCGTTTTCTGGCGCTTCGGGGAATGCCTGTTCTCGCGGAGAATAAGCACTTTCACTCGTGGGGTTGAAAATGGTTGCCCGGGATCCCAGCCGCGTCCGCTGCCCTTACTGCGTCTTAGGGGAAAACTTCCGCCCGATGGTTCCACTATCCGAGGGCGCTCACCGCTGTGAAAACTGCGGCCATCTCACCTTTGCTCCAGGCTCCCTGCTCGAATGTGCCTGCGCAAAATGTGAACAACTCAAAAAGAACTGTCGCCTGCCACGCAACGACAGACGATCCTCAGCGCAATTTTGAAGCGGCTATTGCCCAGCACGGACGAGATGCACGGTTCTGCTGTTAACCCATCAACACCCCGACACACCTGAGGCGGGACTCCTGAGTCCATCTGCATCATTGATGCTGGGCGGTTTCTCCAGCGGGACGGATGCGATTCTGCCGGTGGGTCCAGATGAACCAGACGAAGCCGCCGACCAGCACGATCAGAATCACGGCATCGAACTTGTGCAGATACTTTCCTAAGACGCGCCAGTTTTCCCCCAGCTTCATTCCGAACCAGGCCAGCGCCAGGCACCATGGCCATGACCCGAGAAAGGTGTAAATGTGAAAGCGGCCGCGCGGCATGCGGGCGATGCCGGCGGGCAGCGCGATGAATGTGCGGATGACGGGAAGCAGGCGGGCCACGAATACTGCGAGATAGCCCCAGCGGGCAAAGAAGCGGTCGGCCCAGTCAAGGTCGCGCTGGCCTAGCAGGACCCAGCGGCCGTAGCGCAGCACCAGCGGGCGGCCCCCGTAGCAGCCAATTTCGTAAGCAACCAGCGATCCCAGATTGCAGCCGATGGCGCCGGCGGTGGCGACCAGCAAAAGTTTCATGGTGCCTTCGAACACCAGGTACCCGGCAAAGGGCATGATCAGTTCCGAGGGCAATGGGATGCAGGCCGATTCGATGGCCATGAGCACGACAATGCCGCCGTAGCCGGCGGAGACCATCAGCGACTTGATAAAGATAAACAGGAAACCAAGAATTTTTTCCGTCATGCAGCGCCAGATGCCTCGGAGCGCTCACGATAATAATGGATCAGATCAGTCAGTGTTGGCTGCACCCCGTGTTGGCGAAGCAGCGTGGTAATCTGGCCCCGATGGTAAGTACCGTGGTTGATCAGATGCATCATCGACTGCCACAGCGGATTGCGATATTGCCCGAACTTCATGGTCTTATATTCCATGATGCGATCCAGATCCGCTTGCGATAATCCATAAACAAATTCCAACAGGGTTGGTTCAAATTCCGACCACGACTTGCGCAACGTGGGAACGTCAGGATATTGTTCGGGGCCCGGAATCGCCTGGGGGGAGACTCCGCGGAAGCGCTGCAGCCAGACCCACTCGACTCCATAGATGTGGGCCAAGGTGTCGCGGACGGAGGAGAAACTCGATCCCATGGGGCGGAGGAATTGCTGGGGCGTGAGTTTTTCCGCAGCCGACAACGAGCGGCGGTTGGCCCAGGCGTTGTAGTCGAATAGCTGGCGCATTTCTTCGGGGGACATGCGAGGTTCTCGGCTATTGGATGTCGGCTCTTGGCTCGTGGCATCGGAATAAAACTGGCATTGACAAGATGTCCAGGTGCCCAAAAGCTAACGGCCGCTCTTCAGAACGATCCTTCTTGGGTGAATGTGAAGCCCGGTAGAGCGGCGCCGGCCGCGCTCTTGGCGACTTTGACTTTTACTGTGGGAGCGTCTGGCGCAGTCACCTCCGCCGGGCGGAGCACGGCGAATTGGGTAAATACTTCGTTGTAGACCTTGGTCACCAGATAGTCTTGACCGTTCTCGTCACGACGCCAGACCTGGCCCAACTGAATTGATTTCACCGCCATCGCGTATCCTCGGTTCCAGAGTAACGGCAGCCGCTATAGCCGTCAATGTGACCATTGTCTGTAGCAGCGTGGAGGTCGGCCGGCGTTTGCTAACATGACGTTTCCGGAGAACGCGAATGCCCAGAGGAATCACACCCCGCCGCCCCGCGAAAACGGGAAGACAGGAAGGCGCACGTCTGAAGGCCGTGCAGGCTCGGAACCTGAACCCGAAAGCTGCTCCCGCACCGGCCAAGCCCAAGCCCGCAGCATCGGCGAAGATCATGGGTTACAATCCGGTCGCGCCCCAGCGCGTCGCCGAAATTCTCCAGCGGCTCGACCAGCTTTATCCCGACGTTACGTGCGCTCTGACCCATAAGGATCCTTGGGAACTGCTGGTGGCGACCATCCTTTCCGCGCAATCGACGGATGTGCGCGTCAACATAGTTACGCCGGGTCTGTTCAAGAAGTATCCTACGGTGCAGGATGTCGCCCGGCTGGAGCCCCAGCAACTTGAGCCCGATATTCGCTCAACCGGATTCTTCCGCAACAAATCCAAGTCGGTTGTGGGCGCAGCAAAGCGCATTGTCAGCGAGTATGGCGGCAAGGTGCCCGGGAACATGGCTGACCTGCTCACCCTCCCCGGGGTGGCGCGAAAGACCGCCAACGTCGTCCTCGGGACATGGTTTGGGAAAGCTGATGGCGTGGTGGTGGATACGCATGTGCATCGCATTTCTCGGCGGCTGGAACTCACCAGGAACGACGATCCAAAGAAGATTGAAGAAGACCTGATGGGCGTGATTCCGCGCGAGAGGTGGATTTTGTTCTCTCACCAGCTCATCTGGCACGGCCGCAAGCTGTGCTTTGCCCGCTCACCGCGGTGCGTGGACTGTCCCCTCGAAAATATCTGCCATGCGGAGGACAAAACGTGGAGCACCGTGGAAAAGCACAAGGGGGCAAAGGCGTGAAAGCGGCGTCAGGAGTCAGGCTTCCGGCTTGAGTCTGCAGCCTGGAGCCAGGAGCGTGAAGCCAAGAGCCTGAAGCTTGAAGCCTGAAGCCGACTCTCTCTTCACGTTGGCACCTTCAAAATCAAATATCCACCTGCCAACGCAAAAATCACATCCGGAGCCCAGGCAGCAAGTACGGGCGGTAGTTGGTTGATGTTGCCCATGGCTTCAAACAGGCCGGAAACCACTGTGTAAAACACTGCAATCCCGATCGCGGTTGCGACTCCCGCCATGGCGCCGCGCTTCCCGGCTGACAGGGCGAAGGGGATGGCCAGCACTCCCATGACAAAGGTGATCACGGGGAAGGCAATCTTCTTCTGCAGCTGAACCTTGAGCTTCACAACCTCGAATCCGCTCTGCTGCAGATCGTGGATATAGCGGCGGAGTTGCTCGTAGTTCATTTCCAGCGATTGCCTGACTTCTTTTTTGAAATATTCCGGAGGCTCGGAAAGCGTGGTGAAGGTGGCCGCGTCGTAGGTGTGATAGTCGCGGATCGCGGAGTTCTGAAAGCTGCGCTCCCACCCGGCCGTGCACACCCATTTACGCAGGCCGTCGTCCCAGTGTGCGCGGTTGGCGTAAATGCGATTGAGCAATTGAAAAGTCGTCGGGTTGAACTGAAACACGGAGAGATCGCCGAACTGGTTACGATCGGAATCGAAGACCTGGTAGTAGTAAATAGTCGAGTGCTGGCCGAAGATCCACTTACGATAGGGATTCAAGTACGTCTGCGGCGGCTTGCCTTTGATTTTGTTCAGCAGTGCGTCCTGTCGCTTATTCATGTATGGCAGATAGAACTGATCAGAGAGGAAGAGGCCCCCCGCGACCACTACTGCCGCCACCAGCACGGGAACGATGACGCGGTAAATGCTGATGCCCGTGGCTTTCATGGCGGTGACTTCATTCGAACGCTGCATCAAGCCGAGGGTGATGAGCACCGCCAGCAGCACGCCATACTGAGTGATGTTGTAAAGGAAGTACGGGGTCACGCTCAGCAGATAGTCGCCCACGACCCACGGGGAAACCTGGTTGCGCAGGATATCGCCAAGCAGCTCAAAGGCCGTGAAGATCAAAGAGAGCACGACCAGCGCGCCCACCACGAGTGCGAAGTTCACGATGAAGTCGCGCAATACGTAATCATCGAGAATCATGGGAAAGGTCGCGCTGAATACGCGCTTCCGCTTGGCGGCCCGCTCAAAGACGTTGGCCGCGGAAGAGGTTGGCACCAGCAGCGCGCCTCCCTGAAAGCGTGCCTTCAGCGAGGTCCAAGATCCTTTGAGAGCGGAAATCTCAAAGGGACGGCGTTCCGACCGCCAGAGTAGAAACAAGCCAAGCAGCAGGCAGACGATGTCAGCAAGCCAGACTCCGACGCCGGGTGGAACTTTGCCTTGCCGCGCCAGCGACACTCCGAGCAGGGAGACGAAGTAGTATCCGAATACCAGCGCGATGGTCAGCACAAATCCCGCGGATTTGCCGCCTTTTTTGGCCGACAGGCCGAGCGGGAAGCCGACCAGTCCGAGCACGAGGCAAGCCGTCGGCAGCGCCAGGCGGCGATGGAATTCGATCCAATACCAGCGCTGAACAACCGGGTTCTTGCGCAAGCGCGCCTGTTGCGGCAACTGCCAGGTGGGCACCTCGCCCAAAGACGATGGGGCTTGATCCTTCGCCGCCGCTCCTTCCGGAAGCCGGATGGGAAGATCGGTTTCCTGAAACGTCGAGATCTGATATTTGTCGGGATCGGCCGGATCGGTTTCGTGAGACGATCCGTTGACCAGGTGCAGGTGCAGCGTGTTCTGCCCTTCACTGACCAGGATGCCGCGCTCAGCCATGGTGATTTTAGGCGCCGCGGGATTGCTGATGTCGGCGATGAACACGCCTTTCCAGATGGCCGCGCCCTGCGCGCTCTTTACGTCGTGCACGTAGAGCACGAGTTTCGGAAAGCCCTCATAAAAAACGCGCGGCTGAATCTGGAAAGAGACCTGCGAACCTTTGAGCTTGTCCTGCAAATGCGCCAGCGCTTCCTGCGCGCGCGGCGCAATGTAAACGCTGTTGGCCAAGGCAAGCAGCCACGCGGCAATAAAAAAGATGGCGAGCATGCGCAGGAACCTGCCCATGCCGATGCCGCAGGCCTTCATCGCTGTGATCTCGCTGTCCGCGGCCAGCCGGCTCAGCCCGAGCAGCACGCCGATCAGCACGCCCGCGGGCAAAGTCAGCGTGAGCGCGCCGGGAATAATGAAGAAGAAAAGCTGGGCCGCGCTGGGCAGGGGGGCGCTATTGCGGACCACTAATTCAAGAATCTGACCCAATTCGCGCGTGAAAATGACAAACGTAAAGATCGCCGTCCCGATCAGCGCGTGCGAGGTGACTTCGCCGAGAATGTAGCGCCTGAGAATGCGCATGAGCGGTGCCGGTAGGGGCAGTCTAGCACGGCACCAATCTCGGCCTGCGTGCTCGGGATCGCCTGGACTTGTGGCCTGAGGTTCAGGGCGCGATCAGGTGAGATGGAGGGACAACTAATCTGTGGAAGGCGACGCAGGGAAGAGATCGATGAGAGGGCGCTGTTGCCGGCATTGATCGCCGAAACCCGCGCTCCGAATTGACCGGTGCGGCGAAGCCCAATAGAATCAAAATGCGGCGGTACGCCGCACTTCGCTCCAACTGCTGCCCCCTCGTTCAACGGCAGGACAGCTGACTCTGGATCAGCATATCGGGGTTCGAATCCCTGGGGGGCAGCCAAATCAGATCAATCACTCATCTCCGGACTACGCCCGCACGGAAGCACTTTTGAGAAGTAGCGAAAAGACTCGATTTAGCGCATAGCGGAGCGAGGCGTACGGCACACTCACGGCACATCTTTGTCGCAAAGCCGACTTTCCCGCTAGGCTTGGAAATCCCGCACACCCCGCGGGATTCCCACTTTCCCACAGCCCCGACCGCTGCTGGCTTAACTTAAAAGCCGGACATTTCACTTGCTACAAAAACCGGACATTTTAACTTGCTACCGACAGCGGCACCTCGAAAGCCAACCTATGAGTCTGCGTCAAACCGGCCACACTCAACAACTACTTCAGCGTGTATCGCGCACCGCGGCCCTTGCCGACTTGAGCTAGGTAGTTGTCGCTGGTCAGCTTTCGCAAATGCGCTTTAACGGTATTGCGGTTTGCCCCCGTGGACTCCTCGATTTCCCTGACCGTGATTTCTCCTCGCGTCTTTGCGAGCTCCAGTATCTGACGTGACAGCGAAGGCAGGGACGAACGCAGAGCTTGCTCTTCCTTAACCCTTGCGGCGAGGTTGTTCTTCTGCTTGACCATGGTCCGAAGGAAAAATGCAAGCCAGTATTCCCAATTCTGCTTTCCTTTGCGAATGGTTTGCTGGGTACGCCGCAACGCCAAGTAATAGTTGTCCTTGTTTGCCTCAACCACGCTCTCCATCGAGCTGTAGGGAACGTACCCATAGCCGGCACGCATCAATAGCAGAGTGGTGAGGACGCGCGAAAGCCTGCCGTTGCCGTGTTTGAAGGGATGGATCGCCAGGAACACCACAATGAAAATTGCAATCAGGATCAATGGATGCTGCGTTTCTTCGCTGACCGATTCATTGAACCAATTGACGAGTTCCTTCATCCAGCCGGGCGTTTCGAATGGCGTGGCTGTTTTAAACACAACGCCCAGACTCTTGCCATTGGGCCCAAAAGCCTCGACATGGTTCGGCACTTTTTTGTAGTGCCCGCGATGCTCCTGATCCCTGCGGCTGTATTTGAGAAGAACGCCGTGCAGCTGCTGGATGTGGTTTTCAGTGACCGTTATGGACTCGAAACTCTCGAAAACCATATCCATGGCATCGGCGTAACCGGCGACTTCCTGCTCGTCGCGGCTCGCGAACGATTTGGCCTTCACCCCGGAAAGCAGCTTCTCCACGTCCCGATCACTGAGCTTTGCGCCTTCTATACGGGTTGAGGAACCAACGCTCTCGACTGTGGCGATCCGCCGCAGGCTGGTCAGCCTTTCGGGTGCAAGCGATTCCATCACCTGCCAGCGCCCCTTGTATTCATCGATCTCTGCAATAAGCTTCAGGATTTCAGGCGTGATCGTGATGTTTCTGATCTCGTGGGTGCGGATATCCATTTATATCCATTTATACCCGATCTTTAACCAATCGCAAAGCGATATCCATTTACGCCCGTTTATACCCGCTCCTCAACAGGGATGGATCACCCATCCGCCGACTCCGTAACTCTCGGGCGACATTCACCGTTTTTCGGAAGGTCTCGAGATTCGCTTTCGCCCTGGCTCGATAACCACGAATGCCCCTTTGAGCCGATCTCCGATTTCGGCGACAACGTTGATGACCATCTCACCGAGTTGTTTGCGGCGTCGGCGGGGAAGCGTATCAGCATCACGCCAGCCGTTTCTTGGCCGCCGGCGTAGGCCAACAGGCTGAAATCTTTGTCTTCGGTCAGCAAGAGTCGTCCTTCCGAGTGCGCAAGGGAGAGAACAGTAGCATCTGGGATTGCTGGATTGACCTCAGCGACGGCAGTGACATTATGACCGGCATCACGCAAGGCCCGAACAACAGCAAAATCGCAGCTCTCGTCGGCAAGAAAGCGCACGCGCTAAGCCCGTTTCTTACCTGAATAACCGATGAACACCACTTCCTCGTGGGTGAGTGTATCGGCAGCGTAGCGGATGGCGGCTTGGATGTCCTCGCCGGACAGGCGAGGATAGGCATCGAGCAGATCAGCCTCGGTCGCGCCTTCGCTCAGCTTGCGCAGGATGATCTCAACCGATATGCGCGTTCCGCGAATCACCGGTTTGCCAAGCATGACCTTCGAATTGATTTCGATCCGATCTGTGACCGTCATAGGCTTCTCACAGCCCACAGCATACTGCACAATTCTCCTGTGCCATAACCGTGCCACGCGAGGCGGTTCCCTATTGCAAAGAACGCTCAGGGGGGTACGCTCAACTCTGGGTTGCCACGCCTGGACATCTCCCCTTCCGGAAGATGAGTGTAATGATTCCATAAACAATGTCGGGATGTTACGCCGTTGAGCGATGCGCGCCGAAGGCGAATGCTCACTTATCAAAGTTTGGCCAAATGAGAAGGGGCCAGGCAAGCTGGCCCCTTCCGCCGGGCTGAACAGTCAGAAGCGTGTAGTAAGACCGGCAGTGAACATGTTGGCCGAATCATAGGTGGGGAAGCCCAGGAGAGGCGTCGAATTGAGCCGCTTCGGCGCTCCCAGGTGCCACCCCGAGCCCGACCAGGTGTAGTTGTAATGCATGAAATCGGCTTTGAAGATGAAATGATCGTTGATGCGATGGGTGAGATAGGTTTCGTACGCCTCGCCGCGGGTGTTTGACTTGGGCGCGAAGATGTCGTCTTCGGCTTGGGCAAAGTTGAACCAGTATTTCGACCCCTGGTTGAACTCAAAGCCAATCTTCGTGCGGCCGTCGTTTTGCGGGATGCTGTAACGCACTCCGGCGTAGACCATGTGGCCTTCATGGTTCTGCGGCGCCTCAAAGGGATCGCTCATCAAGCCACCAAACGGAGTGGTTTGCCCGTTCGGACGCAGGCTCACCCAGTTTCCGCTCACGTAAAGATCGAACTGGCGCAGCGTCCGCTGCACGTTCAATCCATAGAGGTTGATCGCGCCCAGGTTTGCCGATGGCGTGAATCGCATGACCACGGGCGCTTGTACGGCTTCGCCGGTCAAAGGATTGTTGGGCAGCACGACCAGCCCGTTAAATCCGTCGGTGACGTCCCAGGCGCGCGCGATCGTGCTCTGGATGAAGGTCTTGTCGGTGCTGTACAGGTCGAAGTTGCCGCCGAAGAAATGCACATCCTTCAGCCGGTCCGCGGGCGTCTTCAGCAGATTGCCATTGCCGAAGCCGCTCGAGAATCCCTGGCCGTAGCAGGCGCGCAGCGCGACCTTCTCATTCACGTGATAGCCGAAGGTGATGCCGTCGAATTGATAGTCGATGAGCGAACCGGAAGGAGTGCCCCCGCGCGGTTCATCCTGGCGGAAGTTCCAGGGCGGTCCTTCGGTCGACGGCCGGCGGCCGATTGACAGATAGAATTTCGATCCGCCGATATTGTTCCAATTGAAGTACACGCGCTCAACCCGGATCATGTCTCCGTTAGGAACGCCCGCCGTGGTGCCGTCGATGTTGAGCGTATTGGGCTGGCCGTTAAAGACCTGAACGCCGGTGGAGTCGCCAAAGACCTTATACATGCTCAGGCGGGCCGTAACGCTGACGTTGTCCGCGACTTGCGCATCGAATTTCAGGCGCAGCCGGTTGGTCTGCAGGATGTTGGTGTTATTGCTATAGCGGCCAACGAACGTGGAAGGCATCAGCATGCCGAAAAGCTGCTGTTGCATGGCCGGCGGAAACTGGCCCATAGCGGCTTTTAAATCGCTGAAGGTCAGATTATTGGTGAAATAAAGATATTGGCTGTAATTTGCAGCCACATTGTTGTTGATGGCGGTTACGTTGGGAGGAAAGGCCCCGCCGTTCGTCTGCGCGTAGAATAGAGTCCTCACCACCAGGTTTTGCATCATCATGCCATCGAAGTGCGCGGGCACGTCGCCGCGAATCGTGTGCGCCTGGAAGCGGTAGTCGCCGCTCCACGACAAGCGGTCGAGCAGGCCTTTGCGCTCCGCCGCCGACACCCGTTCACCCAGGTCCTTCACGTCGGCCTGTAAATCGGCGACCGGATTGGCTTCCTCTTTCTTTTGCGCATCGCTGGAATTTTGAGTTGCCGCGGCTTGCGCCTTTTCCTGCGCGTCCAGCCGTTTCTCCATGACCGCAATCGTTTGTTTGAGTTCCTCGATCTGCTGGCGTAGTGGGCCGGAATCCTGGCCGGAAGACGCAGCCTGATCGTTATTGGCGCTTTGCGGCTGCTGACCGGACTCCTGGGCCAGGAGTGCAAACCCGGCGAACAGCGTCAGGGCCACAATGATCCTGATGAATCTATGCATAAAGAAGTCCTTTCGAATGAATTCCACACAAACGCAGGAGGGCAGGCAGTGCTCTCGCAAGCCGTCGCTCTGCCTGCGGGTTCCAAACGCAACCGTGGCCGCCGGGCGCGCCGATTGCGCTGTATCCATGCAGCCAAGGGAATGTAATGCGGCATAGCTTCACTGCATAGTTAATACATCATGCAACTATGAAACTTCGAAATGATTAAACGCACCGGGCTGTGTGCTCGCGATCACAGACGCGGCGATCCTGACAATGCGATAGTTGCGCAAGATCGCAACTATGTAAAAGGAGGTCAGTGTTTATGCGGCGTTTCATGCAGCTCTTATCCATATTCTTGCTGGCGGGTGTCGCCGTGTTCACCGTTTCCTCGCCGGTTACTTCGGTTTCCGCCGCCACCAAGGGCAGCGAGAGCAAGGGGCGCTATTACTTCCGCGGAACCTGCAAAAACTGCCACACCAAGGGCGCAGCGGGAGGCGAGGTTACGCCGCTGAACAAGACCCAGGCGCAGTGGAAGGCCTATTTCGCGGCCGGAAAGCATGCTCATGGGCGGGAAATTCTCACCAAGGTCATGTCCGAAGAGCAGTTACGAGACGTAGCCGCTTTTCTCGACGCGCATGCCGCCGACTCGCTGCAACCCGAAACTTGCGGTAAATAGCGCGCGCCTGCAATCGCGCTCGTGCACACAGCCTGATGCTGAGGACGGAGTCTGTCTATGAATCGTCGTCGATTTCTGACGTGGACGGCAGGCGGGGCGGCGGGAGCAACCGCCGCGGCCTCGCTCCTGTCCCTGGAGCCACTGCTGCGCAAGAACGATCCGGCTGTTCATCGCGTCGAGATTCCCACCACCTGCGAGATGTGCGTCAACAAATGCTCGCTGATTGCAGTGCTGGAGAATGGAGTGATCCACAAGCTGAACCCCAATCCCGCCAGTCCGAAGTCGCGCGGAATGTTATGCGCTCGGGGCAATGCTGGTATCCAGGCGGTGTACTCACAATCGCGGATCAAGAAACCGCTGATGCGCGCGGGCGAGCGTGGCGAAGGAAAGTGGCGCCCCGTCAGTTGGGACGAAGCCTGGGACTTCGCCGCCCAGAAACTTTCGGCGGTAAAAGCAAAGTATGGCGCCCAGGGCAGCCTCTGGTCTTCCACCGAGAGTTTTCAGGAAGTCTTCTTCAGAAATCTGGGCGGCGCTTTCGGTTCGCCGAACACGGTCCGCCATCCCACTCTTTGCCTGGCCTCGGTGAACCTGGCGTATTCGGCAACCTTCGGCACCGTCCCCTCGTTTGATCTGGCCAACTCCAAATACATCATTATGTCGGGGGCGAACCGGCTGGAATCGCTGGTCACGCCGGACACCATGGACCTGATCGATTCCACCACGGAACGCAAGGCGCGCCTCGTCTATCTGGATCCGAGATTCACGATCACGGCAGCCAAAGCCGATGAGTGGTATCCGATCAGGCCGGGAAGCGACCTGGCGTTCATTCTTGCGATGCTGAATGTCATCGTTGCAGAAAACCGGTATCACAAGGATTTTGTCAGCACCTACACCGTGGGCTTCGACAAGTTGACCGACCACGTGAAGGCCTACACGCCGGAATGGGCCGAACCGGAAACCGAGATTCCGGCAAAGGACATCGTGCGCATCGCGCGCGAGTTCTCCGATGCCGGACCGCGGGCGGTGTATTACGCGGGCCGCAGGTCCTCCTGGTATCGCGACGACTTCCAGACCCGGCGCGCGCAGGCCATTCTCAACGCCATCGTCGGCAATTGGGACCACGAAGGCGGCATGGTGCCGAACGGCAAGATTGCCCTTGGCGAATTCGATATCTTTCCCTGGGATGACCCGGTTGCGCCGCGCATCGATGAAATCGACAAAAACTTTCCCATGGCGGCCAAGGACGATGGCGCCTATCTCAAGTTGCGGGAGAACGTGCTGGCCGCCACGCCCTACCCGGTCAGGGCCTGGATGATTCACAAGCAGGATCCCATGAGCGCTTTGCCGGATCAGGCAAAAACGATGCAGATGCTTCAGCAGATGGAGTTCGTCGGCGTGATTGATGTGCAGATGAGCGACACGGCGTGGTACGCCGACGTGATTTTCCCGGAATCGACCTACCTCGAGCGCCAAGACCCGGTCGAGGTCATGAGCGGCATCTGGCCGGTGGTTGTGTATCGCCAGCCAGTCATTCAGCCGCTTCATGACACGAAAACGACCCTGGAAATCGTGCAAGGGCTCGCCAAGCGGCTCAACCTGTCGCAGTACTTCGACTTCACGATTGACCAGTGGGTTGCGGCCCAGGTGAAAGAGCTTCCACTGGACACACCGCTGGAATACCTGAAGAAACACGGCATCTACATCCCGCAGGGATTCCCGAAGTACGGGACCACGCTCACTCCCGACCACCGCTTCGTCACCAAGTCGGGAAAGATCGAATTGTTTTCCGAACGGCTGCAGGAGTTCGGCTATGATCCGTTGCCGGTGTATCGCGCTCCGGCGCAGCCTCCTCCGGGCGCGCTTCGTTTAATCACCGGGCGAAAAGCCTACTTCACGCAAGCCAACAGCACTAACAACCCGTGGCTGAATGCGTTCGATCCTGAAAACCGGCTGTGGCTGAATCCATCCACGGCAGAATCGCTGGGCATTGCCGACGGGCAAATGGTCGAAGTCACGAGCACCGCCGGTTCGGGGAGGCTGAAAGCACGCGTTACGGAAGAAATCCGCCCCGATTGCGCGTTCATGCTGCACGGTTTTGGCAAGCGCTCCAAGTGGCAACGCCTGGTCGCAGGCGTCGGCGCGTGCGATACCCAGTTGCTCGAAACTGCGTGGGACAAAGTCTCCGGGAATGCCGCTATGCACGAAACGTTTGTGAAAGTCAGAAAGGTGTAGCGCCATGGCAACCCACAAGAAACGCCACGTGCTGGTGATCGACGCGAAAAAGTGCATCAACTGCAAATCGTGCGTGGTCGCCTGCCGCGCGGAGAACGACGTTCCCCTGCGCTACAGCCGCAACTGGATCGACGAGGAGCATCGCGGCGAGTGGCCGAAGCTGCTGGCATCCTACGAGCCCGGCCAATGCCAGCACTGCGAGAGTCCAGCATGCGTTCGCGTGTGCCCGACGGGAGCCTCTTACCAGCGCCCGGATGGCATCGTTGCGATCCAAGAATCGGAATGCGTGGGCTGCCGCTATTGCATTATCGCGTGTCCTTATGACGCGCGCTTTTTCCGCGAGGACAAAGGCGTGGTAGAGAAGTGCGACCTCTGCGCCAAGCGCGTGGACCGGGGCGAACTGCCGGCGTGCGTCGAAACCTGTCCGTCAAAGGTGCGCGTCTTCGGCGACATCAACGATCCCAAGGGGCCGGTGCGGAGGTTGCTGGAGCGCAGGCGCTATTACACCAAGAAATCCGAAGCCGGAACCGGACCGCAGATTTACTACCTCGTTTAAGGAGGCCGCAGTGAAGCATATCGAGTGGGGGTACCTGATCGTCAGCTACCTGTTTCTTGGCGGCCTTTCCGCGGGGCTGTATTTTGTCTCGGCGCTGGCGACGTTGTTGCAGAACAATGGCAATACGCAAGACGGCGCCTATCGGCGAATTGCGAAACTTGGCGCTCTGCTCGCGCCCTGGCCGGTCATCATCGGCAGCACGCTGCTGATTTTCGATCTCGGCAAATGGTACCGGTTCTGGAAACTTTTTTTGCATGTGCGCTGGACCAGTCCGATGTCGGTCGGTTCGTGGCTGCTGATCGGGTTCAGTGTCGTGTCGCTGCTTTACTGCTTTGCCTGGCTGGCGGAAGGACAACGGGCCTGGATCTTCGCAAGGATTCCTAAGCGCTTCGCTTTCCTGCAGACGTTCAACGTGGATCTTTCCGCAAAGCAACGCCCGCTTGCCCTGATTGGATTACCGATTGCGGTCGGCGTGGGGATTTACACGGGCGTTCTCTTAGGAGCGGTGCAGTCGCGGCCATTCTGGAACACGAATCTGGTGGCGCAACTCTTTCTTTTCTCGGCGCTCTCAACCGGCTGCGCTCTGCTGATGCTGCTGCTTGCGCTTGACCACAGCCCGGGCGGGTCCAAGGAATTTCAACTGCTTTATAGCCTGGACATTGGCCTGATGACGCTGGAATTTTTCATCGTGCTGCCCTACATCATCCACGGCCAACTCTCGGTACAGGCCGTAAAGAATTCGCTGGAGCTGATTCTTGGCGGCCCATTCACCCTGCTGTTCTGGGTGTTCTTCCTCGGTCTGGGCCTGCTGCTTCCGCTCATGATTGAAACGGTGGAAAGCATTCCCGCTGTCGTGTCGCGGGCCACGGTTCATTACAATCAGCGGCTGACCGCCGTCGCTGCGCTCCTGGTCCTGGGAGGCGGCTTCCTGTTGCGTTACATCTTTGTTTTTGCAGGTCAGATGAGCAGGTTTGATTAGCGGTCACGGGTTGCGCGAGAGGTGCGATATGAGAAAGGAAAACGGATTCGACGAGTTGATCTACGAGAAGCAGGTGAGCATCTGCAAGGCCTTCGCCAATCCCATCCGCTTGCGCATTCTCGACTTGATCGCGCAGAGGCGCTACGCGACCTCTGAACTGCAGCAGGAACTCTCCATCTCCAAAGCGAATCTATCGCAGCACATGGCCATTTTGAAGGCTGCAGGAGTGGTGTTTGCCCACCGTGAGGGCAAGCAAGTCTATTGCTCTCTCGCCATCCCGGAGGTGAAAGACGCTTGCCACCTGATCCGCAATGTCCTGAAAGCGCAAATCCGCAATGGCCAGCGCCTGGCGGTCTGATTTATTTCTCCAGATCGCTGATCCAGGTGAGCGCGCGGGTAGCGGAAGGGAAGCCCAGGGTGGTAATTGCCAGCAGCGCCACATGATTAATCTCCTCGGCACTGACGCCGGCCTCGCGAGCATTGCGCACCGCGGAATGCGTCGCCCCTTCCAAGCCAGCTCCGATGGAGAGCGCTAGCTTGACCAGCCGTCGCGTCTTTTCATCGAGCGGACCCGCTTCGTGGCATAAATCACCCAATTGATTGAAGGTTTCCCAGATTTTCGGATATCGCTTGCGAAAGCTGCCCACCGGCTTGGGCAGGGCTTTACTGGCAGCCATAGTTCATCTCCTGCAATTACACTGACAACTTGCGGCCGCTGCGAATCTGCGCGCGCAAGACCTCACGAATCAGATGGCACGCGCTCTTCACTTCCGGCATGGTCAGGGAAAAATAAACCGCCTTGCCTTCCCGCCGCGCTCCGACGATCCCGGTATTTCTCAGGATGGCAGTATGCTGCGACAGGTTAGCTTTCGAAATGCCGAGCTCCTCCTGAAGTTCTGCCGCGCTCCAGTCGCGCTTGCCCAGCATGTCCAGGATGCGCAAGCGGGTTGAATTCGCGAATGCCCGGCAGATGCGTGCCTGCCGCTCGAACACCTCGCGCTGAACACTGTCCGAATCTGTAGCGGATGGTCTCTTCAATCGACTCTTGGTCTCGGATTCGCGCCAGATCGAATAATATCAGCATCGGCCAGGCAGTAACTGATACAGAAAAGCGCCTTCCGCCTGGGACTCGCCTCATGAAGAGGTCGCTTTTACTTTCCTAGGGCTGATGGGCAGGCGGATGCGATCACTGATTGAAGGTGGCCAGCGCTCAACCTAGCTCGCAACCTCACTGAAACTCAAGCATTACGATCTCAGGATTAGATCCCAGGCGCAGCGGCGGTCCCCACGTTCCCGCTCCGCTGGAAGTAAAAACCTGCATCTTTCCGATCCGGCTCAGGCCGTATACAAATTGCCGGTAAATCCTGTGCGCCATCCAGGTCCAGGGTATGAACTGTCCAACATGGGTGTGACCTGACAGTTGCAGGGAAATGCCGGCCGCCTCGGCAATTTCGGGATAGTCGGGTGCGTGCGTCAGCAGAATACTCGCACGGTCGCGATCTAACCGGACGCTATCCAGGGCTGACGCTAAGTGTCCGCCTTGGGTGGCGTTCCGGTAAGGCACGCCAATAATCTGCAGGCCGTCCGCCTCTACCTTCTCGTTGCTAAGCACGCGCACTCCGGCGGCCGCGATGGCGCGCAGATACATCCCGTCATCGCCGAATTGCTCGTGATTTCCCGCAACGAAATACACGCCGTGCGGCGCGGTCAGCCCATTTAACGGCTCCGCAGCTCGTTCCGCGTCGATGGCCGTGCCGTCGTACAAGTCACCGGCAATAAAAATTGCGTCTGGTTCCTCGTTCAAAATCTTCTTAACCATGCGTCGCAAAAAGCCGCCGTTTCGCACGTGCCCTAAATGCACGTCGCTGATCAGAGCCGCTTTTCGCCCGCGCGCCATGCTTGCGGCAAGTTCGCCAGCCGTACTGTAGTTCGCGTGATTCGGGTCCAGTTCGCGTTGAAAACCCCGTAGAGCCCAACCGCCACCGCAGCACTGAACAGCAATTTCACCATCCGATGAAAGTTCACAGCCAGACCCGCCAGCCGGGCAACTCCGAAGATCGCCCAAGACGATGCGGCCGCGAGCACAAGGAAGGTCAGCAGACCCAACCAAACCGCCGCCGCCCGGTAAAACGCGCGCAAGGCGCATTGGTATAGCGGAAAGCCAGTAGCGAAGCTGCAACAAAACTCACCGACAAAAGGCCGAGACTCAGTTTGACCCACTGCGCTCCAGCGACAGCTCCTGCGGTGGAGAATATCCAAGTCTGGTAAAGGAAGAAATGGGCCAGTAAAAGCACAGACTGAAAAAAGGCGATGAACGCGCCCAACGTTTTGGCTACCCTCATTCTGGATTAGATTCCACCACCCTCGACTTGTATTCAGGAATCTCAATGGCGTGGCGCCTGTTGACCCATAAGAATCTCGCCGGCCAGCACGAGCTCCCAAAAGAGTTGGGGATGGACTAAGCCCCAAATCTCCCTAACCCGTCTGGCGATACACTGCTGATGACCGCCGCGCCGGAAGGACTACAGATGCGCAAAGGATTTACCAGAAAACCACCCGGAGACGAGCCCGGGGCGCGAGGCAAGAACTACATAACTCCGGGCGGGCTGCAGCGCCTCAAAGATGAGCACCGGTTCCTACTCTACAGGGAACGCCCGGCCGTAGCCGAGGTGGTGGCGTGGGCTGCCGGCAATGGCGATCGCAGTGATAACGCCGATTATCGCTACGGCAAGCGGCGGTTGCGGCAGATCGACGGGCGGATTCGGCTTCTCACGAAGCGCATCGAAGCCGCGGAGGTGGTCGACCCGGAAGCTCCGAGAGCGGAGCACGCGAAGAGGAAGGCTTTCTTCGGAGCGACCGTGAGGTATGCCAATGCCCGGGGAGCGGAGCGAGTAGTGAGCATCGTGGGCACGGACGAGGTTGATCTCGCTCGTAACCACATCAGTTGGGTGTCCCCCCTGGGACGCGCATTGATGAAGTCGGCAGCGGGCGACAGCGTAATTCTGCAAGCGCCGGGCGGCACAGAATACCTCTCCGTGCTGGAAGTGTCTTACCAGCGCATTTCTGTGGAACCCTTCCGTGAACCACCTGGATGCGAGGCCTCGGCAAAAGCACGCCCTCGCCAACCCTAATCCGCTTGACGAACATTGCCTGGGCGGGCACATGAAAATTCCAGGCTGCGGCGCCCTTGCAGCGCTGAAGTGTCAAAGGTTCTACCTCTGCGAAGCGCGACAGCCTCCCACAAAGTCCAGTGCGGAATTTCAACTATTCAACCTTAGCTTGGTTTGCCACTGGAAATTGTTGGTCCAGATCGAGGTTGAGTTCCAGGAGGTTGACCCTGGGCTCGCCTAAAATCCCGAATTGCCGTCCCTCAGTGTATTTCGAGACCACCGCTTGAAGCTGCTCGACTGAGATCCCTCGAGCTTTCGCGACGCGTGGCAGCTGGAACTCTGCGTTCGCGGGAGTAATGTGCGGATCGAGGCCGGAAGCCGATGTCGTAACCATGTCGACTGGAATCGGCATATCCGGATTTTCCGCTTGCGCCCTGGCAACGTCGGCTGTCACGCGGTCCAGCAGCTTCTGGTTCGTCGGGCCAAGATTCGATCCGCCAGAGTTTGCGGCATCATAGCCGTTCCCCGCTGCAGATGGACGGGAGTGGAAATACCCCGGCCCAGAGAACTCCTGGCCGATGACGCTGGAGCCGATTACCTTGCCATTTTTCAGGATCAATTGTCCATTCGCCTGGCGCGGAAAGATCATCTGTGCAAGCCCGGTGACGACCAGCGGATAGATCAGGCCGAGGAGCACGGTAGTGACCACCGTCATCGCAATGGAAATCCCGAGGTTCTTTTTCATATCTGACTCCTATGCCAGGCCAATTCGCGTGATGATCAGGTCGATCAGCTTGATGCCAAGAAATGGAATGACCACGCCGCCCAGTCCGTAGATCATGAGGTTGTTGCGCAGCAGGACGGCGGCGCCCATGGGACGATACTTCACCCCCCGCAAGGCGAGTGGGATCAGCGCGATGATGATCAGCGCATTGAAGATGACGGCGGAAAGAATCGCCGACTGCGGGGTCTGCAGGTGCATGATGTTCAAGGTATTCAATACGGGGAACGTTGCCGCGAACATTGCCGGAATGATCGCAAAATACTTGGCCACATCGTTGGCAATCGAGAATGTTGTCAGCGAGCCGCGCGTCATCAGCAACTGCTTGCCAATTTCAACCACTTCAATGAGCTTGGTGGGATTGGAATCGAGGTCCACCATGTTGCCGGCTTCCTTGGCGGCTTGTGTGCCGGTGTTCATGGCGACGCCGACGTCAGCCTGGGCGAGCGCCGGAGCATCATTGGTGCCGTCTCCGGTCATCGCCACCAGTTTGCCGTCTGCCTGCTCGCGGCGGATCAGGTCCATCTTGTCCTTGGGAGTGGCTTGCGCGAGAAAATCATCCACCCCTGCTTCGCGGGCAATTGCCGCAGCAGTCAGCGGATTGTCTCCGGTGATCATGACGGTGCGAATTCCCATTGCTTTAAGCTGATTGAACCGGTCACGGATACCGCCCTTGACGATGTCTTTCAGTTCGATGACGCCCAGGGCGCCTCGGGTCTTTTCCGCCACGACCAGAGGCGTTCCACCAGAGCGCGCGATTTCTTCCACTGTGGCTCGAACTTCGTTGGGAACCTTGCTGCCATTCTGCGAGACGAAGGTTGCGATGGATTCGGACGCTCCCTTGCGAATCTGAAAACCATTCAGGTCTACTCCCGACATGCGGGTGTTGGCCGAGAACGGCACAAATACGGCTTCCTGCGAACCGAATTCGCGTCCGCGCAAGCCATACCGTTCCTTCGCAAGCACAACGATGGACCGGCCTTCGGGAGTCTCATCTGCCAGAGACGAGAGCTGGGCCGCATCCGCCAACTCTTTTTCGGTGACGCCCGGAGCGGCGATAAAGCGGGCAGCCTGGCGGTTGCCGAGAGTGATGGTCCCCGTCTTGTCCAGAAGAAGAGTGTTTACGTCACCGGCAGCCTCGACCGCGCGGCCGGACATGGCAAGCACGTTGTGCTGGATCAGGCGATCCATTCCTGCAATGCCAATCGCGGAGAGCAAGCCGCCAATGGTGGTGGGGATGAGACAGACCAGCAGTGACACCAGCACGAAGACGGTCTGCGGCGAACCCGAGTAAATTGCGAATGGCTGTAACGTGACCACCGCGAGCAGGAAAACAATCGTCAAGCCGGCGAGAAGAATGTTCAGGGCAATTTCATTCGGTGTCTTCTGCCGCTCCGCTCCTTCGACCAGTGCGATCATTCGATCGAGGAAGGTCTCGCCAGGATTGGAGGTGATTTTGATCTTGATGTGATCTGACAGCACGCGCGTGCCGCCGGTGACGGCCGAGCGGTCGCCACCAGCTTCCCGTATCACGGGAGCGGACTCGCCGGTGATGGCCGATTCGTCCACCGACGCCACGCCCTCCATGATTTCGCCATCCGAAGGAATGAACTCGCCCGCAGAGACGATGACCAGGTCGCCGGCTTTGAGCTTGGAACTGGGAATCTGCTCGAGCTTGCCATCCGGCTTCAGCAGGTTGGCGACGGTTTCGGAACGCGCCTTGCGCAGCGTGTCCGCCTGGGCCTTGCCGCGGCCCTCCGCCATGGCCTCGGCGAAATTGGCGAACAACACCGTGAACCACAGCCAAAGGGTGATCTGCAGATTGAACTTGAATGCGCCGCTGGGTTTGAAGAGCAGCGCGGTCGTGATCACGCTTCCAATCTCGACCACGAACATGACCGGGTTGCCCATCATGTTGCGGGGGTTCAGCTTCACTACCGAGTCCCACAGCGCGCGTTTGACGATCTTCCATTCCCAGATTGCTATGGCGTTTTTCGACATACTTTTTCCTGACTTGCAGCGAGCGGTGAGCAGCGAGCAAAACCCATACGGTCCCGGCTAAGAGCTCACTGCTCTGCTCGCAGATCTTTTCAACCACCAACGGCGTACAGCGACCAGCGACCACACAGCTTCCACCAATCCAAACGGCCATGCGCCTTGCAGAAAACCATAAGTCGACCCCAGCGCGCACGAGAACGCAAATGCCAGGACGTACCAGGGGCTGCGCGCTTCCAGCGCATAGGTCACCAGCATCAGGGTGACTGCGAAAAGGCCGAAGGCCGACAATAGACTCATTCCGTTCGTGTCCTCTCATCAGAATGCCTTCCCCGCCATCATCAGCAGGTGCTCAAGGATGGGGCCCAGACTCAGCGCGGGAAAGAAAGTCAAAGCACCGATTATGAGTATCACCCCGATGAGGAGCACCGTAAACAGAGGCGTCGTAACCGGAAATGTTCCGAGAGAAGGGGGCACGTATTTCTTTTGCGCGAGATTGCCGGCAATCGCAAGCATGGGAATGATCATGAGGAAACGCCCAATGAGCATCGTCATGGCGCCGGCGATGTTGTACCAGAGTGTATTGGTGGTCAGGCCTGCGAACGCCGACCCGTTGTTGCCCGCCTGCGAGGTGAACGCATACAGAATTTCGCTGAGTCCATGCGGCCCAGGATTGAGAATGCTCGAAGTCCCAAAGTTAAACACCGCCGAAATTGCCGAGAAGCCGAGAATCACCAGCGGGAAGATCAGCACAACCAGCATCGCCATCTTCACGTCATAAGACTCGATCTTCTTCCCCAAATACTCGGGGGTCCGGCCCACCATCAGTCCAGCGATAAACACGGCAATGATGATGTAAACCAGCATTCCGTACATGCCGGAGCCGACGCCTCCGAAGACAACTTCGCTCAGCATGATGTTGGCAAGGGGAACCAGGCCGCCGATCGGGGTAAAGGAGTCGTGCCAGCTGTTGATTGCTCCACAACTGGAGTCCGTGGTTACGGTTGCCCACAATGCGCTGTTCGCAATGCCGAAGCGAACTTCCTTGCCTTCCATATTCCCGCCCGGCTGTGTAAGGGACGCCTTTTGATCTATTCCAGCCAGCAAGGTATTGCCGCGCGCCTCGGCCCAATAAGCTACTGTCACTCCCGACAAAAACAAGACGGCCATGGCCGCCCACACCGCCCACCCGTGCCGCTGCGACCCGGTCATCTCCCCCAGCGTGCAGGTCAGCGCGCTCCCGAGAGAAAAGATTGCGACGAGTTCGATGAGATTGCTCAGCGGGGTGGGATTCTCGAAGGGATGCGAACTGTTGGCGTTGAAGAATCCGCCACCGTTGGTGCCAAGTTCCTTGATGATCTCCTGGGAAGCAACCGGCCCTTGCGCAATCGTCTGGTCGGTGACCGAATCCATCACCTGTTTGCCTTGTGCATCAAGAACCGGCTTGCCGTCGGCTCCGACTTTGGGCACCTGCATGGTCTCGACAAGCTTCGCCCTGTCATAGGGCTTGAAATTCTGGACCACGCCTTGCGAAACCAGAACCAGCGCTCCCACAATGCATGCTGGCAGAAGCACCCATAGACAGCAGCGGACCAGGTCTACCCAGAAATTGCCGATGGTTTTCATTTGCCGGCGGGCAATGCCGCGAATGAACGCGATTGCGAGAACGATACCCACCGCTGCTGACATGAAGTTGTGATAGGCGAACCCCGCCATCTGCGTGAGATAGCTCATCGTGGTCTCGCCGGAGTAGTTCTGCCAATTGGTGTTGGTGGTGAAGGAAGCAGCGGTGTTAAAGGCCAGCGGAGCAGGGTTGACGGCCCCAAGCTTCTGAGGATTCAGCGGCAGGAATCCTTGCAGGCGCTCGAATGCATACAACACCAGCATGGAAACCGCGCTGAACAGGAGCATTGAGACGCAGTACTCCTTCCAGCCCATCTCGTGGCCCTCATCGACCCACGTCAACCTGTAAATCAGGCGCTCCACTGGGCGCAGCACGGGATCGAGGAATGTGCGTTGGCGGTTGAAGACCCGCGTCATGAACTTGCCCAGCGGCTTCGTTAGCAGCACGACCAGCGCGAAGAACAGTAAGATTTGAAACCAGCCGTTCGCCGTCATCAGAACCTCTCCGGCCGTAACAGCGCATATACGAGATAGGCAGCCGTTAACGTGCTGATTGCGAGCATGACAATCGAATCCAGGCTCATGGCATCCTCACTTCATGCGATCGCAGAACTCGATGTATCCGATCGAGATCGCGAAGAATGCGATGGTTGCTATGATCCAAAGCACATCCTGCATAAAATCCCTTCCTTGAAGGCGTCTCCGCTCTCTCATTTGCCCGGCCGGATTCAGGCGGATCAATTTGGTCGGGTGTGGTCTTCGGCTGGCTTGCTTTGTGATTTCCACTCGCAGCCTTTTTCTCGCTCTGTATTCTTCGCGCAACAGCGCGTACAGGAAGTACAGCAGAAAGGTGCAACCCGCGAGTCCGATTGTGCTGATTACGGGTGCCGCTCCCATCGCCTGCCCTTGTTGAAGCGTTCATCTTCCGAACAGTTTCATTTCAGCATCGCTGGCGTAAGGGCGGACTAAAAGGTTCGTAAGGAATGCGTAAAGGAGTGAAGGGCGAAACTCGGCCCCGCTGATACTTCCAGTGTTGTTGCAGCAGAACCATCATGCGAAACGTTGCCATGGGAACTCCGGCCTTATCGTGGAGGTGTCTAGGCGCGCAGAAAGATTGGAACAGCAACCGGCATAAAAGAGACCTAAGAAGCTCGTAAGGAAAGCGTAAAGGCCGCCGGGAGGCGGATGGGGTTTAGTCCTGTTGAGCTGCGCCTTCGGGTTCGAACCGGTAACCTACCCATGGCTCTGTGAGAATGTAGGAGCGTGAACCTTTTTCCTCAATCTTCTTTCTCAATTGTCCAACAAAGACGCGCAGATACTCTGGCTGCTCGATGCTATTAGGGCCCCACACTGCTGCCAGCAATTTGCGGTGAGTGACCACCTTTCGAGGGTTCTGGGCGAGATAGGCCAGCAGATCGAACTCTTTGGGCGTCAACTTTATGTCGCGACCACGGACAGCCGCCGTATGCGCGTCGAGGTCTATGCGAAAATCCCCTTCTTCGATCAGCCCACCCGGAATTTCCTCCTGCGGGGCGCGTCGAAGGTTCGCGCGGACACGAGCGAGGAGCTCATTAATTCCGAAAGGTTTGGTGACGTAATCGTCGGCGCCGGCGTCGAGAGCTTGTACTTTTGTGCGTTCCTCTCCCTTCACCGAGAGCACTATGATTGGGGCATTCGATTTCTGCCGGAAACGACGGCACAGCTCCAATCCGTCCATCACGGGCATGGAAAGATCCGTAATCATCAGGTCAGGTGGCCAGTCGTGGGCAATTTGCAGAGCGGTGTCTCCGTCATTTGCCACTCGCACATCGTAGGCGTGAGCATCCAGTGAGGTTCGCAGCACACGCGTGATCTGCGGCTCATCATCGACAATCAGAACGCGCCGATGGTCCGCTGGCACGCCAGCTTTCATTTGGCCTCCTGCGTGACGATGTGCACGTCAATGGGAGGTGCATTTCGCAGGAATTTTTGAATCACGGTGAGGTACAAATATTTTCTCCAGCCTTCTTGCGCGGAACGGCCAAAGATCACATGCGTGATGTGCTTCTCGCGAACGAATTCCGCCATCCTCTCCGCCACACTCCCGCGCGGCAGGCGAACGACGGCGGCGCCCAGGTTCTCAGCAAACCGGATATTTTCCTGGAGGGTGCGGCGATTATCGGCCGTTTCATCGACCGAGCGATCAACATATACGACGTACAGCTCAGCATCGATTCCGTGCGCCATGCGCGCGCCGCGCGCGATCAGGTATTGAGCGATGGGGTTTGAGCTGATGGCAACCGCGATCTTTTCCCGGACAGCGATGGCCGGCTGCAACCCTTCGCGCGACCAATGCGCTTCCAGGCTCTTATCCACCACTTGGGCAACCTGCCGTAAGGCAAGCTCGCGCAGTGCAATCAGGTTTCCACGGCGAAAAAAATTCCCTAATGCCCGTTCGGCGCGATCGACTGGGTAAATGTCCCCGCGCTTCATGCGGGTTTGCAGGGCCTCGGGGGTCAGATCCGACATAACGATCTCTTCGGCGCGCTGAATCACCCAGTCAGGAACCGTCTCGCGCACGTGAACGCCAGTGATGCGTTCCACCAGCGGGTTGAGGCTTTCGATGTGCTGAACATTCACGGTAGAGAGAACATCGATCTTCGCGTCCAGCAGGTCGATCACATCCTGATACCGCTTAGGATGTTTACTTCCCTCGATGTTCGTGTGGGCTAACTCATCGACCACAACCACCGCAGGCTTGCGGGCAAGGATGGCGTCGATATCCATTTCGGTGAAGACCGTGCCCTTGTACTCGATTTCACGGCGAGGCACAGTCTCCAATTTCGAAACCAGTTCCAGAACTCCCTTTCGCCCGTGGGTCTCGACGACCCCAATGACGACATCCTCGCCGCGGCTGTAGCGGCGAATGCCTTCGCTCAACATGCTGTAGGTCTTGCCCACGCCCGGGGCGTAGCCAAGAAAGAGCTTGAAAATCCCTTGCTTCTTCTCCGGCGCTACTTCCTCCAACCACTGTTCGGGGCGTTTCTGCACGACTCATTTTGATCTGAGACAAGCTGTTTTGTCGAGAAAAGGACTTGACAGGCTGTGGTCACGCCAAGCCTCGACGCACCCGTCTTCAGCCCCCGCCGACCCGAGTGGATTACAATCTGCAGGTGAAATCTACCCGGGGCGCTGCTATCAAGATTTTCGTTTGCCTGGTGATCGTGCCGCTCGTGGTGCTGTTCTACCGGCAGGCATTGCACGCCAACGTCACCACCGTCGCCCTGACTTTTCTGCTCGCCGTTCTGATCGTTTCGGCAAGTTGGGGCTTTGCGTATGCGGCTTTCCTTGCCGTGTATTCGACCCTGGCCTTCAATTTCTTTTTCCTTCCCCCGGTCGGGACATTTACCATCGCAGACCCTCAAAACTGGGTCGCCTTGTCTGCATTTCTGGCGACCGCCGTCATTGCCGGGCAATTGTCGGAACGGGCTCGGCGAGAGACGTTAAGGGCTACCCAGCGCCGTCGTGAGATCGAGCAACTGTACGCCTTCAGCCAGCGCTTGCTGACGTTAGAGAGCGTGCCCGAGCTGCTTAACCTGGTTCCGCGCCACATCACCGATACCTTTGGCTGCAGCGGGGCCGCCGTTGTGGTCTCGGACAGAACCGACATCTACCGCTCGGATGCAAATACACGGGAGATCGACGCTGCCCGCATGCTCTCCGTGGCCACACGAGGGGAGCCGGTCATGGATGCCGATCACGCTCTGGCTTTTATACCGCTGCGGCTGGGAGTCCGAACCGTCGGCGCAATTGGCGTTGCCGGTACGACTTTATCGCACGAAAGCCTGGAGGCGCTCTCCACCCTGGTGGCCATCACCATCGAACGCACGCGGGCTATTGAAAACGTCGGCAAAGCTGAGGCGGTGCGAGAGAATGAAAAGCTGCGGTCGGCCATTCTTGACTCCATTGCCCATGAATTTCGCACTCCACTCACCGCGATCAAAGCCTCAGTTACCAGTCTGCTTTCCGGCCGTTTCGCGCCTTCTCAAGAAAATGAATTGCTCACCGTCATCAACGAAGAATCGGATCGTTTGAACCACCTGGTGGAAGAGGCAACTCAGTTGGCGCGGCTCGAAGCCAACCAGGTTGAGCTCGATCTGACCGCGCACGATATCGGCGAGGCTATAGAGGGAGCGCTGGAATCCGCGAAAAAAGTCCTTGCCGGTCACCCGGTGGAATTGAAGAAAGACGGCGAGTTCCCGCTCGCGGTATTTGACCTCGACCTGATCAGGAACGTCGTGTATCAATTGCTGGAGAATGCTGCCAAGTACTCGGCGCCTGGCGCTCCAATTCATGTCTCGGCCGAACACAGCGGGTCTGAAATCGCGGTCAGCGTTGCAGATCGGGGTCCCGGTATCGACGAACTCGACCAGTCGCTCATTTTCGACAAGTTCTATCGCGGGAAGGACAATCGCTACTCGGTTCAAGGCACGGGCATGGGCCTGGCCATCGCGAAAGCTGTGGTGGAAGCGCACGGAGGCTCGATTCGCGTGACCAGCCAGCTCGGATATGGTTCTGTCTTCTCCTTTACCCTCCCCATGAAGACCGCGCACGTCACTTCGTAGCTGAACGTAACTTCCCCATACCGGCGGCTTTCCCGCTCATCTTCCCGGCTCCTTTACGGCCGCATCGCGAATGTGGGTGAGGACGCGCATGTGAATGCGATGGATGATCGCGTCGGACCACAGCCGCCAATAGGGCGCCGGCCAGAGGCCATGTCGGTACCAGGTCGTGCCCTCCAGCCTGGTTCTGCCGTTCGGCAGCGGCGTCAGCAGAAACTGCCCGCCCTCGGAAACCAGGAACCCGTGCAGGTGCGGCGGATGGATGTGCGAGTAAGGAGTCCACTCCTGCATGGGCGCCGGATTGGAAGTGACCGAAAATTTCAATTGCCGGGGTTCGTCCCACACTTCAATGGGTTCGACAAACGCGCCCGTCGAAAAGACGCAGTGGCGTTCTGCCCCGGGGCCATGGCCGAAGATTTCTGCGCGGATCGGATAAGCAACGCCAGCGCGGAAGAGCCATTCCTTGGGAGGCGGAATTTGCGAGAAGGCGACGACGCTCTTCCACACTTCTTCTTGAGGGGCATTAATTTCGATCGAGGAGCGCACGACAAAGACTTGCGGTTTCGGTGCAATCACGTGCTCGGCCCACTGCACGCCGGGCGAAAACGCAAGCAGCATACAGAAATAGGCGGGGGCGCCGCGCTCGATCCAGCGCTGCTTTTGCAGGAAGTATCCGCATGTTCCTCCCAGCAGCGCCAGCGGCACGGCGATCGGAAACGCCATGATCAGGCAGACCACGCCTTCGACCGCCAGTGCCAACAATCCAACTCCTAGAATTCCAACGCTTAGCGCGGCCACAGCCAGACAGCTTGGCAGGCTGCGTGGCTGGCGGTGCCCGTAAATCGCCGCGGCTGCCAATCCCATGGTGAACGGCAATGCGACAAACAAGCCCCACCCGTAGTGGATCAACAAACGCATCTCGAGCAAAACGATGCACACGCCAATAAGGCCTACGACCAGGACTGCTACTGCCGCGCTGCCGAGCGCGCTTTCGGGAATGAAGGTTTGCAGGAACGGTTTGCCTTCGCGCTTGCCGACCGTAACCGCCTCGCATTCCGGCAGAAGCGAGAGCACCAGAAAGAAGAACAAGTTTAAAAAGGGAGCAAAGAAAAGCACCACCCACGCCGGGGACAGGCCCGCGCTGCGGAGACGCTTGAGAGTGAGCACGACGCCGACCCAGATGAACGGCAGCGCGGTCGCGATCAGCGTAGCAAGAAATGCGGTTTCGTCTCCGCGCAGGTCGGTAACGCGACCCGCATTGCGCAGCGGTTCCCAATAGTTGAATAAACCCCACGGCCGATGGAAGAGGTAGGTTGCGATCAACCGGTCCAGGTTGTGCTTAAGCGCAAATCCCACCAGGCCGACAATGACGTACGTCTGGCGATCAACCGTTCCGCTCGGCTGCCACAAATCTGAGAAGTTTGTCCTCACCGCCGCCTCCTCACCGCCAGGTCATGTGTGCTACTTCATGCCGGCAATGTGTTTCCGCATGGCAATTGCGTTGCCGCGCCATGCATTCGTAGCCGCTGCGCATGGCTGCTTTCAAGGAATGGACGCGCGAAGCCCACACCAGCGGCCGCGCCCACCAGAATTCGCGCGCCAGTTCCACCAGCGCGTCCGCGCCTGCGTAGGGAAGTCCGTCTTTTCCCAGATAACGGATCGCCCGCAGCAGTTCGTCGCCGGGCATGCCGAGCAATGCGGCTACCCGAGAATCCTGCAGCGGGGCTACGGCAAGTCCGCGGCGCAGCATCGGCTTGCGAATCCAGCGCGCGATATGGGTGCAGAAGTCGCACTCCGCGTCGTAAAACAGCCAACCGCGCGCGTGACGGCTCTTGCCGTCGGTGAATTCCGAAGTGAGCGAGATCATGAGTTCACCTTGTGCTTTCCGCCTCCCAAGAGGCTGCGCAGTTTTCCGCGGAGGCGCGCGATTCCCTTGAGCGCTGAGCTGGGCATGTGCACAAGTTCGTCGAATAACCCAGATGTGGCGGTGAGGAATGCCAGCATGTCTTCCAGGCGTTCGCGCGTATAGGCGTTGGCGGCCCCAGCCTTCTTCATTTCCGCGACACATTCCTGCAGGACCCGCAAGGTAGGGTCGATTTCCCGCCGTTTGCGCTCCTCGGCGACGATGCGGAAAATCTCCCAGACATCTTTTACCGATTCGAAGTGGTCGCGGCGGTCGCCCAGCACGTGCGCCACGCGCGCGATGCCCCAGCCCTGCAGTTCGCGCAGGCTGTTGCTGACATTCGAGCGCGCGACCGAGAGCGTGGTCGCAATCTCTTCCGCATGCAGCGGTTTGGGCGAAAGGAAAAGGAGCGCATGCACCTGGGCGACGGTGCGGTTGATCCCCCAGCGGGTGCCCATTTCGCCCCAATGAAGGATGAACTTCTGTTCGACAGGCGTGAGCGGCATGTCAGTAATTTCTGTACATACAGAAATTACTGAATTATAATAATTGTGTCAAGGATCGCGGGAATGCTGCTCGTGCGATCCCCGGGAGCGCAAGGATGAGCGTGCAAGAGAGTCCGCCAGCCAGCGCGCAAATCCTGCAAAGTGTACACAGAGAAATCCCTGCGCCACGCCTTCGCAGAACGTCAGCTGAGTCAGAGAGCATGGCTCAAAGCGCACCGTGCATCGGCCTCGAGCAGTACTACAGCGAGGCGGGCCCGGACTATGCGGCCTGGAGCCCGGAATTCAACATGCACTTTGGCTATTACCGCGCGGGCCTGAATCCGCTGCGCCGGGAAGGGATGCTGGAGCAGATGAATGCAGAGGTACTCGCTCGCCTGAGGACGGATGGCATGGCTGGCCCGCAACTTCTCGACCTGGGCTGCGGACTTGCGGCCACCCTGCGCAGCTTTGCGCGCCGGTTGCCCCGTTCGACACTGCTGGGGCTCACGCGCGTTCCGTGGCAGGTGGAGCACGCACGCACCCTGAACCAGGCAGCCGGTTATGGTGACCGCATTCACATCCTCGAAGCCGACTACGAAGAGATTCCTCTTCCATCCTCGGCATGCGACGGGGTCCTCGCTCTCGAGAGCAGCTGCCACGCGCACGGCGGGGACAAGGGGGTTCTGCTGAAGGAGGCGCACCGCGTGCTGCGGGCCGGGGGACGGCTGGTCGTCGCTGACGCATTTCTGAGCGGCCGATTCGTCACCGCGCTGCAGCAGCGTATTTACCGGAAGTTGTGCGAATGCTGGGTCATCGAAGACGTGGCGCAACTTCAGTTGTTTTTTGCGCGCCTGGTGAAGCTTGGGTTCCGCGAAATCAGGGTAGAGCATCTTCAAATGCGTGTGGCGCCTTCAGTCGCGCACGTCCCCTGGGTGACTTTGAAATTCTTGGTGATAGATGTCGTGTTCGGAGAGCGGGCTATGACCCGCGCACGCTGGAACAATGTACTGGCTCCGCTATTACTGCCATTGGTCAGCGCACCGCTTGGCCCCATGAGCTACTGCATGATCACGGCAACAAAAACATGATTCGGTAAGGATTTTTAATCGTGACTCGCGAACCCCTTCCGCCGCTGCTCGCTGTAGCGGCTCAGCGCGTCGCCGATGATGGGGTAAGCCTCCGCCGCCGGGCGGATCTGGTCCACCTCGACGGCCTTGCCTTCGAGCTGTTTGTAGTCCTGAAAAAAACGGCGCAGCATAAGCAGCCGGTGCTGCGGCATCTCGCTGGCTTCGTTGTAGCTGTTGAACTCCGGGTCCTTGGTGGCGACCGCGATGATCTTATGATCTTTCTTGCCGGCATCGATCATGGTCATCAGCCCAATCGCGCGGGCATAGATCATGGTGAGCGGCACAACCGTTTCCTGGCACAGCACCAGAACATCCAGCGGATCGTCATCTTCGGCGAGTGTTTGCGGAATGAAGCCATAGTTTGCCGGATAGTAGACCGCTGAATAGAGCACACGGTCGAGCTTGATGAGCCCGCTGTTCTTATCGAGTTCGTACTTCACGCTTGAGCCGAACGGAATCTCGATGATGCTGTTGAACTCCTGGGGCAACTTGCTGCCCGGGGTCACGTCGTGCCAGGGATGGATCATAGGCTTGATTCTAAACGGAGGGACCGCCCGGACGAATGCGAGAGCGGGCGTTATGGTTTACGTTCGGCGGAGGCTTCGATGTAGGGCTGGAAATGCTCGCGATCGTTGGGCGGGGCGATTTCGAAAGTCATCTTCAGCGCGTCAGCGCCCGTTTTGACATAAGACAAGCGAAAGCGCGGACCGGGCTGATCAGCCGCGCTGGTAAACACCAGCTTGTTGTCATTCAGTTCGACGTCGTAGCGGATGAAGTGACCTTCGTTGTCCCAGTAGTTGGCCGCCGTGCTCCCGCCCGGCCCCGGATAAATCACCATGAGATCGTCGTGGCGGTATGCGGGCTTGTCTTTCGTGGCTGGATACTGCGCGTAGCTGTGACGGGCGAGGACCGCGCCCTGGAGTTCCGGCTGAAAGGTGATTTCGCCGGCGCCCTGACCGGGCGCGCCGGTGCCGGTGGCCGACCATTTGCCCAGAAAGGGCGCCCATGAGGCCCACGGATTTTTGGATTGAGCCTGCGCCATCATCAGGGACGCGCAAGTCAGAAGCAAAAGCAGGCGAGCGATCATAAGCCTCCGGTGTGCGGGCATTATAACCTTTGCCGGGCGATGGGTTGCTTGACCGGAATTTTGGGCGCGAGTAGAGTTGCCAATAGGATGTCCCCTCAGACCAGCAAATTCCTCAAATTCGGCAGTGCGATGGTGATCATTTTGCTCGCCCTCGGTTATCTTGCGTACACGGGCGTGCAGGAGAGCAAGAGTTACTACGTCACCATCAAAGAGCTGCATGGGATGGGGGACACCGCCTACAGCAAGCGGCTGCGGGTTGCGGGCAATGTGCAGCCGGGATCGATTCGCCGCAGCGGCACCAACATGAACTTCGTCCTGGTCGAGAACGATCAACTGCTCAGCGTGGTTTACACCGGCACCGAGCCTCCTCCGGACACATTCAAGGACAACGCGCAAGCGCTTGCCGAAGGCACCTTCGGCCACGACGGCGTCTTCCACGCCAAGCAGATTCAGGCGAAATGCGCGTCGAAGTATGCCCCTCAGCAAAGCGGCGCGACCAATACCGCAGGGATGTAACTTCCCAGGTCAGCTTTTCCCCGATTCATCTTGGTTTTCTGTCGCCGATATGTCAACCGGCCTGCAACCGCGCTCGTGTATCGTGTGAAGCATGAGTTCGTCACCGGTTGTCGAGCCGGCCGAAAGGCGCGAATCCAATCTTCTGCCCATTGCCCCGGTTTGGCACACCATTGTCCTGCTGTGCATTCTGGCCGCATTTTCTTTGGCCAGCGCGCGCAGCGCCAACCTCGCGCCCGTCGTGAGCCGTCACGGGCGCTATGCCGGATATGTGCAGGTAATCATCCTGGAATGGATCATGGTTGTGTTTGTCTGGTATGGAATCCGCCGTCGCGGCGTCCGGTTGCGCGATCTTATCGGGGGCAGGTGGAATGGAATCGGGGCCGTGGTTCGGGATGTGGCGATCGCCATTGGCTTCCTGGTGGTTGCCGGCCTGGTGTTGAACGCAATTGTGCATCTGCTGAAGGGGGCTCCCAATCAGGCCATCCGAAACCTGTTGCCCCGTACTCATGTAGAGATTGCCCTATTTCTGGCATTGGCGGCGACCGCGGGTTTCTGCGAAGAGCTGATCTTTCGCGGATACTTGCAGCGGCAATTTGCGGCCTTCACGCGATCGGCCGGGGTTGCCATCTTGGTGCAGGCGATTGCGTTCGGCGCAGGCCACGGATATCAGGGTTGGAAGTACATGATCGTCATTGGCGTTTTCGGAATCCTCTTCGGGCTGTTGGCGCACTGGCGCGGCAGCCTGCGCCCGGGCATGATCGCACATGCGCTGCAGGACGGCGCCGTGGGCCTGTTGGCGCGGAGGATTCTGCGTTAGCGAAACCGTGCAGCCGGGGATTACGCGCGTAACTTTGCCTGGGGTCGCGATAGGCGCACACTGAATCTTCATCGTCCGGTGGTACCCGTGCGCAATTATTTTGATCTGTTTAAGAGTCGTTGGCGTCTTTTGGCCGGCCTGGTTTTTCTAGGGTTCGTGGCGTGGGTTGGCGTTCAAGGCCGCAATGCCTGGGAAAACGCATGGAGAACCCACCTTCAGCCTCCGAAGCAGACAACCGGCTTCAGCAATATCGACCCCACATTCGCTAAAGACCCCGCCATAGATGCAGCCAAACTAAAAGTCATCGGTCCCCTGGCGAAAACCATGCAAGAGGCGGGGGCGACGCCCGACTCGGAGTCCGCCGAGGCTGAGCAACCCAGTCTCACGAATCAAAACGATGCCGCACGCTTCGATCACGTATCCCATGAGCGCTACGCGCCCGTGAATGTCTGTCGCGGCAGGTTTGGAATTTCCACCAGCCGGTCGTTCCGCTTTCAAATTCCGCCGCATGCGTCCTTTCCGAAGCTGCGGGGACACATTGCTTCGTGGTCACGCGGCGTACCCCATCCGGTCGAAGTGCTGGTCATGGATGAGTCGCAATATGCCGATTTTCTCCGCGGCGCCTTGGAGGAACCGTTGTTCCAGAACCAGATGTCGGCGGGCGATCTGGATTTTCGGCTCAACGGAACCCACACGGACGCACGGACCTACTATCTGGTGGTGAACAGCCCTTCTCGCACCTCCCTGACCGTGCAGGCAAAGTTCGCGGTCGTGTTCGACTCCCCCAACGATTAGGCGTCTAGGTTGCAAGCAGGCTTCATCTTCCGTTCTGCGGGGATTGGCCTGCTACCGACCGAGCGGTCGCTGTCCGCTCTTGCTCCTGTGCGCGTGCCTCTCCTATCATCCAAGCTGGAGAAGGGAAGTTATGGCTGAGAAGAAACCGGTTTCCGAGAGCCCGATTGCGGAGATAACCGAAAACCGGCGTGCGTCGGACTCGGAGAAGCGCTGGGCGGAAAAGATGCTGCTTCCTTCCCTGGAGAAAGCGCCGGAGAAGCCGGTCGGCAAGGCCTCGGGCTCGAATCTGGACGAAAACGGGCGGGCACGCTTCACCACCATCTCGGGAGTTCCGGTCCGCCGCCTGTATACGCCAGCCGATCTTCCGCCAGATTGGGATTACGACGAATATCTGGGGTATCCCGGAGAACCGCCGTTCACGCGCGGCATTCACGCCACTGGCTATCGCGGAAAGCTGTTCACCATGCGGCAGTTCTCGGGATTCGCATCACCCGAAGAGACCAATCGCCGCTATAAATATCTACTCGAGCACGGCGGCAGCGGGCTGTCGGTGGCGTTTGATTTACCGACGCTGATGGGCTACGACTCTGACCATGCGGCGAGCGAAGGCGAAGTTGGCAAGTGCGGGGTAGCCATTGATTCGCTCGAGGATATGGAAATCCTCTTTAGCGGAATCGATCTGGAAAAGACCACCGTTTCGATGACCATTAACTCGCCGGCATCAGTGCTGTGGGCCATGTACCTGGTGGTGGCGGAAAAGCAGGGCGCGGATTGGAAGAAGATTTCGGGAACGATTCAAAACGACATTCTCAAGGAATACATCGCGCAGAAAGAGTACATTTTTCCTCCCGCGCCGTCGGTGCGGCTGGTGATCGACACCTTTGAGTTTGGCTCGAGGTTCACGCCGCGTTTCAACACGATTTCCATCAGCGGCTATCACATTCGCGAAGCCGGTTCGACAGCCCTGCAGGAACTGGCCTTCACGCTTTATGACGGAGTTGAGTACGTGGAGTGGGCGCGGCGGCGTGGATTGGAGGTGGATGAATTCGGGCCGCGGCTGAGTTTCTTCTTTAACGCCCACAATGATTTCTTCGAAGAGATCGCGAAGTACCGCGCGGCGCGCAAGATCTGGTATCGGGTGATGAAGGACCGCTTTGGCGCGAAGAACCAGCGCACCTGGCTGATGCGCTTTCACACCCAGACCGCCGGAGTTTCACTCCCGGCGCAGCAACCGATGAACAACATCGCCCGGGTCGCGGTTCAGGCACTGGCGGCCGTGCTCGGCGGAACGCAATCGCTGCATACCGATGCTTACGACGAAGCGCTGGCGTTGCCGACGGAAGAGGCGGCGCGCATCGCGCTGCGCACGCAACAGATCATCGCCTATGAGTCCGGCGTGACACAGAGCGTAGACCCGCTCGGGGGATCGTATTTCCTCGAAAACCTGACTTTGCAGATGGAACAGGGCGCCTTCGACTACTTCGGCAAGCTGGATGCGATGGGGGGAATGGTCAAGGCCATCGAACGAGGATACCCGCAGAAAGAAATTGCGGAGGCGGCGTACCGGTATCAGCGGGCGGTGGAAGCCAGGGAAAAAATCATTGTCGGCGTGAACGAATTCACCGTCGAAGAAGACACGCCGCACATTCTCTACATCGACGAAACCGTGGCGCAGCAGCAGGCCTCCAAGCTGAAGGCGCTGCGTGCGCGGCGTTCCAGCGAGGAAGTCCGCCGCTGTCTGGACGCGCTAAAGAAAGCAGCGTCGCAGGAGTCGCGCGCGCCGTCGAATGGCCATGTCTCTTCGGCCAACACCATGCCCTGCATCATCGACGCAGTTCGCGCCTACGCGACCATCGGGGAAATCTGCGATGCCCTGCGGCAAGTCTTTGGAACTTACACTGAAGTAAGCGTAACCTAGGCGGCATGAGGGTTGTGCTTGCCCTGATCGCGTGCGCTTTTCTTTGCCCGTCGATTCTTTTTGCTCAGCCGAAGCCCGTTCACGACATTACAGTATGCGAACTGCGGCTGCACGCCGGCGAGTTCGATCACGAGACGGTACGCGTTCGAGGCACAGCGGATCTCGAATTTGAGATTTTTGCCCTTTACGATCCGCAGTGCAAGGACACGAAGGCAACCGATGTATGGCTCACCTTTGGCGGCGATGTTTCGGATATCGCGACATACTGCTGTGGTGATCACTCCCGTCGTCCGGGCCACGTTCTTGAACTCGATGGCAAACCGGTCCCGTTGCGGAAAGATGGCGCATTCGAGCAGTTCTACAAACTGGTGCGCGCGAGCCGAAATCGTACCCCGACGGGCGCACCTTGCGCATCGGATTGTCATTTCTATCGGGTGACAGCAACTTTGACCGGGGTTTTTCTCGCGGAAAAGAACACCGAAAAGGAGCACCTCGGCTACGGTCATCTAGGCTGTTGCAGTTTGCTGATCATTGAGCAAGTGGTGGGCGTTTCAGCTGAGAGGACGGCCGTCCCGCTCTCCGGTGCGCAAAACGAGCCGATTTCTTGCGACGAATACGCAACCGCGAGCCCCCAGCGGCCCGGGCAACAGCGCCAGTTTGAAGAACTGCTCAATCAGAACAAGTTCGTGCTTGCTGAGAAGATGACTGCCGACTCCGCAGAGCAGCTTTCGCGGCGGGGAGATCAGGCCTGGCGAAGCAAGCCTCTAGCCATGGCCGCACACGCAATTCTTATCCGCGAACTTCAGCACTGGGCGCTGGTTGCTGATCCCAAATTGCGCCTGGACAAATGCACAGAGCCGGCAAGCCTTGATGAACAACGCTACGACTACGCCAGTTGTTCCTGGTACTCGGGGGATGGCATGCAGGATTTCAGCGTGAACTTTATGCGAAAAAAGAAGAACAGCCCCTCCGCAACGTCATCTCGTTCGCCGTGGCTGCTGACCAGCGCAAATGCCCGGGTTTGTCACGTCGACGCAGCATTAGCCACGGCGAACATTCACTGATGCCAACGCACAAGACTGGGATTATTTTCCCTTATGCTGCTCGTAGTAAGCCTCGCCAGCCTTGACTTGCTGAATGGCCTGGTCGACCAATTGCATGGCGCGCTCGCGATGGCCGCCTTTGTTGGGCGTGGCCTTTTCAAGTTCGGCTCTGGCTTCCTGCAAATGACCGAGAGCGGCGTTCATATGGGGTTCCTGCCTGGCCATTGCGCCCTGCGGCGGATTGCCCAGGGAATATACGCTCAATCCGACCAACAATGCCAAGGTGCTGCATGCCGCGACCAATTTCGCCTTCATAACTCCTCCTTTTGCGTTCTGGTGGCTTGGGACTCTCAGACGCAGCTGAACGGGGGAGGGTTGCTCAAACGGTTTCAGGCTCCAGGCTTGCGGCGTTAGGTCTCAGGCGTCGGGCATCAGGCTCCCCATCTTCGGCAGACGATAGCATTCGGACTCGGAAATTCCTGATCTCCGGCCGTTAGCCGTACCGGTTAAGATCAGAACAATCTGCTACACTGACTCGCTCGCGCCAACGCGCCTTTCTCGCGACATGGACTACGTTCTCGGCATTGATGTTGGCACCGGCGGCACCCGCGCCGTGCTCGTCGACCGCGCTGGGGCCGTGGCCAGTTCCGCGACTTGTGAGCATGTTCCCTTTGCGTCGCCAAAAACCGGGTGGGCGGAGCAGGACCCGCAGGATTGGTGGAAAGCCGCAGGCGCGGCGATCCGCGAAACTCTGGCGAAAGTTCCGGGCGCAAACGTCTCGGGCGTCGGTCTTGCCGGACAGATGCATGGCGCCGTGCTCCTCGACGAACGAGATGAGGTCATCCGGCCCTCCCTGATCTGGTGCGACCAACGCACGCAGGCGCAATGTGATTGGCTGAGTTCAAAGCTGGGCGAACAGCGCATCATCGAGCTCACGTGCAATCCCGCGCTGACCAACTTCACCCTGACCAAGCTGCTCTGGGTTCGCGACAACGAACCGGAGCTGTGGAAGCGGTTCCGCCGTGTGCTCCTGCCGAAGGATTACGTGCGCCTGCGCATGACCGGCGAACACGCCATGGATGTCGCCGAGGCTTCAGGAACGCTCATGCTCGACGTCGCGCGCCGTCGTTGGTCGGAAGAAATGATGGCGGCTGCCGGCTTGCCTATGAGCTGCCTGCCCCGGCTGTGCGAATCGCCCGAAGTGTGCGCCAGGATTTCCGATGCCGGCGCGGCGCACAGCGGATTGAAAGCAGGAACTCCGGTGGTAGGCGGGGCCGGCGATCAGGCGGGCGGGGCAGTGGGAATGGGAATCGTGCGCGCCGGCGCGGTCAGCGCGACCATCGGAACCTCGGGCGTGGTTTTTGCTGCCACCGATAATCCGGCCATGGATGTGAAAGGGCGGGTGCACACCTTCTGCCACGCGGTTCCCGGACGCTGGCATGTGATGGGGGTGACGCAGGCCGCCGGACAGTCCTTCCGCTGGATTCGCGATCTGCTGCAGAATTCCGAAAGTCTTTCTTATGATCAGCTGACGCGCGAAGCCGCACAAGTGCCTCCCGGATCTGATGGCGTGCTGTGGGCGCCGTACCTGATGGGCGAGCGCACCCCGCATCTCGATCCCCACGCGCGCGGAACTCTGACCGGACTTGCCGCCAGCCATACCCGCGCACACGTGGTGCGCGCCGTGCTGGAAGGAGTCGCCTTCAGTCTTAAGGACACCTTCTCTCTATTCAAGGAAATGAACGTGCCGGTGAACCATGTGCGCTTGGGCGGCGGCGGAGCGCGATCGGACCTCTGGCGGCAGATCCAGGCGGATGTTTATGCCTGCGAGGTTGAGGTTCTCGCCGCCGAAGAGGGAGCAGCCTACGGAGGCGCTTTGCTCGCAGGTGTGGGCGCGAAATGGTGGAGCTCAGTCGAAGAAGCCTGTGATGCGGTCGTCAAAGTGCAGAAGCGCGTCAAGCCGGCGCCGTCGGCGCTCGAAACCATGCGCAGGCAATACGAAAACTACCGCCTGCTCTATCCGGCGCTCAAGCCACTGTTTGCGCGCATGGGTTAGACCGGAAGACCTTAACCGCACAGGGCACTGAGGTCCACGCCAGGGATCCTGTGAAACCCTCTGTGTTCATCAGTGACCCCTGCGGTTAAGAGTTTTGATCGCCCGCAGCAGCGATGCCGGTCCCCATCTCCTGTTATCGTTAATCATGCTTGAAATTTCCTGCGAGGGGCTGCTTTTTGATCTGGATGGCGTGTTGATCGATTCCACTCCGGCGGTGGCTCGCGTCTGGACCAGGTGGGCGATCGCCCACGGCTTTGATCCCGAGGAAACGGTGCAGCGGGCGCATGGACGGCCGAGCATCGCGACCATCCGCGATCTGCTTCCGCACGGCGACGCCGTGAAAGAGAACGAAGTCGTGCTCCAGGGAGAAATTGAAGACACCGAAGGCGTGGTCCCGCTAGCCGGCGCGTGCGACTTCGTAAAGTCCATACCGCCCCATCGCTGGGCGCTTGTCACGTCCTGCGCCCGGCCCCTCGCCGAGGTGCGGCTCAGAACAGCCGGAATTCCACTGCCTCGCAAAATGATTACTGCTGATGATGTACAGGTTGGCAAACCCGATCCTGAGCCCTATCTCAAGGGCGCGGCTTTGCTGGGAGTGCCTGCTTCTAAATGCGTGGTCTTCGAGGATGCTCCGGCGGGGATTCGGTCCGGAAAATCTGCGGGCGCACTGGTGGTTGCGCTGCGGAGCACGGCTTCGGATCAGGAACTGGAAAACGCGGGCGCCGACTGGATTATCACCTCCTACAGCGAACTCGCTCCGATAAGTTCCAACCACGGCTCGGGAATCCGCTTGCGGTGGCGGTAGTAACCCGACCAGTTGTTACCAGATACCTCCAACTTGTAAAAATGTTGTCAAGATGCGGTCGGCGCCGCTGTTTTCAATGGCTTGTGGTAGTAAGCTGGACGCCAGTTCTCTTGTAATGCGAACACAAGAGCCTAGAGGAGGCGTATGCTGCGCGTAGCCGAAAATCTGCCGTCGCCGGGTTTCCAGGGTGTTCCGCAAAGGATTCCGCAAAAGGTGACTCCCACTTCCAGCGACCGAATTCTTGTGGTCGAAGACGATCGCGCCGTGCAGCGGGCGCTGCGCCGCCTGTTTGAAGCCGAAGGCTACACCGTTCTGGCCGCCTCTGACGGCAGGGAAGCGGTCGATTTATTCCGCAACACAATTCCGTCGGCCGTGGTTCTCGACCTGCGCCTGCCGGGGCTCTCCGGCCGGGAGGTCTGCGGCGAACTGAAACAGCACTCGCCCGCGGTACCCATTATCGTCCTTAGCGCCGCCAGTGACGTTTCCGACAAGGTTCTTTTGCTTGAAATCGGCGCCGACGATTACGTGACCAAGCCCTTCAGCCCGCGCGAACTGCTGGCGCGCGTGCGCGCAGCATTGCGGAGAACGGCGCGTCCCCAGCCAACCGAAAAATTTGCTTTTGACGAAATCCTCATCGACTTCACCAAGATGGAAGTCGTTCGCGAGGGCAAAGCCATTGCCCTCACCGCGCAGGAATTCAAGACGCTCAAGTTCATGGTGCAGAATCCGGAGCGCGTCATCACCCGCGACGAGTTGCTGAACGAGGTCTGGGGATACCACAACTATCCTTCGACGCGAACCGTCGATAACCACATTCTGAAGCTTCGCCAGAAGCTGGAGAAAGAACCCGCCAACCCAGTGCACTTCCGGACGGTGCACGGTGTAGGCTATAAGTTCGTGAGTTGAACGCCGCAGGGGGAGCAGGATGGTAAAAGTCCGGTTGCGCACCAAGTTCCTGCTCTCCATGGTGCTCATTACCGCGGGCCTGACCGCTTTCAGCCTGCTCCTGGTCCGGCGCAGCATTCAATCCCAAGTCAAGCAGGAGATCTTCGCGGATCTCCAAAATTCCGTAACCACCTTCGAAAGCTTCCAGCGCGAGGAGGAGATCACACTCAGCCACTCCGCCGACCTGGTGGCCGACCTGCCGGACTTGCGCGCGCTTATGACCACCGAAGATCCTGCCACCATCCAGGACGGGTCGCTGTCCAAGTGGAAGCTCGCGGGCAGCGATCTGTTCGTGCTGGCGGATCGAGCAGGAAAAGTGGTCGCGCTGCATACCAATGCTCCGGACTTCACGCCGCAGATTGCGCAGGCGTCTTTTAATGCCTCACTTGATCAGCAGCAACGCTGGTGGATGGGCGCGCAACGACTGTACGAGGTTTTTCTTAAGCCGATCTATTTCGGGCCGGCATCGGAAGGACACCTGCTTGGATTCCTGGTGATCGGCCGCGAAATCGACCAGCGAGTGGCCGCGCAAATCAGCCGCATCGCCAGCAGCAAGGTGGTATTTCGTTACGGGCAGACGATCGTGACCAGCACTCTCAGTGCGGAAATGGGCGCGGAACTGGCGCGCACGCCAGTTGGCAGGTCCAGCGGAAAACAACCTGAACTGCTTCAACTCGGCAACGAGCGGTACCTGGCAACCACGCTCGACCTTTCTCCCGAGAATCAGCCGGCGGTGCGGTTGACGGTGCTCAAGTCCTATGACGAGGCGACCGCATTTTTGCAAAAGCTGAACCGGCTTCTGCTTCTCCTGGGATTGCTGGCGGTGCTGATCGGCAGCGCTCTGGTGTTTCTGATCTCGCATACCTTCACGCGACCGCTGTCCAGCCTGCTCAAAGGAGTTGCCGCGCTGGAGCAAGGCGACTTCGATTACGCCCTGCACAGCGACGGCAGTGACGAGGCCGCGGAACTCGCGCGCGCCTTTGACCGTATGCGCGACAGCCTGCGAAAAACGCAGCAGAGCCTGATTGAGTCGGAGCGCCTTGCCACCATTGGGCGGATGGCCAGTTCGATTTCTCACGATTTGCGGCATTCGCTGGCGGCCATTATCGCGAATGCGGAATTCCTGTGCGACTCGAATCTCACGAGGGAGCAGCGCGACGAGTTGTACCACGAGGTTCAGTTGGCCTCGCATCGCATGACGGACCTGATCGAATCGCTGCTGGAGTTCTCGCGCACTCGGGCTTCGGTTCGACCGACTCACGGCAGCCTTCGCGCGGCACTGGATCAAGCGATCCAGGCGGTGCGTGCCAATCCGGAGTTTCACAATGTGCGCTTCGAGGTGCGGCAATCGGGACCGGTGGAAGGCTGGTTCGATCACCACCGGCTGGAACGGGCGTTTTTCAATCTCCTTCTTAACGCATGCCAATCGCTGCCCGATCGAACCGGGCAGATTGAAATCGAGCTACGCGATGCCACCAAAGAAGTCGAGATCAGGATTCGCGATCACGGGCGGGGTATCCCGGAATCAATCCGCGCGTCCTTGTTCGAACCATTTGTGAGCGAAGGAAAGCAAAACGGCACTGGGCTGGGGCTCACGGTCGTGCAGAAGATCGTTCAAGACCATGCCGGGGTAATCGCGGTCGAAAGCACGTCGTCCCAGGGCACGATCTTCAGGATTGTTCTTCCAAGACCCACGCCGGGCGCGGCGGGCGGCAACACGGAGGCGGCCGAGGAGGCTTCCTCCCGCCTGGAGTTGCCGGCAAGCTCGGCCCGTGCCACTCCGAAGGTATAGACGCATCATTCCCAGGGAACGTCTCTGTTTGGAGGGAAACTTGAGACAGCGAAGGTTGTGGTTCATCCGCGCAAAACAAATCGTGTGGGTCTGCCTGGCGGCGGCAGCTACCGGTTCGCTGGCTTCCGCTCAACAGGCATCGCCGGATCCCGATGCTAAAAGCCTGGCGGAATCCGTGCAGGAGCTCCGCGAACAGTTGCAGGAACTGCGGGCCACGGTTGCCGAGATGAAATCCGAGGCTTCGCAGTATCGCGCGGAGACGGAGCAACTGCGCCAGGAATTGCAGCGTATCCGCGGCACACCCGAAAGCGGCAACCCGAGCGCGAGCGAAACCCAATCCGCAAACCCATCCAGCGCCTCCGTGGACCAGCGGCTCTCGTCATTGGAAGACACCACGCAGGTGCTGCAAAGCGAGGTCCGCACCCAGTACCAGAGCAAAGTCGAGAGTTCGTCGAAATACCGGGCGCGAATCTCCGGGCTGGCGCTGTTCAACATATTTGCCAACAACGGGGAAGTCGATAACCTCGACATCCCGACTTACGCGACCCCGAGCGGGACCTACGGCTCCCACTCCGCCTTTGGCGCGACCCTGCGGCAATCGCTGCTGGGCCTCGAGGTGTTCGGGCCCGATGTTGCCGGGGCCAAACTCAGCGGTCAGATTCAGTTTGATTTTGCCGGGGGATTTCCCCAGGCCGAGGTGAACGGCATCAACACCGGCATCGTGCGGATGCGTACGGCGAGCATGCGCCTGGATTGGAAGCAGACATCGATCATAGCCGGGCAAGACGATCTCTTCATCTCCCCGCTATCGCCCACGTCGTATGCTTCAGTCGCAGTCCCCAGCCTTGGCTACTCAGGGAACTTGTGGGCATGGACGCCGCAGCTTCGCGTGGAACACAAGTTTCTGGTAGGCGACAATCAGAATTTCATGGTGCAAGCCGGCATTCTGGACAACGTCACCGGCGAACCAACTTCGGGTAGTCACCGCCGCGCGCAGGCGGGCGAGAGTTCCGGGCAACCCGCTTACGCGCTGCGGACCTCGTGGAACAAGGACATCAACGGCCGTCCGCTGTCGATCGGCGCCAGCGGCTATTATTCGAGGCAGACCTGGACGCCGACCTGGATTGTGGACGGCTGGGCGGGTGAGGCAGACTGGCGATTCCCCATTCTTTCGAAGCTTGAGCTTTCGGGCGAGTTCTACCGAGGGCGCGGAGTTGGAGGGATCGGCGGAGGCGTGGGTCAAACCATCGTGTTCAAAGCCAACCCGTTGAGCCTGGGGCCGGCCTTTCGCGGGCTGAATTCCACGGGCGGCTGGTCGCAGTTGAAATTTATGCCCCTGCCCAAGCTCGAATTTAACGGAGCCTTCGGCATCGACAACCCGTTTGCCGCCGACATCCGGGCATTCGAATATCCTGTCAGTTATTATGCAGCGGTGTTAACCGGCAACCGGACCGAGATGGCGAACTTTATTTACCGGCCTCGTTCAGACCTCCTGTTCTCGGGCGAGTACCGCCATCTGCGCACCGCGCAGGTGGGACCGCTCAGCAGCGCGGATCAGGTTAACCTGGTAATGGGAGTATTTTTTTGAGAATTCTAACCACAGCGGTACTACTCCTGAGTTTCTCGATTTTCTGTTGGGCAGCGGACGCTCAGGACACGGATCTCTCGGCCCGCGCCAGGATCGTCCGGGATGGCAGTGCGGACGAATTGTCCCGTGCGGATAACGTCGTGGTCTGGTTGATCCCCATCGATCCGCAAGCTCCAGCTCGGCCGGCAGCCCCGGGTCCGTTGCGGCTCACCCAGCATCACAAAAGTTTTGAGCCCCACGTGCTGGTAGTGCCGGTAGGAGCGGTTGTAGCATTTCCCAACCGCGATCCGTTCTTTCACAACGTATTTTCACTGTTCGACGGCAAGCGCTTTGACCTGGGTCTCTATGAAGCGGGCACGACTCGCAATGTGAGCTTCGACCGGCCGGGCATTTCCTACATCTTCTGCAATATTCACGCGGAGATGAGCGCGGTGGTGATCGCCCTCGACACGCCGTATTATGCGGTTTCCAATCGCCGTGGAGACCTTGTCCTTTCTCATGTGCCCGCCGGCCGTTACACCATGCACGTGTGGTATGAAAACGCTCTGCCCGCGACCCTCAAAACACTGACTCGGGAGATCAACGTCACCGCCGATTCTTCAAGCCTTGGGGTGCTGCAAATTCCTGCTGAAATGGCTGTTCACGCGCACAAAAACAAGTATGGAATGGAGTATGAGCCGCCTCCGGCAAACGGTACTGGCTACGATCACCCCTGAGATTCGATCTGAGTAACGATTTAATTACATAACCGTTAACGACTGGTGACAAACCGGCCCCATCGCAGGACTATCGTCTGCTCATCGTGAACGGGTCTTGCTTCGGCTCGTTCCTGGTGGCAGGGTCCCGGGATCCTCAACAAGTCAGTCTTCCCCCACCGGAATTGCCGCACCGCTCGCGACACCGCCGCAATCCCAGGAGAGTTTTGCATGCTACTTCACGCCTGCCGCGCGCGCTGGTGCGCTCGCCTTCTTAGCCTCGTCGTTTGCTGTGCGGGTCTGCTGTTGTCGCAGGCGTCCGCGCAGTACAGCGCTTCGTTCTTGGACTCGAACGTCCCCATCGCTGCTCACCAGGATTTGAATCTGGTTGACGGCTGGGGCTTGACCGCATTTCCGTCCAGCCCGTTCTGGGTCAGCAATCAGAACACGAGTACGTCCACCCTGTTCACCGGAGATGGAACCATCGTTCCGCTGGTGGTGCAGATTCCTTGCGTCTCCAAAGGTGCTCCCACGGTTCCGTGCCCGGTGCCCGGCGTGTTTCCCCTAGTGCCGCCGTTTGGTCCGACGGGAGCCGTGGCCAACTTATATGCCGGTGCTGAAGCCTTCCGGCTCGAGCAAAAAGGAGTGAACGTGCCGGCACTGTTCATCTTCGATACCCTGGATGGGTTGATTGTCGGCTGGAACCCGACCCTGAACCTCACCCAGGCGCTGGTTGCGACCAGGGACCGCATCGGCAGCGCCATCTACACCGGCCTGGCGATTTGGGGGCCAGCCAACGATCCGCATCTATACGCGGCGAACTCGATTGACGGCATCGATGTCTTCGACCGCAGGTTCCGGTTGGTAAATACCTTCCACGCCGACTCGAACCCGGGGCCCTACACTCCGTATGGAATTCAAACCATCGGAAATACCCTTTACGTGACCTACGCCAATCCCAGTGTCCAGGGTGGCATCGTGGACGCCTGCGACCTGACTACTTCGAACACCATGCCGATGTGCAGGCGCTTGGCGGCGGCCACTGAATCGCCGTTCTGGATTAATGCTCCCTGGGGACTTGCCCTGGCCCCGAGCAATTTCGGACCGCTAAGCGGTTCGCTGTTGGTGGGTAATCTGGGCAGCGGGCAGATTGTGGCGCTCAACCCGGCGACGGGTCAGTTCAAAGCCTGGCTGCGGCTGAAGAACGGCGATCGTTTCACGGTCTCGGGATTGTGGGCGCTGGAATTTGGCGGGGGGGCAGCCGTCAACGGTAACACCAATCAATTGTTCTTCACGGCGGGTCCGGCAGGAAAAAATAACGTGATTTTCTCCACCGGACTGTTCGGAGTCATCAATCCGCCAAAATAAAAGTTTGCGGCAAGCTTCTCCACGCCAACATGAAATAAAAAAAGCATCAAGTACAAGGTCTTCTCTCCTAAACTGCGGGCCAGTTGAACAGCTGGCCCTTTTTTTTTAGGTGGGGCGCAGGGCTTGGTTTGTGACAAAGAAACGATTTTCCCGCCGAATCATGATAAAACTGTAGGTCCTTTTATCTTCACGGATTGTGAGGTTCGGGTCCTTTCATGGCGATACCGGGGGCAAGCTCTACCCAGGCCACATCGGCGGCGCCGCGTTCCACCAACAAAGCCGCGCTCGCGATGATGACGACCTTGTTCTTCATGTGGGGATTTCTCACGGTTCTCAACGACATCCTCGTACCGCACCTGAAATCCATTTTCGACCTGAATTATTTCCGGGTGATGTTAATCCAGTTTTCGTTTTTTTCCTCCTATTTCGTTTTTGCGTTGCCTTGGGGAAAAGTAATCGACTGGATCGGCTATCAGAAGACGATGGTCGCGGGATTGTTGACCATGGCCTTGGGAGCATTTCTGTTCATTCCCGCCGCCGGAGTCCCCTCTTTTCCGCTGTTTCTCGGGGCCTTGATCGTGCTGGCGTGCGGCATGACCGCCCTGCAGGTTGCCGCCAATCCTTACGTAGCGGTGCTCGGCCCGTCGGAGACTGCCTCGAGCCGGCTGAATCTTGCGCAGGCGTTCAACTCGTTAGGGACGACGATCGGACCTTATCTCGGCGGCGTGTTGATTCTGAGTGCTGCGCCAAAGTCGGCTGACGCGCTGAAACAGATCACCGCCGAGGCGCTGCATATTTATCGCCAGCAACAGGCCTCTTCGGTCAAAATGCCCTATTTGATCTTCGCCGCGGTTTTGCTCGCGCTTACGGTCGCGATTGGAAGGTTCAAGCTGCCGGCGATGGCCGAGGCCACGCACCACGCGCATGCCGCCAATGAAGCGAGTCTGTGGAAGTATCGTCACCTGGTACTGGGGGCGGTGGGAATTTTCACTTATGTAGGAGCCGAGGTCGCCATCGGCAGTTTCCTGATCAACTACCTGAGTCAGCCTTCGATTGGCAACATTTCGGAGCTGAAGGCTTCGCAGTACGTCTCCTATTACTGGGGAGGCGCGATGGTCGGCCGGTTCGTAGGCTCCGCCATTCTGCAAAAGGTCAAGACCTCAACTGTGCTCGGGACCGCGGCCATCGTCGCCTGTCTTCTGGTGACGGCGTCTATGTTGAGCTTTGGGCAGGCGGCGGTGTGGACCATCATCGCCGTCGGGCTTTTCAATTCCATCATGTTCCCCAGCATTTTCACCATGGGCATCGATAAGCTGGGGCCGCGTACCGGCGACGGCTCGGGCGTGCTCATCATGGCCATCGTCGGCGGAGCGATTATTCCAGTAGTTCAAGGCGCGATCGCGGATCGCATCGGCATTCATCATGCGTTCTTCCTGCCGGCGATTTGCTATCTGTACATTGTTTATTACGCGTTCAAAGGATCGCGGCCGGTAGTGCCGGCATAAGGCTTCAGGTCGCGTGGGGCGAAATGAATAGCTCAGGGGAGGGAAGTCAATACATTGGCGTTGATGTCGGCGGCACCAAAGTGGCCGCCGGCCTCGTCGATGAGCGGGGAGAAATTCTGTCGCAGGTGCGCGCCCCCATGATCGCGCATGGTTCAGCCGACGACGGACTGGGCGCGGTCTTGTCCGCCATCGCGCAACTTATGACCGGCGGCGCTGCGGTGCGCGGAATCGGCGTATGCTCTCCCGGGCCGCTGGATCCGGCGGCCGGCGTAATTCTCAATCCTCCGAACTTGCCCTGCTGGCGTGATTTCCCGCTCGCCGAGGCTGTCAGCAACGCGTACCGCGTTCCCGTGAATGTTGACAATGACGCGAATGCTGCTGCTCTGGCCGAAACTCGCTGGGGCGCCGCGCGGGGATATAACAACGTTTTCTACGCCACGATCGGAACCGGAATTGGCACCGGAATCGTGATGGACGACGAGATTTACCACGGCCGCACCGGAGCAGCGGGAGAAGGCGGGCACGTCAGCATCGACTATCGCGGCCCGGTGTGCGGCTGCGGCAAGCCTGGATGTATCGAGGTGCTGGCTTCCGGCAGTGCCATCGCGCGGCGCGCGCGCGAGAAGGTTTCGAGCGGCCGGGAGTCTTCGATGCTGGAACTCGCCGGAGCAAAACTCGACGGCATCACCGGTGAAATCGTGGCCAAGGCTTACACTGCCGGAGATGCGCTCGCGCGCGAAGTGCTGACCGAAAGCGCCGACATGCTCGCCGTCTGGCTGAGCAATATGATTGACCTGCTCGATCCCGAGGTGATCGTGATCGGCGGCGGAGCGGCGGCCCTCTACCGGCCATTCTTAGTTTCATTGCGCGAGCGCGTTCCGAGGCTGACCCTGAACCCGCGTGCAGGCGAGGTACCGATCATGCCGGCACGCTATGGCGCGGACGCCGGCATTGCGGGTGGTGCGGCCTTGTGCACCTGAGCCCTGGGAATGGGGTGCCCCATCCAGGCTTCGCTGGGGCGGGGATGATCTACCCTGCAACCAACGATCGGGAATGCTACCCGCCGAGGACTGATGATGCGATCACTGCTTTACTTTATTCTTGTCCCTGCCTTGCTTTCGGCTACGGCAACTGCCGAATCCAGAACGGTCGTCTTTTACGAATCTGACTTCCCGGCGGCGGACTCAGTGGCTGCGCCGCGGACTATGCTCGAGCACGCGCTGCCGGGAGCGCAGTTCGCCTCCGCTAAGCAGTTGCAGCAGGCGCTCGAGTCGGCAAATCTGTTTGTCTTGCCCTATGGGTCGGCATTTCCGGAAGAAGACTGGCCGGCGATTTATGATTTCCTGCAGCACGGCGGCAATCTGTTGGTGCTCGGCGGACGTCCCTTTACCCGTGCCGCGTATCGCGACGGCTCAGAATGGAAATTACGCGATTATAGCGTGCGCTACACGCGGCCGCTGAGAATCGACCAGTGGCAGGAAACGCCGGGATCAGACGGTCTGAAATTTGAATCGAATCCCGATATTTCGCTTGCGCTTTCGCCATTCCCCTGGAAGCGCGGCTTCAGCCCCATCATTCATCTGAGCGCGGTCGATCTTTACAACCGCGGCGGCTCGGCAGGATCAATCGATTCGAATCTCGACCCCCTGGCTTGGGGAACCAAAGATGGGCGGCGCATGTCGGCGCCGGTGATTCAGATCGATCAACTGCGAAACGGCTTCGACGGTGGGAGATGGATTTTTGTCGATGCCGAACTTGGGCAAAATTTCTACAGCAGCGTGAACGCCGGCGAGATTTTTTCCAGGCTCGCGGCGCAAGCCGTAAACGGCGCCGAGGAATTTACCATCAGGCCCGTGCTTCCGCTCTATATCCCTGGAGAGCCGATTCAAATCGACGTGCAATGGCATGCCGCACGACGCGAAGGAACAACACTTGAAGTGGGCATCACCACCGAAAATGGGGCATCCGGGGGTGCGGGATCCGCGTTACCGCTACCCACGCGTGAATTACTAACTTACCCGCCTCCAAGGGAGAAAGGTTTACACATCATCACTGCGAAATTGCTGGTGAATGGCAAGGTCACCCGCACTTACCACTCCGCCTTCTGGATTCGCGACCTCGGCTATTTGCGCTCCGGTCCCAAGCTCACCGTCAATCCCGACGCCTTCGAACTCGACGGCAAGCCCCTCGCCGTCGTGGGCACGACCTACATGGCGAGCGACGTGCAGCGGCTGTTCTTCGATCATCCCAACGTTTACGTCTGGGACCGCGACATGCGGCAGATTCATGATGCCGGGTTGAACATGCTGCGCACCGGCTGGTGGACCGGTTGGGACAAGTTCGTCGACGAGAACGGCGTGCCCTACGAACGCACTCTGCGCACGCTCGAAGCCTATTTGATGACCGCGCGCAAGTACGGCCTGCCGGTGCAGTTCAATTTCTTTGCATTCCTGCCGGACGTGCTCGGCGGCGATAACGCCTATCTCGACCCCGAGGCCGTGCGCAAAGAAAAGACAATGATTGCCGCCATAGCCGCGCGTTTCCACGATGTTCCGTTTCTTGCGTACGACCTGATCAATGAGCCCAGTTTTTCCAAGCATTTGTGGACCATGCGTCCCAATGGAGATGCCATCGAAGTGCAGAAATGGAATCAGTGGCTCAACCAGCGCTATCCCGATCGCATGTCGCTGGCGGCAGCGTGGAACGTGCCAATCAATTCTGTGCAGGGCTGGATTCCCGTCCCGGAGGAAAACGACTTTCAGCCACGCGGAATGTACCAGGGCAACAACTCGCTGAAGATCTACGACTTCGAAATGTTCGCGCAGGAAATGTTTGCCGACTGGGTCCACACCATGCGCGAGGCAATCCGCGCGGCGGGATCGAATCAGCTCATCACCGTCGGCCAGGATGAAGGCGGCTTCGTTGACCGTCTATCGCCCGCGTTCTTCGCGCCTGACGTCGATTTCACCACCAATCACAGCTGGTGGCAGAACGACGCGCTGCTCTGGGATTCACTGGTCGCCAAGCAGCCGGGCAAGGCCATGCTGATCCAGGAAACCGGCCTGCAGCGCGAACTGAACCTTGACGAAACCGCCCGCCGCACGCCGGAAAGCGAAGCTGCGCTATTCGAACGCAAGATGGCGATGTCATTCGTGCACGGCTCGGGCGCGATCGAGTGGCTGTGGAATACGAATTCCTACATGACCGAGGGCAATGAGACTCCCATCGGAGCCCTCCGGGCCGACGGCACCGAAAAACCGGAAGCCACGGTCATGCGTAACTTCGCAAAGTTCGCGGCGGCATTGAGCCCGCATCTGCGTAATCCCGAGCAGGCGCAGGTTGCAGTGATTGCATCGCAAGCTGCGCAATACTCCGCGCTTTCCGAATTTCAGATTGAGGCGCAGCGCAAAGCGGTGCGGGCACTGGCTTATTACGCGCACCTCACGCCCTATATGGTTTACGAAAATCAAATCGAGAAGATGGGCACGCCCAAGCTGGCGATTCTGCCATCACCGCAGGCGCTCACCGAACAGGCGTGGCAGCAACTGCTGAAGTATGTGGAAGCCGGCGGAAATCTCATGATCACGGGACCAGTCGATCGGGATGAGCACTGGCAGAAGGTTGCGCGCGCCCAGGAGTTTATCCCCGATGCGCAAACCGTGCCTTTGACCTATCACAACGCCCAGATCGATCCTCTGCGCCGGCCTGTACAAGCTGCCCTGACCTTCAACCAGGACGCGCAGTCATGGCTGGAGTCGCTGCAATTTGAAGACAGCCGCTCCCCCAGCCAGAGAGAAATACAGCATGGCAATGGAACCGTCCTGTGGATTGCAGAACCGGCGGAACTGTCCGACGGCGACTTTCCCGCGCGCTCGCTGTATTCCGCCGCCGCCAAGCAGTTTGGAGTTCAGCCGTTATTCGGAGCGCTGATGGGAGCCATGTCGCTTCCCGCCGGCGTGATGGCGTATCCCATCCCGTTGAATGACGCGATACTCTACGTCTTTGTTTCTGACAGAAGAGAAGATGCGAAAGTCGACGTGACCGATCGGTTCACGGGGGTGTCACTGACATTCGTGCTTCCGGCTCAGCACGCAGCGCTGGCGCTGATCGGAAAAACCGAGAAGGCGATAATTGCTAAATACGGCTTTTGACGATTCCTGCGCACACTGCAGCCGGCGCCCGCGACCGCCGGAAACCTCGGCCTGTGATTCCGTAGACCGCCTAAGGTGGGGACATCCGTCGCCAGCCGGATTCCATCCTATTTCCGTCTGCAAGGAGGGTGTGCATGAGTATCTTTCTGGTGCTGTTTATCATTCTTCTGATCGGCTGGATTCTGGGGTGGGTAGTTTTCCACGTCGCGAGCGGGTTGATTCACATCCTGCTGATCGTGGCGGTGATCTCGCTCATCGTGCACTTCTTCAGGGGAACACGCACTGCCTGATAAAGAATGGGATGGGAAAAAACAGGAACCGCCAGCGCAGCTTATTCCGTATTCCTGGGCTCATCTTCGCTGGCGGGACAGCCAAAGTGCAAAGAAGCAATCGCTTGGCCCGCGGTAAATGGTCGGGGAGAGAGGATTTGAACCTCCGACCCCCTGGTCCCGAACACAAAGCTGTCAAAATCCAAGTGCTTCATTTGGTGTCGCATACGGGCAAAAAACCAAATTTCTCTCGCCTGTCAGTTGTACTTCAGTTGTACCGAATTCCGTGGAAGAACCTCCGCACAATAGGCGCGTCTTCGAACACCGAGAGTGGCGGTTGTACAACGGGCTTACCAGTTTTCCTCTTAGCCCAATAGCCTCGTCCGGGGTGAGGTATTTTCAATTTCTGACACACCTTGCCCAGCCTGACATCAGAGATTCCATACTTCCGCGAGAGCTTCACGAGCGGCTGATCCCAGACTTCGTTGTATAGCTCGACTCGGTTCCAACCGGTACAAGAATGTATGGCATGAGTCGCAGCGCTTGTACCGTGATGGGCGTAATGAGGCTTGGGTTTTGTGGATCGCCTTCGCCGCGCTCCTCCCGCCAAGAAGAACTG
>DASVAJ010000063.1:0-2426 GCA_036376415.1 Terriglobales bacterium
GGCATCGGCGTATTCGATTATCCATCTTGAGCCGCGCACAACGGCCAACGAGCGGCCTGTGCGCTCGATGTTGAGCCGCGCACAACGGCCAACGTACGGCCTGTACTACTAACGTCTGGAATCTTCTCATGGCGCGAAGATTGTTTGCTCATGCCGCGAGCGCCGTCAGTTGCGAAACTTTCGCTCGCCATGCGGTGAACAGGGCCGCCAGAATGGTTCTCCCGTTTTCGGTTACCTGATAGCGATGGGTTTTGGGCACCTTGCCGATCAGGCCGTGTGCGCGCAGCATTCGCAACTGGCGGCTGACCCAGGCGCTGCGCCGCCGTTTTTCCGTATCGCAGGCCGGGGCGCCCTCGAACAGGAGTCTTTGCAGGTCCCGGTTGCGGAGGCCCTGCAGCAAAAACTCGCCACGACTGACAGCCAGCAGCAGCGGGTTGTCTTTGCCAAACGGCTGCAGACCGCGGATCGATTGTCCTTTCCACTGTTTCCTCCGGTTGAGTTGCGCCATCAGCTGCTCGATTGTGCTGCTCTCGTCCACCTGGGCGAGCGCGTTCATGTACCGCTGCGTGGCTGCGTTGCATATCTCGGCCAGGCGGTGGAGATCGGCCACGCCTTTGCGCATGGGCAGCCACGCCAGCTTTGCGTCCTCATCCCCCTGTTTGGGACGGTACACCCGGAAATCGTTGACCTTGAGTACGGTGGCCTCGAAGCGCAGCACGTTGCCCTGGGAGGTGAATGCCTTGTCATACGCCTTGAGCGAATTGGCGTTCAGCCGGTGTTTGATGCGTACTCCCTCCGGCCGCTGTTTCAGGTCGATTTTGATTTCCCCTTCGAAGTTCCGCGGCGCCGTCCCGTCCAGCCGGACACGGCGGCCAGGGTAGCGCATCACATCAGTGCACGACAGAGCCGTCAGCGAGTGACGCACCATGCGCTCGTAAAGGGCGCGCAGTTTGTCCGCATCGCCGAACACGACGTCCGTGGCCCATTCCGACTGGTACGTCGACCAGTAATAATCGGCGCTCCACTTGCCCAGGATCTCCTGCCGCGCGGGATGGATGGCGCTGGCGATTTCGTCCAGTAACTGCGGCCAGTTTGCCTTCAGTTGTTCCTGCATCCGGCTCTGAGCCCGGGCCCAGTCTTTTACCCAGACGATGCAGTTGTCGTGTCGCAGATACTCGATGCGGTTGCGGTCCATCTGCCGCGCCAGCCATTCCCGCCCATTCAGGCAGATCTGAATGGAGAAGGGAAACCAGGTTTGCAAGCGCGCGTTGATCCAGCCGAAAACCGGATGGAACCGGTAGTGGTACAGGTGCATGCACTTGCGCTGACGGCTTTTTAACTCCAGTTGCTTCTGGTCGCGGTTGCGATAGACCTCGAAGCTGGCGCAGGGCTCAATGCTGCGCAGCACACATACCAGTCCCTCGTTAACGCCGTCTCGGCGGGCGATGCCGCGAGCCAGTTCTTCTTTGTCCGTCTGGCTCGACCGCAGGTAGAGAATGGGTCGGTTCAGCCGCGTTGCCTCCGTCAGTGACGCTTGTTCCAGCCGCTTGCTCGCTTTCTCGGCATATCGTCCGAAATCCTTCAGCAACACGCCATTCAGAGTCCGACATTTGTCCATGCCCTGGGCGTAAGCAATGTTGCGCAGCGTGCCCCGGAATACCAGCCGGTCAAAACCGGTCAGTGCACCACGAATATGATCCGCGTATCTGAAGATAAACTCGTTCATGACGTTCCTCCTTTTCCGTTCCGTCGTTTCGGATAAAGGCGATTCTACGGGAATCGGGGAACGTCTTCCTTTTGGTTGCGGCTATGCCGCGCTAAGCGCTCGATGTTGAACCGCGCACAACGGCCAACGAGCGGCCTGTGCGCTCGATGTTGAACCGCGCACAACGCCGACCAGAGGCTTCGGTCTGCGATCGTTCTGGCGAGGGGATAATGCCTCACCTTACGGCTTCATTCGTGGGCGGCCTGCGCGCTTTAGTGTCGTGTCCTCGAGATACTGGCCAATTCGATACGGCTGGGGCACGCGACTTCAATCGTCTCTGGTGAGCACTCGACCATTCCCAGCCCTCCGGGGATTTACACAGCCCGGCTTTGACCGGATTCCTCTCTATATAGCGGATTACCTTTTCCCACTCATTGCGGTTTCGAATCCAACGGTCGAAATAGTCCTTCGCCCAAAGGCTCCGGAATGCTTCATGACCCGGTTCGCCTCAAATGGAGTTCGCCCTTTGAGCCACCCGATTTGCCGCGCCAGAGTGTTTTCAGGCCTCAAGAGCTCGTGCACGTGATTCGGCATGAGCACCCACGATCCGAGATCATACCTCCCATCGGCGGCCCCCTCATGCAGAACTTTTACTACGGCGCTGGCGACCTCGGGTTCTTCCAGCCACCGTGGTCCGGAAGGCGCCGCGTCCAGCAACCTG
>DASVAJ010000072.1:0-44763 GCA_036376415.1 Terriglobales bacterium
CCTACAGCGTGGATACATGCACCGTCGCAGCCCTTGATGTAATCACTGCTTTCGCAGTTCCAAACCCCAACAGTCCCTCGCAGGATCTGTCGGTTTTTTCGGGTCTGGTTGCGCTTCGGGTTGCCCCGCTTCGCAGATCACCCAGCTTACTTCGGATTAGCGAATTTTATTAAGCTAACCCTTTCAGCCGTCGACGTGGTTCAAGTTAAATATTCACGTTTCGAAGGTCAATCGAATTCGGGCGCGGAATTAAGAATTCTGTGGAAGCTGTGTGCAAAAGCAAGGGGAATTTCGGAAATCCGCCGCCAGGCTGTGGAAACAAGGTCCGAAGAAACGGGCGGGGGATCTATAAGAGCAGATGTTCGCGGCTGAACTTGCTCGAATTCCGCAAACCGCTTCAATGATTGGCCTGCTTCCCCTATAATCCGCTACCAGAAATCTTAGTCTGTCGAGCTGAGGGGCCGTCGTGCGAGATGCTGAACCCGAACTGGCCGGCGCCGAATCCCGGATTGCAATCGTAACCGGCGAAAGTGATGCTTTCCCAGCTATGCAGCAGGCGCTGGCTCCGCGATTTGCCTCGGTCCTGGTTCAAACCGACGAGCAAATTCAGGCTGCGGTTGACGATCCTGCAACCCGAGCGGTTCTGGTGGACCTCGACAGCACGGGGGAGAACGTATCGCGCGCTCTGCGATTCGTGCACGAGCTCCGCGGCGTGCGCGAAGACCTGGTCATCGTCGCCGTGACTCGATCGAACAGCCGCAGTATTCCCCTGAAGGCCAGCCAAGCCGGCGCCGATGAATTCTTCCTGGCGCCGCTCGATTTTCAGGAGCTGCAGATCGTCCTCTGGCGGGCAATTGAGAAGCGCAGTCTGCTGCTTGAGGGCCAGCGCCTGGTCGAGCAGGCGGAAAGCAAGTCAGCCTTCTGCGGATTGATCGGCGCGAGCGAATCCATGCTGCGCGTTTACCAGGCAATCCAGGCGGTTGCCGACAGCAATACCACCGTGGTATTGCGAGGCGAGAGCGGCACGGGCAAAGAACTGATCGCCCAGGCGATCGTGCAGACCAGCAGCCGGTGCGACAAGCCCTACGTTTGCCTGAATTGCTCTGCCATTCCCGAGAGCTTAGTCGAGTCGGAGCTGTTCGGACACGAGAAAGGCGCGTTTACGGGAGCTGACAGCGCCAAGGCCGGCCTGATCGAATCGGCACACGGCGGGACGTTGTTCCTCGACGAAATCACCACTCTCGATCACAGCCTGCAGAGCAAATTGCTGCGCGTACTGCAGGAGCGGACGGTGCAACGGGTAGGCGGGCGCACCGCCAAAAAGATCGACTTCCGCCTGGTCGCGGCGACCAACGACAACCTGGAAGAGCTGGTGAAGCAAGGCCGCTTCCGCGAAGACCTCTATTACCGCATAAATGTCGTTCCCATTTTCGTTCCGCCCCTGCGCGACCGGCCGGGCGACATTGCGTTGCTGGCAGATCACTTCCTGCGCCTTTATTGCGCCGCAAACAATAAGGCAATGAAGCAGCTCGAACCCGACGCCCTGGAGATCATGGAAGACTATTCATGGCCGGGCAATGTCCGCGAACTCGAAAACGTGGTGCAGAGGCTGGTCGTGATGAGCAGCTCGCCGGTGATCAAGGCAGAGAATTTGCCGCAGCAGTTGCTGTATTCGAGCAGCGCCAGCCAGGAAGCGATTCTGATTCCCGAAGAGGGCGTAGATTTCGACGCGGAGATGGACCGCATCGAACTCGCCTACCTCACCGCCGCCCTGAACCGCACCAAAGGGCGAAAGAGCGCGGCGGCCGCGCTTCTGCATATCGATCCGCAACGCATGAAGTATCTCTGCCGCAAACGGAAGCTGGCGGCGGAGGGTTAATTTCTCACCGATAGTTGGTTAATTTTTAACCACACAGAAAATATTTAACTGAGGCTTTCGAAGTGCTGAGAGCGAACAATGACGTAAGTCGCTGATCACATTGATTAATTATGCAGCAGGATACCTCGCATCGAGTTTGGCACGGCTTGTGCTATATACCCAACCGTCAGTCAGCAAAAATCAAAAATAGAGGAGCAGGCCATGTCAATCGAGAAAAAGTCCCTGATCAGCAACCGCGAAGCCACCAAGAAAGCTAACCTGACGAAGGTCAGCGCCACTCAAGTTACTACGACCAAGCTGGCTCGGCCGGCGGCACGCAGCAAAGTGTCTGTCACGATGGCACGGCCGAAGATGGCTGCCAGACTGGCTGTGAGCTTGATCCGACCGAAGCTCGGTATCCGGTAATAGCTGCAACAAGAACGTTCGCGCGCCCACTTTGGCATGGCGAACTGCTCAGCGTAGTTGGGGCCGCGAACCCAGATGTCGATGTTGCGAGTGCATAATAGGGCCGAACTCAACAGTTCGGCCCTTTACATATTTGAGAACTGGGCTACCAAAGCCTTCTGTCAACCAGGTCCCTGCAGAATCGCAAGCTTAAAGCTGCCAGGCTGCTTCGCGCAACGCGCACCTTGGCGGTGCCTGCCGATGCCGGGAAAAGTGCCTCATTGTTTTTCAGCCACACTGTTCCCAGAAAATAGCGCGGTGGATTGATTCCCTGCAGTTGCTCTTTGGAACTCATGCCCTCAGCAATCGGGACTGAGGTTGGCAATATCGACGACAAAACACCGCTGACCGGCGCCAGCCGGCCACGCAGGAGCAACCGGACGGTCTGGCCGACACGAACGTCGTGCATCGCGAACTCAGGGAGGTAAATCTCGGCCCTCAATTGAGAATCGTCGGCCACCTGCAGCACCAGATCGCCCTCATCCAAAGACCGACCCAGCAAATCCTGCACGTGCGGTGTGAGCACAGTGCCTGGAATGGGACTCACGATGGCAAGCTGATTCAGTTGCTCGCGGGCCAGATCGGCGTCCTTGACCTGCTGCTGCCGCTCTTGCTCTGCGCTGGCGAGGTTCGTATAGGCCAGAACCGCTTTCGTCGCGTGGGCGGTGGCTTCTCGCAGCCGCTCTTGAACTTGGGCCGAACGGGACTCGAGTTCGAGGTTGCGCAGCCGAACCAGAGGCGTCCCCGCCACCACCCTCTCTCCCTCTTTCACAGACACTGCGGTTACGATCCCGGGCACGGTAGCGCGCAGCACGGCTGTGTGCGCGGGAGTGAGGAGGAATTGCCCCTGCACGAAATCGGGCCACACGGGGATAAATAGAACCAGCGCGAGCCCGGCGGAAACAGCTGCGACGCGCAATGGCGTGAGCCACGCGCGTAGGCTTTGTTTTTTGTCCAAATAGAGCATCTGCATAAAATTCACCAGCAGTTTGATTCGGGAGCGAAACACCCAGGCGCCGATCAAGGCCGCCGGAATGAAAGCCCACTCCGGACTGAACGAGCGCAGGATATGGTACGTGATCACCATCAGGAACGAGAGCAGCACGTAGCTGTACATCCCTGACAGCACGGCGTAGATGGCATAGAAGGGCCGCTTGCGGCGCGGGACGTAAGGCACTTCGGCGGGAAGGCGGAATATGTGCTTGCGTATCCAGGCCGAAAGATATTCGGTGCTGCTTTCCTTGAGCGATGGTTCGGCGACGAGCTCAGAAAAAATGAGATACCCGTCGAGTTTGATCAGCGGATTGAGGTTCAGAATCGAAACGCCGATTCCGGTGACCATCATGACTTTGTACGCCCAGTCATGGACCGCCATGCCTGTCGCCGTTCCCCACCAGACCACGGTAGCGATGAAGCAAACCACCAGATCGAGCCAGATGCCGGCAAAGGCGGTTACGATTCGCGCCCATCGCCCCCCAAGAATCCAGACCTGAGTGGCATCGCAGAAGAAGCTGGGCGCAAAGTACATCAGCATGAAGCCCATTTTCTCGATAGTCGCGCCGTAATGCTTACCGGCGAGGCCGTGAGCCGTCTCGTGAATGGCCGCCATCGCCCCAAACAGGAACCAGAATTCCATCAGGTCGGTGCCGGATTTTTGCGTGAAGTTGTAGAACGCGAAGCTGTCGGACCAGATTTCGCCGAAGCGGTCGGCCCACATCCACGCCATGAGCGCGAACAGCCCAATGCTGGTCCAGGCGAACCAGGGCGTGAAGAGGAAGCTGACCTTCGGATACAGACGACTGATATATCCGTCGGCATTGTCCCAGGTCTTGAGAGTGATCTCCGCGAAGTCAATGGTTCGCGAGCGGCGTTTCTTGCGGAAAGACCGCAGTTCCTCCTGCAGAGTAATGTTTCTTTCCAGCGCGCTCTTGTAGAGCAGCGGGGTCTTGGTTTGCAGGAAACTGGCCAGCTCTTTTATGTCCTCCTCAGAAACAGAGCTGCCGGTTTCTCGTTGGAAGCGAAGCGAAATCTCTTCCCACGAACTGCGGCCATCGAACATCTGAATCAGTTGCCACTGCAGCGGGGAAAAGCGAAAGACTAGATCCGTTCCCGGCATCTTCACCAGCACCACCGGTTGGCCGTTCTCGATGTGCTGCTTGGAGATGACTCGCGGGTCCACCTTCGGCGGGTTCTGCCGGACAATTCGCTCCGGCATTTCCGGTAAGGCGACTTCGAGGGCGCGAACGATATTCATGGCGCGTCAGCGTCCGGCAACTTCGGTCTTGTCGGCCACGGCCACATCGGCAACGTGCAGGTCGGCGCGCATTCCCGGGCGCAGACCGGAAGTATTCCCCGTGAGTTCGGCAAGGACCTCAATCGTGTCGCTCGCGGGATCGACCACCGGGCTGACCTCGATTACCCTGGCGCGATAATTGCCGGCTGCCGGATTCTCTGAGGAAGTGACGCCAACCATGACACCCGGACGGATCCGACCCAGGAATCTCTCCGGCAAGGTCACGCGAATCCGCAGCGGCGCCACCGCTGTAACCCAGAACAGGCGGTCGTTCTTCGCGACGCTTTGTCCGACGCGTACGTACCGCCGTGCCACCACCCCATCAAAGGGAGCGGTGATGCGAGTCTTTTCCAGTTCCAATTGCAGCGACTGCTCGTTCTGTTTGGCGTTGGTTAGCAACTCGGAAACGCGTTTCACATCCCATTCGTCAGATTCCGCTTTATAGCGCGCATGGTCGAGCTGCTCTTTGGGAATGATTTGCGCCTCCCAGAGTTTTTCCGCGCGGGCGTAGTCGGCTTCCAGAACCTTGGCTTCGGCTTGCCAGTTTTTGAGGTCGTCTTCGGTGCTGCGCGTTTTGGCGCGCGCGGCTTCGAGGTCGGCGGAGATCTGGCGGTCGTCAAGCGCAGCCAACAACTGGCCCTTCTTCACCGGAGTGCCCGGCTCGGCCGTGACTTTGGCCACCACGCCGTCGCGCTGCGCCGCAACATCCACCTGGTCCTCCACAATGATTGGGCCGGATGCGAGAAACTCGGCCGCCTGCGGGGGGCTTGAAGAAGGAGGCTGCGCAGCATGCGACGGCTGCGAAGAGGTTTCGGCAGCGGAAACCGTCGCCGGCGGTGATGCCGGCGAATTAGTACATGCGACAGCCGCCAGCGCAAGGACGATCAAGCCGATGGAAAATATTTGTTTCATAAAGCAACACTCCCCCGCTCTGTGGAACTCTGTGTCCTCTGTGGTCTCGTTTTTTCGCCACCGGCGGCACAGAGGACACAGAAGACTCACCATCCGAACCAACTCCACAATTTCGACCAGATCCACATCCCCGGACGGCGGAACAGGACCACACCGGCAGGACGCCAACCGGTCACAATTTTTCCCCGGCCTTGCATTCCCGCTCGCAACGCGGCATCGGTATTGGCGACGCTCACGCGCGCGAAGAATACCGGCTCGGCATCTTTGAAAACACCTTGCGGACTTACCACTGCGACATCGCCGCGAAAAGTGCGCGCCGGAAAACTGTCGAACTTCAGGCGCGCTTTTTCGCCTGAGCGGAGAAGCCCGGCGTCGGTTTCGTCGATGGCAACATCCACCAGGGTTTGGGAGTTGTCGACGATATCCACGAAGCTCTCGCCCGCTTTGAGTTTGTGGCCGACGAGGTTTTCAATCTGCGGTGTGGCTACCACTCCGGCGATAGGCGACCGAATGGCGGTCTTGTCCAGCCGCTCCTGCGCTCGCGTTACCTCCGACCGCCAGTAATCCGCTTGAGAACGCTGGATCCCGGCTTCTGTGCCATCGCCGTTCGCCAGGGCCCGATCCATCTGCGCCAGGGCGGTCTGATATTTTGCCTGCGCCGCGGCGAGCGCCGAACGATACTCCCAGCCCTCGAGGCGGGCGATGATGGCGCCTTCCGTGATGCGATCGCCCTCGCGAACGTCAACTTCCTTGATTACCCCCTCGAATTCCGATCCGAGATGCGCCATGTGCGCGGGCGCAACCACGGCGGTTCCATCGACCCGCAGCGGCAGGGGGAATGCCAGCAGAAACAAAATGCCCGCAGCGGCTGCTCCAATCACGGCGGCGCGGCGGTGCTTCTCGAGCGCAAGGAATTTCTTCTTCTTCTCCAGCAGCGGCTGAAGCACGCCAACGAAAGAAACTTCCTTGTAGAGCGAAGCATTCCGCAGCGCAACTGTGGCCTGGCTGGCCAGGACCTGGATCATCTCCAGATGCGCCTGACCGAGAAAATCAGGATCGCTGCTCTCGAAGGCAAGAACTCCGACGCGGCCTTCCTCATCGGCGAGCGGGACAAGATGGCAGGCGCGCATGCCGCTTTCCGCAAAGTACTCGCGAAACTTGGCACGCGTCTCTTCGCGATCGGAGTTGATTTCGTCATCGTGCTGCGTAACCAGCAGCGCTTCCTTCAAAATTGCTCCCCAGCGCAAAATGTCACGCAGGCCGCGATATTGAGGATCGTCGGAGTTGAGCTGCGTCGTGCCCGAAACCGCTTTGAGATGAATCCCCCCGCGCTCATCCAGCGCAATGCCGGCGCGCTCATAGGGAATCACCGATGCCGGTCCGTTCACGATGGCCTGGAGAACGCGATCGAGATCGAGGGTTGAAGTGATTTCGCCGCTGGTTTTGACCAGGGCTTCGAGGATCTCGACCTTGCGCTCCGCCATGAGCAGGCTGGCGTTATGCAACGCATTGACCGCGGTTTCGGCAATCGTTGTCAATGCGAACAGATCGTCATCACTGAACGGGGCGCCGTCCACGCGGTTGACAGCTTCGATCACACCCACCAGCGCGCCGCGATCGATTAGCGGAACCGCCATGAGCGACAGCACGCGCCCGTCTTCCACATCCGCGTTCCGCTTCGCGAGGCGCTCATCGCCTTCCGAGGCAATCAGTGTTGGTTCGCCATTGTCCGAGACGTCTCCAGCAACGCCTTGCCCCGGCCGCTGCGCTTCGCCTTGTTTGACGGTGGGATCTGAGCCGGCCTGGTGCATCAGGGAAAGCGACTCGTCACCTTCCAGCAGCCAAACATTGATTGCCTGGCAGTCGAGGATTTCGAGGAATTTGGAACCGATGATCGGCAGAAGCTGTTCTAATTCGAGCGTCGAACCAAACACCTTTTCCAGATCGTAGAGCTGAGTGACGCGGGTGATGGACGCCAGCGCGTTGTTGCGCTCCTGCTCGTAATCGAGGGCATTGGCCAGGGCAACTCCACCGACATCGGCTAACGGCTCCAGCAAGGTGAGGATGGGTTCAGAAAGTTGACCATCAAAGCTGAGGATTTCCACCCCGCCGAGCAACCCATCGCCGTTCTTCAACGGCAAATAACCCAATGAGTTCAGGGTACGCCGCACGTGCAGGTGGGCGTACTGCTCGCGTACCAGCGCTTTTCCCGAGAGAACGGTCGCCACCGGAGTCGCCGCGAGCCTGCCCAGCGCCCCCTGATTCGCGGGCACGGCGGCATCCGCAACCGTCACCTCTCCTGCAGAGGTCTGCGGTATCCAGGCGGCTTCGCCGCCGCTTTCGCCAAGCAGATAAACGTTTATGGCGTTGCCGGGTAGGACATCGGCTATAGCGCGCGCAAGAATGCGAGCGCGGGGTATAACTTCGCGATGTTCCAGCAATTGAGCCGATATTGCAGCGAGGTCGATCGCCACTACCGGCCGCTGGGTTGCCATGACAAGGTCCCGAAGTGACTCAACGCACGAACCGAGCCGACCGAAGCCCCTATTGCAAAATCCAGGAGCTTCTTCTAAGTTGAGTGACTCTAGCAAAGCGGAGTTGGCAGTGTCAACGCTCTGCTGGGGCCGCCTTCGCGGAAACAGGGGCCTTCATGGACATCGATGTTCGCAGTCAGGGAGCGGTCAAAGTCATCAAACTGCGCGGCCGCCTCAGCCTGGGCGAGACCGTCGACCGCCTGCGCGCCACCATTGAAGACCTGCTGGGAGCCGGCGACAAACAGCTTGTACTCGACCTGGAAGAATTAGCCACCATGGATTCCAGCGGCATAGGGCTTCTCAGCCGCTGCCTTACGCTCGCCAAGCAACAGGGCGGATCGCTGAAGCTCGTCAATCCCTCAAAATTCGTCATCCAGACTTTGAAGCTGGTAGGGCTGCTGAATCTATTCGAAGTCTTTCCCGACACGGCGGCGGCAGTAGCTTCGTATCAGTGAAGGGCGCTCTCCCGCTGACACCAGTGGCGACTCGCGCGATTCCACTTGCGTTCACAAGCAATCCTGCGTAACCATCTGTTTCAGACGTGTCTCCCCGAGTTGCAGTAAATCCCGTGAAGAAGCTTTCGCCATCCGCGGCCAAACTGCGCCTGCTCAAACGGCTTCGCTGCACGTTGAAGTACGAAAAGCTGGCGTGGGCATCGGGCGCAAAACTGGTCGCCGGAGTGGACGAGGTTGGGCGCGGCTCGCTGTTCGGACCCGTGGTCGCGGGCGCCGTTATTCTCGATTCCAGTTATCGCATCCGCGGCCTGCGCGACTCCAAACTGCTTCCCGCAGAACGGCGCGAAGTTCTGGCACGGCGGATTCGCGAGCATGCGATTGCCTGGGCCATTGCAGCCGTGGACGCGGCGCGAATCGATCAGATCAATATCTATCACGCATCACGGCTGGCCATGAAGGAGGCAGTGAGTAAGTTAAGCCCAGCGTCCGATCATCTATTGATTGACGCTATGAAGCTCGACTTCGATTTGCCGCAACGAGCCATTATTCACGGCGACGCTCTCTCGGCTTCCATTGCCGCGGCTTCTATCCTGGCAAAGGTCGAGCGCGACCGCATGGTCCGCGAATGGGACCCGGTATTCCCGGTCTACGGCTTGCGATCGAACAAGGGCTACAGCACGCCCAAACACCTGGCCGCGTTGCGGGAGCACGGGCCGTCGCCGCTGCACCGCCAGTCATTCGCGCCGGTGTGGCAAGCTCCCGTGCCGCAAGAGGCACTGCAATTCATGCTGCAGGAGACCGCCGGCTCAGTCTCCGAACTTCTTGAAGTTGAAGCTGGAGTCGGCTAGCGCCGCTCGAGCCTTTCCGAACCCCGGGTTGGACAGGAGTCCGAGACCGACGCAACAGCCGTTCCCCGCCGAGCACAGCTAGCATCGATCTGCACCTGTCTTGTGTTCCGCAGAACTTCTAAAAAGACGAATGATGTCCGGCTCACTGGAACGAACCGGCCCGGATCAGGCGCTGGTTGCCATTTTGCTTTCCGCCTCGGTGGCCATTAGCTTTTCGCGCATGCGATTCGCGACCTCTTCGATCCTCCTCACCCGCTCAGACGCGGTTTCGCTCAGCGTGGGTTCACCCAAAGCAATTCCGCAGGAAAGCAGCAGAGCCGTCAAATCATCCTTGAGTTGGTTGCGAAACGCGAGCGTTACATCGCGACGGGCCAGGATGTTCTCGCGCATCCGGCGGTTGAGGGCAGCGCGCACTTCGCTCAGAATTCGATCCAATCCGCTGATGCCGAAGTTGACCAGCACCGGTACAGCGCCAGCCAGATGCTGAAACAGGAAATCGCTCTGCCCCGGCTCGGCTTCGGCCATTCCCTGATCCAGCACTACCGCGAAAAAGCTGTGCGACTGCAATTGTTCACAGCCGCGTAGTAGCGAAGAAACAATGCAAACCGGCTGCTGAAAGGTTTGCTCAATCGATTTGGCGCATTCGGCAGCTCGTTCGGACGACCAGATAAGTAAAATCATGTGGGTTCTGGAGGCACGTGCGCGGCCAAAACGCATCCGTTGCAAACAAAGAACTGTCCGGACGGGAGCAAACCAACGTTCCCAGAAAGGGTCAAAAAACGTCCCCATCTGGGCCAAACTGGCCGGTTTCGGCACAGCTTTTGCGGCCGCCGTTTGGCGCCACTCTCGTTTTTCCAACACTTTCGCGGGAATCCTCGAATCTGAAGCTATAATGGCGCGACGCAGATGACGGTCGCCAGCGGAACGAAACTCGGGCCTTACCAAATTCAATCGCAACTGGGCGCAGGCGGAATGGGGGAAGTGTATCGCGCGACCGACACTCGCCTCGACCGCCCGGTTGCGGTCAAAGTCCTTGCCACCCAGGTTTCCTCCACGCCCGAGTTCAAGCAGCGCATGGAGCGGGAAGCACGGGCGATTTCTTCCCTTAGCCATCCCCATATTTGCCAGCTGTATGACATCGGCTCGCAAAACGGCACCGATTACATGGTGATGGAATTTCTGGATGGCGAAACGCTTGCGGACCGCCTGCGCCGAGGGTCCATGCCGTTTCACGAGGTTCTGAAAACGGGGATCGCCATTGCTGAAGCTCTCGCAGCCGCGCACCGCCATGGGATTGTGCACCGCGACCTGAAGCCGGGCAACATCATGCTGACACCCGGCGGCGCCAAGCTGATGGATTTTGGACTGGCCAAGCCGGTGGGGATGCACACCTCGGTTGCGGCCTCCGGAAATGCACCTTCCTTTACCGCCGTTGCGACCCTGAGCGGACCGAGCCCGCTCAGCCCGCTGACGACAGCGGGTACGGTCGTGGGCACAATCCAGTACATGTCTCCGGAACAAATTGAGGGCAAGGAAGCGGACGCGCGCTCCGACATTTTCGCCTTCGGAGCGGTGCTCTACGAAATGGTAACGGGAAAAAGGCCGTTCACGGGCAAGAGCCAGTTGTCCATTGCCTCCGCCATCCTTGAAAAGGACCCGGACCCGATCGCCGCAGGGACGGTTCCGGCGGCGTTTGAGCACGTCGTGAACACCTGCCTGCAAAAAAATCCAGACGATCGCTATCTGGCGGCGCATGATGTCCGACTGCAGCTGAGATGGATCGCCTCTGCGCCGCAGGCGCCTGCGCTTTCGCCCACTGCCGAAAGCCGGCCGGGAAAACGTACCGCTTGGAACCTGATCGGTGTGGCCATCGCGGCGTTGATCCTCGGCTTAACGGGTGGAATTTTCCTGCATCGGCCTACGCAGCCAGCACAGTCAGCATGGACCGTCATTGACGCGCCCGCGAAGGTCATGCTGAACCTCACCGGCGACTTTGCCGGCCCGCCAGTGTTGTCGCCGGACGGTGCGACTCTGGCTTTTACCGGCACTCGACCTGACGGTAAAACTGCCATCTGGATTCGGCCCATGAACAGCCTGGAGGCGCACGAACTCGCCGGGACCGAAGGCGCAATTTTTCCTTTCTGGTCTCCTGACGGCCATGCGATGGGTTTTTTCGCCGATGCCAAGCTGAAAACCATCGACGTTGCCGGCGGATCTGCTGCAACCATCTGCGATGCTCAATTTGCCCGCGGAGGCAGCTGGGGATCGGACGGGACCATTGTCTTCACGCCTGCAACCCAAACCGGCATCATGCGGGTCAGCGCCACCGGCGGCACGCCATCCGCTGTAACGAAGCTGGACCACGCGCAGCATTCTTCCCATCGTTGGCCCTTCTTCCTGCCGGACGGGAAGCATTTCCTCTATCTGGCTATCAACCATGATCCTGCTCGCGCCGAAAATGACGCCGTGTATTACGCCTCGGTGGATGGACGTGAAAACCGGCTGCTATTCCGCACGCAGGCCAATGCCACTTACAGCAAAGGCTACATCTTGTTCGCGCGCGGCTCCCAGCTCATGGCCCGGCACTTTGATCCCAATTCCGGGACCCTCAGCGGCGAGCCTGAGACTCTCGCCGGCAGCGTCGTGAACGACATCAGCACCTGGCATATGGATGCGTCGGCCGCCGACAATGGTCTCCTGGTGCTGGGGAGCGGTGGCAGCGCCGACTGGCAACTGGTCTGGATGGACCGCAGCGGCAAGCAGGTCGGGGTGGTGGCCGAGAAGCTTGCGAATCTGCAAACCGCTCGCATTTCGCCCCAGGGCGACCGCGTGGCTTTTCAAATTGATACCGGCATCAATGACGTATGGGTTCTCGATCTGGCGCGCGGAATTCGAACCCGGCTCACCTTCGGCCCGGTTCAGAACACTTACCCAATATGGTCGCCCGACGGAAAATGGATTGCCTACAACTCCAGCCGCAATGGCGACTCCCAGATCTACCGCAAGCGCGCCGACGGAAGCGGGGCGGAGGAACTCTTGCTCAATGACAACAGCCATGCGGTGATTCCGACCGATTGGTCGCGAGACGGCAAATATCTGATCTACATGCGCGGCGCCCTGGGCAATGACTCGGAAATTTGGGCTCTGCCGCTCCAAGGAGACCACACCCCGGAGGCAGTAGTGCCACGCCCTCCCAATTCCAGTGCGTTCACCGCCTATGGTCAGCTCTCTCCGGACGGCCGCTGGATCGCCTATACGTCGACCGAATCCGGCACTGCACAAGTGTATGTTGCGGCATTTCGAGGTGGACAAGGCAAATGGCAGGTCTCAACGGACGAAGGCTCCCAACCCAAATGGAGCCATGACGGCAAGACTCTTTATTACGCCAACGACATCACGCGGGTGCTGTCCGCCGTCCCCGTCAGGGAAGTCGATGGGGCGCTGCAGTTCGGAGCGGCCCAGCCGCTGGTTACGACGCCGGCCACTCAGCAATTTATTTATGACGTTTCTCCCGACGAGAAGAAGATCCTCCTCAATGTCATCTCCCAGCAGGTGAACCAGTCGATTACCGTGATGTCAAGCTTTACGACGGGATTAAAAAATTAGGTATTTAAAGTCCACAGGCCTTATAGCGCCGGTCCGTACTCCTTCAGCTTGCGATAAAGCGTGGTCTTACCGATACCGAGCAGCTTCGCCGCCATCAATTTGTCGCCATTGAGTTGCGCTATGGCGTTCTGGATGGCGAGCCGCTCGACTTCGATCATCGGTAGAATTTTGCTTTCTATGGTGGAGGGCGCAGTCAAACGTTCAGGCGCGCCGGTGATGGAAGTTGGCAAGTCGGCGGTATGGATGATGGAACCGGTGGTCATGGCGCAGCAGCGCTCAAGGCAGTTTTCCAGTTCGCGAACATTGCCGGGCCAGTCGTAGGCAAGCAGCGCCTTCACGGCATCATCGCTGAGTTCGAGCGTTCGCCCTGAGGTCTGCGAGAGCTTGTCCATGATGTGCGTGGCCAACAGCGGAATATCCTGACGGCGTTCCCGGAGCGGCGGGATTCTCAGGCTGAGCACGTTCAAGCGGAAGTAGAGGTCCTTGCGAAATGAACCCTGGGCCACGGCCTCTTCCAGGTTGCGATTGGTGGCCGCCAGGATGCGCACATTAATGGGAACATGCCGGGTGCTGCCCACCGGGCGAATCTCCTTCTCCTGCAGGGCGCGCAGCATCTTGGCCTGGAGATCGACGGGCAGTTCTCCGACTTCATCGAGAAACACGGTGCCCCCTTCCGCAATCGCCAACAAGCCCTCTTTGGACTGCATTGCTCCGGTAAATGCGCCTTTCACGTAACCGAACAGTTCGCTTTCAATCAGGGTAGGAACCAGGGATCCGCAATCCACAGGAATAAATGGCTTGTCGCGAAATGGCCCGGAATAGTGAATCGCCCGCGCGACCATTTCTTTTCCCGTGCCGCTCTCGCCGAGAATCAAAACCGGGTGTACGCTGTGCGCCGCTTTGGCAATAATGCGGTAGAGTCTGTCCATCTCCGGCGCGCGCCCGATAATGCTGCCGAATCCCTGCTTCGACTTGATCTTCTCGCGCAGCATGCGGTTTTCCGTTTTGAGGCGCAGATGGGCCGAAACCCGGTCCAGCAAGAGCTTCAGCTGCTCCATGCTGAAGGGCTTCGTCACGTAATCATAGGCGCCCGCCTTCATGGCCTGCACCGCGGACTCCACCGTGCCGTGGCCGGTCAGTACAACGATTTCTACGTCGGGACGTCGTGCCTTAATCTGCTGCAGAGTGGTCAGGCCGCCATTTGCCGGCACTTTCAAATCCAAAAATATGACATCGATGTTCTGCGCCTCGACGAGACGCAAAGCCTGCTCGGCCGATTCGGTTACCGTGGCTCGATAACCGAGAGCGGACGCTACCTCCCGGCATGCATCCCGGACTGTGCGCTCGTCATCGACGATGAGCAGGTTCAACAATGTTGGATTGTTAATGGGTGAGAAAGCAGCACGCGCAAATCCGCTTTGCGCAGGAGCAGCTGTCATGGCGAACACCTCTGGTTTGGACTGGAGTTCCCGGCGTTGGACGAACTCTGATCGCCGGGTCCGATCTCCGGCAAGCGCACGGTCATGCGAGTTCCCGAACCGGGAGCGGTGTCAACGCAGACCAGCCCACCGGCATCTTCCACGATGCGGCGCACGGTAGTGAGCCCCATCCCGGTCCCGCGGCCGCGAGCCTTGGTGGTAAAAAATGGATCGAAAATGCGGGCGACGACTTTCGCATCCATGCCCGGGCCGTCGTCGCTCACCGTCAGCTCGAACATACGTTCGCCCGGCCCGGTGCCCTCGAACGGGCGCGACTGCGTCCGCAAGTGAACCGATCCCCCTTGCGGCATCGCGTCGCGGGCATTGAGGACAAGGTTCAGCACAACCTGCTGCGCCTCCGCCAGGCTGATTCCGACGGCCGCATCATTGTCGGCCAGGTCAGCCGTGATCCGGATGTTTTCGCCTGCCAAATGCCGAAGCATGGGCGCCAGCTCTCGGATCGCAAAATCGAAGCTTGTGGTGTGGACGGCGCCTTTCTGCTCGCGGCCCAGGGTCATTAACTGACGAATGATGCCTGCGCCTTGCTCGGCTGCGCTGCGGATCTCGTCCATGCGGGCGCGCAACGGGTCAGCCCCCGGAAGTTTATCTTGCAGCAAGTCGCAATAGAGGAGAATGCCGGTCAGCAGGTTATTGAAATCGTGGGCCACACCACCAACGAGGCGTCCCATGAGCGCCAGATGCAGGGTTTCGGCGGCGGCTGGCTCGCGTCTCAATGTGGTCAGCACAAAAGAAAGGCGGCCGGCCACGAAGTCGGTCGTTTGCCATTCCGGATATGAGCGATTGCCGCCTGGCCGCGCTGGCGAGAGTGTAGCGAAACTCGGATTGGTGTAAACCAGTCGGCCGGCCTCGCTGATAGCAAATGGATCCGGAGAAGCGGCTAAAGCACACTCGAGAATGGTTGAGAGCGCCTCCGCGGAGATGCTTTCCTGCTCGAACTTCAGTACCGCGGTGCTCATTGAGGTCCTAAGGGCGAGGCGCCGGAACGACCCCTTCCCAAGCGCCGCGCTCCCTATTCGGGAATTGTAGGAAGGCAGCCCGTTCCCTGTTTAGGACGAGTGAACGGCTTGATTGTGACGAATGAACATCGGTTCATCACAAAAGCTGTGCAAGACTGTGGATAATCTCGGCGGGTTCGGGCCGCTGGGTGTAGTCGGGGTCGGTGGAGGCAAAAAAAATCAGGTTCTGCGGCTCTGAACTAGTCGCTCGTGCGCATTCACTTTGTGTGCCTCCGTGGTTAATGGCTTTACTCAGCACGATGAAAACGGCGGGAATCGGCAGTTCCCAGGTGTCGTCACCGTTGATCGAAGGCAAGTTGATGAATGCGCGACGATAAATTTCCTGCTGATCTTCCGCAACGCGGTAAACCAGCCCGAACTGCCGGGCGACCTTGTTTCCGGAATCGCTCAACAGGGGAAAACGCAGGTGATGCTGATCGGCCATGAGAAAAGACTGATGGCCGGTCTGCGGCGAAATGGCAACCAGCGATGCACCCAGTTTTTGAATTTCCGGATACGCGGCGTCCATGGCTTCCATTTGGCCTACGCAAAAGGGGCACCATCGCCCGCGGATGAAGCAAATAACCAGCGCACCCCGCTGCAGGAGATCGGCCGACCGAACTAGGCCGCCATGGCCGTCCGGAAGTTCGAATTCGGGAGCCACGTCGCCGGCTCGCAAGGCTCGTTCCGCGATTCCGGACTGCTTCAAGTCCGAAACAACACGCGCGTGAACCGCCTGCACATGCTGGGGTACATACTTGGCAATGAGTTGCTTGCGCTCGGCGTAGATTTCGCGCAGCCTACGTTTGCCCGGTTCAGCGGCGTGTTCCTCCAGCGAACGCCATTTCATAGATCATTCTCAGTTTTCAGCAGCTTCTTAAAACCCTTAGAGGTTGATTACTTCCGCCAGGAAGCGGATCGTGTGACTTCCAGCCCTTTGCCGATTGCCAGCGTGATCGACTCGACTCCCGGACGGCTCCTCACGTGGGCAACGTAGTCGCTCAGCGAGTGCGACACAATGTTGTCGGCGACCACGATCCCGCCGGGCGCGATTCGCAGCATGTCAAAGAAGCGAATGTAGTCGTCTTTCTCGCAGTCGATAAGCGCGAAATCCATTTCGCCGAGCGTAGGGAGCACTTTCGCGGCATCGCCGCAAATGTAATGGACCCATGGATCCAGGCCCAGACCCCTGAGCGTCTGGCTTGATTCCGCCTGACGGTTGGGCTCGATTTCAATGGAAGTCAGCCGACCAGCAGTTTCCCTGGCAGCGGAAGCTAACGCCGTAGTCGAAATGCCGCTCGATCCGCCGATTTCGACCATGCGCTTCGCGCCCAGGCCGGCGGCCAAGGCGCACAGAAATTCTGCGCTGGGAGGCTCCAGATTGCGGTGTTTTTCAGCTTGCGACAATCCCCTCGCATCCTGGTCGAGTTTGCGTTGCCAGAGACGCGCGATGGCGGCTCGTTCCGGTTGCCCTAGCACAACTCCTCCTGGCCATCGAATGCCGAGACCTGATCTTCGGATGTTACTCCGAACCACTATAGCAATCAGCCATCTGCTGTTTGCAGCCGAGGCGATGAGATTTGAGCTCCGCCAGGCCATGCGCGGCATGCTTGTACGCTATTTTTGCGCAGCAACGGGCACAGATGCGGTCTGATCTTCGTCAAAGAGAACAGCCTCATCTGGCCGAGAGGGATTCACTCGGATCACGCAGCCCAATTCGGAGGGAAACCGCGAAGCATAGTCCTCGGCTGATTGCGTAGAGTTGCATCGACGCTGATGGCTGACAGCTACGAGAACCGCATTCCCGCCAGCTTGCGCATCATATTGCCTTTGCCCATCTGCTTGAACATTTTCCGCATCTGCGCGTATTGGCGGAGAAGGTGATTGACTTCCTGGATGGTCGTGCCTGATCCGCGGGCAATGCGCTTGCGGCGGCTGCCGTTGATCACGTCGTGGTGCGTGCGCTCATAAGCCGTCATGGAATTGATGATGGCTTCGACGCGGTTGATCTGCTTTTCGTCGACTTTGTCGGCGTGTTTCTGCAATCCAGCGAATGGGCCGATGCTGGGCAGCATGCCCATGAGGTTCTGGATCGAGCCCATCTTTCGGACCTGGCGCAACTGGTCGCGAAAATCCTCCAGCGAAAATCCGTCGCCGGATAGCGCGCGGGCGGCAACTTCCTGCGCTTTTTTCTTGTCGACGGTCTGCTCGGCGCGCTCGATCAGCGAAAGAATGTCGCCCATGCCGAGAATGCGCGAGACGATGCGGTCGGGATGGAAGGGCTCCAGCGCGTCATACTTTTCGCCTACGCCGATGAACTTGATGGGCGCGCCGGTAACCTGGCGAATGGAGAGCGCCGCGCCGCCGCGGGCGTCACCGTCCATTTTGGTGAGCACCACGCCGGTGAGCGTCAGCTTCTTGTGGAACTCGTCGGCGGAGCGGACGGCGTCCTGGCCGGTCATGGCGTCCGCGACGAACAAAATCTCCGATGGATTCAGGAGTTTTTTCAAAGACTGCATCTCTTCCATCAGTTGATCGTCGATGTGCAAACGTCCGGCCGTGTCGACGATGAGCACGTCGCAACCGGTGTTGACCGCTTCGCGGCGCGCTTCTTTGGCCAGGCGCTCGACCGTGGCGGTGTTCGCTTCCGCAACTTCGCCCTGGTAAATTTGCGCCTTGATCGCCTGCGCAACCACTTTCAACTGCTCGCGGGCCGCAGGTCGATAGACGTCCACGGAAACCAGCAGCGGCCGATGTCCGCCGTTCTTGAACCAGTGCGCCAGCTTGCCTGAGGTGGTGGTCTTGCCGGAACCCTGCAGGCCGGCCATGAGCACGACCGTGGGCGGCTGCGAGGCGAACTTCACGCGTGCCGTGTCCTTGCCCAGAATTTCGACCAGCTCGTCCCGGACAATCTTGATGACCTGTTCGCCTGGCGAGAGCGCGCTCAGGACCTGCTGCCCGACGGCCTTCGCCTGCACCTGGTCGATGAACTGCTTGACCACTTTGAAGTTGACGTCGGCTTCGAGCAGCGCAAGACGCAATTCGCGCAGCGTCTCCTGCATGTTCTCTTCGTTGAGAACCGCCTGCCCGCGCAGCGATTTGAATGTACGTTGAAGCCGTTCCTGAAGATTCTCAAACATAGGTCTGTGGGTTATTTTAGCCGATTGAAGGAAGCTTTTAGCGGCCGCTCTACCTGGATGCGGATCCTCCCGCAGTGACACTTCTCAACAGCACGTTTTCCGCCCACAGGGGAGCGGCTGTGCTTGACAGGGCTGGGTTCCGTCCGTAGAGTGAAGGGGCTTCCAGCCCTGGTTCGAGAGGCAGCCACGTAATTCCAGCCCGGTTTTCCACGAGCAGTTCTGGCACAATGGTCAGGATGTTCCCGTCATCAGGAGTTCTTCATGTCCAGCACGGTCGCGCCAGGTGAAGCGGTGGCACTGTTTCCCGATGTGGCTCCGGAGTCAGCCCTGCGCAGCAAAGGCATTCTTCCCTCGCAGGGGATTCGCGAACTGATCCGCAGCGGCCGCGTGTCGGCGGCCCCGGCAATCGAAGAGCAACACATTCAACCCGCCAGCCTTGATCTACGGTTGGGACCAATTGCCCATCGAGTGCGGGCCAGCTTCTTGCCCGGCCCGAATCACACGGTTTCTGAGAAGCTCGAGGAACTGCGCATGGCGCGGGTGGACCTGACCGGCGCCGCCGTACTCGAGAAAGATTGCGTGTACCTGGTGCCGCTGCTCGAGGAAGTCGATTTGCCGGAGAACATGTCGGGAAAGGCGAATCCGAAGAGCACGACCGGGCGGCTGGACATCTTCACGCGCCTGATCACCGATCATGGCGTGGAGTTTGACCGCGTGCCGCAAGGCTACAAGGGCAAGCTTTACGCTGAGGTGGTGTCGCGCACCTTTACCGTGCGCATTCGCGCGGGCATGCGGCTCAGCCAGCTTCGCTTTGTGCAGGGCAGCCCAGTGGTGGGAGACCGCACGATTCGGGAGTTGGATTTGGAACAGAACCTTGTCTACATGGACGAGGAGAGTCCGATCCGGGCGCGGCTGGATCGCGGACTGCGGATTACGTTGAACCTCGAGGGCGCCGATCCGGGGGAGATCATCGCGTATAAAGCGCGGCCGGGAGCGCCGGTGATCGAACTGGACAAGATCAATCATTATTCGCACGAGCAGTTCTGGGAGGCGCACTATCCGACGGCGGAGAAGAGCTTGATCCTGCACGCTGGGGATTTTTACATCCTGGCCTCGCGGGAGCGAGTGCGGGTGCCTCCGGATTACGCGGCGGAGATGATTCCATTTGATCCCTCGGACGGGGAATTCCGCATTCACTATGCCGGCTTTTTTGATCCGGGATTCGGATACGGCTCGAGCGACATCAAGGGAACCCGTGCGGTGCTGGAAGTGCGCGCGCACGAAGTGCCGTTCCAGGTGGAGCATGGACAGCTGGTGGGACGGCTGAATTACATGCCGCTGCTGTCGCGTCCGGACAAGATTTATGGGACCGATATTGGGTCGTCGTACCAGCAGCAGGCGCTGACGCTCAGCAAGCAGTTCCGCAAGAGAACGTAAGGTCGCACCTGCGGAGTAAGGTGCCCGCCTCTCCACGGGCACAGGAACGTCTTTTTGCACCTTGGGTGCTTGGGTGTTTTCCGCTCCACCCAGGGCTTGCGCCCTGGGCTTTATTATTGCGTCGCTTGGCGGCTGATTTCCGCCCGCCTTCTGTACGCCGCCGGTTGGTTCCGCCTCTGTGGCATCATGCAGCCGGCTAGCTCCGCCACCTCCACAACCCTCTTGTGGAGGACTAGAATCTAATCGGCCCATGCTGCCGCAGATGAACATTCGCGTGAAGGGCACGACGGGGCTGATCATTGCCGCGGTGATTGTGGTGGCGGTTTTGATCGGCTTCCCCGCTTATCGAGTGTTCTTCGCCATCAGCGTGGGGATCGGGGTGGTGGTGGCGGCGATCCTCTATTTGCGCAATAAGTACCGGCCCATCACCGATAAAGACGTGGACAACAAGCGGCCGCTGGGCCTGAGTTGATCCCAGAGACTTCTACCAAACAGGGGGAGTAGTCGGGCACCCGCTTGGGCGACAGCCACTCTCGCCTGACTTGAAAGTTCTCCTCAGAAAATCCAAACTAAGCTGGTGCGCGTTCTCTCCCGGTTTGTGATTGCGGCTACAAGCGTGGCCCACTTCCCTGCTCCGGCGTTGCCGGAAGTCGCTTTCCTTGGCCGCTCCAACGTCGGAAAATCTTCCGTGATCAATTCCTTGCTGGGAACCAAGATTGCGAAGACGAGTTCGACGCCGGGGCGAACACGGTCGATCAACTTTTATGAGGTGCGGTGGCCTGGCCGCCCGCGCCCAGAGGTGATGTTTGCCGACCTGCCCGGTTATGGATATGCGCGCGTGCCGAAGGAAGTGTCCGGTCAGTGGGCGGGCTTCATAGAGCCTTATTTGAAAGAGCGGCGCTCCCTGGCGCTGTGCCTGGCGCTGATTGACCTCAATGTTCCCCCGCAGGAGAGCGACCGGCAGTTGCTGGAATTTCTGGATTCGCTTGGGCGATCGTGCCTGGTCGTCGGCACCAAGGCCGACAAGCTGTCCGGAAACATGCTTCGCAAATCGCTGGATGTCTTCCGGGAAGCCGCGCCCAACGTTCCCGTACTGCCTTTTTCCGCGAGAGTGGGACTGGGGCGAGATCAGCTGTGGCAGGAGATTCGCGCCGCCTGCCAGAGCGAGGCTGACCTGCCGCGGCAGGCGGCGTTGTGACATTCAACCATCCTCAGTTTTATTTCTTCGTTGCTTTGCCTTCCATCGCGGTCATCCAGTTGGTGCCGTCCTGCGACAGTTCGTATTTCATGCTGTAGGAAGTTGGCGAGAGGACCTTCATGGTATAGCGCCCTTTCATGGTCATCCCGTTCATGTGCTCGTCGCTCGTCCAGGTCCAGGTATCCCCGTCGACGGTGCCGGTCGAATCTTCGGCTTCTCCCATGCTGTTGAAGGCCCTGTAGGTGAACACCTTTTTGTCGGAGTCGTAACCCATAAAAGCGATGTCTTTGCCCTTGCCCATGGGGCCCAGGTCCATGTCACTGTTGGTCACCAGGTAGTAGTTGCCTTCCATCCATTCGGCATGAGAGGTCATGCTCCATTTGCTGGCGGGTGTACCGGGAGGGCCCGCCGTCATGGTGCCTTCCGCGGTCCAGTCGCCGCTCATGAAGTCCAGTTTCTTAAGCTCGGGAGCGGGGCTCCGGGGCGTCATTTGCGCGTAGAGCGTTGTAGCGGTGGTGGTCAGTAGCAGCAGTGCCGAGACGATTGCGAAGGAAATGCGCCTCATTGGGGAAGTCTCCTGTGCGGGATATAGTTCCGGCGGGCAAATGGTAGGCGGGAAAGCAAGCTTCGTCAATGAGGGGATCACAATTTTACAAATGCTTAACCACGCGGGGCGATCGATTGATTATCACGCAGAAGACGAAGTCGCGCGGAGGGAACCGGCTTTGTTCACCCAAAAGAACGCGTGAACTCAACTCTGAATGACCCGTGCCAGTTGGTCTCGAGGAACCGCTTTCTGCTCGCCGGTGGCGAGATTCTTCAGGGCCAATACGCCGGTGCTGAGCTCGTTCTCTCCGGCGATTAGGGCGTAGCGAGCCCCGAGTTTGCTGGCGGTTTCGAGGGACTTCTTCAGCCGGAAGCTCTCATCCCCAAGTTCAACGACCAGGTTCTGGCGGCGCAATTCGCGGGCAAGGCGGGCGGCTTCCTTATTCATTCCTGGGCCCAGAGGAGCAATGTAGACGTCGGGTTTGTGCAGAACGTCTTCGGGGGATTTACCCAGCGACATGACGAGCCGGTCTTCGCCAATCGCGAATCCAATACCCGGCGCTTGCGGGCCACCGAGGGATTCGGAGAGGCCGTCATAGCGCCCGCCGCCGAGAATCGCGTTCTGCGCGCCCAGCGCTCCGTGCGTGAACTCGAAGGCGGTGCGGGTGTAGTAGTCAAGGCCGCGGACGAGGCGGTCGTTCAGCGTAAACGGCACGCCGACAGATTTCAGGATCTCCTTGACTTGCTCAAAGTGCTGGCGGCAAGGCTCGTCGAGAAATTGGCTGATGCGCGGCAGCTTCTCGATGATTGGCTGGTCTTCAGGAACTTTGCAGTCGAAGACGCGCAGGGGGTTCGTCACGGCGCGGCGCTGGCAGTCGGCGCACATCCTGTCTTTTACCGGATCGAGGGCCTGGCGCAAGGCTTCGTTGTAGCGGGCGCGATCCGCGGGGCAGCCGATGGAGTTCAGCTGCAGTGTCCAGCCCTGGATTCCCAGGCGATCGAGCAGCGTCGCGAGCAGTTCGAGGATTTCCGCATCGCGCGCGGGAGACTCGCTGCCCGACGTTGGCGGACCAATGACCTCGGCGCCAATCTGGTAGAACTGGCGGTAGCGGCCCTTCTGCGGCCGTTCGCGGCGGAATTGGGGGCCGAGGTAGTAGAGCTTGTTGAGGCCTCGTTTGGCCAGGTCGTGCTCGATGTAAGCGCGGACCACGCCGGCGGTGTTTTCAGGGCGCAAGGTGAGGGACTGGGCTTTGTCACTCTGCGCACGACCTTGATCAGTCCACGTGAACATTTCTTTCGAGACAATGTCGGTCTCTTCACCTACGCTGCGGGCAAAAAGCTGCGTCTCCTCAAAAATCGGCGTGCGGATCTCCTGGAAGTTGTAGGCGCGGAACACCTCGCGCACGGTGGACTCGACAGAGTTCCACAGCGCCGTATCCGGCGGGAGCAGGTCGCGGGTTCCTCGAATGGCTTTGATCATAAGCTTCCAACTGCTAGCGTCCAGCTCCCAACGAGCACGGTCATCCCCACCAAGTGCGCTGACCGGTGAAACCGATCATCGCACCCGTAGAGGGACCTCCGAGCAAGTTCAGGGGCAGGCTCTCCTGTTGCCCGACCCTGCAAAAAGCAGGTCCCTCGACTGCGTTGGCATGCGCTTCGCCAACCGCAACTTCGCTCGGGATGACAGATGAAACATGAATATAAATGATGCGGCACGGCTGCAGCCGTGCCTGAGACAACCGAGCCCTCTGGTTCAGCGCAGAACCTGAATTTCCGGCTCGCGATCGTGAAGCTGACGAACTGACTGCTGAATGTTCATTTGCGCTCCGCCAAATACGAATCCTTGTACTCCAAATAATTTTTCGCGTACCGCATAATCGTTTTCTGATCTTCCTCGCCGAGTCGGCGGCGGCATTTGCCCGGCGAACCCATCCACAACGAATGGGGTTCGACAACCGTCTTTTCGGGAATCAGCGTGCCGGCGGCGATGATCGATCCTTCGCCGATGACAGCGCCATTGAGAATAATCGAGCCCATGCCGATCAGGCAGTGGTCCTCGATTCTGCATCCGTGCAGTAAGACGGAATGTCCCACGGTGACGTATTCGCCGACATAGACCCCATACTGCTGCTTCATTCCGTGCAGGACACTGCAGTCCTGAATGTTGGAGTGCGCGCCGATGCGAATTTCGTGCACGTCGCCGCGCAGGACCGCGTTCATCCACACGCTGGCGTGCTCGCCGAGCACCACGTCGCCGACGATCTGGGCGGATTCATCGACATAGCAACTGGACGGAATTGTCGGGTTGATTCCTTTGTAGGCGCGGATCATGGAGGCGGCACTTGGCACTTAATGGGACTCGGACGACTAACGCGCGTGTGAATCCGGGCTTCTTCTTCGAAGCAGGCCGCCAGGCCGAATGCCAAGTGCAAAATGCTGAATTCTGATGCTATCAAACTTTCCCGATGCGGGACGGCAAACGGAATTTTCCGTCAGGATCACTGCTGATAGCCCCGCTTGGTGGTATATGACAGTTGTATCCCGTCGGGGCTGGGCTCACTTCGATTGCGGAGTGAATCCATGCAACGTTTCGGCGTTTTAGTATTCGGATTCAGCACTCGCCTCTTGGTCTTTCTCACGTTCGCAGTTGCTTCTTCGGCACAGGATGTTTCCACGGGCGCGCTTCGCGGCTGGGTACTGGATCCCGCCGGCAGCCGCATTCATGGGGCGACTGTGGTCCTGGTCAATAACGCCACCGGACTGCAACAGCAGCAGAGTTCCGACGTCACCGGGCGATTCGCTTTCGAACTACTGGCGCCGGGGGAATACTCCGCGCGAGTGACGGCCGAAGGCATGTCACCACAGCTGAGCCCGAACATCACCATCCTGATCGGCGGTAGTGCCGAGGTCGAATTCAAGCTGAGCATTGCCGGCGCGCAGGAAAATGTCACCGTTTCCGCCGAGCCGAAAAGCGTGGAGACGCAACCCCACGGCTTATCCTCGGTCATCGACGAACACGCGATTTCCAGCTTGCCCCTGAACGGGCGAAGGTTCACCGATCTGGCCTTGCAAACGCCGGGCGCGAGCCAGGACCCGCGCGGACAAAACTCCACCTCCAATGGCGATCTTTCCTTTGGCGGGATTCGCGGTTTTCATACCAGCTACCTGGTCGACGGCGGGGATAACAACAACGCATTCTTTGCGCAGGCGCGCGGGCGGTATCGGGCGCCATACCAATTTTCCAATGAGGTAATCCGGGAATTTCGCGTATCGCCGAACTCGACTTCGGCGGAAGCTGGACGCGCCGGCGGCGCGGTGGTCAACATTGTGACGAAGTCCGGGTCGAACAAATTTCACGGCAGCGCCTTCTATTACCTGCGCAACAGCACCTTTGATGCGCGCGCCCCCGAACTCAACCTCAAGCCCACCGGCCAGCAGCATCAGTTCGGCTTCACCTTCGGCGGACCGATCCGCCGTAACCGCATTTTCTTTTTTGCCGGATTCGATCAGCACATTTTTCATGAGCCGACGGTTGTGCGCTTCGTGAATGGCGGCAGCACGGTGCTGCCCCAACCGGGCGCCGGGCCCGCCAGTCCCAGGGACTACGAAGCCAGCGATCAAACGCTGGTGTTTGCGACGGCCGCGCAACTGGATAAGGAGGCCGGGCTTTATCCCTCGAAACTGCTGGGCAACGCGGGATTCGCGAAGCTCGATGTGACGCTATCCAGCCGGAACCAGCTTGCGCTGCGCGTGAACACCTCGCGCTACTCCGGCGCGAACAATGTTTTTCTCGATCCTTCGAGCCCCATGACAACCTACGCAATTTCCGACAACGGCACGGAGCACGTGGCCACGGAAACCGCGAGCGCATCGCTGACCACGGCATTTTCCGCGCAATGGATGAGCCACCTGCGGGCGCAGTTTTCGCGGGATCTGCAGTGGTCCGAGAGCAACTCGAACCTGCCGCTCACCCGCATCCCGGGCATTCTCGACGGCATGGGGCGATCCACCATCCTGCCGCGCGAAACCCGCGAACATCGGCTTCATTTTGCGGAGACGGTGACGCACGAGGGCGATCGGCACTCCTGGAAACTTGGCGCGGACGCGCTGCTGACGACCATCTACAACTTCTTCCCCTCCATGTTCGGCGGTGAATACATTTTCGATCCCATCAAGGTGGATCCATTTACGTTTCAGCCGATGATGGGCGGCCTGGAACTTACGCCCTTAAGGGCGTACTCCCACCAGGTGCCGCATTACTATGTGCAGCGCCTGGGCCCGGCGGTGAGCCATCCGGATACAAACGAGTACGCCGCCTTTGCGCAGGACACAATGCGCTTGACCGATCATCTGGGGCTGAGCCTGGGCGTGCGTTACGACGTGCAGACGTTTTCCACCAGGTACTTGAAAACCAATCCATTGTGGCCCGATTCGGGGAAGGTGCCGTTCGACCGGCACAATTTCGCTCCGCGCGCGGGCATTTCCTACATCTTCGGCAATGAGCGGCCGCTGGTCGCACGCGTAGGATATGGCCTGTTCTATACGCGCATTCCGCAGATTTACAACTCCGCGATTGAAAGCGACAACGGCCTGGCGCCCAACGCGATTTTCCTCAACAACACGAATTACTACGATCGCCAGGTTTTTCCGCAATATCCCTATACCCTGGTAAGTTGTCCTCCTCTGGCGAGCAACTGCACGGTGCCGGGGAACCTCATGCCGTTTGCTGAAAGTGAGATTTCGGCCTTTGCGCATAATTTCCGCACGCCGGAGGTGCACCAGACGAGCGTGAGCCTGGAAAAGGAAGTTGCGAACCGCGTGGTCGCGGAAATCTCCTATTCCTTTGTGCACGGACAGAACCTGATTCGGGCGCGAGACGTGAATCTTCCGCCACCCGCCGATGTGCAGTATCCAATCTTTGATTCGACGGGCATCAATCTGCTCGGCTATGGAGACTTGCAGACGTTCTCCACCTGGCAGTTTGCGCAGACACTCGACTGTCCATTTCCGCCGTGCATCAACCCGCTGGCGCGGCCGATTCCGCAACTGGGCGCCATCAATGTGTTTGAGAGTGCGGCATCGAGCGTGTATCACGGCGCGACTTTCTCGTTGCGCCGTAAGATGACGCATGGTCTTTACTTCCGGCTGGGCTACACCTATGCGCATGCCATCGACGACGGACAGGACGCGCTGGTGGCAGGCCGGCCGGCTACCGTGCAGAATTCCTATTCTCCCGCTTCGGAGCGCGGCAATAGCGTCACCGATCAGCGGAACCGCTTTGTCTTCTCGTGGATTTATGAGGTGCGTGCGCTGAATGGGGGACAAGGTTTCTCGGGCAAGCTTTCGAAGGGGTGGAAGGCCTCGGGCGTGGTAACGGCCGGCAGCGGACGCCCGGTTAATGCGGAGGTGATTGGCGACGCGAATCGGGACGGGAACTACGGCAACGATCGCATCCCCGGCGCGAGGCGAAACTCGTTCGTAGGCCCGAACTACACCACCACGGACTTGAGGATATCCCGCAGGCTATTCTCGAGAAACGGAGTAAAGCTCGACTTCACCGCAGAATCCTTCAACCTGCTGAACCGGCTGAACCGGCGATTCAACATCACTGACGATGGACTGATGAGCAATGCGGCGCAATTCAATTTTGGAACTAAGCATCTTGGAATCAACCACTTCCCTGCGTATTATCAGGTGCCGACGAACTACATGAAGGCCATGGATGCCTATGCGCCAAGGCAATTGCAGTTTTCGCTGCGTTTGGGGTTCTGAAAATGGAACACTCGACCAGCAGCAAAGCCAGAGCAAATCCACAGAAAATCCATATAGTGCTTGACTTTAATTAGCTAACTTGCAATAACAGACGAGTCCAGACGGGACGGGTTTGGGGGTGTAGTTTCGTTGGCGGAAGTGAGATTGCAGGAAGGCGAATCGCTGGAAAACGCCCTGCGTCGCTTCAAGCGGAAGGTGCAACAAGAAGACATTATCAAAGAGGTAAAGCGCCACTCTTTTTACCTGAAGCCGGGCGAAAAGAAGCGGGTGAAAGAGGCTTTGGCGCGAAAGCGCAGCCGCAAGAAACAACGTAAAGAACAGGAGTAGGACCAAGGGCCGCAACCCCGTCGTTGTGGCCCTGTCTTCTAAGCGCGCACCAGACGCGCATTCCTTTCCGGCAGAGCTTTGGTAAGCAGTACCCCGCATTACTTCCCGGTGCGGGCGGGCCGAACCCAGGGTACATACGAATCAGGGGGCGAGGAAACAGGGCGTGGTTGCGCAACTCCCAGTGGCGCGGCGACGCACTGCCCGAAGGAGCTCGCAATGGAATTCCAGGACAGGATTTTGAAGTGCGTTGACTGCGGAACGGAGTTTGTCTTCACCGCGGGCGAACAGCTATTTTTTCACGATAAACAGTTCCGCAACGAGCCGAAGCGCTGTAAGCCGTGCAAGGCAAAACGCGTCGCCGTGCTTGGTCAACCCTCGCCCCGTCCGGGCCACACCAGGGTAGAAACCCACGCGATCTGCTCGCAATGCGGTAAGGAAACCACGGTGCCCTTCCGCCCCACCCAGGGACGTCCGATCTTCTGTCGGGAATGTTTCCGGGAAAAACGGCAGGCAGCGACGGCGTAATGGAGTTGCACGGGTAAGCGGGGCCGGCAGGCTGCTTAGCGCCGGATCCCGGATCGGCCGCGCCTAGCTGGCTTTGCGCTCTTTGCTGTCGGTGCCGTTCTCACGCGTAGAATTACCGCGGTCAAGGGATTGATTCGCATCCTGCTGCTGGATCAGCAGCGCCTCAATCTGCCGCAGCAGGTCTTGTGTCCCGATCGGCTTCACCAGCAGCGACTGCACGCCGTTGCGCTTCCAATCCAGGTTGCGAGGCGGGTAGGCGGTGAGCAGCGCGGTTGCGGGCTGATAAGACTGTTGGCGTGCCGCCCGGATCACGTGGAAGCCGGCGTCGTCTGTCTCCATGCGCGAGTCCGTGATCACCATCTCATACACTCCAGAAGCCAGCTTCTTCACGGCCTCGGATGCTGAAGCCGCCGTCTGCACCTCGAACTGATTCAACTCCAGTACGGCCTTGAGCGTCAGCAGCACGGTGACATCGTCGTCGACCAGGAGAATCCTGCGTTTCATTTACTTACTACCTCGTTCCGAAGCGCTGCGACCCCGGCTCGCACATCCGGAGAAGTATTTACGCTAGTATAGTTCGGTGTCCACGTTTTACGTAGAAAATTTCGGTTGCCGCGCTACCCAGGCCGACGGGGCGGCCATTGAGCAGCAGTTCCGGAGCCGAGGACTCGATCGATCCGGGGATCCAGGCACCGCCCAGTGGGTGGTCCTGAACACCTGTGCGGTAACCGCCGCCGCCGAACAGGACGCCCGGGCTGCTATTCGGCGGATTCGACGCGACAATCCCGAGTGCAAGATCATTGTTACCGGCTGCTATGCGCAACGCGCGCCCGCCGAGCTTGCAGCCGTCCGCGGTGTCTCGTGCGTCGTGGGAAATTCTCACAAGCACAATCTGGCACAGATTGCGCTCTCCGCACAGTCCGGAAGGAACAGTATTGCCGGTTGTTTTTTTCCGGTGGTGGCATTGGCGAAAACTCAGGTTGATGGCACCGCTGCCCAGGATCTCGAGGGGAGACTGGCTAAGGGCGCCGCCCCAATTTTTGTCTCCGACATTTTTGCCCACACTCAACTGCTGGCCGCGCCCGTGTACGATTCGGCCAACGAGCGTACACGGCCGAACCTGAAGGTTCAGGACGGCTGCGGAAACCGCTGCTCTTTCTGCATCATTCCCTCGCTTCGGGGCCGGAGCCGGTCCTTGCCGCTGGACGAAGTCATTCATCAAGTCGATCAACTGTGTGCGGCGGGCTATCGCGAAGTGGTGATTTCCGGCATCAACCTCGGGCGCTGGGGGCGGGACCTGCCTGGTTCTCGCCCGCCGACCTTGGAGGATCTGACCAGAGCGATTCTCGATCGCACCCGCCTGCAGAAGTTGCGCATTTCTTCAGTTGAGCCCATGGACTGGAGCAACTCGTTGATCCGCCTGATGGCGGACTGTCCCCGCATTGCCAAACACGCACATGTGCCCATGCAATCGGGCAGCGACGCGGTGCTGCGGCGCATGCATCGCAAGTATCGCCCGTGGCACTATCGCGAGAAGGTTGAGAGAATCCGCGCGGCCATGCCGACGGCGGCCATTGGCGCGGATGTGATGGTCGGCTTTCCCGGTGAAACCGACGCTGAGTTCGAAGACACGCGGCGCATGATCGAAGCACTACCCTTGACGTATCTGCATGTGTTTACGTTTTCTGCGCGGCCGGGAACACCGGCAGCGAGCATGCCTGATCAGGTGCCCATGCACATTGCGCGCGAGCGCAACCGCCATCTGCGCGAATTGGCTGCAGACAAAAAGCTTGCGTTCATGCGCTGGTTTGTGGGGCGGGAGGTGGAGGCGATCACGCTGGCATCGGAGTGCGGCCGCTCCCATCACACGGCCGCCCTTACCGACAATTACCTCGCCATGCAGCTGGCTGGCCGGCACGAGGCCAATCGCTGGGTTAGGGCGAGGGTCCACGCCCTCGAAGCGGGACAGTTGATTGCCACTCCCATGCAGCTCTAATTACCGCTAAGGACACGAAGGAGTTCCTTGGTGGCGCGAACCATGGTGGCGGACTCCCTCGGCTCCCTTGCCACAAAGGAATTACGCTGGAAAGCCGGCCGGTGTTTTTTGGGTCACACCCAGCTTCGAGCCGGTTACTCTCCTACCGTCCCTGCCGTATAATTTCAGTATTCCCGTCCATCTTGATCGCGTGGGTGCGGGTGAAACGTTTTTGCATGGCAGGAAGGACGTTCTAAATTAATGGCTACAACCGACGTTGGGCTGCATGAGTCCACCGGGCGGGCTGCGCGTGCTCCGGTCGTCAACGACATGAGCATACAGGTCGCTACGGTGAACGGCAGCGGTTCGCAAAGCTCTAATACCGTACTTCTCCGAAGCATTTTCCAAATGGGCGTGCCGGTTTCAGGGAAAAACCTTTTCCCCTCGAACATTGCCGGCCTGCCGACCTGGTACACGATTCGCGCCAATAAAGACGGCTACATCGCGCGCAAGAAGGAAATTGATTTCCTGGTCGCCATGAACCCGGAAACCTCGCGTGCCGATGTCATGGCGCTGGATGCGGGCGCGGTCGTTCTCTATGACGAGCCTCTCAATCTGACCTCGCTGCGCGATGACCTGATTTACTACTCGGTGCCCTACGACAAACTGGTCGCAAGCGTCTGTCCCGAGGCCAAGCTGCGCAAGCTGGTCAAGAACATGATTTATGTCGGGGTGGTGGCCAAGCTGCTCGACATCGACATGGCCGAGGTGGAAAAGGCGCTGCGCAAGCAGTTTGCGAAAAAGGTGAAAGCCGCGAATCTGAATTTTGCCGCGGCGCAGGCTGGATTTGACTACGCCGGCGCAAGCCTGACGAAACGTGACCCTTACCGCATCCAGCGCATGGATAAAAACCAGGGCAAGATCATCGTCGACGGAAATTCGGCTTCGGCTTTGGGCTGCGTTTTTGCCGGCTGCACGGTTCTGAGCTGGTACCCGATTACGCCTTCCTCATCACTGGCGGAGGGGATGATCGAGTACTTCCGGCGCTTCCGCATCGGGCCCGATGGCAAGGCCACGTTCGCGGTGGTCCAGGCCGAAGACGAACTGGCAGCGATCGGGATGGTGGTGGGCGCGGCGTGGGCGGGTGCGCGCGCCATGACTACAACCTCCGGGCCGGGCATTTCCCTGATGTCCGAGTTCGCAGGTCTCGCTTATTACGCCGAAATTCCCGCCGTGGTCTGGGACATTCAGCGCGTGGGACCGTCGACCGGGTTGCCGACCCGCACGTCGCAGGGAGACATTCTTTCGACTGCCTTCATTTCGCACGGCGACACCAAGCACATCATGCTCTTCCCTGCCTCGCCGCGCGAGTGCTTTGAGATGGCAATGGACGCGTTCAACCTGGCCGAGGAGTATCAGACGATTGTCTTCGTCATGTCGGACCTGGACGTCGGCATGAATAACTGGATGTCGGAGCCGTTCCCGTATCCGGAGAAGCCGATTGAACGCGGCAAGGTTTTGGCGAAAGCGGACCTTGACCGGCTGGGTAGCTTCGCCCGCTACAAGGACGTGGATGGCGATGGAATCGGCTACCGCACACTGCCTGGAACCGAGCATCCTGCCGCGGCCTATTTCACCCGCGGCAGCGGACATGATGCCAACGCGCACTACAGTGAGAAGCCGGAGGATTATGAAGGCAACATGCAGCGGCTGAACCGCAAATTTGAACATGCGCGTTCCACAGTCCCGGCACCCATTGTCCATAGCATGCCGAATGCCGAGGTTGGGATCATCGCTTTCGGCAGCTCGCACTGGGCGATGATCGAGGCGCGCGATCAATTGCGGGATGAGCACAAGATTGCAACCGACTACTTGCGGATTCGAGCCTATCCGTTTGCCCACGAGATTGCGGAGTTCGTGCGTTCGCACCAGCGGGTATACGTGGTCGAACAAAACCGTGATGGTCAGATGCTGGCGCTGCTCAAGCTGGACTTGGACAACGAACTGGTCCCGAAGCTGCGCAGCGTGGCGCGGCTGGATGGGCTGCCGCTGGATGCACGCTCGGTCACTGATGACATCGCCGCGCGGGAGGGAAAATAATGGCCACCACACCAACCCCATCCAAGAGCAACCGGCTGGGCCTTTCGGTCATTGATTATCGCGGCGGCAAGAGCACGCTGTGCGCAGGCTGCGGCCACAACGCGATCTCGGAGCGCATCATCGACGCGCTGTTTGAGATGGGAGTGCAACCGGAGCGCGTGGCCAAGCTGAGCGGGATCGGGTGTTCATCGAAGAGCCCGGCGTATTTCCTCAACCGCGCTCACGCTTTCAACGCAGTCCACGGACGCATGCCGTCGGTCGCCACGGGTGCGGTGCTGGCGAATCAAAGCCTGATGGCCCTGGGGGTGAGCGGCGATGGCGACACGGCGTCGATCGGCATCGGGCAATTCGTGCACCTCATGCGCCGCAATCTGCCCATCATCTACATCATCGAAGACAACGGCGTTTACGGTTTGACCAAGGGCCAATTCTCTGCGACTGCGGACATCGGCTCGAAGCTGAAGACCGGCGTCATCAATGAGCTTCCGCCAATCGATACGTGCGAGCTGGCCATCTCGCTGGGCGCGACTTTTGTGGGGAGGTCCTTCTCCGGCGATAAGCGGCAATTGCACGCCATGCTAAAGGCCGCCATCGCGCACCGGGGCACGGCCATGCTGGACGTCGTGTCTCCCTGCGTCACGTTCAATGACCACGAGGGTTCGACGAAGTCCTACAAGTACATGAAGGACCACGACGAGCCATTGCAGGAGATCAACTTCATCCCCCACTTCGAGGACATGCACGTCGATTACGATCCCGGCACAACGCTGGAAGTCTCGATGCATGATGGATCGCGGCTGCGCCTGCGGAAAATTGAAGAAGACTATGATCCGACGGACAGGATTCGGGCCGTCACCCGCCTGAATGAGGCCAAAAAAGACGGCGAGATGCTGACGGGCGTCCTGTTCGTGGACCCGGATGCGCCCACTTTCCTGGACATGATTCACCTCACGGATGAGCCTTTGGCTACGCTTCCCCAGTCGGTGGTTCGGCCGGGGCGCGAGGTGCTGGAACAGGTGATGGAAGAGCTACAATAAACTTTCATCACCTGTCCTGATAGCGGAGTCGCGCCTGCATCATGGCCAAAGCGGGCCGCTCTCGGTTGGTCTGCGGCGGTGGTTGCTTGCTATTGACCCACCTGCTTCGCCGCAATCGCTCCAATCACCGGGATCCGGAACTGGCGATTGCTGTACGCCTGATACATCAGGAAGAGCCAGAACAAAAAGAATCCCAGTGAGATCACCAGCCCGATCGGCGTCAGGGCCACCGCCATCCAGGCCGTGATGTTGATCAGGATATCGACCAAAATGCTCCACGCGATGCTGAACACAATACAAGCGGCGCTGAACAGGATCGACTGCATGGCGTGGAAGCGCACAAAGGGATCGCGCTTATAGGGCTCGAGCACCAGGAAGATGATCCCTGTAATGAAGCCGAGCACGTAGGCCAGCGCCCCCGCAATGTTGGAGGCCATCGCTCCGCTCGCTGGCTGCGACGTCACCAGCGCTGGTTGGGCCGCCGCCCCACTCGATGTGACTGCAGCGGGCTGCGCCGCCGCAACAGGCTTGCCGCAACTTGCGCAGAAGGTCCCTCCATCCGTCACTGCCGCACCGCAATTCGCACAGAATGCCATGTGAGTGTCTCCTTTTTGTGCCGGCTCCGGGCCGCACAAATGCTACTCGTTTTTTGCAAACTGTCACTACAAAAAATCGATTCGACGACCGCTAAAGGCCGGAAAGGATCTTGTTCCCAAGTTCTATTCCGCGAGTGCGGGCATCGGGTACTAACATCGTGTTGAGATAAAGGATGGTGCCACCCTTTTGTACATAGAAAGCGTGGCCGAAAGCGCCGATCATGGCGCGGTCCCCCACGCCCTTAACCTCCTCGAATCCAGGGATGGCGGCCTGAACCAGACGCGCGCCCGCCCAAGCGTCGGGCCCCGCATTGCGCTGCACAGTAAACGAAAACACCTGGCCATCTGGGGAAGGCTGGCTGAGGCCGAGGGTTTTGACGACCCCCTCCATGTCATTGGCGTTCTTGAGCAACGCCGGCAAATTGTTCGGCTTCGGACCCGGCCGGTTGTTGGCCGCCTCGGCCTGTTTTTTGGCAAATTCCGCAGCCATGCGTTGCAGTTGATTGAAGGCCGCCTGGTTGGTGTAATAAGCACAACCCGGTGTGTCGCCATCTACAATCTCGGAGCTTCGCTCGATTTGCACGCCAAGGATCTGCTGAAGATCCGCCGCAGAGAGCAAGCGGCAGCTATTACCCTTGCTTACGGTGACCATCCCGCTCCCCCCACCGCTCACGGTGGAGGCATACCCGGACAACCTGTGCTTGACCAAATGCAAGCCGTAAAAGGCGCCTGCAATCCCAAGGACAAAAAGGCCAACCAGCACGGCGCCCACGACGAAGAGCGCCTTGCCGACTCCGGCGCCCGTCGATGTTGGGGCGGACTGGACTGGAGGCGGCGGTGAGACGGCGGGAGAAGGTTGAGATAGGGCACCGCTGCCTTGAACTCGCGTGCCGCATTTGACGCAAAATGCGCCTGTCAATGGCGCGCCACAGTTCACACAGAACCCTGGCATGGTTCACCTCCCCTAAGGCGCTTTGGGTGGAATGCTATCCAGGCGCTATCTTTCTGCGACAGGCTTGCGCAAAAAGGACCCCATTGTACCCCTGTTACCGGCCCTTCTAACGCAGAAATTGCGTGAAAGTAGCAGTTGGACTTCGACTTCGGGCCGAGTCCGTCTGGATAGGGTCGCCAGAACGGGGTCCGCAAGAACTCAGAGAGCAGCTTCTGGTACCCTCTTCTGTTCGTTGCTGAACTTCCTTGCGGAAACTTCTGCTCACCGTCATTGCGCTTGCGCTGGGGTCGGCGCTCGGCTGGTGGTACTTCCACCAGCGCAGCATCGCGGACTTTGATCCCGCTTATCGCGAATACGCCTACATCACCAATGGAAAAAACGATACGGTTTCGGTAATCGACCTGCGCACCCTGCGCCTGGCGCACACCCTGCACGTCGGGCAGGACCCAACCGGCCTGGCAGCCAATCGCAAGCGAAACGAAGTGTACGTGGTGAATACCGGCTCGGCGAATGTGAGCGTGGTCGACGCCGAGCGCAATGCCATCGTGGGGACGATTGGCGTGCACGGAGCACCGTATTACATCGACGTTTCTGGCGATGGAAAGCGGGCGTACGTGGCAAACTCCGGGTCCGCGAATGTGTCGGTCATTGATGTCGATAGGCGCAAAGTCGTGGCTACGGTTCGGGTAGGCAACGGCCCTGGCATGGCGCGGGTTTCGCCGGATGGAAAAACCGTCGTGGTCAGCAACCGGGCAAGCGACTCCGTGTCGCTGATTGATGCGGACAGGTCCTTAGTGCGCAGCACCATTCCGATCTGTCACGAGCCAACCGACATTGCCATCCTGCCGGATAACAGCAAGGCGTTTGTGGCCTGTTCGGGATCGGCGCAGGTCGCATCTATTGATTTGCGGAATGACAAATTGCTCGCTTTGCTGGACGTGGGAAAAACACCGGTCAGCCTGGCGCTGAAGCCGGATGGAGGCGAGTTGATTGTGTGTAACTTCGATTCGGACAGCATCTCGATTATCGAGACGACGACCGACGAGGTGAGCGCCAGCTATCTGATCGGAACCCATCCGTCGCATGGAGTGGTTTCGAATGACAATTCGCGGCTGTATGTGAGCAACTTCGGGTCAAATTCCGTGGCCGTTTACGATATCGATTACGGCAAAGTCATTGCGTCGCTGCCCACGGGCGATGCGCCCGACGCGCTGGCGCTTTCGCAGAGCCAGAACAACTTGCTGGTGCTGGATTCTAAGTCGGGCGATGTGACGGTTATTCAAAAGCGCAGGCCGAAAAAGCCGGAGACTGGGGATTACGGGCTGTTTACGCTGATTCCAGCAGGTGAGCAGCCGAATGATGTGGTAGTGAAGGCGTTCATGGTGCGGGCACACTAACTCGCGTCCGCCTCATTCATCTGCAAGCCGCTTCTTCCAATACTCTGGATGGCGGCTGGCGTGCGCTACTGCCCAAATGGTGATAACCGACTCATCGTGGGAATAGATGATGGTGAAGGGAAAACGCCAGAGGAGAAAATGCCTTGTATTCCTCTCCCCTCGCGGCCAACGCTGCGGTGCGGCGCTAATCGTGGCGACAGCCCGATCAAGTTCGTCGATCAAATCGACAGCTGCGATTAAACTGTCGATACCACTGGAGCGCTCGCCTCAGGTCGTGAGCTGCGCCTTCGTAGTATTCGACTTTAACGGCCATCAACCATGGCGAGAAGCTGCCGCCGCAACTCTTCCCAAGGTACGGTCACAGCTCTGCTAGCGCGCAGATCTTCCATTCGTCGTTCCACTTCTCGATCCCAAGCTTCGTCGACGGAAGCATCACTTGGCCCGAGGCTGTCAAGAAGCGAGTTGGCAAGAGCGGCTCTCTCTTCACTGGGCAGGGAGAGAGCGCGTTTCAGCAGATCGGCTGCTTCACGGCTTCTATTGTATTCCACACGGACTGGCGGCCATTGAACTCGCGTCACTCATGCCTGGGCGCCGCAGCACTTCTTGTATTTCTTGCCGGAACCGCAGGGGCAGGGATCGTTGCGGCCGATCTTGGCGCCGCTGCGGACTACCTGCTGGACAGGTTGGCGGTCGCCTGCACCGGCCATGCGGGCCTGCTCGAGTTCGCGGCGCTTCTTGCGCTGGAAGGCTTCTTCGAGATCGTCCACCGAGGTTGCAACCTGGCGTGGCGGGCGGTGGCCATTGCCATCCCCTGCATGGACAACGGGCCCTCCGGCTGGGCTATCCTCGCCATCGCTTGGCGCGGAAGCAACCGGAAGGGGCTCGCCGCGCGTGATGATTTGCATCAGGTAGAGATACCGGACGGTATCTTCCTGGAAGCGCGTCATCATGTCTTCGAACATGTCGAAGGACTCGCGCTTGTATTCGACTAATGGATCCTTCTGTCCGTAACCTCGGAGCCCGATGCCCTCCTTCAGGTGATCCATGTTCAGCAGGTGGTCTTTCCATTGCTGGTCGATGACGCTCAACATGATCATGCGCTCGTGATAGCGCATGGCATCGGAACCAATCAGCTTTTCCTTGGCTTCATAACGCTGCTTGAGCTTGTCGAAAACCGCGTCGCCCAGTTCCTGGCGATTCAGTGTCTCCGGCTTGATGCCTTCGGCGAGGATATCGACGCCGAAGCGGGTGAAGATGGCGTCTTTCAGACCCTTGATGTCCCAGTCCGCAGGATGCGCTTTGACCGGAACGAATTGCTCGAGCAGGTCGCTGAGAATTCCCGCGACGTAATCTTCCAGGATGAGATCTTTCTGATCAACGCCTTCCAGCAGGCGGCGGCGCAGGCCGTAAACGGCCTCGCGCTGTTTGTTCATCACGTCGTCGTACTCGAGCAGGTGTTTGCGGGCCTCGAAGTGCTGAGCTTCAACGGCTTCCTGCGCTTTTTCAATTCGCCGGCTGACCAGGCGCGATTCGATGGGCTCGTTCTCCACCATGCTCTTCTGAAGCAGCGTGGCCACCCAATCTTTCGCGAAGATGCGCATGAGATCGTCTTCGATCGAAAGATAGAACCGGGAAGCGCCGGGATCGCCCTGGCGGCCGGCGCGTCCGCGAAGCTGATTGTCAATGCGGCGGGCTTCGTGGCGCTCGGTGCCGAGAATGAACAGGCCGCCGGCGTTGATCACGTCAACATGTTCCGCATCGGTCAGCTTCTTGTAGCGCTGGAACGCCTCGTTCCACTGCTCGATGGGAACCGCGTATTCGTTTCCGGCGTAGTACCAGACCGTGTTCTGGGTCTCATCCACGTTGGTGCGGATTTTGCCTTGCGCCGCGCGCAGAGGTTGGGCGACGCCTTTCTTCACGCACTCCTGCTTGGCCATGAACTCGGCATTGCCGCCGAGCAGAATGTCGGTGCCGCGGCCGGCCATGTTGGTAGCAATCGTAACCATGCCTTTGCGGCCAGCCTGGGCGACAATTTCGGCTTCTTTCTCGTGCTGCTTGGCATTCAACACATAATGCTTGATGCCCTTCTTCTTGAGCAGATCGGAAAGGCGTTCGGATTTCTCGATGGAGGTGGTGCCGACCAATACCGGCTGGCCCGTCTGGTTCAGCTTTTGAATTTCATCGGCGGCCGCAAAGTATTTTTCTTTTTCGCTGCGGTAGACCAGGTCGGGATTTTCGACGCGCAGCAGCGGCTTGTTGGTCGGTATGACGACGACGTCAAGGCTGTAGATCTTACCAAACTCCGTGGCTTCGGTTTCCGCGGTACCGGTCATGCCAGCCAGCTTTTTGTACATGCGGAAATAATTCTGGAAGGTGATGGTCGCGAGCGTCTGGTTTTCGCGCTCGATCTTGACCCCTTCTTTGGCTTCGACCGCCTGGTGCAGCCCATCGGACCAGCGGCGCCCGGGCATTAAACGGCCGGTGAATTCATCAACGATGATGACTTCCCCATCTTTCACCACGTATTCGACATCGCGGCGATACAGAGCGTGGGCCTTAATGGCAGTCTCCACGTGATGCTTCAGCGCCCAGTTTTCCGGATCGGCAACGTTGCCGATGCCGAGCAGGCCTTCGATTTTTTCCCAGCCTTTATCGGTGACCGTGATGCTGCGGTGCTTTTCATCGACAGCGAAGTCGCCGGTCAGAATCTGGCGCTGCGGATCATCGCCAACTTCGGAGAGCGACTCCAGGACTTCCTCTCTTTCCCGCGTTCCAAGCTTGTCCGATTCCAGAAGCTTGCGTGCTTCCTGCTGCGACAGCTCTTCCCCTTTCTCCAGCCGAGGAATAATGCGGTCCACCTTGGCGTATTTATCCGTGGATTCCTCGCTGGCGCCGGAGATGATGAGCGGCGTGCGAGCTTCGTCGATGAGGATAGAGTCGACTTCGTCGACGATAGAAAAATTGTGCCCGCGCTGCACGCATTCCTTGAGGTCGAACTTCATGTTGTCGCGCAGGTAATCGAAGCCGAACTCGTTATTGGTGCCGTAAGTGACGTCGGCGGCGTAAGCGTCGCGCCGCTCCTGGTCATCGAGATCGTGGATAATGACGCCCACGCTCAGGCCGAGGAAACGGTAGAGCTGGCCCATCCATTCCGAGTCGCGCTTGGCGAGATAGTCGTTTACGGTGACGACGTGAACCCCGCGTCCGCTGAGGGCGTTCAAGTAAACCGGGAGGGTGGCAACCAGCGTTTTACCTTCTCCGGTCTTCATTTCGGAAATCTTGCCCTGGTGCAGAACCATGCCGCCGATCAACTGCACGTCGAAATGGCGCATGTTCAGGACGCGGCGGCCGGCCTCGCGAACCACGGCAAAGGCCTCTTCGAGGATCTCGTCGAGAACTTCGTTGGTGGCTTTGAGGCGCTCGGCATCAATCTCTTTTTGGCGGTCGAGATCGGCATCCGGCTCGTCGGCGATCTGGCCCAGGCGCTCCTGGATCTTCTTGCGGAACTCGTCGGTTTTGGCTCGCAGTTGTTCGTCCGAGAGCTTCTGCATCTCGGGTTCGAGCGCGGCAATCGCCTGCACCCGCGGCAGCAGGCGCTTCACTTCGCGCTCGTTCTTGGTGCCAAAAACCTTGCCTAATAACGTATTGATCAAATCGGAGAACCCCAGTTGTCCAGTGGTCTGTTGCCAGTGGTCAGAAAATCGCGCGCGAGGGCAGTATTGCCCTAGCTAGAGCCTAGCATATTAGATGCGCCAGAAAGATGTTAGTCGCTGAGCGGGAACGTGTTATAGGCCACAACTCCGCCCAGGCGATCGCCGTCGCGGAAGGCGCTGTATGCCGTCAGGCGGTGACCCAACCCGCAACGTGATACCACCAGGCGCTATTGCCGACCACGAACTGGACGAGGCAGGCAAGCACGACTCCGGCGAACCCAGCGGCGAAATATCGGTCCCAGGATCCAGTCATCACCAGCTTGATCACGACCAGCATGGCACCCACAATCAGCATAGGCACCCACGGCGCAATCATCGTGTGGATCATCCCCATAATGGGGCCGCTAATGAGCGGGATGCGGAAAAACCCAGCCGGGCCGGCTACAAACAGAGTAGCTAGAAGCATCATGGGGCGGTGAATTTCGGGTCGGCGCCTGTAGATCAGTCCGACTCCGGCTAGCACACCAAACCCTGCGATGTTCGTCAGCATGAAACTCAAGAAGCGGCGGGCGCCCCAGATCTGCCTGTAGCTTTCGGGATTGTAATGGACGGAAGCAATCGCGGTGGTTACTCCAATGACGAAGAGAAACGCGGCGAGCACGGCGCCAGCCACGCCCAGGGACATGTGCAACTTGCGGTTGCCGCGCACAATCAGACTGGATTGCACCACGAAGGCTATGATCCAGGCCGACATGGCAATTCCGTGAAGAAATACCAGTGGAGCGATGCGCTGCGTAACCGGCCCGCCGTCACTGGCACGCCCGTGCAGATAGAAGTGCTGAAATCCCAGGGCAACAATACCCAGCAGCAGGCAGCCCGACAGAAGATAAAACAGACGCTCCATCCGCTCCCTTGCAACCGGGACCCTGGCAGTGACCGCTGCCGTGGATGCACTCATGGTTCTTGCCTCCCCAGAAATGTGTTTTCTACTGAAACTCTCAGGACTGAGACTAAGCGGGCAGGATGCTCTTCGGTCGAGTTAATCTACTCTGAAGCGATAGCGGAGTCAATCAATAGCAAGCGCTGGGATTGCAGCCGCGCGAAGAGGGGCTCTCCGCCACGACTTGGGTCGGCAGCGAAAGAGGTTTTGCGGTATATTTCCGCCAACTGATGCCCACCTTCTACGACCGCTTCGTCGAGAATGCGCAGCGCTGGCCCGGCAACATCGCGGTTGAGGTTCAGAAGCCCGACGGCCTGGAAAGCTACAGCTACGCTGAACTTCGGCACATGGCTGAAAGCCTTGGAGCATGGCTGGCCGACAACGCCATGCCGCCCGGGGAGCGGATCGCCATCCTTGCCGATAATCATCCGCGCTGGGTGGCAGCTTACCTGGGAATCATTGCCGCGGGCGGGACGGCGGTGCCGCTGGATACGGCCTATCACGCCGACCAGGTAGCGAAGCTACTGGGCAACAGCGGCGCTTCCCTGCTGGTATGCGACTCCCAACACCTCGAGATTGCCAAGGGAGCGGTCCGTGGGACACAGGTCCAGTTAATAATACTGGACGTACCGCCAGCGGCTGCCGGAGCAGCAGGGACCGAGATGGCTCCAATCATTGCAGATTTTGAGGGCATCCTCTCCCGGCAAGCGGGCACCTTTACTCCGGTCCGTCGTAATCCCGGCGATCTCGCTTCCCTGCTCTATACCTCCGGCACGACCGCCGATCCCAAGGGCGTCATGCTTACGCATGCCAACCTGCTGGCGGAAGCGGAGGCGGTGTTCGCGTGGGCGCACATTGGGCCGGGCGACGCCATCCTTGGCGTCCTCCCCCTGTTTCACGTGCTCTCGCAAATGGCGAACCTGCTTCTGCCGCTGGTGGCCGGGGCACGAGTGGTCTATCTTTCGACTCTCAACACGACCGAGTTGCTGCGGGCGCTGAGCCAGCGGCAGATCACCGCCTTTGCGGTCGTGCCGCAGTTTTTTTATTTGATTCACGAACGTATTTTCAAAGAGGTCGCGAAAAAAGGAGCACTCACCCGGCTGGCTTTTCGAGCCATGCGGCGCATGACCGTCGGGGCGCGCCGTATGGGAATGAATCCGGGCCCCCTATTCTTTCGGAAAATTCACGCGCTGTTCGGCAAGCGTATGCGCTACCTGGTTACTGGCGGTTCGCGCTTTGATCCGCGGATTGGGCGCGACTTCTACTCGCTGGGAATTGATGTTCTACAGGCCTACGGACTCACGGAAACGTGCGGCGGCACGTTCGTGAACTCAGTGGACGACAACGTCATTGGCTCAGTGGGCAAGCCGCTGAAGGGCGTGGAAGCGAAGATTGTGGATGCGCAGGCTTCCGATGATGGCTCTCCTGCCAGCGGCGAGATCGTCATTCGCGCTCCGATTCTCATGAAGGGATACTGGAACCGCCCGGACGCAACTGCCGAAGTGCTGAAAGATGGCTGGTTCTACACCGGCGATCTCGGGTATTTCGATGAAGGCGGCCACCTTTTCATCACTGGGCGAAAGAAGGAAGTAATCATCCTTTCCAATGGCAAGAATGTCTACCCCGAGGAAATTGAGGGGCATTACCTGCAGTCGCCCTTTATCAAGGAACTGTGCGTGATGGGCATTGAAGGCGAGGCGGGAAACGACAAGCTTTACGCGGTCATCGTGCCGAATTTCGAGGTGCTGCGGCAAAGAAAAGTGGTCAACGCGAAAGAGGTGATCCGCTTTGACGTGGAGGGACTCTCGGCCAAGCTGGCTTCCACCAAGCGCATCAGCGGTTATGAAATATGGCAGCAGGATCTTCCGCGCACGACCACACGGAAGCTGAAGCGATTCGAAATCGAGAAGATGGCTGGAGCGGGGAAAGGAGGCGACACCGGCGGAGAACGGAGCGTCTCGAAGCCGCTTACGGCAGAAGAGAAGGCATGGCTGGAGAAACCGGATGTGCAGCGCGGGTTGAAAGTGGTTCGCGAATATGCGACCACAAAGCCGCAGACGCTTCGCCCGGGAGATAATCTCGAACTCGACCTTGGGCTGGATTCCATGCGGCGGGTTGAGTTGCTGGTGGCGCTGGAACAGCAACTCGGGGGCGGCGTCGATGAGTCGCGGCTTGCGGATATTTATACGGTTCGTGAATTGGTGGATGCGGTCAGCCAAAGTGCCACTGCAATTGCCGGATCGGACAAGCATGTCCGACCCACACAGGCGTTTGCGGGGTGGAGTTCGGTCTTGCGCGAAGATCCGAGCGATCCGGCAACGCTGCGAATTCTTAAGCCGCGCCCGGTGGTCGACCGCTTGATTTACACGCTGGCGCACATGTTGAAGCTCATCTGGCAGCTTCGTTCGGGCATTCATATCGAGGGCATGGAAAACCTGCCGGGCAGCGGAGCGTACCTGCTTTGCTCGAACCACCAAAGCTTTGTCGATCCGGTCATGCTGTTGGCGGCGTTGCCGCTGCGCGTGTTGCGGAGGCTGTTTGCTGTGGGGACGAGTGAAATTTTCGGCTCAGGGTTGATGCTGATGGTGGCGAGAATCATGCGGGTGGTGGTGGTCGATCCTGATGCCAATCTCATTCCCGCCATGCGCGCCGGAGCTTACGGCCTGCGGCATGGCCTGGGCCTGATCCTCTATCCCGAAGGCGAGCGAAGTATTGACGGCACGCCGAAGATCTTTAAGAAAGGCGCGGCGATTCTGTCCATTCATCTACAAGTTCCAATTGTGCCCGTGGCTGTAGATGGTCTTTACCAGTCATGGCCGCGGGGGAAGTCGTTCCAGAGATTCGCGCCGGTCAGCATGAAAATCGGCAAGCCGCTGAAGCCTCTGCCGGAAACGGAAGCTTCGGAAGAGGCGTATGCGAAGCTCACGGCGGAACTGAAGGCGAGAGTGGTGGAAATGTGGGAGGAACTGCGGGGACAGGGTAAGGAGCACACGGGTTAGCCGTTGAGCGCTGTCGCCTATGAGTTATGATCTAAAACGTAGAAGGGCCGGATGCTGAACAGCATTATCGCCAAAGATCCTGAGGTGCTTGGAGGAACGCCTGTCTTCCAGGGCACATGCGTTCCATTCCAGAACTTGCTCGACTATCGAAGCTGGACAGACGTTGGATGAGTTCCTCGATGACTTTCCGACAGTTGCTCGCGACGCAGCAGTGAAGGCTCTTGAGCACGCAAAAGAACTCCTTCTCAGCCAACTAGGATGAGACTGCTTCTCGACGAGTCATTCCACGAAAGCTCAAACGCACTTTCATCGGCCATGAATGCCATACTGTGCCGGAGGCCGGTTTCGCTGGAAAGAAAAATGGCGAACTCTTGCAGCTCGCAGAAGAAGCTGATCTTGACGCTCTGATCACCCTGGACCAAGGTATCGAATACCAGCAGAACCTGAGGCCGCGCAAGCAGGCGATGGTTGTCATCCGGAGCAAGTCCAGCAGGCTTCGCGACCTGCTACCTCATGTTCCTCGCATTTTGGATTTGTTCAAGCCCCTCCACGCCGGGCAGTTGGCCCGAGTGCCAGGATAAACAGCCTCACTTCGCCCGCGGGTGCGTCTGGTCATACACGCTCAGCAGATGTTTCATCGACAGCTGGGTGTATCGCTGCGTCGTCGATAAGCGTTCGTGTCCCAGCAGTTCCTGGATCGCACG